>JBCCQH010000039.1:0-56013 GCA_039024435.1 Bacteroidota bacterium
CTTTCGTACTCCCGTCCCCGCTTTCCGATCTGCTCGATGAGGGTAGGAACACTGGCCCGGAGGTAGATCAGCAGATCTGGCGGCGAGATGACGCTGGTCATGGACTGGAAAAGGGAGAAATAATTCTCGAAATCCCGGTCGCTGAGGTATCCGCTTTCGTTGAGGTTGCGGGCAAAGATGAAGGCATCTTCGTAGATCGTCCGGTCTTGGATGATGGAATGGCGGGCCTCACGGATTGCTCGGACCTGGTTGAAGCGGCTGTGGAGAAAGTAGATTTGCAGGGGAAAGGCCCAACTGCTCATGTTGTCATAAAAATCAGCGAGGTAGGGATTGTCGTCCACCGCTTCAAAGTGTGCCTCCCAGCCATAATGCTTGGAGAGTTTGGTGACCAATGTCGTTTTTCCGGCCCCGATGTTACCCGCTACGGCAATATGCAATCCCATATTTACAATTCGGTTTTGGACGAAAAATAAGGTGCAGCCTCGCAGGATGCCGGGAAATTTATGCACATCGGGCCAGTGGATGTGGGTAAGGACGATAGATTGTCCTTCTCCTTAACTGGAATGAAATTTTTGTAAGCGGCAATCGTTAACTTACCGGGGCTGATTGTATCGTTTATTCTTGATCCAAATGACCATGAAAAAGCATCTGCGTGCGGTCGCCCTCCTGTTGTGCGGGTTGGGCTGCGTCGCCTTCTCATTCGCCCAGCCCACCCCCGAGCCCCGGGCCATCAACTCAAAAATTTCCACCGTCAAGGTTCACCTGGAAGGAGCGGAAATCTTCCGTGAAGTAACGCTTGACCTCAAGCGGGGCCGCAACTATTTCGTGTTTTCCGGACTGTCGTCGAAGTTGTATCCCGAGACGGTGCAATTGATGTCGGAGGCAGAGACTGCGGAAGTCGTATCGCTCACCAGCAAGACAAATTTTCTGGAAAAACGCAAGGAGCAAAAGCGGACGCTGGACCTCCGGGACTCAGTGCGGATCATCCGGGAAAAAATCACCGCCTACACCGACGAGATGGGGGCTTATGCCGCGGAACGGAAACTCTTAGATGACAACCGCAGTTTCAAAGGGGAAGACAAAACCTTGACCGTAGCGGAATTGCGCGCCACGGCTGAGTTTTACCGCAGCCAAACCCTGGCCATTAACGAAGCGATTTCCAAGTTGGACCGGAGAATTGCCAAGCTGAACCGGCGCTTGTTTGACCTCAAGTTGCAGTTGTTTGAACTGAACGCCGGCCAGGATCCGACCTCGGATGTATTTGTGGTCGTGGATGCTTCCCAAGCTGGTCCGGCAGAAATAACTTTGCGTTATGTAGTCAGCGATGCGGGCTGGGCGGCGATTTACGACCTGGAGTCGGGCGACCTGAGTGCCCCGATCACTTTGCAGTACCGCGCCCTGGCCTTTAACAATACCGGAGTCGATTGGTCGAATGTCCGCATGTCGCTGTCCACCAAGGATCCCTTGGCCACCGCTGCGCCGCCCAAGTTGAAGGTCTGGTCCCTGGACGATTACGCTGCCGGAGATCTGACCGCCAACCAACTCGACCTCGTTCGCGGTCAGTACAAAAACAATTACGATCAGTCCATCGGTATTTACAATGAAATCCAGCAAGGCTACCAAAACAAGGTCGCGGAGGTGCGGACCATCATGGGCGGTGACTTTGCGGAAGGTGTCGACTACGATACCGATCTCTACCGTCGCTACCGCGCCCGGCAGTTGAGCAAGCCGCGCCTCGTCGAAGCCTCGATCGACGTGCCGGAATTTGCCATTGAATTCAACATCGACGGGGCGGTTTCGGTGCCTTCGGACAACAAGCCCTACTCCATCGACATCGAAGAGCACAAACTGCCCGCGACCTACAAATACCTCGCGGTGCCCAAGCTCGACCGGGATGCCTTCCTGCTGGCCCAAATCGTGGGTTGGGAAGAGTTGAATCTGATTTCTGGCCCGGTAAACATCTACCACGGCAACCGCTTCGTAGGCCAGTCCAACCTCGACATTCGGAACTTGAGCGATACCCTGGAAGTCTCCCTTGGTCGGGACCAAAACGTGGTCGTCACCCGGCTCAAGGTAAAGGGCAAGTCCCGCCGGCAGTTGTTGGGCAGCACGAACAAGTCGTCGGTGGCCTACAACATCACCGCCCGCAACAATCACAACAAGCCCATCAACTTGGAAATTCGCGATCAAGTGCCGATCACCTCAGATCGGGAAGTGATCATCACGGTAGATGAAATGGCGGGGGCGACCTACGCGGAGAAGACCGGTCGGCTGAGTTGGAATTTCTCGCTGCAACCGGGGGCGAGCCAGACCATGGAATTTGGGTTCACGATCAAGTACCCGCGCACGAAGTCGGTGCGCATCCAGTACAATGAATCCCGCAACGTCATGCAGAAGCGGGCGTTTTGATGGGGAAAGCTCAGCTCGCAGCGGAAGCTCCGGATTGTCCATTGCGCGTTTTCTTGTTCGGCCCCAACAAAAAAGGGCAAGCCTAGGCTTGCCCTTTCCGGGGGACTAACTTGTGACCGGTGCCCCCAAAGAACGGAAGTATCGGCGATTTACCGTTGCAGGAGAAGCTTGCCGGTGGCAGGTCGCCCGCGGGCATCTTGCAGGCGGAAAAAGTAGAGGCCGCTGGGCAGGGCACCGGGGGCGATATCAAACTCCCGGACTGGCCCCACGTCCTGGCGGTACACCAATTGGCCACTGAGGTTGCGGAGCTCGAACTGCGCGCCTTTTTGCAGGGGCTCGGTGAGCCGGAAGGTGGTACGCTCTCGGAAGGGATTGGGATAGACGGTGATGGGGAGGGTTTCGCGGGTGCGCGGGGTATCGACCGAAACCACGCCGTACATCGTGTCGGAGATCGTGTGGAACACCGTATTGGTGATGATCGGGGGATTGAAGTCGAAGTAGATCGCCGCCCGGCCTTCGAAGCGGTCGCCCGGTTGCAGACTTTGGTCGGGGAAGATGCTGAAGCGGAAGAAACCGTGGCTGTTCGGTTCGTCCCGGGTGCTGTCCGGCAGGTTGATGTCGGGATATTCGACCCGCAGGATGCCGCCGGGCAGGATTTGCCAGTTGGCGGGGTGGCTGGTGGCCGTCATCCGGAAGGTGGTCAGGTCGAGCCGCGGATCCAGGGTATCGAAGACGATCACGTTGAAGGCAAAGAAGCTGCCGGTATTCTGGAACCGCACTGTGTAGTCGATTTCCTGGTCCTTTTCGATGGCGTGCAGCGGTCCGATGCCTTCCGGGGTGGCGAGCTTGTCATTGGGGTCGTAGGCGCCGAGGTAGGTGCCGCAGTAAACTGCAATGTTCAGCTCGTTGTCGTCGAGCGGAAATTGCGGGACGAATCCCAGACTGATATTGCCCAGGGTGTCAGTGCCGCAGCCTTCGACCGAGATGATGGGGTAGGAGTTGCCGGGGTGACCGGGACTTTGGTCGGCGACCAGGGTCCAGGTTGCGCCGTTGCCCGGCTCGAAGAATTCCAGGGAGTCATTGGCGCCCAACTGGAAAGAATTGTTGATGCGCATGATGTTGTCTTCCAGGACCAGGTAGCCGCCGGGGGAACTCATGCCGGCGTTGCTGTTGTTGCGGATGACAAAGCGCAGGGAATCGTTCGGCAAGCAAGTGAGTTCTACTCCGACACTCGACCCGTCCCAGCCCGAATTGGTGGGCAAGCAGTTGGTATCCGGATAGATCGCCGCAAAGGCGCATTCGGTCCGGCCCAGGAGATCGAGGGGATTCGGCGGGCAATCGGCGGTCACGTAGATGCGGAAGTCCCCGGTTTGCAAAGGGGCAATGCTCCCCAGGGTGAAGCGGTAGAGGCTGTCGAGGTTGAGCGCAATGGGCAGGGTGGCGCTGTCCACGGTCACACTGGGCGGCATGATCACATCGACGTAGGCATTGTCCGCGGTGTCGCTGCCGACATTTTCGTAGCTGACTTGGTAATAATTGGAAAAACAAACCACCAGCGGCGTCGCGGTCAGGTCCACCCGCAGATCGGGGCAAAGGATGTCCGGCTCCAGCGGAAATTCGATGAAGGTGGTATCCCCGGTGCTGGGAAAATTGACCGGAGTATTGACCGCGCAGGTGGCTGATTTCCAGTAGTTGTAATTCGGAAATGCGTTCAGGGTATAGCTGCCCGTGTTGAGTGCCTGCCTCAAATTCCCATCCGAATCGGTGGAGAAAACCAGGTTGGTGTCGCCGGTGATCTGCAGGATGAGGCCGGGCACGTTGCGTTCGCCGGGATCGGGGACGCAGTTGCCATTGGCGTCGTAGTAGGCGCGTCCGACGAGTAGATTTTCGAAGGGCCGGCCTCCGCGGTCCAGGCGGGCGAGGTAGGTCCCGATGCTGGGGCCGCTCGGTCCCTCCCAGATCTGTCCGGCAGCGGCAAATCCACTGTCGGCCAGCGGAATGACTTCCCGAATCACAATTCGGCGTCCGGGAATCAGGTGGTTCACGCCCCACTGGAGGTTGGTGTTCCAGTCGTAACGGAACAGTTGCAGGCCGAAGTCATTGCTGAGGCTGTTGGTGCGCCGGTAGGTGGCGTAGCCATCCCCGTCGGTGGTTGCGGTCAGGCCCGCTCCGAGGGGAAGGCCGGTGGTATCATTGGTGAGGGAGTCGCCGACGGCGCTCAGTGTCAGCTTGGTCGTGAGGGCGGGGGGCGAGACGATCAGGCCGACCGAAGTGAGGATGTGGAGGGTGCTGTCGGGGGCTTCGAGGACGCCGTAAGGGGAGGAAAAGAGAATGGGCGACTGGAAAAAGGTGTTTTCCCAGGCGGGGCTGCCATCGAAGCGCAGTTTGGCGGCAAACAGGTAAGTGGTGGTGTCCTGCTGGGTACCGGTCAGCACAATGGCCGAATCCCGGGTGGTGGTGAAGTGCATCGGGGTGCGGAAGCTGGGGCCATTGGGGTAGGACTTCGTCCAGACAGTGTCGCCCTGGCGGTCGAATACGGCGAGGGTGACGGGGCCCTGGAAGCGGGTGCCCAGGATGGCCAGCCGCCCATCGGGGAAGGGAGCGATCTGTTCAGTGAGGATAAAGTTGAGTTCCAGGGTATCGATGCTTTGGAGGATGCCCTGGGGCGAGAGGGTGAGGAGCATTTCCCGGCCGGAGGCGGAATCGGAGGCGATGACGGCGATGTCTCCGTTGGGGTGAGAGGCCAGGTGCCGGGGGGAGAGTTCCATCGGGGGGGCCGCGTTGAGGATGTCAAGGCTCCATTGGGGGGTGCCAAAGCGGTCAGAACAGCCCAGAAACTGGCCTTGGAGGTAGACCAGGTCTTCGTTGGGAAGTTCGGTCAGGGCGGTGGCTCCAAAGCGGTCCCCGAGGATTTCCCGTTCCCACTGTTGGGGGTAAGTGGTCGAAAAGCAGATCGTAAGCAAAAAGAGGGCAAGCAGGTGTTTGCCGATCAGGTTTTTCATGAGTTGCGATTTAGATATAACTTTCACGCTCCCAAATAATTCAATTTGCATTTTGAGAAAAAGTGCGTTTTTGCAATTTTGTCAAAGCAAAAATTTCGATATCCAGCTCGTTTTGCACAATTGAGATATATTTGGGGATGGGTTTGTCAAATTTGGGAAACGGAAAGTTGTACGGACTGTTGCGGATTTTATCGGGCGGGGACTTGCGGCAACTGGCGCAGGTCCTGGATTCCCCCTTTTTCAATCGCCGGGAAGACCTGCGGCGGCTGTTTGCCTATTTTCAAAGTTGTCTGGGAGCCGGGGCATCGCCGGAGCGGGAAGCGGCCTTTGCGGCGGCTTACCCGGGGGAGGCGTACGATTATCCGCGCCTGCGCCACCTCATGTCGTTTTTGTACAAGCAAGCCGAGCGGGTGGTGGTGGAGCAGGAATTGGCGCAGGATGAGGCAACTTTCCATACGCTGTTGGTGCGGGGGCTGTACAAGCGGGGGGCGGAGAAGCCTTTGCGGAGTACGCTCAATGCCCGGGACCGCGTGCTCCAAAAGGCGCCGACGCGCAACACGGATTTTCACCTGCACCAAATCGAAACGCTGCGCTTGGAAATGGTCATCAGCGAGGCGCGGACCGAGAAGTTGCAGGGGCAATTTCAGGAATTGGCCCGGGAGATCGACACGTTTTTCATCCTGCACAAGCTGCAAATGGCCGGCGCCGCATTGACCCACCAGCGACTCTTCAAAGTGCGCTACGAACTGGGCATCCTGGAGCCGGTCCTGGCCCACATCGACGCGGTGGGACTGGACCGCATTCCGGAGGTGGCGATTTGCCAGGCCTGCTACCTCATGCTGGCTGAACCAGATGAACCGGCGCATTACCGCAAGCTGAAGTCCCTCATACCGCAGATCGGGCAGCTTTTCAATCCGGAGGAAACGAGTTCATTTTACACCCATTTGATCAATTTCTGCATCTCGCGGATCAACCGGGGGGAGCCGGCGTTTTTGCGGGAAGTGTTTGACATCTACCGCCAGGCCCTCGGCGAAAACGTATTGCTGGACGACGGCTACCTTTCGCCTTTTACCTACAAAAACATCGTTTCGGCCGCGATCAAGCTGGAAGAATTTGCCTGGGCGGAGCAGTTCCTGGACGAATACCGCAAACTGCTGCCGGAGGACACCCGCTCGGACTACTATGCGTACAACCTCGCGCGGCTGCACCTGGCAAATCAGCGCTACCGCGACGTGGTTTCCATCCTCAATCGCCTCTATATCCAGGATCCCTTTACCCATCTGGATGGGCGGATCATCCTCATCAAGGCGTATTTTGAACTGGGAGAGTACAAGCTGATCGAGTACCTGCTCGACAACCTCAAGCACCACCTGCGGCGCAAGGAATTCCTGACCTACCACAAGAAGAATTACCACGCCTTCACCAAGTTTACCCGGCGGATGCTGAATCTACCCCCATTCCGAGAAAACCTGCGCCAGAAATTGGTGGGGGAAATCCGGGAAGCGGAGTACTTGACCGAGCAGGACTGGCTGCTGGAGAAGTTGGGGGAGTGATCAGGGGGCGTACTTGCTTCCGGATCCCGAACAAGAAGCAGATGGCACCAAAGAAAAATCGGGATCCTCCGCGTGGAGCATCCCGATTTCAATATTGTAGTTTGGAAAGAAAATTCGTTGCGAACTGGGTAAAATTGGTTGCTAGCGGGGGACGAGTATTTTATAACTGCCGCCGACCCCATCCCGGTATTGGATGTCAAGAAAGTACAGTCCCACCGGCATATCGTCGAAGTCGATCCGGCCAACCGCTTTGTCGTACGTGCGAATGATCTGGCCACTCGAATTGAAGATTCTTACGTACTCAAGTTTGTGCTGGTCTTTGGGGTATTGCAGGTACAGCGTGCCCTGCACGGGATTGGGACCGACTTTGACCCGGGCGAAAAAGAGGGTAGGATCCACGACCGACACCAATTGGTTGATGTAGACATCGACATCCGAAGTATCGGGAGCCTGAACACTGGACGCGTCCGAATGCGGCCAAATCACCAAAATATTGTTCCCTCCTTTGTAGCGAGCGTCTCCGGAGACGACCGTATCCTTGAAACTTACGATGGTGGTTTGCCCCACCTCGAAATTGTTCGTGATGAACTCATCTTTGCGCCACAGCGTCGTGTCTCCGTTGTAATAGCAACGAATGTCGACCGGCCCGCTGTGCGATCCATTTCCTACGTTTTCAATGCGAAGTGTATACTCAATGATGGAATCGCCCGTCCCGAGATTGAAAAACAGGGTATCGTTCGGCAGATTGGTGTAGAGGGAGTCAATCGCTAGTCGCGCTTGTGCCGATAGCATCAATGGTCCGGTAACCAGCAAGAACAGAAATGGTAGCGCCTTCCGCATAGTGAGTGGGGTTGTTTCTTTAGGAAAGAAAGATAGGAATATTGTTGGATATGTGGTGCTTGTTTTCGTAAATTTCTTACTTATTCAAGCCACATGAACATACTCAATGAGATTGTCGGATTAATGAACAAAGAGGAGGTGCGCCACTTCAAACTCTTTACCTCGCGTACCAATGTCGGCGGGACCCGCAAGGACTTGCAACTCTTTGACTATGTCCGCAAAAGTGGCGATGGCTATGAGGAGGATAAGATTTTTGAAAAACTGTATCCGGACAGCAGTAAAAATCCCTTCTACCGGCTCAAAAATCGCTTGCTCAACGACCTCAACAAAAGCCTGAATCTGCAACACATCGACGATGACGACATCGTTCACATCTTTCATTTGTTGTCGCTGTCGCGGTTTTTTCACAACCGGAGCAAGTACCGGGTTGCCTTTCATTACCTGCGCAAAGCCGAGAAAAAAGCAATTCGCCTGAACAACTACGAGTTGCTGGATTTTATCTACAGCGAACTCATCAAGCTGACCCACGAGATCATTTTCATCAATCCGGAAGAATACATCCAAAAGCGCAAAACCAACCGGGAAAAGCTGCGTGCGCTGCGCGAAATCGATGATGTACTCGCCGCGGTGATTTACCGGGTCAAGGTGTCCCAAAACTTGTCATCTACCAAGAACCCCATCTTTGATTTGCTGGAACAGACGGTGTCGGAATTCACCCAAAATACCCACCTGCGACAAGACCCCAAATTGCGCTTCACCATTTACCATGCGGTCAGTCGGATCCTGCTGGCCCGCAACGACTACAAGACCCTGGAATCTTACCTGCTCGCGACCTACGACGAATTCACCAACGAAGGTCTGTTTTCGAAGGCGAATCACGACACAAAATTGCAGATGTTGGTCTACATCGTCAATACGCTCTACAACACGCGCAAGCTGGAAAAGTCGCTGGAATACGCCGCGGCGCTCAAGACATCAATGGAAGACTTTGGCGGGATGTTGCACCAAAAGTACCTGATGTACTACTACAATGCCCTGATCATCAACTATTCCATTCTCGATCCCAATAAGTCGACCGAAATTGTCGAGCGGGTGATCAACGAGCGCACCTTTAAGGAAAGCCCCTACAATGAATTCCTGATGATCGTCAACCTCGCGATCTGTTATTTCAATGAGCGGCGGTTTGGAAAGGCACTGAAGGCGCTGGTGGGGCTGTACATCCACGACGGATACGCGGGAGCGGGTACGGCGTTGCGGTTGCGAATTGCGATTTTTGAACTCACCCTGCGGACCGAGGTGGGCGATTTCGAGATCGCAGAAAAGCGGATCGACGACGTGCGCAAAGAATTTGCCGAATTGCTCGGCGATGGGCAAAGCACCGAAAACCGCCTCATTCAATTGATGCGGGACATGAACCGCTCGATCAATATTTTGCTGGACAAAGAACTGCGGGAAAGTGTGCGCCACTTCATCCAAACGACGCCCCGCGAGGAACTGGAAAGCTTCAGTTTTATCGATTATCACGAGTGGTTGAAGCGCAAAGTGGGCATAGAACATAGCGTGAATGCGTAAGAATCGGCCTGCGGTAATCCGCAGCAATCGGATTTAGCCGCACATTGATGCGAATTGCCATCAAAAATGTGGAAAAAGCACTGCTCTGTGGATTTTTGAGTGCGTAAGCCAGGCGGCATTTTGCCTTGCGCCGTCGGCAAATAGATTGCATCTTACTTTCGTAAACAAGAACACAATTGTTGTAAACAATATAATCCAAGTGGTCGGGGTTATTTGAAAGGTGGAAGCTCTCTTAGGAGAGCTTCTTACATTTTTGGGCTTGGGGGTGGCGAATTTGCCGACACTCCGCCGCGCAAACGACGGTTTTTTTGCCGAATGCCGGGATTTCTTCCTTGTCCCTTTCTAATTTTCCGTAAGCGTGCTAATTTGCTCGGGTTTAGCGGCGGTTTAAAATTGGTTTGTGAAATTTGCTAGTGCAGATATTTTTGTCCATCGAAGCTCATTATGGAGTCCATCGCCCGAGCTATGGGCGAGGACATAGCGGAAGAGGGGCAGAAAAAGATGCCAGAGCAAAATCGCAGGATTACATTTAAACCGCCTCTCAAAACGGCGAACCACATTGTTATTTATCAATCATCAACATCAATTTTTAGTCAATCATCGCAATGAAGAAGTGTTTTACCCTTGTGTTTCCGTCGAGGACGGCAGTGCAAATTTCCTTGGGACGGTCCCTGTCCGTTACCGCAGTGGTGCTGGGCCTGTCCGGTACCGCAGCCCTGAAAGCCCAAAATTTTGATCCCTCAGTCACGGATCCGTTTAACATCGCTTCGGTCAACGAAGTCGCAGTGCCCGATTTGGTGGACATCGACAACGATGGTGATCTCGACCTGTTTGTCGGTGAGTTGGGGGATGACTTTGGCATCATCCAGTACTTTGAAAACATCGGTACGGCGCAGGCCCCAAATTACGCCGCCCCGATGTTGAATCCGTTTGGCATTAGCGCAGTGAACCAGGAAGCGCATCCCCGCTTTGTGGACATTGACGGTGACGGCGACTTTGACCTGTTTGCCGGTGAGTTTGGCGGCGATATGATGTACATGGAAAATACCGGGACGGCGACGAGTCCGGCTTTTGCCGCTCCGCTGCGCAACCCTTTCAACCTCACTTCCTGCAACGACCAGGCGTACCTGTCCTTTCCCGATCTCGACGGGGACGGCGATTTCGACCTGATGGCCGGCGAAGTGGGCGGCACTCTGCAATTTTTTGACAACATCGGAACGGCGACCGCTCCGGCTTTCGGTCCTTCGTTCCCGAATCCATTTGGGTTGCAGGATGTATCGGTGCTCTCTTCGCCGGCGGCCGCGGACCTCGATGGTGACGGGGATTTTGACCTCATTGTGGGAGAGACTGAAGGCAATGTCCGGTACTTCGAAAATACCGGTTCTTCGTCGGCCCCCGCATTTGCCAGTCCGGTCCTGAATCCCTTCGGCATCGAGCAGGGCGACGAAGCGGCCGCTCCGACGCTCAAGGACATCGACAACGACGGCGATCTGGATCTGCTCATGGGGGAAGCCTTCGGTACGGTGCATTTCCAAGAAAATCAAGCCATTGTGTCCGCAGATGCCGCTCAGGCAGCATTTGCCTCCGTGCAGACATTCCCGAATCCCACGCAAGGCCGGGTGACGGTGGCGGTCCGGGCAGACCGGCCGATTCAGAACCTCGAAGCGGTGGTGTACGACCTGACCGGTCGCCGCTTGTTCTCTCAAGCGATAGCTGTTCAGGGCGGAGAAGTGAACTTCTCGCTGGAGTTGGGCGAATTGGCAAGGGGAGTCTACCAACTGCAACTGAACAGTGACCGCGGCGTGGCCGTGGAGCAGATTGTTGTAGAATAATCCCGCGCGTGGCCGTAACCGGTCACGCAAGCGCAGCGAGAAACTGACCAAGGCAATTGAAGTCGGGGCGCGGACGGAGGTCCGCTTCCCGGCTTCTGCGTTTTTGGGGAGGCGGTTTTACTTCCGGGCGACGCGAAGCATGAACAGCGCGATGACGAAAAAGATGATGTTGGGGAGCCAGACGGCCAGCCAGGTGGGCATATTTTCCCCGGCAATCGCCTGACCGGTCACCACAAGCAGGACGTAGGCAAAAGCGATCACCAGACCGATCCCGATTTGCAACGGCGTCCCGCCCCGGCGTTTGCGGGTGGACACCGAAAACCCAATCAGGGTCAGAATAATCGCGGAAAATGGATAGGCAAAGCGCTCAAATTTCTCCCGGATGAGTTCATCGGCGAGGCCGGAACCCCGCATCGTCTCCAGTTCGATGCTGGTGTACAGATCGTTCAGCGGGAGGCTTTTGGCGCGCATTTCTTTGATGAAGATATCGTCTGGGGTCAGCAACAGCGCCGTGTCCATGGTCATGAGGTGGGTCAGCTTTTCCTCTTTTCCGTCAAAGGTGTGGATTTTAACCCCTTCCAAGCGCCAGTTTTGCAGGGTATCGTTCCAGATGATCTTGGCCGCGTCGAGCTTTTTCTGGATGTCCTTGTCCTTTACCACCTCCATCGAAAACATATAGCCTTCCTTGATCCACTGATTGAAGGAGTACAAGTACACAAAAGTTTCCTCTCCGGTATCCTCGTTGTAGCCGATCTTCTTGTGGATGTTGAGGTCGCGCATGACCAGCTTTTTCTTGAGGTATTCGTACTCAAAATCAATGCGGGCCTGGGTCGCCACCGGCACAATGTAGGCATTGAGATAGAAGGACCCCCCGGCCAACAGCAATGCGGTGACAAAATAGGGCCCCAACACCCGCCAAAAGCTCACCCCGCCACTCAGGAGGGCGACGATCTCGGTATTGTTGGTCATCCGGGAAGTGAAGTAGATCACCGCCAGGAAAATGCAGATCGGACTCAGCAGGTTGCCGTAGAACAGGCAAAAATTGATGTAATAGCTGAAAATGAGCTTGTCAATCGGTGGTTGCCGCTCAATGAAGTCGTCGATTTTCTCAGCCACGTCGATGACGATGGAGACGGCAAGAATGATCAACACCATGAAAAAGAAGGTGCCGATGAATTTGCGGACGATATACCAGTCAACGATTTTCAGCATGGGCTGCGTCTGGCAAAAATAGGGGTAAAGGGATAGAAAAAAAATGAACGCCAGCGCTCCGGCGTCCCCGAGATTGATTTTGGAACCGGGCCTGGCGACTCAGCCGCAAAAACCGTACCGGAGTGATCGTATCTTGGTGAAATGAAAACGCCCCCGCAGCGAGGCTACCGGGGCGTTTCTGATTCCTATTCGCGTTAAGAGAGTTCTTAGCGAAGATTTTATCCAGTAAAAATCTCTTAACAAAGGTCAATGTGAGAACAAAGAACGATTAGATCTAAAAACTATTGGTAGGTCATTTCCGAAGAAGGGTCAATTCCTCGGTTGACAAGTCAATATTAAGGCGGTCGGGACCGGCTTCAAAGTCCCAATCTCAAGAATTCTTATAAAAATATTTGGGAGAGACCGCCGGAAATCGGCGTGTGGAGCCGCACGGCCCCATATTTTCCAATAAAAAGGAACGGCCACAAAAAAAGCGCTCTCAAAGCAATTGCCCTGAGAGCGCCATCTCCTTGCGGAGTATCATTTCATTATTCAGTAGGAAAGAACGTCACTTAAATTCTATTGGCAGCCCTTATTTCCGTGGGCTACCATACAAACGTAGGGGTTTTGCGAGGAATATCGGAGCAAAAATATCATTATTCTTATAAATTATAAATGAGAAATATATGGATTTAAATCTTATAACGACATTTTTAAGTCTTTATTTTGACTTCATTCTAATGAAAAATAGATGTCGGGAAAATAATTTTTCCGAAAAAACGCACTTGGTGGATGTAATGGTTCCAGGAGGCCCGTCATCCTGATGAACGCAACAATAAATGATCAACAAATTCTGGAAGAACGCGCCTTTTATGTTTCTGTGAAATGACCTTTGAACTTTGTCATCAACTCGATTTTGTTTTTACATCTGCTTTTTACCGATTTGTTGCCTTTGACTTTGCGCGTTGGGGACGCGCTGGTTTTTCCCCGGGCTCAGATAAGGTTGGGGGATCGGGATTCCTGGTTTTGGTGATGCTTTTGCCGGCTTTGCTTGTGGTTCAGGGTTTTACCCCAAAAATCTGCGCAACCTCACCGGGAAAGCCCGAGCCAAGCGGCAAAATTCTGACGGCTTCAAATTGTACATCAGATCGTTGACCGAAAGATAGCTGAGGAATTGGTCCGGGGATGGGCCGCGTTCGTCGGCGGATGTCGGCAAATGGCTGGCTGCGGGCGAGGAGAAATTTGCGGCTTGGGCTTTGCCGGGCTAAATTGGGGACCAAATTCAATTGACTCCTATGGCCGATCAACACGCTTTTATTGCCTATGCGGCAGCCCAATACCCCGAGTCCGAGATGCTGGAACGCAGCCAGGAATTCCACCATTTTATGGATCAGCGGCGCAGTTTGCGCGATTTTTCGGATCGGCCGGTGCCGCAGGCGCTGATGGAGCACCTGATCATGACGGCGTCCACCGCGCCGAGCGGGGCGCACAAGCAGCCTTGGACGTTTTGCCTCGTCGGCGATCCGGCGATCAAAACCGAGATCCGCAAAGCGGCCGAAAAAGAAGAATACGAAAGCTACCACAACCGCATGACGGAAGAATGGCTGGAAGACCTCGCCCCGATTGGGACCGACTGGAACAAACCTTTTTTGGAGACGGCGCCCTGGCTCGTGGTTTGCTTCAAGCGCGCTTACGAGTGGGTGGACGGAGAAAAACGCAAAAACTACTACGTCAATGACTCAGTGGGCCTGGCCTGCGGCTTTTTTCTCGCGGCGGTTCACCAAGCCGGATTGGTCGCTTTGACCCACACACCGAGCCCGATGGATTTTCTGAAAAAGATCCTCCAGCGCCCGGACAACGAGCGCCCCTTTTTGCTCATGCCGGTGGGCTATCCCGCGGAAGGTGCTCAGGTGCCCGATCTCAAGCGCAAGCCCTTGGACGAGGTCATGGTCAAGTACTGAAGCGCCCGGTTGCGAGCGGCTTTACTTAGAGGCGGTTTAAATTAAATCCGGCGATTTTACTCTGGCATCTTTTTCCGCCCCTCTTCCGCTATGTCCTCGCCCATAGCTCGGGCGATGGACTCCATAATGAGCTTCGAGGGACAAAAACCTGAAATAGCAAATTTCACAAATCAATTTTAAACGGCCCCTTACCTGAGAAGTTAAGCGAATATCCCAATTGCACCGCCAGCCAGCGAGCGCGCAGGTCCGGCGGGGAAAAGGACCGGGTGACGTGTTGGCCGGCATTGACCCGCAACAAAAAGCCTTGATTTCCCCGCAAAGGCGTCCACAGTTCGAGCCCCCCACCGACCGCAAGTTCGGTCGGTTGGATCCGAAGAAGGGCAACCAAATCTCGGTCAGAATAGCTATAATCATTGGAGACGCCATTTCTGGTAACGCGTTGGGTCCCATCGCCGCGCAGTTCCGTGTTGAGCACGAGGTAGGGACCGGCAAACGCCCGAATTTGGATCCGATCCCCGAAATAGAATTTTGGCAGGATAGCAATCCGATTTTGTACTGAGCGACCGTTCAGGACGGAGGCATCCTGGTAGTCATCGGCAAAGGGACTGATGGAGTAGCTGTCGAACCGCCAGTCCAGATCGATCCGGCGCGGCGCCAGGTCCCAGTTTCCCGCCAATCCGAATAATTTACTGATGCGCAGGTCCAGTCCCAGGCCCCCGATAAAGGCCGGAGCAACCTTCCGGGAATTTACCTCGACGAAGATCCCCCCACCTTGGCCGCCCAAGCGAAACTCGCCCGATTCGTAGAGCGCGCCCAATTGTACGCCTCCGTAGAGCGAGCCGGACCATTGGGGAAACGGATTGTCTTTGCGTTCGGCACGGCGGGCTTGCCGTTCCGCGCGCCGGCGCCGAAAGGCTTCGGTTTCATATCCGTTGCCGATGGTGTAGCCCAGTTCGAAGGTAGGGTTGAAGATGCCGCTGACCGCGCCGGGATCTTCCAAATTGCCGAGCACGCCCACAAAAACGCCCCCCCGGAAGAAAAATCCTCCCTCGCGGGCCTGGCGGCGGTAGCCGACGAAGCCTCCCGGCATGGTCACCCAGCCGGGAACCGGAATCAAATCGGTATTGCCTTGGGTCAGGTAAAAGTCCTGCAGAACATTGAGGCTGGCCTCCACGTCAAAGTGGCCCGTGGCTCGGCCAAGGATGAGGCTAATCCCTGCGGAAAAACTTCGGCCATGCCTAGAAAAAACACTCGAATCGGTACGCAGGTTGCGGCCGGGCAGCCCAAGGCGGGCCCCGAGATTCCAGCTTTCCTTGCGTACGAGCAAGTGACTCACATTGAGACTGTAATACTGATTGTGGCCCAGGAAGCCCACCGAGATCGAGGTCGGGGAGCGCAACTCCGGTTGGGCCCATAGGTGGCGCAACGGCAGGGCAATGATGAAGGTGAGCAAGCAGATTTTTCTGAGGTAGGTTTTCATGGTTCTTTTCGGTATACCATGAATCTACCCCAAAATTTTTTTTCGACCAAACCCAATTGCCGAGATCTTACGTTCTCAGCGTTGTTTCGGGAACTAGAGTGGGAACGCTGGTCGGGCTCAGTCTGCCTGCAACTGCAACTGCACGAGCTTGCTGTAAAGGCCGTCTTTTTGCATCGCCAGTTCGGTGTGGGTGCCTGATTCGACGATCTGGCCCTCGCTCAGGACATAAATGCGGTCCACGTTGCGGATGGTCCCGAGGCGGTGGGCGATGATCAGCGTGGTCCGGTTTTCCATGAGTCGGTCGAGGGCTTCCTGGACCAGAGACTCCGATTCTGCATCCAGAGAGGAAGTGGCTTCATCCAGGATGAGGATCTTGGGATCTTTGAGGATGGCCCGGGCGATGGCCAGGCGCTGACGCTGACCGCCGGACAGTTTTACGCCGCGTTCGCCGACCACGGTGTCCATGCCTTCCGGGAAATCCTCGATGAAATCGAGGGCATTGGCCTTGCGGGCGGCTTCTCGAACCGCGGCCTCACTGGCATTGAGGTTGCCGTAGGCGATATTTTCTCGGATACTACCGCCAAAAAGGATGACTTCCTGCGGAACCACCCCGATCAGTTGCCTGAGGGTGTTGAGCGAGTAGGCTTCGAGCGGTTTTCCATCGATGGAAATACGACCACGATTTGCCTCGTAAAAGCGGAGCAGAAGCTGGACGATGGTGCTTTTGCCTGCCCCACTGGATCCCGCAAGGGCGACTTTTGCACCAGCGGGAATATGGAGATTGATACCCTGCAGCACCTCGGATTCCGGGCGCGAGGGGTAGGTGAAGTGTACCTGCGCGTATTGCACTTCGCCGGCAACCGTCACCAAGTCAAATTCTTGCTCCTTGGCGGGATCGCTTTCGGGAGCTTCATCCAAGATCTCTTTCAGGCGCTCGGTAGCGCCTACCGCTTTCAAAATATCCCCGTAGACCGTCGGCAGTCCGCCTAGAGATCCCCCGATGAAGGCCATGTACAGGATGAAGGCAAACAGATCGCCGATTTCAATGGCCCCGTCCATGACCATATGGCCCCCATACCAAATCACCGCCACAAACGATCCAAACAGGGAAACGATGATAAAAGTAATCAACAATCCCCGGGAAGTATCGGTGCGAATGGCGTTGCGCACCACGTTGCCAAGGGCGGTACGGTAGCGCTTGATTTCGAAAAGCTCATTGGTGAATGCCTTTACAACTGAGATGTTGTGGAGGCTTTCTTCCAAGACAACATTGGTCTCGGCGAGGTCGTCCTGGGTTTTCTTGGAGTGGCGGCGGATGAAGCGGCCAAAAATCGCGCCGATGATCACCAAGGGTGGAAAGATCGCCAACATAAACAGGGCCAATCGTGGGGTACTCACCAGGATAATCACGATGCCACCCACTAACGAAGCAATTTGCCGAAAAAACTCAGCTAAGGTGGTCGAAAGGACGTTCTGCAACTGTTGGACATCGGCCGTGATGCGCGAGGTAAGCTCTCCGACGCGGCGTTGCTCAAAGAAGAAGAGGGGCAGAAACAACAAGCGCTGGTAGAGGTCCTGCCGGATATCGGCCATGGAGCGCTGGGTGACTACCGAGAAGGTGTAGACCCGCAAAAAGGAAAAAATGCCCTGGGCCAGCACCACCGCGATCAGCAGGATGGCAATTTCATCGATGCGCTCCAATACAAAATCGGAATCGCCGGTGGCGGAATTGACCAACTCTCCCAAGATGTAGGGAAATCCGAGCGAGGTTACTGCGGACAGCACCAAGAAGACAATCCCAAAGATATACAACCATTTGTAGGGGAGAAGATAGGACAGCATCTTGCGGGCGGTTTTCCATCCTTCTTTGCTGACTTTCACTCTTTCGCGCTTGCCGCGATTGCGGTATAATCCTGCTGCCATCGGTACTACAACTGCCTTAATTAGAATCAGTTCAAAGCTAAGGGAAAATAATGAAGCGGGATCGACAAATTTTTGTGCGGTAGGACGGGAAGCTTACGTTTTGTCACAAGCGGAAAGGAATGCCGCAGCTTAAGGCAGCGAGGCAAGCACCCCGGTGATCTGGGGCAATTTTCTCCAGGAAAACTGAGGGTAAACTGCCTTTCCTGGGGCGAAATGTCTAACTTTGCGCCATGCAATCACGACCCCGTCGCAACCGCCGTTCCGCCGCCATCCGCGGCATGGTCCGCGAAACGCGCCTCCACCTGGATCAGCTCATTTATCCATTTTTCTTGGAAGCGGGCTCCGGTATCCGCCAGGAAATCGGCTCGATGCCCGGCATCTACCGCTACAGTCCGGACACAATGCTCCGCGAAATGGAGAGCTGCCGGAAATTGGGCCTGCGGACCTTCATCCTGTTTCCGGCTTTTCCTGAATCAGAAAAGGACCGCTACGCCAGCGTCAGTTGGGATCCCGGGAACTTTTACCTGGAAGCCATTCGCCGCGCCAAAGCTGAGTTCCCTGAGTGCTGCATCGTCACCGACGTGGCCATGGACCCCTACAGTTCGGACGGGCACGATGGTTTGGTGGAGGATGGCATCATCCTCAACGACGAAACCCTCCCGATCCTCGCCAAAATGACCGTCGCCCAAGCGGAGGCGGGCGCGGACATCATCGGTCCTTCTGACATGATGGATGGCCGGGTGGGGCACTTGCGCCAGGCCCTCGACGACGCGGGCCATCCGGAAGTGGCCATCATGAGCTACACCGCGAAGTACGCGAGTGCGTTTTACGGTCCGTTCCGCGATGCATTGGATTCCGCCCCCAAAGCAGGCGATAAAAAGACCTATCAGATGGATCCCGCGAATCGGATCGAAGCCCTGCGCGAGGCCGAGCTGGATGAAATCGAAGGGGCGGACTACCTCATGGTCAAACCGGCGCTGAGTTACCTCGACGTGATCCGCACCCTCAAGGAAGCGACGGCGCTGCCCATTGTCGCTTACAATGTGAGTGGGGAATACGCCATGGTCAAAGCGGCGGCGGAAAAAGGCTGGCTTGACGGAGACGCCATCATGCAGGAAGTGCTGCTGTCCATCCGCCGCGCCGGGGCCGATATCGTGATTACCTATTTTGCTAAACAATATGCCGAACGGCTCAAACGCGCTTCCTCATGAAAAAAATGATCGCTCCCTCGGTGCTGTCCGCCGATTTTGGCAACCTTGAGCGCGACATCCGCATGCTCAACGCCAGTGCCGCCGACTTTATCCACTGCGACATCATGGATGGCAATTTCGTCCCCAATATCTCGTTCGGGTTTCCGGTCCTGAAGGCCATCGCCAAAGCGGCGAGCAAGCCACTCGATGTTCACCTCATGATCGAGGGACCGGACCGCTACGTGGACCAATTCAGAGCGGTCGGGGCCGAGATCCTGACTGTACACTACGAAAACAATGTCCACCTGCACCGGGTGCTGGGACAGATCCGGGAAGCGGGAATGCGCGCTGGAGTTGCATTGAATCCGGCGACGCCGGTGGAAGCACTGCGGGACCTATTGCCCATGCTGGATTTGGTGCTGATCATGAGCGTCAATCCGGGATTTGGCGGACAAAAATTCATCGAGCAATCCTACCGCAAAGTCAACCGAATCAAAGAGATGCGGGATACCAGTTCCAGTGATTTTCTGATTGAAGTGGACGGCGGGGTGAAAGGCCACAATGCGGCGCCTTTGTTTGCCGCCGGGGCGGATGTGCTGGTGGCGGGCAGCTACGTTTTTGGCTCGGATGATCCCACGCGCACCATCGCCGAACTCAAGGGGGCGGAGACTGCCCCCGCAAAATGAAAAAGGACACCGGAGGGGGGCGTCCTTTTCCTATTCGGTAAGTGATCACCGTCAGATGACCTCGATGGTATCGCTGCGGGCAATTATGTTTTGGTCGGGGAACTCATAAATATCAAACACGAATAGACCGCGGGTGGGAAAGCTGATTTGCCCGCGCAATTCCTTGCTGTCTTCCCGGGACCGCAAGACTTGGGTCCGATTGATCTCGTCGAGCGGTTCGAATTCCCAGGTCAGTTCGCTGATCGACTGACCGAGGTACCAACAAACACTGGGAAATGGGCAAGCGGCAGCGTCCACCCGGCGAACCACCACTTTCAGCTCGGTACAGCCTTCCAGTAAGTTGGCGGAGAGGGCAAACGTGGGATTCGTATTGTTCACGATGAGGTTGGTCGGACCGATGGTATTGTTCGGGTCGAGAATGTTGACTTTTTCGCCATCGGGACCGAAGGTGGGATATTCAACGATGGGGGTCGATGCGGGAAAGCTCGTATTGGTGAGGAAACCGTCGATGTAGGTCCGGAAGTTCGGAACATTGACCGTGACTCCGATTGCATTGTAGCGGTCCTGGATGTTCTGGCGAATGCGCAGCGTGTCGAGTGCCTTTGCGTGGAGGACGAGTTCCGCGCCCAGGTCCTGGTTGTTGAGGACACCGTCGGTGCGGATGTCGCTGATGATGCCCGCCATCAATTCCGAAAACTGCGTTTCGTTGCGGTAGCCCTGCAGAATGGTAGCGACCGCAATCAGGATGGCGTCACCCTCGGCGCTTTGGGAGATGTCCAGGGTCTCCGCGCGGTCGAGCAGCGAGGTCGGCGCAATGTTGAAGATCGCCAGTACTTCGCCGAGGGCTTGCTCTTTGGCCTGGAGGAAGCTCAGATTGGTATTGGCCAGCAGATACTCCACCCGGGCCTTTTCCAGGTGGGTGAGGACGTTCACGTTGACCTGTCCATCGGTGGGGATATCGGAAATGGCGTTCAGGGTGATCTGCGTCGCTGAATTGACGCCGCAGACTTCATTGAAGTAAAATCCGTCCGCGCGCAAGGTTACGTACGGCGAACCCAGCGGAATGGTATTGAAGGCAAATGAGCCAAGGTTGTCCAGAATTTGGGTGGTGAAGGACACTCCCGTCTGCGTGTACGAGCTGTCGAGTTCATTGAGCTGGACCGAGGAACCGTTCAGGAAGGGGCCTTTCTGGACAAATCCCTGGATGGTGGCATCGGGAAGGGCGCACGGGACGCAATCGCCCCCGCAATCGATGCCGGTTTCGGTGCCGTTTTGCAAGCCGTCAGAACAGGTCGCGACCTCATCTTTCTGGCAGCCGGTAAAGGTGATAAGCAGAGCTGCGCACAGTAGGAGGAATAATTTGCGCATTTTTCTCATTGTTGTGTTTAAATCAGTGATGATAAAGAGAGACGAAAATAGTTGTCGATCAATTGACCACGAGGGTCTTGGTTTTGGTCGGGACGTTCGAGGGGTTCTCGAAGTACTCGATGAGATACGTCCCGGGATTGAAGGTGAGGAGCAGATCCAGTTCGGTTTCGCCCGCGATGTTGGTGTAGGTCTTTGTGGGCGCCCCGAAATTGCTGAACGGCCAATCCCAGCCCTCTCCGGTCCCGAGGATATCGCAGATGCAGCAACTACCGCAGGGGAGGACGTCGGTTTTGCTGATGGTGATCCGCAGTCCGGGGCAACCGGCGGGAAGGGTGGCCCGGAGGTGGAGGCTCGAACTGCTGCCCGGCGGGATGGGACCGGTCACGGTGGTGGGGTCCAACAGGTTCAGGCTGGTGTTGCCCATCGCCGGGTAGGTGATCGCTTCGCCGGTGCTCGGAAAGCTGGTAGTGGTGAGGAAGCCGGTGAGGTAGCTGCCGAATTGCGGTACGTTAGCGGTGATGCCCAACTCGTTGTAGCGGTCGATGATGTTTTGCCGGATGCTGTTGGTGTCCAGGACTTTGGTGTGGGCGACCAGCTCCGTCTGCAAGTCGACGTTGTTGAGGATGCCGTCGGTGCGGATGTCGCTGATGATTCCGGCCATGAGATCGGAGAAGTCGTTTTCCGAGCGGTAGCCCTGGAGGATGGAGGCCACGGCGATGAGGATGGCGTCGCCTTCCGAGTTGTTGGCGATGTTCAGCGTTTCGGCGCGGTCGAGGGGCGCCGAAGTGCTGATGTTGAACATGGCGAGGATTTCACTTTGGGCCTGGGCTTTGGCGGCGAGAAAGCCCAGGGCAGGATTGGAGGCCAGCAGGTACTCCACGCGGGCGTTTTCCAGGTGGGTGAGGACGTTTACGTTGATCGTGCCGTCGGTGGGAATATCGGAAATCGCGTTGAGGGTGATTTGGGTGGTGGAGTTGTCGCCGGTAACTTCATTGAAGTAAAATCCGTCGGCGCGCAAGGACACGTAGGGGGAGGCGAGGGGAATCGTTAAGAATGAAAACGTGCCGTTGTTTTCCAGGATTTGGGTGTTGAAGGAAATGCCGGTCTGCACGTAATTGGAGTCCAGTTCATTGAGCAGAACCGAGGAACCATTGAGGAAAGGACCTTTTTGGACAACACCGCGGAGGGTGGTCGGATCCACGGGGCAAGGCGCGCAGCTGCCCCCACAGTCGACGCCGATTTCATTGCCATTGCGGATGCCGTCATTGCAGGTAGCAATTTCTTCTTTGCCGCAGCTGGAGATGAGCAAGGTGAGACAAGCAAACGCAATCAAGGGCATTGAGAACGCGTTTCGCATGGCCGATTTATTCGTGATTTGATCGAGGTACGGAAGATGATACTTAAAGAGAAAAAATCTGGCCGTAAATTGTTTTAAGAAATGGAAGCCGATGCGGATAAAACCCGGTTTTTTGACGTGAAGAAGAAACTTTGGCTTGACTCAGCCCCAGCAGTGCCCCCCGGGCGAGGTGCATTTTGAAATCCCTTAACATCGCCTGATCATTTTGCTATATTTGCCCGTTATGAAGCCGCACTTTCGAATTGTACTGCTCGGGCTGGGAATGATGTTGTGGGGAATGGCCGTTTCCGCGCAAAGTGGCGTGGTCAAAGGCCGGGTCATCGACCAGTACGGTCGTCGGGTGGACAGCGTCGAAGTGAAGCACCGGACTTCGGGCAAGCGAGCGCTGACCGACGCCCAAGGCGAATACGAGATCGAACTGCCGGCGGGCACCAACTTCCTGGAGTTTCGCAAATCCGACTATGAGGAGGCCACCGAGCAATTCAACCTGGCCCCGGGCGAGTCCAAGCGCATTTACACGAAACTGCGGGACCGCTACCAATTGGAAGAACTGGAAATCACCGACAATGCCGATCCCACCGCCATCGGCGACCCCGACCGAGGCTTCACCCGGCTCATTCCGATCAATCCCCGCAAGGTCACGCAAATTGCTTCGATCAAGAGCGACCTGTCCAGCAAGCTCATGACCATCGGCTTTGGGGTATCGCAGAACAGTGAATTTTCCTCGCAGTATCGGGTGCGCGGCGGCAACTTTGACGAAAATCTCATCTACGTCAACGACATTGAGATCTACCGTCCCTTTCTCATTCGGGCGGGGCAACAAGAGGGCTTGGGCTTTGTGAATCCCAACCTCGCCAGTGAGGTGGGTTTCAGTTCGGGGGGCTTCCAGCCCAAGTACGGGGACAAGATGAGTTCGGTCCTCGATGTGACCTACACCGATCCCGAGGGCTTTCACGGCTCGGCCGAGTTGGGGGTATTGAACCAAAACCTGCACCTGGAAGGCGATGTCATCAAGGAGCGCAAGGTGGACGAAGACAATCCGGAGGAGCTCGAAAATGCTCTCAAGTACGTCCCGGGACGCTTTACCTACTTGATGGGGGCCCGGCGATTTACGCCGAGTTACGTGCTGAACAGTCTGGATACGCAAGGCGAATACAACCCGCGTTTTCACGACGTGCAGACGATGCTGACCTTCACCCCCCGCCACAAAGACCGCCGCATGAAAATCCGGGAGCGCAAGGACGGACGGCAGGACACCATTTTTCTGAATCAGGACCGCCTCAAGTTTTCCTTGTTCGGCAACTTTGCGAACAACGATTACATTTTTACGCCGGTGAGTCGGGAATCGTCTTTCGGTACGATTTCGAATGTTTTGCGGCTCCGGGTAGCCTTTCAAGGCCAGGACATCATGTCCTACACCACCGGTTTGGGCGCATTTACCGTGGAGCACCGCCCCAATGTGCGGCTCAAGATGAAGTACATCTTCACCGCGTTCCGGACCTACGAAGCGGAGCTATTTGACGTGGAAGGGGGGTACTTCCTGAGCGACGTCAATACAAATTTTGGCTCGGAGGAATTCAGCGAAACGACTTTTGACCGGGGCATTGGGACATTTTTCCGGCACGGACGCAACTACCTGGAAGCGACCGTGCTCTCGGCAGAGCAGCGGGGCGACTGGTTTCCGGGACGCAACTACCGCCACAAAATCAGTTGGGGCCTCCGCGGGCAACGGCAGCTCATCAACGATGAACTCCGGGAATGGAACGGGGTGGACTCGGCGGGCTATTTTGGGCTGGACGAATCTTTCCGGACGAATGCGACGCTGAACAGCACCCTGTTTAAATTTTACGTGCAGGACCACTGGAAGGTCTCCCGCGACAAGACCAAGCGTTTGATTCTCGGGGCCCGGGCCATTTACAACAGCCTGAACGATCAGTTTTTGGTGGCCCCGCGGATTCAGTTCGTGATCGACCCCTCCTCGAAGGATGATGGCCGCGATGCGATGGACGAATCAAATTACACCCGGGGGGACGACCGCCGCTACCAATTGCGTTTTGCCGCGGGGGTCTACCACCAACCGCTGTTTTACCGGGAAATGCGCGCTTTTGATGGCAGTCTGAATACCGCTCGTCCCGCCCAAAGCAGTTACCACCTGATCGCGGGCGGCGATTACCTGTTCAATATCTGGAAGCGGCCCTTTAAATTCTCCGCGGAAGGCTATTTCAAATACCTCACAAATCTGGTGCCCTTCGAGGTGGACAATGTTCGGATTCGCTATTATCCCTTCGAAAATGCGGACGGCTACGCTTACGGCATCGATACCCGAGTGACCGGCGAATTCATCAAGGGGGTGGACAGTTGGGTGAATTTTGGGATTCTCAGCACGCGGGAGCGCCTGGAATCGCAGCTCGACAGCGGTTTTGTGCGCCGCCCTACCGATCAGCGCCTGCAGTTTTCCATGTTTTTCCAGGATGAATTGCCGATCAACCCTACTTACAAGGTCCACATCAATTTTGTCTACGGCAGCGGGCTGCGTTTCGGTCCGCCCCGGGTGCTGGAAGCGCGCTCGGTCTTCGGAGTACCGTCTTACCAGCGGGTGGACCTGGGCTTTTCGAAGCTCCTCATCTTCAATACGATCGAGGAACGGGAGGACAAGAAATTTGCCTTGGAATCGCTGTGGATTTCGGCGGAAATCTTCAACCTTTTCCAGCGCGCCAATACGATTTCTTTTACCTGGATCCAGGATGTCTTCAATACCCAGTTTGCCGTGCCGAATTTCCTCTCCGCCCGCCTCTTGAATCTGCGGGTGATGGTGCGTTTTTGAGCGGAAGCCCCCTTGACCGCCGCCCAGCGGTGCATTATCTTCCCGCCATCGCAAAATCCTCCCGCTTATGGAACCTGCATCCCTGAAAGACATCCGCGCCGAAATCAAGAATCTATCCGAAAAGGAACTGCAAGCAATCGTCTTGCGCCTGGGCCGCTTCAAAAAGGAAAACAAGGAACTGCTCACCTATTTGCTGTTTGAAGAGTCCGACGAACACGCCTTTGTGACCCGGATGAAACGCGAGATGGACGCCCACTTCGACGAGATCGACAGTATGCGGTACTACATCATCAAGAAAAACGTGCGGAAGGTACTGACCCGCATAAAAAAGATCATCCGCTACTCCTCAAGCAAGGAAACCGAGGTTGATCTGCTCCTGCATTTTTGCCGGAACATGCTCCACCACTTTCCGTTCATGGACGAGTATCCGCCCCTGGAAAACATCTTCATCCGCCAGTACAACATGTGCCGCCGCAAGCTGGACAAACTCCACGAGGACCTGCAGTACGATTACCTGCAAGAGTGGGCGGCCTTGGTGGAGCAGGAGTGAGGGGGGCAGCTTGCGCCGAAAAGAGTCCCCAACGATTTTGCACCGCGGTTGAGCAATATCTGAGGTGAGCGCCCAATCACGGCCTAGGGATTCCAGGCCCACTTTACCGGTCGTGGCCGGCACCACTGTAGCCGGGATTCGAGGGGGGAATTCCGCGCCGTAAAGGAATCGGGTTGAGCCTACCTTCGTGGAGAAGTGAAAGGTTAAAAAGATGTCAAATTGCTCGTTTGAGAAAAATCGACTATCTTACGGATGCTTTCATTTATATATTTTTTGACATTTTAATTGTACAACCTTGAAGAAGCTAATTTACCCAATGCTGCTGCTGATTGCCGTGGCATTTACCTATTCTGGCTGTACGCCGGAAGAAAGGAAGACTGGTGGGGATGGAAATGGAAATGACAGTACCACCACCGATCCCTCCGTTTTTATGCGGGTCAATGCCAACAATGGCCCCAACATCGATGAAGTACTCGCCCTGTACGCTTACGGGCAGGCCATCATCAAAAATATGAACTGCACCGATCCTTCGAGTCAGTACTACCAGGGAGCCATTCACAGCATCCCAACCCCCGATCAGATGGGAGGCAAAGTCGATTCCTCTTGTGTGGAGTACACCGATTCGACATTTCGTGCCTGGAATTCCTGTCCCCACATGTACCCCACGAACAGCCAGCTCAACTTCCTGACCTGGCACCGCCTGTACATCTTCTATTACGAGAAGAACCTCCGCTACTACATCGCGAAGGGCGGCGCCGGATTCCCGGGCCTGGGCGAAGAAGCCGCGAACAAATTCAGCCTCCCCTACTGGGACTACACCAACGATGGCTTCATGCCGCCTCTTTTCCGGCGCAACACCGCCATTGGAGAAGGCCCGGTCAATCTTCCCGAGAACCCGCTGTTTGAGATCGGACGTGCGCCCTCACTGATTGCTGGAGAATCCATCGATTACGATTCGAAAGACAGCCTGGCGATCAATATCGATGGCACCGTCCGCAACGTTTGCTTGGCCACCATGCGGCAGGCACTCGATTACAATAAGTTTTTGGCCCTGGCCGACGTCAGTGAATTCTCGCGGGGGATGGAAGATCGCCTCCACAACGTGATGCACGATTATATCGGGGGCGCGGTCAAGGATTCCGACAAGGCGACCGAAATCTATAACCGCATCTTCCAATCAACTAAGCCCGGATTTGGCCTGATGGGCCGCATTCCCAGTGCGGGTTTCGATCCGATTTTCTTCCTGCACCACGCCAATGTGGACCGGATGATGGCCACTTGGGAAGCCACTTACGGTGAGATCACCGTCGAGCAGATGGATCTGTACGCCGGAAATTGGGAAACCATCAAGAAGATCTACAACTTCTGGGACGCTGAAACCGGATCTTGGGTCACCTACAACAGCATGGCCGACATGCTGAACGCGGCGCATGCGATCAACTACGAGTATGAGTTCTTACCGATTCCCAACGAAGATGCAAAAGGAATGGAATTTGCCGAGCGTCAGCAAATCCACGAAGATCCCCTTCCCAAGGCGAGTCCCATCCGATTGGGCAGTGGAGTCAGTGAACACCGTTTGTCCATCAGCGCAGCCAATTTTAAAGGCCAGGATGCCCGCTACACGGTCGAAGTGGACCTCAAATTTGGCAAGAACATGCTGCAGCAGTTGGTGGCATTTGCCATTCCTCCCGACCAGGACTGGAATGCTTGTGACCTGGATGAGGACTACGTATTCGGCGTGAGCGGATTTTTCGGATCGACCCACGGCGCCCACATGGATCACGGCGGGGGCAGCATGGTAGCTGGGCAGGAGTTTTCGCATACGATTATTTTTGAAGTTACCCGGGCGGTAGAGGAATTGCCGGAGGGCGAGGACCTGGTCATCTACCTTGCCCCACTCAATCCCGAAAATGGCCCCGACTTCTTTATCCACGGCGTGAAGTTGTTTGAGCAACAACGGGGCGCCTGAGGTATTTATTGCCCATCCGTTTACCATCCCGAAAAGGGCGTCTAGCGCGCCTTTTTCGGGATTTCTTGTTGGGGAAGAGTGCTTTTGGAGGCTCACTTTCGTTCTGCACCTCCCGCTTCTCAATTCAACATTTAGCGCCAAAAATCGAATAATGGCATTATCTTTGTTTCCGTAACGCTGACAATGACTACCGACAAAGACAGATTTGAAATGAGAAGTTGTGTATCTCTGCTGTTGCTTTTATGGTTTACCTTTCCGGCGTTTTCGCAGTCCGGAGGGGGTAAGCTGATGGCACTGGAATCAGGGGTGACCCTGCGGATGGAGTCCCAAATCCTCGAAGGCGGTGACCACAAGTTCTACCTGGTTTTGCAGACGAATGACGTCTACGAGTGCGCCAATTTCCTTTTGGAGAACGACGTCAAACTCGACGGCGATAAGCTGATTGTCCGGGTGCGGGGGGTCCGCAAGGCCGACCCTTGCTCCACGGCGATGGGCCCGGCCCGGGCCCGCATCAACCTGACCTCGCTGTCGGAGGGTGAGTACCGGGTCCGGACGATCATCAACCGGCAGGTCTTCAAATCGGTGCTGACCGTGGCGGAAGACTACTACGATTTCGCCATCAAGAAAGAAGATCCCTCCCTGTTCCGCATCTACAATGGCCGGCTCAACATCATCCCGGACAATTCGATTTGGGGATTGTGCCGGTACACAAGTGCCTACGACAAGGCGGTCGCCGAAAAGTTCATGTCCGACTTGCAGGCCGCTGGGGCCCGCAAAACCGAACTCCCGCCGGGCAACTACGGCGATTTTTACCTGCACCACGCCGGGGAAGCCTTGGAAAAGGTAACCGGGGACGACGAGTACGAATACCCTTTTGTGTATTCATTTTCCGGAGACCTGGCCCTCGTCAAGGAGGTCATGAACGCCTACCGAGAGCGATTGCAGCTTTCGATCAAAACCAGCCTCGGGGAGCAATACCGAAATTACTGATCCGGTTTAAAAGCTCCGAATGATGGCCAGGAAATCCTCCACTTTGAGGCTGGCCCCTCCGACCAATCCCCCATCAATGTCGGGACAGGCAAACAGCTCCGAGGCATTTTTGGGTTTGACCGATCCGCCGTAGAGGAGCGTGACCTGCGTGGCGGCATCGTCGCCGAAGTGCTGGGCGACTTGCCCCCGGAGAAACTTGTGGACCTCTTGCGCCTGTTCCGGCGTGGCCGTTTTGCCCGTACCGATGGCCCAAATGGGTTCGTAGGCGATGACCACCGAACCGAATTGTTCCGCATTCAGGCCAAAAACGCCTTCGCGCAACTGCCGCTCCACTACCGGGAAGGTCGTGCCGTTTTCGCGTTCTTCCAGCGTTTCCCCGAGGCAGTAAATCGGCTTGATTCCGTATTCGAGGGCTTTTTGCACCTTGGTGAAGAGCAGGGCATTTGTCTCGCCGAAATACTGGCGGCGCTCCGAGTGCCCGATAATGGCGTACCCGCAGCCGAGTGATTGCAGCATTTCTGCCGAAATCTCTCCAGTGTAGGCGCCCCGATCTTCCTGATGGATGTTTTGTGCGGCTACGTGCAGGCCCGCAATGCCTTGCACGGCTTCTACCACGCCCGGAAGGTGGATGTAGGGCGCACCCAGGATGACTTGGGCCTGGGCGAAGTCGGCCGGTCCCAGTTCGGAGGCCAGGATATGGGCCAGGTCGAATCCTTCCTGCAAGCGCAGGTTCATTTTCCAGTTTCCGGCAACGATGTTTCTATTCATGTTTGGAGGGGTTTATCCGCCTTGTCCCAGGAGCGGAACTCGGCGGTCAGCTCAAATACGGATTGTAAAATATGCGCTTCTGGCTCGTCAAAGGTCCGATTGCGCCGGGACATGACGGCCTTTGCGACTTCGTAGACTTTGGGCAGGCGGTAGGTGCTCAGTCCCCCGGGGCCGCCCCAGGAGAAGGACGGGATAAAGTTGCGGGGGTAGCCGGCACCGAAAACATTGGCCGAAACGCCGACCACGGTACCGGTATTGAACATGGTATTGATACCGCACTTGCTGTGGTCGCCCATAATCAGCCCACAAAAGATATCGCCCGTCTTGGTGAAGCGGCGGCTGGGGTAGTTCCAGACCCGCACTTGGGAATAATTGTTCTTCAGATTGGAGGTATTGGTATCGGCGCCCAGGTTGCACCAATGGCCCAGGACAGAATTTCCCAAGTAGCCGTCGTGGCCTTTGTTGCTGTAGCCCTGGATCACGGAGTTGCCGACTTCACCACCGATTTTGGACCCGGGGCCGACGGTGGTGTCGCCGCGCATTTTGGCGCCCATGCTCAGACTGGAGTAGGGCAGGAGGGCGTGGGCCCCGTGGAGCATGGCTCCTTCGCCGAGTTTGACCCCTTTTCCCAGGTAAATGGGGCCGGCGTCGGCGTTGAGTACGTTGGCCCGGAGTTCTACTCCTTCTTCCAGGAAGATGTTGTCCCGGCCGTAAACGGCGGTGAAGCGGTCATCGATGGGGGCGGATTTGCGTCCGGCGGTAAGGGCAGCAAAATCGGCCCGAAGGCACTCGCCATTTTTCCGGAAAATGTCCCAGGGGTAGCGGATGGCAGCAGGGGCTTTAGCGGGAGAATTGACCGGTTTGAGACCGGCGGCGCTCAGGGATTCGGTACTCAGGAGGCCATTCCAGGCCCCAAGTTGCGCGGGCCGGCACCGGGCCCACTGGACTTCTTCATACTCATTTAGGACAAACTGGCCCGGGGCACACTCCGCCAATTGCGCGGCGGTGTCGGGGCCGGGGATGAATTTCCCATTGATGAGGAGGCTGTCGGCTTGGGGATTGAAGTTTTGGAAGCGGGCTTGCAGATACGCATAAGCGGTGGTCGCCACCGGGGCGTTCAGGCAGCGTTGCCATTTTTCCCCGAGGGTATCGATGCCGACCCTAAGATCCCAAACTGGCCGGGTAAAGGTCAGCGGAAGCAGGTCAAAATGACTGCTGTCTTCGCAGAGGACGTATTGCATAGGGCGAAAGATAGCCAAAAAAAAGAGCCGACCCGTGGTCGACTCCCGATTTCTTCTGAATACGTTTGCCCGCTCACCGAGGCGGTACAAAACGTATTCTATTTCTTGTTCCGATTGCCGTAGCGGCGGTTGAACTTATCCACACGTCCAGCGGTATCGACGAGTTTCTGCTTGCCGGTGTAAAACGGGTGCGAATCACTCGAGATTTCGACCTTGACCAGCGGGTATTCTTTTCCGTCTTCCCATTCAATCGTGTCTTTCGTTTTGATGGTTGACTTGGTAAGAAATGCGTAGTCGGTGGATATATCTTTGAAAACCACGAAGCGGTAATTCGGATGGATATCTTTTTTCATTGCTATTGCGCTTTGTTTCAAACGGAGAGCAAAGATAGGGCTTTGTCGGAAAAATGCCTAGAAAAATTGCAAGATATCGCGGGAATCTTGGCTGATTTGGCTCGAAGGGATCGGTTTTGGGCGGGAGAATGCCCATTTTGTTCATGCTTTACCGGTTCCCGGGGCGGCTTTAAGACGGTCCGTGGGGGAATGGGCCGGAATAATTTGCCTTTGGATCGGAATGCCTGTCGACCTGCGCTCAGGTGAATTGGGTTCAGCGGTGATAAAAGTACTTTATGTTTCGTCAATTCCGACTTCGGAAATTTTGGGCGTTTCCCGGCAGTTTACCCTCAATCGATTCCGGAAACGTCATCTGCCCGGATATTTATACGTTTTCGCTTGAGAACGTAAGACTTTCCACAATTTTCGGCAATCTTTTTTGGAAGGCTGAACACAAAGTGTGTACTTTTGTCTTATGAGTATGAGGAAACCAGCCGGGATCGCCGTCTTGACGGTCATGCTTGCATTGTTGTGTTCCATTGTCAATGCCCAGCCACTGACTTTGAACTATTTCAACGCAACGCCGGACGGTTCCGATGTTTTGGTTGCTTTTCAACTCCCTACAGAAGATGGGGTCACCAACATCAAAGTGTGGCGCAAGATCGACAATGAGTCGCAGTACACCTTCCTCGATCATATTCAGCCCACCGGCGCCCTCGAATACCGCTACCTCGACTACACCATATTTAAGGATGATCCGCGCACGATCAATTACCGATTGCAGGTCTACCGAAGCGGAGCCGTATTCACCTACCACACCACCATCATTCACAATCCGACCTCGGTACAGCGCACGTGGGGCAGCATCAAGGCGATGTTCCGTTAGGGAATTTTCAATGGTGCAATTTTCCATTTCAATTGAGACAGGGTTTGATCGCCAATGGTGCATTGGTTCGTTACGGCGGTGTTTCATCTTGATTTCTGGGGTTTATGGAATTGGGAATCAGGCAATCTGAAATTCTCTTTTCATTGGAAAATCCGCGGGTGCGCACGGTGTGCCGGGCGGTTGCGATCCTCGTGTTGTAGCGGGTTTTGCTTGCGTTTCCGGAAGGGTGCGCGTTCCGGACGCGGAAATTGGCAATCGGAAATTGAGGAATTGAAAATTTTCAAGGGAAATTCCTTGGGCATGCCGTGCGGCTACGATCCTTATTTTGAAGCGGGTTTTGCTTGCGTTTCCGGAAGGGTGCGCGTCTCGGACGCGGAAATTGGCAATCGGAAATTGATTCTCGATCAACCGGAAATCAGAAATTCCCGAATAATTTATTCCTAAATTTGCCAGCGAAATTTTATCACTACCATGGGCAACTACGATTACACGGCCATCGAGGCCAAATGGCAGAAGTACTGGGCGGAAAACCGGACCTTTGCCATTGAAGAAACTCAGGACAAACCCAAATACTACGTGCTGGACATGTTTCCGTACCCTTCGGGCAAGGGTTTGCACGTCGGTCATCCCCTCGGCTATATCGCGACCGATATCGTCGCACGGTTCCGCAAGTTGCAGGGGTACAATGTCCTCCATCCCATGGGCTACGATGCATTTGGGCTTCCTGCGGAGCAATACGCCATCGAAACTGGCCAGCATCCGGCGGTCACGACGGCGGCCAATATTGAAACTTTTAAAGGTCAGCTCTCCCGGATCGGCTTGGTCTACCACCCGGAATCGAGCCAGCTCCAAACCTGCGATCCCGATTACTACCGCTGGACGCAGTGGATTTTCTTGCAGATTTTCCACAGTTGGTACAACCTCGAGGCAGACAAAGCCGAGCCGATTGCGACGCTGGTTGAGCGGTTTGTTAGCGGAGGATCATCTGCCGCCCACGCCCAACACGACTACGCAGGCAGTTTTTCCGCCGCGGAATGGCAAGCGATGTCCGCTGAGGAACAAGCAAAAGTGCTTTTGGATTACCGCATGGCCTACAATGCCTACACCGAAGTCAACTGGTGCCCCGCCCTCGGCACTGTTCTCGCCAACGATGAGGTCATCAACGGCGTTTCTGAGCGCGGCGGCCACCCGGTCGAGCGCAAACCCATGCGGCAATGGGCCTTTCGGATGCGGGCCTACGCGGATCGCCTGCTCGATGGCCTGAACCAAGTCGACTGGCCGGACCCGATCAAAGAAATGCAGCGCAATTGGATCGGCCGCAGTGAAGGCGCGCGGATTGCATTTGACATCGCGGGGCAGGGGGAAAAGCTGGAAGTCTTCTCCACCCGTCCGGACACGATTTTTGGGGCGACTTTCATGGTGCTGGCCCCAGAACATCCCCTGGTGGAGCAACTGGTGACCGAAGAGCAGCGGGCGGAAGTGATGGAATACGTCGCTTGGGCCCGCAACCGCACGGAAGTCGAGCGGCAGCAAGAGAAGAAGATCAGCGGAAAATTTATTGGTGCCTACGCCCAGCACCCCTTTATCGAAGGCAAGCAGATCCCGATCTGGACGGCGGACTATGTGCTGTGGGGCTACGGCACCGGAGCGATCATGGCGGTTCCCGCCGGGGATGGGCGCGACCATGCCTTTGCCCGGCACTTTGGGATCGAGATCCTTCCGATCATCGACGGGGTGGACATCGCAGAAGAAGCCTACGAAGACAAGCGCGGCACCTTTATCAATTCCGATTTTCTGAACGGCTTGGAAGTCAAGGAAGCTATTTCGGCGGCGATCAAGGCACTGGAAGAACGCGGCATCGGGGAGGGCCAGATCAATTACCGCCTCCGCGATCCCAACTTTTCCCGGCAGCGCTATTGGGGCGAACCGTTTCCGGTGGTGTACCGCAACGGCATTCCCTACGCGATGGACGAAGCCGAATTGCCGCTGAAACTGCCGGAAGTGAAGAGCTATTCGCCCGGCGAAGAAGGGGAGGGCCCACTGGCCAATGTCACCGAGTGGATCGATCTGCCGGACGGGGCGCGCCGCGAATCAAATACCATGCCCGGTTATGCTGGATCGAGCTGGTACTTCTTGCGCTATTTTGACCTCGCCAATGATTCCGCCTTTGTCAGCCGAGAAAAGGCCGACTACTGGATGAATGTGGACCTGTACATCGGGGGTTCAGAGCACGCCGTGGGGCACCTGCTCTATTCGCGCTACTGGACCAAGGTCCTCTACGACCTCGGCTGCATTGCGGTGGAGGAACCCTTCGGCAAACTGGTGAACCAAGGCATGTTGCAAGGCCGCTCTTCGCTGATGTACCGGGTGCGTGGGAAAAACAAGTTTGTTTCCGCCGATATCCGCGAAAGCTACGAGACCGATCCCATCCACGTGGACGTGAATTTTGTGGAAAACGACCTTCTCGATCTGGACGCGGTCCGTGAGTGGCGGGGCGGTGAGTACCGCGAGGCGGAGTTTGTTACCGGAGCGGACGGCAACTTTCTGTGCGGCTACCAAGTGGAGAAGATGTCCAAGCGCTACCACAACGTGGTGAACCCGGATCTGATCTGCGAAAAGTACGGTGCGGACACGCTGCGGCTCTACGAAATGTTTCTTGGGCCACTGGAAGACAGCAAGCCCTGGAATACCAACGGTATCGAAGGCTGCTGGCGTTTTCTGCGCAAAGCCTGGAATCTATTTACGGATAGCGACAACCAAGTCGTACTGACGGATGCAGCCCCGAATCCGGATGAACTGCGGATCCTGCACCAGACGATTGGGAAGGTTCAGGAAGACATCCAGTCCCTTTCTTTCAATACTTCGGTGGCCCAGTTCATGAAATTTGCGAACGAAGCCGGGAAGCTGAAGACCAAGAAGCGCGCGGTTTTGGAGCCGTTCCTGATCACGCTGGCTCCGTTTGCCCCACACTTCGCGGAGGAACTTTGGTCGATGCTGGGATACACGACGCCGATCGCGGCGGCTACCTGGCCGAAATACAATGCGGAATATACCAAAGTTGCCACGGTGCAGTACCCGATCCAATTCAATGGCAAGGTCCGGATGCGGCTCGATTTCGATGCCGGGCTCGGCAAAGCCGAGATTGAAGCGGCGGTCCTTGCAAATGCCGAAGTGCAGAGCCATATCGCGGGCAAGACGGTGCGCAAAGTTATTGTCGTGCCCGGACGGATCGTCAACATTGTCGCGAACTGACCATAGGTCAGGCACTTGCTGGAAATAGACGGGGAAAATGGCGTCGTGCGGGGCCATTTTCCCCGTCTATTTTTGCTCGGCTGGCTTGGAATGTTCGGGCATAATCTTTACTTTATTTACAAGTTTAAGGGGAGGATCGTCCTCCGTGTGATTTACCTTATTGTGTACAAGTGTCGATTCTGATCCGTTGGATCAAGCAAGCTCCTTTTGCATCATCCGGCAATTTGTACCGATGCAAATTCGGGTTGCACTGCCGGTGCAGTGCGCAACCATTCTTGGTTCATCACCCGGAATTCTGCCGTTCCTCGGGCTCCCCTTTACGGACGAATCCAACAATGTCTAACGGCCTATGCCCAACCTCAAATTTATTTCCTGGAACCTCAAAAATGTCAGCCGAAACAAGCTGCAAAAACAGTTTACCGCGGGATTTCAGGCCCTCGGGATGGGCAATACGGTGATGGATTACATCGTGAATGTGGTGCTCGGTACGGAGGTGTGGGAGGATGTCATTTCTCCCAAGCCGGCCGACATGTTTGTCATCATTGAGCTGAAAACCGGGGGCCGTCGGAAAGGGGCTCCGGTTTCGGGATCTTGTATTCCCAGCCTGACGCTGGTGCGGAATGCACTCAATGCCGCAATTCCGACCAATGGCTACGATCCGATGGAATACCAATACGATTTTTTGGTTCCCCTGGTCGCTGGGCGCTACGAAACGATGGGCTTCCTCTACAACACCCGGGTTTTTCGCCCGGATCCCACGCCGGGGGCGGTGAGTGTCGTCGCGGAGCGGGACCAAGTCACCAATACTTACCTGGACGGCCGGACGCCGCTGGTAGCGCAACTCCAGTTTGTGCAGAACCCGGCGGTCACGATGCGCTGGTCTGCGATCCACGACCGTCCGCCCCAAGGCGCAGCCAACATTCGTTTTCGGCCTCCAATTTCCTTTTGCCGGCGGTTGCCCAATACTCCCTCGGCGGCGGTGACCAACACGTTCTTCCTCGGCGATTTCAATTGCCAGCCCACCAATTACTACGTCAATGGCGCGGGCAACAATGTCTACCCATTCGGTACCGCGGCGAATCTCTTCGCCAATCTGCCCAACTACGGGACGACCCTGCCCGACAACTCTCTGACCAGCGTGCGCAAATCATTGGTGAATCCGCCCCCCGATCCTACCGATCCCAAATCGGCCTACCTTTCCAGCCCCTACGACAACAGCATCTACTGGGCCCAAAACCTTCTCGGTGGAGTGGAGACGGAAGTTCCCGACCTGATCGGAGAGGCCAAGGACCACACCTTTAACCCGCCGATCCCGCTCTATCCGGGCCGGGGACGAATTGTACTCAATGCCTACAATCGCGTCTCCGACCACATGCCGGTCATCACCGAATTCAACATCCAGGTTTAACTCTGCGCACTATGGCTTCTTGGAAATTTACCGATCAATACGGCACCGACTTTCCCGCCTTGGCCAACTCGATTCTGGGCATTCTGGAATTCGATATTTCGGGCAGTTCCCCGGTGAGTGGGACCACGTTTACCGGGACGCTGGACCTCAAGGCCTCGGGCAACGCGCTGAACGTACTTGCCTTGCTGCTCGGGATGGAGAGCATCCCAATGACGGGCAGCGTGACGTCGGACAGCGGCGAACTCAAGGTGGACCTCACTTCCACCAACGACTCCGACATCAAAGCCGCTCTGGCGGCCATCATTCCGCTGATCGGGGGGAGCATCCTGCAGGCGGGCAGTGTGGCCATCACCAACCAAACGTCGGCGACGGCCGATGCCGAAGACGACTCGGAAGTGGATGAGTTTGACCTGAACACCACGATTCAGATCGGGGGGGGAACCGGTGAGTTGGTTACGCAGATCCCCATGAGCGATGGGGTCTTTTCGCTGAACGGAACCTTCACCGGGTTGGGGATCGGGTTGAGCGACCTCGACTTTTTGGTTCCGGGTTCCCAATTCAGTAGCCAGTTTCCGACGGATCTCCCCAGTGATTATTACAATCCCAGCACGACCCAACTCGAACTGCTGGAACTGGACCTGAGCTTGCAGGTCAGCACAAAATCGGGGATCGATCTCAGCATTGTGGAAGTGGCGACGAATATCGGCATCGTGAACATTCCCCTGTACCCCAATGCGCTCTTTTTAAACCCGCTGGCGGTCAACATCAGCGTGACCAGCCCGACCCAAGATCCCCAGCCGCAATTTGGCCTAACCGGGACGATTGCCCTGTATCCGGCGGGCAAGCAGACCTCGCCCCCTTCGGTGGATCCCGATTTTACCTACGATCTGGAAGCCCAATTGCCCACGGGGGAAGATGCGACGTTTATCGTGTCCGGCACCTGGGACAATCCGGAAAATCTCGGGGTGCAAACGGTGATCAACGATCTCATGAACCAAGCGTACGACACCGGTATCGGGGAGGACGTCACCCTGGAAAATTTCGATTTTGAAGCTTCGGCCGATACCGAAAAGGGCGAAATCAGCGGTTTTTCCGTGGAGATTGTCATGAGCAGCACCTTTGGGATTTTCGGCAACTCCGGTTTTGACGTGAAGGATTTCAGCATTTCCCTGGACTACGAAAAATAACTCCGCCGCATGAGCACCACCATCAATTTTAAAACCACCCTGCTGATCGGCGAATCAGAAATCCCGCTGGCTTCGGAAGTGGTCGCGGGCAATACCGACGCCCAGGACGGCATCGAAAACGGCTTTTTGTTCAAGCTGGACCGGGAGCCCTTCGATCCACCGGTGACCGTCGACCTCGGAGCGGTGATCGATTTCATCAATGTCCAACTCGGTGGGGGCGACGTCTCCCAAAATCCGGGCCTGAGCCTGGTCAGCCAGGCGTTTCCCGATCTGAATTCCAGCAATTTCAATCAGAACAACACGACGCTGGTCAACATTTACGAGTTCAGCCTGAATTCTACGACCAAGGAATTCGTCTTTTCCTTCAATCTGGATGTGGAAGGCTCGGATCCAAATACGGGCTTGATCCCCTTCCCGAAAGATTTTTCCGATTGGCTGCGGATCGACAGCTTGTCCATTTCGTTCACAGCGAAGTCCACTTCTTCTACCAACTCTTGACGCGCAACCATGGCCAATACTGATATCGACCTTACGATTGGGCTGAACCTGCAAATCGGTTCGGTGCCCGTTTCCTTGAGTGCTCAAGTGGAAACCGACTCCGACAAGGACGTGTATACCTTCGGAGGATCGGTGCAGGATGCGGTCATCGACATCGGTAGCTTTATTAGCTACGTGGGGCAGCAATTTGGGGCGGAAGTTGAGCTGCCTCCGGAGCTGAACCTGGAAGCGGATATCGATTACGTGGCGGGACAGGTGATCTACACCAAGCCCAAGGGGAGCAATGCGGACAAGGCCACCACCGAGCTGGGCGTCGCCGCAAAATTCGATTTGGTGTACGAAAACGGGGGCAACCCGGAAACGTTTACCCTGTCGTTTTATGCGGATACCATCCTGACCGCAGACAGCGACACGAAGACCTACGTTTTTGGCGGGGCCATCGACACTGATTTGGCGTTCAAAGATTTGCCGCTGATCGGCAGCATTCCGGTGGTCAATGAATACGTGCTCAAGCACCTCGGCTTTTCCTACACCAATGCCGATCCGGCGGAGAACGACGGCAAGCCGGTCACCTTTCATTTGCCTCAGGTCAGCCAGGCGGACAATCCCCTCAAGACTGAAGGCTCGCCCCCCAGCCGGGAAAGCAATACCTATACGATTGACAATTCCGGGGATGCGACGACCTTCAAGCTGAACAACAAAGGCTTTGCCTTCACGGCGGGCTTTATGAAGGAGGGCAGTGATGCGGCCGAGGACAACTTTGCTTTGCCGATGGCGCTGCCCACGACGACGCCCCCCTCGACCCCAGCCAGTTACTACCAGAGCGATGGCAACGTTGATGCGAGTCCCCCGGACAGCCCGATCAACTGGATCGAGGTGAACAAGACCTTCGGGCCGGTGGACCTGCAAAAGATCGGGCTGAATTACCGCGCGGGTGAGGCGACCTTTGGTTTGTCGGCGGGCTTTACCGTAGCCGGGGTCGCCCTGGATCTGGAAGGGCTGGCGATCACTTTTCCGTTGCCACTGCCGGGGATGCCGGCGGGAAACAAGGTCGCGTTTGATTTGCAGGGGATGGGGCTGGACTTCAGCAAGGGGTCTTTTAACATCGGGGGGGCGTTCTTGAAGGCGGAGATCGACGGGATCACGAATTACTTTGGGCAGGCGATCATCCAGATTGCCAAGTACGGCCTCAAGGCAATCGGGGGCTATGCACCTGCGCAAGGGGACGATCCGGCCGCGTTTTTCCTGTACGCCAATCTGGAAGTGCCGCTCGGGGGACCGCCTTTCCTTTACGTCTCCGGGCTGGCCTTTGGTTTTGGGGTGAACTACCAACTGAATCTGCCCACCATCGACACGTTGCCCGGGTATTTGCTGCTGCCGGGCAATGCGCCCAAGCAACCGGACAAACCGGCGGACGCTTTTTCCGGCGTGCTCGGCCAGTTGGCGGGGGGGACAAATCCGGTCGTGCAGAACGCTCCCGGTCAGTACTGGGTCGCGGCGGGCATTCAATTCACGTCCTTCAATTTGATTTCGGCTTTTGCCTTGGTGACTTTTTCCTTTGGGGTGGACTTTCAGGTGGGGCTGCTGGGCTCGGCGAGCATCACGCTGCCCACGGGTTCGCCGGATCCCCTCGGGTATCTGGAAATCGATTTGGTGGCTTCCTTTACGCCCGATTCTGGGGTGCTGGCGGTCGCGGGGGTGATTTCGCCAGCTTCCTACATCCTGGGGGACTACGTGAAACTCAGCGGGGGATTTGCCTTCGATATCTGGTTTTCCGGGGAGCACGCGGGTGATTTTGTCGCTACGCTGGGGGGATATTATCCTTCTTACGACAAGCCGGACTGGTATCCGACGGTGCCGAAACTTGCGTTGGCGTTTGCCTTGGGACCGTTCCAGGCGGCGGGATCGGCCTACGTGGCGCTTACGCCTTCCTTGCTGATGGGGGGGATGCAGTTCAAGGCAACCTATGCGCTCGGCACGATCAAAGCCTGGTTCAGTGCGGGGGTGGACTTTTTGCTCGGTTGGGCGCCGTTTTTCTACCGGGCCGATGCCTACGTGAGCGTAGGCTGCTCGGTGGACATGGGGCTTTTCACGCTCAAAGTCAGCGTCGGGGCGGACCTGCAAGTCTGGGGGCCACCCTTTGGCGGGAAAGCCGAGGTGGACCTGGACATCGTAAAGTTTACGATCAGTTTTGGCTCCGAGCAACCCAACCCGATTCCGGTCTCCTGGGACAACGTCAAGGAAAATTTTCTTCCCGGTGCGGATTCCCCGGCGGTGGGTGCGCCCCGCAGCCAAAGCATGGCCCGGATGGCGGCCGCTCCCGTTGCTGCTGCCCAAAGTGACATCGTTTCCGTCTCGGTCCAGACGGGTCTGTTGCAAACCGACGTTCAGGACGCTGAGGGCCGATCCTGGAATTGGATATTGGATCCGAACCAGTTCCAGATCGTCACCGCGACCACCATCCCCGCCAACCTGGCGCAGTGGGCGACCGGGGCTTCCGGCACCGCTGCGCTCCCCAACGTGCTCGCTGACTACAACACCGAACCGCCCAGCGTAGGCGACATTCCCTACCTTGCCCTGGTGGATCCGGATGACCACTTTTCTTCCACGGAGGTCTGGAATCCCAACCTCAATGTCCGGCCCATGCAGCTCAAGCAGGTCAAATCGACCCATACGATTGCCCTCATCAAGGCGGACGCAGACGGCGTGTTCAACGATTACATCGCGGTGGTGGAAATCCAGCCGGTCCTGGGCGCAGCGGCGGCGGCGCTGTGGGGCGATCCCGACGCGGCCGACGACGTCAATGGGGATACTTTGCTGCCAGATACCCTGCTGGGCTTCAATGTGGTCCCGCTGCCCCGGAATCCGGATCGGGTGAGCAGCGTGCCCCTGATTCAATTGCTGTTCACGGTAGGAAACGAAACCACTTTTGCCCATACCGGTTCGCAACCCGACCCCGACTATACGGTGACTGCTTCGGTCGATCCCCCGGAATACGAACTGGTCATGCGGGTGCGGGGAGCAAAGAAAAAGAATTTCACTGACCGGAACTTTGTGCTGGACACCCTCACGAACAATTGGGTGACCCGGCAGCGAAACGGCGTTCTGGATGACCTGACTGCAAATGGATTCCGCACCTTGACTCCAGACGAAATTGATCTGGCGGTGATGGCGTCCACCGAGCGGTTGACCGATTGGCCCCAGGTGGGGCTGCTGGGCGATCCGATTGCTTGATTGACCGAAAGAAACCAAAACTGAGGAAGCGCATCATGGCGGAAAACGACAACGAAAAATACCTGCTGAACGAGCAAGTCTCCTTTATCCAGCACTTTCTTCCCGGGCTGGATGCCGGAGGGTATCAGCTCAATGTCGGGCAGACTTTGACCGAGAGCAATGACGATCCGATCAGCGGCGAGGACTACCAGGCGAGTTATACCTTTGCCGTGAAGGGGGATCGATTTGCTTTCTCAAAGCCGGCGGACACGGTCAATTCGGTCTTTCCGGCGGACAAAGCCAGCGGGGAATTCACCAATGTGTTGCCCCACGTGGTGTTCACCCAGAAGACATTTCCCTGGATCCGCTACCCCACGAATGAATTGCCCTACGCCCCTCCGAATCCGGGAACCGATACCGACGCGGATGTCCCCACCTGGCTCTGGGTCATGGTCCTGGACGAGGACGATGTCGCAGCTATGGCAGCCGAGGACTTGGCCCTGGATCTGCAACCGGCCACGCAGAAGGTCGCCGATTTGTTTCCTCCCGCCGCACTGCCGAGTGGGGTGACCAGTTCGCTGGGGGACAACTATTCCTACTTTCAGGGGGCGACGGATACAAAGGGATTGGAGCCGGGTGAAACCCTGGATGATGCGGTCCAAACGCTCGACGTGCCCCTCAAGCTGATTTGGGAACTCGCCCCGACAATTGCCGATCTCCGGCAAATGGCCCACGGTCGGGAAGTCAGCCTGATCAATCAAAATACCGTTGCTCAGGCAGCGGACCCCGGAGAGCCGACCGGCACGTTTTCCATTGTCTTTTCCAATCGGCTGCCGGCCAATCAGAAAAAATCCTTCGCATTTTTGATTTCACTGGAAGAATTGGAAGACTTCCTGCCCGACCAAACGGGAGGCGGAGCACCGGCGGGGAACAACTACGACGGCGATAAATTTCTCCGGTTGGCCGTGTTCAAAGCCTGGAGTTTTTTCAGCACGGGGCAACCGGCGACTTTTGTCCACAAACTGCTAGAATTGAATGGCCGCCCGCCCGGGGATACCGATCCGGCGCCCATCACGAATCTGCGGTTGCCCTACGGCGGCGACAACGAGGTCGTGGCCGGCGCGCTGAACATGGGCTACGTCCCGCTGAACGAAAAGCTGCGGACCGCCGGACAGACGGTCTCCTGGTACCGCGGCCCCTTGGTGCCCTACAACATCGGGGAGAGCTGGTTGCAAGTGCCGCTTTCCTCGCCGGACGCCGCGACCATCTTTGATCCGACCACGGGGATGCTGGACTGCTCGTACGCGGCGGCCTGGACCATCGGGCGGATGATCGCTCTGCAGGATACCTCATTTTCAGTCCCCTATTACAATTGGAAAAAGGACCAGGAACAGCAAGTTATGCGCTCGGTCGAGGACGACCTGCTCGACGAAGCGGTCAGTCAGCACTTGCCCGCGAGTGACCGCGCCTGGCGCATGGCCCCGGGAGCCCAGGAAGCGCAGGTGCGGGGCTCGATCAACCTGTTGAAGAGAACCATTTTGGCATTAAATCCGGACAAATAAGATGAAATCACTTTACCGACGTTCCCAGTTCAAGGACCAGTTGGGGCAGGTGTTTGCGAACCTGTCGGCGTTGCGGGCGCACTTGCCAGCTTCCGATCTGCCGGAGGCTTTGGTCCAATGGCTGACCGACCTGGGCAATCTGCACGGAGTCCCCTTCAATTATCTGGTGCCGGACGAAGGCATGTTGCCGCCCGAATCAATCCGTTTTTTCTATCTGGACCCCAACTGGATTGCGGCGCTGACCGACGGCGCGCTGAGCATCGGTCGGAACCTCGATCCCAATCCGGAGGGTCCGGAGATGAATTTGCAAAAGGCGCTCCACCCCACGCTGCGCGGGCAGGTTTTGAGCAATGCGCTTACCAAGCGCCGCCGGGCCTTTGGCTTGCCCCACCGGGAAAATAGCGGGGCGGAACCGGGCGCTCCGGCGGTGATTTCTGGTTTTGTGCTGCGTTCCTCGCTGGTGCGAGAATACCCGAGCCTTGGGGTCAATGTTTATCCTGAGGGCCACACTCCGAACGATCCCGAGCCGGAACTGCTCGATATTTTGCGGTTTGAGCAATTGGGAAAAAGCTCGGATACCTTGGTTTGCTTGGTGAGCGGGGATGCCTACCGGGTGGACCTGCACGAAGCCCCGCAGGCTTTGCACTACGGGATCGACTGCTTCGAAGCCGATTGCCAGGTAGGGACCAATCCGGTGACCGCGGTGAAAAACCTGTACACCTTTGGCAATAAGACCGAGAACGTCGACGGAGTGACTACCAATTCGGTGACGATGAGCCAGACGGTTACCCCGACCGATATCAGCGACTGCTTCCGCAGCAAGGAGTCGCGGGTGATCGGGATGGATGCCGTGGCGCAGAAGATTTTGGCGGTCAATAAAAACGCTACCCCGCCAGCCGGTACGACCGCACCCACCACCATTGATTCGGCCGAGCTGGGCTTTGAGATGATCCAGGGCGTGGGGATGGTCAGTTTTATTCAATCCGCCAATTCTTAGACCATGAATGCAATCGTTCCATTGAACATCGCGGCGCTCCGCGTCAACTACAATGACTACACCAACGTGGTCAGCGGATTCCAGGGACTGACGGCTTCCTTTGACCAGATGCCCTGGTACAATCCCAACGGCGGCCAGCCCCCAGCGCAAGCGAGCACCGGGGACAAGATCTACCGTGCCCTCGGCACCGCCAACGGCAATCCTTTGCGCAGCCCGATCAATCCTTTGCGGACTGGGATCCACCTGCAATGGGAGTTGCCGGACTACTTCCGGAAGGGCACCCAACCCGCGGATGGGGGCCGCATCGTCTTTCCGCCGGCCCCCAACCGCTGGTTGGTCACCCGCTTCCTGAGCATGTATGACGCCCAATCGGGGACCTACGGGGAAGTGAGCAGCAAGCGTTGGATCGTGGAGAGCGATTACCTGACGCCGGGGCTGGAACCGGGTCCGGATGGCCTGGTCCGCGCGGCGATTTCCGTCCCCATTCCCCCGCAGCCGGGATTTCAGGAGCAGCCTTACATGTACATGGGGCGGGTGGTGGACTACGAAGACTGGGATCCGAACGATGAATCGCCTTCGGATTATCTACCGGCTTACACCGGGCCGGATGGAGCGCCGCTCTACCTCACCTCGGTGGGCTTCGTGGGGGCGTATTTTGGTTCGTACTATCCAGAATGTTGCAGTGTCTTCGGATTCTGGGACAATTTCTCGGACGTCGCTTACTCCGGCTACGACAACCTCTACGATGCGCTGCAAAACAATGCTCCGGTACAGTTCCGCGCGAGCTACCAAGTATCCGGCTGGCTCAATGATCCAACCCAGGATCCGCTGGCGGGCCTCGACGCGACGATCACCGAACAGTACACCGATTACCTCCACCAATGCGATGAAAACGGGGTGGACCCGGAGTTGAACCCAAACGATTTCTTCCGGCAGCTCACGGTTGGCGATATGCACTGGGCTTTCAATCTGGACGACGTAGGCTACACCCTGAATCCGGATGATTCCATTAAAACGCTGGACTATCCGCAGGAAACCCTTTCCGCCGGGACCAGCCAGGAGGTCGTGTGGAACATGACGCAAAATCCGGGAACGACCTATTTCCTCAAGTCAAACGACGGGGACAATCCTTCTTGCTGGCAGTCCGAGGTGGAGATTGCGGTGGGAAATTCCACCGAGGAGGCGATTGCGGCGATCTTGAAGCGGGACATGGGCCAAAACACCAACGACGACAACCTGCTCGACAATTACGAATACCTGCTGGACGCGCTGCAGTTGGGGTTATTGGCGGATCTGGAGTCGACGCCAAACAAGCTCATCGCCCTAGAAGAATCGCTCCACGACAACGGCTTTTCCGATCTACCCGGCGGCTACGTCTGGATCGTGGGGAGCCAAAAAGTGGACTCGGATCAGCCGGTCAATCCGAATTCAGAGGTGACGTTGCCGCTGGATTTGGCCGAGCAATTGCACCTGCTGAATGCGGCCCAAAAAGCCTACGACCTGGGCCGCGATGCCCTGGATACGATGCGCAAGCAGCTTTTTCAGGACTGGACGCACTACGTCAAGTTGTACGTGGGGGAGATCGACGATCCCAACATCTCGTTGAGTGACATGACCAATTTCATCGCGACCTCTTCCTCGGGGGAACTCAAGGATGTGGTCGACCAAGGTACGGCGGTCGGGTTGCTGAATTACGTGACTGACGGCGATTCTGGGGCAATTTCCGGAATGGTCAAGCCGGTTAGGGGCGTCAAAAAGAAGAGTTTGGCCTACGCGGTTTGGAACCAGTATCAGGTGGTCGCCGCGGCGCTGGAAGATCAGCCGGGCTGGCAATTGCAGTGTGCCAAGGCGGAGGCATTTCACGAGCCCAAGGAGCCGCTGGTCCTGCTGCAGGGCGACATGCTAGAACCGGTGGCCCGCAACGGCAAGGCGGATGCGGTGTTTGTGCGCTTGAGTCCGGAATTGCTCAACGAAATTACCGTGACCTACCAGGATACCCCCACCCAACTGGCGGTGAGTGATTTGGCTGGCGTCCCGGCGGTCAGTTCGGTGACCCCGATGCAAGCCGATGTCCAGGCCCTGCTCGGGGAAGCGTTTTTGCTCACGCCCCTGCTCGCGGAAGAGGTCGGCGATGCGCTCAAGGCCCTCGGAGGCCAAAACAATCCGGCGGTGGATTCGCTCACCGACTTTGTGATCAGCTTGATGTACGCCCAGGGCGGCCTGAGTCCGCTCGACCTCGATCCGAATCCGGGCGGCGTTCCCGCTCCGCCCACCAGCAGCCTTTTTGCTACGGTTGCGGCGGACGATTACGTGCCCGCCGCGAACCCCAGTATCAGCGTCGATTCGCCCCAGGCGCTGGCGATTGAATTCACGAATGGCGCTGCCAATGGCTGGCCTCCGGATCACGTGGGCTGGACCACCCAAGCGACGCCCTCCGGCTTTCCGAGCACGCAGGTGAACCCCTTCCTGCCGATTTTCATGATTTGGACAGTGGAACTCGATCCCTTGCGGCAAGTGGGGACGGATGGACAGGGCAACCCCGCTTATGCGGCAAAAAATCTGACCGATTTCTTCACTTTGGATGCGGATGCGGTCGATTACGTCTACAAAGTAGAGGGCGGGCAGGGGGTAGATTTCACTTCGGGCCAGATCACGCCCTACGGTGATTCTTCGACCATGACCGCCAATTCCGCAAATGTTTTGTTGTACCAAATCAACAGCTACCTCGGCAATCACCCGAACGATCCGGAAAAGGACACTTTGGCGGCGATTGCCACGGAATACGGGAAAAATAAGTTTCTCGCTCAGTCAATCGGTGGATTTAATATCCAGCAGATCCTCAGCACCCCAATTGCCCAGGTGGCGGTCGAGGATCTGACCAAAGGCTCCCGCGATGCGGTGACCACCCAAGTTGCGGCGGCGGCGACCGCGGTGGATTGGGACAACTGGTATGACTACGCATTCAACAGCTTGACCCCGATCTCAACCGGCTTGCTCGCCCAGCAAAATTTCGGACCTCTGCGCTCGGGATTCTTGGCGATTGACCGGGTAGAATTGGTCGATGCCTTTGGGCAGCGGATGGACCTGTTCACCGCCAAGACCAATCCGGACAATTCTCTGCAGGTCATCACCTCGTACGCGATGACGCCGCCGGCGGACGATACCCAAAACCAAGATAAAATCTACTTAGCTCCCCGCTTGCTCACCCCGACCCGGTTGTGGTTCCACTGGCTGTCGGCGACCTTTGATCCTTCTGTAGAGGGGATTACCGGTGATTTTGCCGAGTTGACCGGGCATCCGGCTACCTCCCCGGTCTGCGGCTGGGTGCTGCCCAACCACTTGGACAACGATCTCTTCTTTTACAACTCGGACGGCGCCGCAATCGGGACATTTGGCACCGAAGGGGCGGGGACGAGCGCGGCGCTGGTGTACCGGACCCGGGCGGGGAACCTCATCTCGCCGAGCAGTGGACCGGAAGCATTGGCGCAGGACATCGGGCCGGAAGGTGACCCCCAAGCGGGTATCAATCCCAATCTGGCAAATTACATGTGGTACCTGCAAGGGCAGAACGCGGCTTATTTGGAAGATTTGTTGGCGGTGATTTTGGGTTCGGCGGATTTCATCAATCCGGCCAACTACGCCCAGAATGCGGCGCTCTCGGTACTGATCGGGCGGCCACTGGCCCTGGCCCGGGTTGAGGTGGGACTGGAGACGGCGGGCAATTTGTTGCCGATCAGCCAGGCGGACAACGATGCCCAAAGCCCTTTTCCGCAAGACGTAAACGCGGGGCGGACGGCCTATACCGAGCGCATGGCCTACAGCGCGGCGCAGTTGCAAGACGTGAATTTCCCGCTGCGCTTGGGTGACCTCGCCAATCTGGACGACGGATTGGTCGGCTATCTCATCGAAGGGAGTGGGGACAATCCCCTGACCGGGGAAAATTTCTACGCACCGGCGGCGACCTCCTCGATGACCGGGGGGGTACAGGCTCCGAGCGAAACTACGCTGCAACTCAAGCTCAACGATGCGGTGCAGCACCTCACGCTGTTGCTCGATCCGCGGGCGCCGGTCCACGCGACCACCGGGATCTTGCCGGTCAGCAGCTTGCGCATCCCCAACGATCAATATGCTGCGGCAATGGGCCGCCTGGCGGTCAACTTCATCACCCGTCCCCTGCTGAAAATGGCCCAAGGACTCAGGGTCCCCTTGCCGGCGGAGGCCGGCTACTCCTGGTCCTGGATCACTCCGGGCACGGATCCGCCTACACCGCTGCAACCCAACCAAGTCAACGATACCCCGATTTACGGCTACACGTCCCAGACCTTGGAGGAAGGCTGGCTCCAACTGAGCCCCGACCCGGACGACGAATAATTTATTTTTGACCAAAACTCGATTGCGGAAACCCTCGATTCGATACCTATGGCAACAATTACAATTCAATTGACCAATCCCGCGCTCAGCGGAGATCCCACGACCATTTACCAGAATGTCGCGGCCAGTTTGCACGTCGTATTGACCAATGAAACCAGCGCGGCGATTTCGTTCACCACCAACTCGGAAATCATCGTCTACCTGCCGTATTTCTTCTCCACCAGCGAAGTGGCGGCGATGACCATCGGCGAGATCAGCCCGGATGACTGGGACTTTGCCTACGACAGCGGTCTCACTGCACTCAAACTCACGGCAAAAAAGCGGGGAAGTTGGGCCAGTGGCGCTGAACTGAGTTTTGACATCGACAGTGTGGTTGCTTCCGCCGCCCCGACTTCGGATGCGGTAGAGTTGCAGTTCCAGGACTTTTCTGGTCAGAATATTCCGCTATCGGTTTCGGCGACCTTGAATTTGCAGGAAAAGCCGGAGCCGGGCTCGGCCTCCCTGCGCGACACCCTCAGCGTGGAGATGGAATACGGCGGCATCGTCTACATTTCCAATCCGCAAAATCCCCTTTCCAATACACTTTACCTCAATTTCAAGAATACGGGGACCGATCCGCTATATTCGGGCGAGGACAAATGGCGCGGCGACCCCAAGGTCGAGGTGTACTTTGTGTACGGCACTACCAGCGGGGCCCTCGCCCCGGCCACCAAGCCAAATTCCGGCGATGTCGGTTCGGCTTGGGGAATCAGCGGCAAGATTTTCACTGACCAAACTGAAGGCTGGACGATCGCAAATCCGGACGTCAGCGGCCAGGCCAATTCTCCGGTCTGGACGCTGAAACCCAACGGCACGAACATCCCGATCATCGGGACGGGGGACCAGGCCAATATCACGTTTGCCTTCGAAGACATCGTTTCGCTCACGCCGGCCGGGGCCACGCAGATGTACGTTTCTTTCTCCGGTTTCATGAAGGACGAGCAAACGGTATACGACGATACGACCTTTGTGGTCCCGATCTCAAAAACCGACCTGCAAAATCCGGGCGCCATTGGGATTTATTGCCTGGATGCGCAAATCGAAATCCAGGATGCGGCGGAGCAGGTTCCGATTCCCCTTACCTGGTCCATGCTGGGGGTCGGTAGCGTCAAGTTGAGCTTTTACGTACCGGGAGTGACCATCCCCGAGGTCAAATATTCCTACGGGGCCACTCATCCGGTACTGAACTACGATCAACAGAGTCCGGAGATTTCCGGGATCACCTCGACGGAAACGCTCATCGTGTACTTGTGGGCGTACTCGGACGACAATTGGCAGCAACAACTGAACAAGATCGAAACTTCGGTGCCGCTGATTTTCCCACCGCGGATCGATGCTTTTACCATCAAGGTCATCGACACCGCGCCGCCGAACAGCTATTCTTTCCAATTGGATTGGGAAATCGCGGGCGAGACCTCGTTTGAGATCGTAGCCGACGATGGGCGCGGGAGTCCAGTGGTCTTACCGGTGCCGCAGAGTGCCACGACTTACGTGGTGCATCCGACCGCGCCGGAGACGACCTATACCTTGAATGTTTACGGCAATGAGTCGGTGGTGGAGCCAGAGAACGCGTAGTCCCATCGCCGTAGTATTGATCATCTTCTTATTCTGAATCACATGACGAGTGCTGCACAAAATCCTTCCCAATCGGTCACGGCAGTGGCGCCTTTTCCGGTGGGTTCCATCATCGCTTACGGAGCGGAACAACCGCCGAATGGCTGGTTGATCTGCGATGGCCAATCCATTACTCAGGCGGATTACCCGAACCGGTTTGCGGTCATTGGGGGCACCGGGCCGGACTTGCGGAGCCGATTTGTCATCGGGGTGGGGCAGGGGGCAGGGCTCAGTTCCCGGCCTTTGTTCCAACGGGGAGGAGAGGAGAAGCACGTCTTGTCCGTTGCGGAAATGCCCGAACACAACCACACGCAGGGAATCGGTGGGGGGTACACCACGGGTGGTGTGGGCACTGGCAATTCAGAGGGCTACGCAACGGACCGGCCCAAGTTCCAGGCGCTGGTTTCCTCTGCGGGAGGCAGCCAGGCGCACAACAACATGCCGCCATTTTTCGCTTTGACCTACATCATCAAATATTGAGCACCATGTCAGAAAATCAAGCTTCGGCCCAAGTCACGGCTTACAACACGATGCCGGTGGGTACGGTGGTCTCCTTCGGTGGCAGTGACGTCCCCAATGGTTGGTTGTTGTGCGACGGTCGCAGCATCGAGCGCAGTGATTATCCAAATTTGTACGACGTGGTTGGCGGGGTGCTCCCGGACCTGCGCAGCCGGTTTGTCGTCGGTGCCGGACAAGGAAGTGGGTTGAGTAGCTATCCGCTGAATGCGCAAGGGGGAGAGGAGCGGGTCCAGTTGTCGGCGGAGGAGATGCCGAGCCACCAGCACTTTGGCTGGGGAGAAAACCATTCGGACTGGCCGTACGGGGTTACGGGAGACAACAACAACCTGGGGGCTTACGGCAACGACTACGACAACTATTTGTACGGAACGACCAGTGCCGGGGGCGATCAGGCCCACGAGAATCGGCCGCCGTTTTTTGCCTTGACTTTCATCATCAAATACTGAAACCTATGTCCGAAAATTCAGCTTCGGCCCAAGTCGTCGCTTACAATGCGATGCCAGTGGGCACGGTCGTATCCTTTGCCGGGAGTGATGCCCCCAACGGTTGGGTGCTGTGCGATGGCCGCACGATTGACCGCACGGATTATCCCGCGCTCTTTGATCTGATCGGCAATCGATTGCCCGATCTGCGCAGCCGCTTTGTGGTGGGAGCCGGTCACGGTCCCAATTTGCAAAACCGCGATTTGCACGCTGCTGGGGGAAAAGAGGACGTGCAACTTACCGTCGCGGAGATGCCGGTGCACCAGCACTACGGCTTTGGCGAGTACGGGACGGACTGGCCGTATGGCACCACGGGCAATGGCCATGAACCCGGCAGTCACGGCGGAAGGGACAACGACAACAATTACTACGGGACCACAAGTGCCGGAGGGGATCAGGCCCACGAGAATATGCCGCCGTGGTATGCATTGACCTATATCATTAAATACTAAGTACAATTAAAATCAAGTATGGGAAATCAATCCAATTCTACCGTTTCCGCGACCGCCGTCGCCAATACGATCATTCCGGTGGGCACCATTTTGCCTTATATCGGACCGGACAATCAGGTTCCAAATGGCTTTTTGTTGTGCAATGGCCAGGCGATTGTCCAGACCACTTATCCCGACTTGTACGCGCTAGTAGGGGGCAATTTGCCCGACTTGCGCAGCCGTTTTCTGGTGGGGGCCGGTCAGGGCGCCGGTTTGAGCAACTATGGACTCAAAGGGACCGGAGGTGATGAATCGGTGAGCCTGAGTGTGGATCAAATCCCGCCCCACAGCCACCCCATCAACGGGGGGAATTTTGGGGTACACAACAAGTCCTTCAAGCACGACGGGACTTCGAATCATCCGTTCGAAACGAATCCAGACACGGCCCTTTCCGGAACCGATTCCGCCGGTGGAGGACAATCACACGAGAATCGGCCGCCTTGGTACGCGCTGAACTACATCGTCAAATATTAAAATTGCTGGGTCTTTCCGCTATTTGGGGGATCTTTGACCTTTACTCCATAAATTCTATGAAATCGAAAACAGCTTTGGTAAAATCCGCTGACGTTGTTGCGGTATCTTCGGTTCCCGTGGGGACCGTGCTGCCTTACATGGGGGATACGCCGCCGAATGGCTACTTGCTGTGCGACGGCAGCAAAATCGACGGGAATGATTATCCCGATTTGCAAAAACTCATCGGTGACCACCTGCCGGATCTGCGCAGTCGCTTCCTCGTCGGGGCGGGGCAGGGCGATGACCGGGACAAGTACAAGATCGGGGATACCGGCGGTGACGAAAGCATTCAGTTGTCCGTGGACGAACTGCCCAAGCACAGCCACACGATCAATGACGGCGACTTTGGCTACCACTCTGGTTCTTTCAAAGGCAACACGGGGAAAGACCTGCCTTTCGAGACCAATGCTTCCAAGCCGCTCAAGGGCACCGATGATGTCGGGGATGACAAGGCCCACGAAAACCGACCGCCTTACTATGCACTGAACTACGTGATCAAATACTGATCGGGGGAGGTTTTTGGGAAAACGCCCGCGGGGCTGGTTTGCGCGCAGTGGATCCACTCGGGTGACCGGTGACGGTCCGGTCCGATCAGGCGTGGAGCCGGCCCGTTCATCCCGCAAGACCGACCATTGGGGGGAATTGCGGGTGTGCCGGCGGTTTGTCCCGTATATTTGCAATGTCAAACAAACAGAACTCATCTGAACATCGACAAACAATGATTTTCACCTCGCATATCATCCCCGGCCGCTATCACCGTAGCCGTCATTCCTATTCCAGCTCTTCGAGCGACCCCTTCGCCGGGCGGCGATCCTCCTCAAGTTGAGGATTTGCAATTGATGCAATTCGCTGCCCGGACCGCAAACGTCCGGGTTTTTTTGTGCCCCCGTTTTTTGAAATGTTGCGGACAATCATGTCCTGAGGCCTTCTATTGCCCGATTTGGAGGTAGTCCGGTTGGTCGAGGAAACTCTCTCGAAAAGAGCTGCTCTTCATGGGTCGGGGGTTCGATTCCCTCTGCCTCCGCAAGTTTCCCCGGTTTTGGATCGGGGGAAATGTAAGCCAGGGTGGGTATACCCGGGTACCGGGCGGTACGAGATTTCAGGACATGAAAATGAGATAACGCATTTGTGTTGCCACGGAGTCGTTGGCGGAAGGGCAAAAGGAATTGTGGTTCCTAAAACGGCGGGGCAGCCTACCTGGTGCAGTTGGTGTTAACGGCCAACATACCGGAGTGTGAGTCCGGAGATACGAGTTCGATTCTCGTACTGCACCCAAAAATCGGTGAACGGGAAGGGTTATCGGTACGCCCAGCAATATTTGTACCGCCGACCCTTACTGTTCACCCTATCGGGAGGATTGGCAGAGCGGCAATGCAGCAGTTTGCTAAACTGTAGGTCGGTGAAGCGCCGGCCCGTGGGTTCGATCCCCACATCCTCTTCAAAACGGTGAACGGTACGGATGACCGGTACGGCGGTGATGCGGTGGCCCGTACCGTTTATTGATTTGCCGTACCGTTCACCGTCCAAAAACGGGGGTGGGTCCGTCTGGGAACGGAAGCGCTCTGTAAAAGCGTTGCCTAGTGTACTGTGGGTTCGAATCCCACTGCCCCCACAACTCAGAGAACCGTACGGGTGGACGGTACGGCGCCGCTGTGGCCGGTGCCGTCCACCCGTAAGGTTCACCAGTCTGTCTTACTTTTCCACCGTTTGGTTGTAGTCGGCGTCTTCTTCGCGGCGGACGATCCGGACCATTTGCATCATGCCCTGATCTTCGTGGTGCAACAGGTGACAGTGCAAAACAAAGTCCCCCCAATATTCTTGGTAGTGGATTTTAAATTTGGCCGTACCTCTTACCTTGCTGCCCAGGCTGATTACGGTATCCTTCGCCATCACCACGTCTTTCCACATGGGGGGGACGACTTTGCGACCGGCAAATTCGGTGACCAAAAAGGGATTTACGTGGATGTGGTAAGGATGATCAAACTTGTCGGATACCACCGTCCATTCTTCGATGGTGTTGAGCAGAGGCTTGTGGTCAATCACCTCCGCGTCGAATTCCCGATCATTCACGGTATGAAGGGCTTTGTTTGATATTCGTTTTTCGTAGGCTTCCAGGTTCTGGATATCAAATACTACCTTGCGCTTATATGCCCCCGTTTTTTTGGAAATATCCGGATGCTTGCGCCCGGGGCCGGGTAGGCTGTCGGGAAATCTCATCGCTTTTGTTTGTTTGCCCATCACCAACAAATAAGCAATTGGCTCCGGCTGCTGGTCTTTGCGGCGAATTTTGGGCTCAGAGCAGTCTGGATCCTCGCGAAAATACTCGCAGGGAGCTCGGTATTCTCCCGATAAGATTGGGATTTTCGTCCCGGCAGGTAAATTGTCCTTTACCTTGACCAAAAGGTCGGTACGATTGCCAGGAGCCAGGTGAATGGACTTAAGATCCTGCATTTCCTCAAACATGATGCCGTCCACCGCAATTTGCTTGACTTCCAGTGTATCCTGATCGAAATAAAGCCCGAGGGCGCTTCGATAACCTGAATGTATGATGCGCCACCGTTGAACTTCACCAGTTTGAATCGCAATCAGCGGTACCGTGACCCCGTTGATGGTAGTATTGAATTTATGCAATGTATCCGAACGCAATTTATCTGAAGACAATTTATTTGAAGACAATGTATCTGGGTAGGCCATTCGCATCATCGAATTGAAGTCTTCCAGTTCAAGTGTTGCCGTATCGTAGACGATCTGATTGAAGACCAGCACCTTTTCGTGTTCGGGCTGGGAAGCAGCCACCAAATTCGGATCCAATGTGTCGCTTTCTTCTTCGATGATGAGCGCTCCGGACATCCCACTGGCCACCTGAAGGGCGGTGGTCCCGTGCATGTGAGGATGGTACCACATCGTGCCCGGAGAATGTTCTTTCAGATCATAGGAATACAAACTTGAATGTCCGGGAGGGACTTGTCGGAATATATCATCCTGGAAAGGACTGATATGAAGTCCGTGGGTGTGCATATTGGTCACGTTGAAGGCATGCGGAATATTGTGGTCTTTCGGGTGCTCATCCTCAATGCGGTATACGCGAATGGCTACGGTAGTGTCCGCCCGGTTGATCATGCGGTGAAGGTGGTAAATGATTTCATTTTTGACGCAGGGTTTATTCGGGTAGATATCACACTGGCACAGCTCTTTGCCGGTGATCTCCCAGGACGTCGCTCGGGCCAAGACGGTCACCGGGACAGGATCGCATGCTTTGCGCTTAAAGCTGATGTTCCCTTCGAGTACTTTGCGGGGCCCCCAGGTGTTCCTGATCAATTTCTGCTCAAGACTATCTAAGTCGGTCGAGTTTTCCCAATCTCCCGTATTGAGAAATCCGGCTGAAGATGGGTCCAGAAATCCCAGCAGACTGGAATCTCCTCCCACCGGGAGCTCGTTGTGGACGCGGATATTTAACTTGTCCGAGTGTTTGATCCGTAAGGTAGGCCCCCAAGCTCCACGGTCCTCTTCTCGCTTGCCCTCGTAATCATAGGTCCGCAGGTAGACCTTTTTGTTATCTACGATGACCGTGTCCATCCGCACGTACAGATCGATGGTCAATTCACCCTTTTGAGAATAAATCGCGGGTACTTCGTAGAAGTTGGGCTTGTCTGGCACTCCATTGGGGTACGGATTGTCCACAACGTCCGCTCGCGGTCGCAACTTGAAGCCTTGGGCAGAGACGCTTGTCCCCAATAGCAATAAGGTGCCCCCAAGTAAGAGGCGGGCCCATTTCAGAAATAATGTTTGGTTGTGCATGATAACTAATGTTGTGATTTCCAATGATTTATAAATAATTTTTCAATACGATATCCCTCAAATATTTCGAATATAAGTATTTATAGTTATAAATTAACTTTAATCCGATTCTATGTTGGAAAAATCGCCAGGGGGTTGACTGCTC
>JBCCQH010000040.1:0-55507 GCA_039024435.1 Bacteroidota bacterium
GTCCAGGAGACTAATCCGGTGATTCATCCTCGTCTTGCCTCCGGAAGCACGGGCCGAACGATTGACCAGTTTTTTCACCTGGTTGATCTTGTCCTGTTCCGAATCCTCACTTTTTAGAATTGCGTTGAGCTTCCGGTAGGGAAAGTAGTCATTATTTTCGGTGTACATTCCCTGATAGGTCAGATCGACCACAAATTCCTTGAGTACCAGGGGGAGCGCTTCCCATTCTGGCTCGGTGAGGGCGTGTGCTTTGCTCGCCTGAGATCCCGAGTATTTCGTGGGATTGGTGGCCCGTCCTTTGGCCGCCTCAACTTTGTCTGCATAGACAATCTCAAACAATACGCGCCGCTGCTCGGCGGTAATCTTCCCCACCGCCGCGGCATTCTCATTCACAAATGTCCTGGCCGTGGGGGAAGTGGATTTGCTCAACCCTGCCCCCTGAGCGATGATTTTTGCCTTCTCCGGATCAATTCCTACCTCAGGTCCCGTGAGGGTTGCGTAAACCGAAGCTGAATCACGCTCTTTCAGGTCATAACCCGCACCAATCGTCACTCCCGAGTTGCCCCCCGGCCAGTGCAAACCGTAAGATTTTTGGGAACGGGGGTCTTCTCCCACCTCGGCCACAAAAGTCCACAATCCGATTTCGGGCAGAGCGATTTTGGTCCCGTATGCCAGCTTTATCTTCTCAATCAACAGCGCTTGGATCTCCTTCTTCTTGCCGGAAATTTCATCCGTGTAGTGCTTCTCCCCTTCCATGATCCCGGCCCAGCCCAAGCGCAGCCTTTCGGTTTCCTGTGACTCTTGGGCACATTTGGCCTGATCGAGCATATCCTGAATATCGGTCAGCCCATACTTTCCGGCTAAGGCCCCCACTTGATCAAATTGACTGTGATCCCAGGTCCAGAAATCCGATCCCATCAACAGGTCGGCGATCACCCTACGGAAAAGAAAATCTCGGTGTGCGCGGCCGTAAATTTTTTGCTGCTCCGCCAGAATCATCCGGACGATCCGCAAGTCATTCGGGAAAAACCGCCGCAGGTACTTCGCAATTGCCTGGTCACTCTGGTAGCGCTTCCGCAAGAGGTAGTCGCTGTAGGTGATTTTCGATTGGAGATCGATCAACTCCTGCGGACTGTTCTTCTCATCGGCCTCCATTTCCCCACGGATTTGCTTTGCCGCGTACAACTGCCGCATGAGAAACTGGTAAAATGCCTCGTCCGCATCCGTCAGATTGAGCAGGTAATAATCCCCAAGATTGAGGATCAGCATACTGATCGTCGCCGCCTCAAGATTGATAAATCCCTCCTCTGCCGCCAGGGCTACCGTCAATTCATAACTCGCCTGAATCCGCTCCCGATGGGTACGCAAAGCAAATACCTCAACCACCAGCGCATTGGCGGACTTTTTTTCCACCAATTGATTGGCCAGCGCCCGCCCAAGTTCCCGGGCATCAAAGTAGAGATCCGAAAAGTACTGGGGATCCGACAGCATGCCCTGGCGCAGGTGGTCCTTGTTCTTGCGGGCTTCCAGCACTTCTCCGATGTAGGTAAAGGCGCTTTCCCCCAGGGCGGGATGGGCCTCGATCTGCTCTTGGGAGTATCTTTTCATCTTGCCCAGACGACTGCCCGCATCCCCCTTTCCGGCGAGGTGATTCAGCAAATAATCCCGCGTACCCGGGCCGTAAGCCGATAAAATCGCCAGTAGATTGGCATCGGTCTCCCTGCGGTACTGATTGTAATAAGGCTTGGGCGCCTCTTCCAGGGTGAGGGCTTCAATGTCACTGAATATTTGCGCATTGGAGGCAGTCTTACCGCCGCCGAAATCATCGGACAGGACGGCCAGGTGAAGTATCCCCGCTTTCTTCATGTCCGCAAGGACCTTGTTGTAGGTACGCCGGGCATTTTTATGCACATTGGTTTCCCGGGCTCCTTCCGAAACGCTGGCCTGACACAAGTGGGCTTCCAGCTCCACCACGTGGTCAGCCACCGTCTGGGCCGCAGCATCCTGCTCCGCTGCTAACAGCAGTTCGACCCGTTCATTGGGCTCATCCTCCAAAAATCGCTCCAGGTATTCGATCTCCGGCAGATAGTGGTGCATCTCGTACTCGTTTGCCTGGCTCAACAATCCCGTTCCGGAAAAGTCCATCAAGGCCGCGTGCAGAAACCGGATTTGCTTCTGTTTTTGTTCTTTGTCCCCTTTTTTGTTCGAAGTAAAGTACCGGTCCTGATCCAACCGATGGATCACTTTCCGCAACAGTCGCTTCGACTTCCAGTCGGCTCCCAGGACCTCCGTTCGGCGAATCAACTTCAGCAGATACTCAAAAGCCAAAAATTCACGGTTGAATTCTTGGTACAGGCGTTCGGCCACGACCTCGTGGCCGCCGGGAATCACTTGAGGTCCGGAGGAAGTGTACCTGATCTGGCTTTTGAGAAACTCGGCCGCATCCTCCCGCAATGCCTGTCGGTACTCCGCACTCTCTTTGTACTTCGCCAACAAAGCCGCATCGATTTTTCCGTCCGTTGTGCCATTGAGAGAAATATTCCCGTCTTGCGTAATCTTGCTCTTCTTTTGAAAGGACTTGATCGCGGCGATGGTTGAGGGAATCGCATGTTCGGTCACCGCCTCGCCCTCCGAACAGGTCAACAGCATCTCGTACTCCTGCGGATCAATGTCTTCTCCCAAATAATAAAGTGCCTCGATCAATGACTTTACGTCCTCGTGCTGATTCTGCGCCCGTGTCCCGACCGAATTTGTCAAGACCAATTCTCCGCTGGGCTTCCAGGGAATCGGCCCTTCTCCGCTGCGGCGCAACTTGTCGGCGGCTTCTTGCTTGATCTTATCCTCCAATTCTTGCAAGCGCTGATTGATCCGCTTGAAACAAGTGTAGCTTTTCCCGCAAGTGCCATCCGCCGTGATCTTCTCCCGGGTTTGGAATTCAGTTATCGCCTGGGAAGTCGTGCCGAGATTGGTAAAATGGATGGGCTGAAAGGCGTATTTGCCCCCCACTAAATGCTCACGTACTACTGCCAATTCGCAGGGATCGATTTCCGTCTCTAGGCCCAGGGAAAGCAAAGCTTCCTGGACCTGCTTCACGTCGTAAGGGTTGTTTTCCCCCTTGATGCCGACCCCTCCGCTAAGTTTGATCGACGTGGGTCGGGTAACCGTGTAAGGCATCACCATGTCCGGAAACTCATACTGGTAGTTTCCCACATCAAAGACTCCCCCTTGCCCCGAAAATTCGGGAGGTGCCATCGCCGGCGACCGTTCACTCACTGCGCTCGGAATCATCGGGGTCAGGTTTTCCTGGACGTACTGCTTAAAGGCCGCTTCTTCCGCAGCCTTTTCGCGCGCCTGTTCAGCCAATGCCTCATCCATTGCCACATCGGTCTTGCCATCCGCACCAATATTGCCATCCTGCCAACCGAGCTTTTCCATCTGAAATTCCTTGATGGCTTCAATGGTGGTCGGCAAGCGCGATTCTTCCACTTTCGGTAAGCGCAACAACACCAAAAGATCGATGATCTCCGACCGATCAAACTCGTATCCGAGTTTAAGCAGAGCGGTCTGCACTTGCAGCACATCTACCGGGTGATTCTGCGCTTGTTTGGTCCCTACACTTCCGGAGAGTTGCAGCTCTTCCAGGTCATCCAGTCGGGTGGGCTTTGTGGTGACAACTTTCCCCACCCGGCTGGCTTTCTTGCCGGTAAGAGTTTGCGGATCAGTTGGGGGATTGCGCTGCGCCTGAACTCGGTTTTTGCCCTGACTCCCCCCCTGCTGCACCGTGTGTGTGACTTCGTGGGCAATCAGCCGTTTCCCGTCCTGCGTATCCGGCTGGTAGTGGTTTTCACCAAAAAAGATATCGTTGCCCGAAGTAAAGGCTTGGGCATCGATGGAGCGGGACAACTCAGAGGCCCCAGCATCGGTGTGGACCCGGACTTCCGACAGGTCCCGACCGATGTTCCCTTCTAAATCTTGCTTCATTCCCTTCCCCAATGCCTCACCCGTTCCCGAGTACGCATTGAGTTGAGCGGCAAATCCTTCCGGGGGCGCAATTCCTCGCACCGGAGCATTGCTGAACTTCGAGACCTGTGAGTTTGTCTGCTCACGGGGCGGATCTGCTCCGCCCGCCGATGCTTGTACAAACTCTTCGGCCACTTGATCGGCTTCTTGTTCCGCCGGAGATTCCGGAGGGTCGATCTCCAATTTGGGTTGAGTCACCGGCACCGAGATTTGCACCGCCGGATTTTCCATTGGGGTCGGCGCCGCCGCTTCAACGGCAGTGCTCTCCTTTTCCTGGTACCAATCGGGCCAAGAATTCCGGGCGTTTGCGACCTGTGGCTCTTTAGGTTTGTGCATCGGTCTGATGGTTAAAGTTAAAAAGCAAAAGCTAGGCGATTCTCCAGCAAGCCGCAACCCCGATTTCGCGGCCCGCAATTATTCCCGGCCCTCCCAAATTTGATTTCCAAACCCGATTCACGAACTTGGCCGCTGCACTACTGCGCTCCCAAACGGAATTCAACATTATGCTCAACCAACTGGTAGCCATCGAACGGCGATTTGAGGAGGTCCGGGACGAACTCACCAAACCCGAGATCGTCTCCGATATGAAACTCATGACCGCCCTCAGTAAGGAGTACAAAGACCTGGAAACCATCGTTCAGGCCAGCCACCGCTACCAAAATGTCCTCGCCAATCTCAAGAGCACCCGCGAACTGCTCCAATCCGAAAGCGACGCCGAAATGGTCGAAATGGCCAAAGAAGAGCTGAAAAGCCTTGAAGAACAAAAGGTCCAGCAGGAAGAAGAAATCAAACTCTTGCTCATTCCCAAAGATCCCGAAGACAGCAAAAACGTCATCCTGGAAATCCGGGCCGGCACCGGCGGGGACGAAGCCGCCCTGTTCGCGGAGGACTTATTCAAAATGTACCAGCGCTACGCCGACAAGAAAGGCTGGTCCGTAGAACTGAACGACTACCAAGATGGAACCGCCGGGGGCTACAAAGAGATCATCTCCACCATCAAAGGCGCCGATGTCTACGCGATCTTGAAGTTTGAAAGTGGCGTCCACCGCGTTCAGCGGGTGCCCGCCACCGAATCCCAGGGCCGCATCCACACCTCCGCTTGTACCGTGGCCGCCATGCCGGAAATGGACGACGTCGACGTTGACATTGTGGATGCCGATTTGCGGATCGACACCTACCGGGCCAGCGGCGCCGGCGGCCAGCACGTCAACAAAACCGAGTCGGCGGTGCGCATCACCCATGTTCCCACCGGCATCGTCGTGACAAACCAGGACCAAAAGTCCCAGCTCAAAAACAAAGACAAAGCCCTCAAGATCCTCAAAGCCCGCATTTACGACATTGAACTGCAAAAAAAGCTGGCGGCCCAGGCCCAATTGCGCAAAACCTTTGTCTCAACCGGCGACCGCTCGGCGAAGATCCGCACCTACAACTACCCCCAAGGTCGAGTCACCGATCACCGCATCAACCTCACCCTCTACAACCTGAACGGAATCCTCGGCGGCGACCTCGGCGATATCGTGGAAGCCCTCCGCGTGGCGGACAACGCGGAAAAACTCAAGCTCGGCAGCCAGGAGTAAGCGAGCGTTGACCACCGGCGAATGGGCGCTTGAACTCCCGCCGCTTTGCTTGCCCTCGAAACTGAATTGATCTGCCCGCAGCCGGGCGAAACTGCGCGCACCGATGCACATGCATGCGGACGCCGATTCCAAACGCGGGAAGAAAGCAAGGCACCAAGCCCCAAAAATCAGTAAAGCTTGCCCACGTCGTCCATCCGGAAGAATTTAAACTGCTTACCGGTCCAGAACCCGGCCACTTCCGCGTTTTTGTACGCGAGGCCATAGCAATCACCCGCCGTGGCAATGGCACTGCGTTCCATCCACCTCGGCCCCCGCTCGGGAAAAATCTCCTTTAGCGGACCAAAAGTGCCCTCCGTTTTTAGGATATCGATGCCACTCAGGGAGATCTCCCGTTTGGTGACCAAGCCAGCCAAAGCTTCCCGCGACCGCTCCGGGGACATCCCGGCCGGAAGGATAAACTGGTCCGCAGCGGCGGCATAGTCCTCATCGAGGATCAACTGACAGACCGCTTTGAGCTGAGAAACCATCTGCTTTTTGGTCGGCCGGGGCTTGTCGGCGGTCGCAATGAACGCCGCCGTCAACAGCAGCAGGGCGAAAAACGTGCGCATCGTTGTGGGGGTTAAGTTTGTAATTCCGTAGACAAACGAAACTACGCAAATCAATCCACTCGGCAAAAGTACCCGTTGGCGCGCCGTTGCACTTTTTCTTACCTTCCGCAAAAAGCTTCGCCATTTCCATGCCCCAACCCGATTTCACCCCCGCCCGCACCATCGATGAGGTCATCGCCCGCCTCCAAAACATCCTCGATGCGGCCATCCAGGAAAACAGCGCGGATGGCATATTTCCCGCCCTCTACCTCGTCGTCACCGAAAAAGTCAAAGAAGGAATCGAGCGGGGCGACGTCTTCCAAGACAATGACCGGATGGAAAAACTCGACGTGATCTTCGCCAACCGATACCTGGAAGCCTACGAAAACCACCGGGCCGGGCGTAAAACCACCCGCTCCTGGAGCCTTGCCTTCCAAGCCAATGCCCGCTTCCGCCGCCTGCTCATCCTGCAACTCCTCCTGCTCGGAATCAATGCCCACATCAACCTGGACCTGGGCATCGCCGCCGCCGAAACCGCTCCGGGACCGGACATCGACGACTTGGAACAAGACTTCAACACCATCAACGCCATCCTCGCCTCACTCATCGACGGGGTCAAGCGCGACCTCGTAAAATTATCGCCCCGATTCGGCGGTTTCTTGCGCTTTTTCCAAGGCAAAGAAGACGCCCTCCTCAATTTCAGTCTCCGCAAAGCGCGGGAAGCCGCCTGGAAGTTTGCCCGGGAACTTGCCCCCGCCGATGCAAACGAACGCAAAAAACATATCCGCCGGCGGGACCGCGCCACCGTCGCCATTGGCACCCTGGTCCGGTTCCCCGCCCCCCTGATCCGAATCCTGATCTGGTGGCTCAAGCTCCGGGAAGAAAAAAGCATCCCCGTCATCGTGAACGAACTCCGCGTCATCGGCCAGGCAAATGCACGCTTCAAATGAGAGAATCTTCAATGGTCAATGCACTGCATTTCCGCGCCGTCCATCAACTGAGTGGGCATTGGTAAATTGAAAATTGAGCGAAGCGGCCATTGGAAATTTCCCTACGGGCAGCGGCACGAAATAGGCCATTGCGATCCCTCTGGCGAAACTGCTTGTTGGGGTTTACTCGTGACACGGGCGGCTAGCGACGGTCCCCCGACACGTCGCTACCAGGCTGTTCCGGGAGTTCGCGTGGCTCCGTCCCGCCTTTCCGGCGTGACCAAAGTCCCTCCCATCCTTGCCGCAACCAAGAACTTCCAATGGACTACCTTTCTCGCATTGCACCAACTGAGTGGCCATTGGAAGTTCTTCACGGAAAATCCTCGGGGGCCGCACGGCGTGCCGTGCGGCTACGGTCCGCGTACTGTAGCGACTTTATAGGTCGCTTTTTCATTGCTGCTTGCGCGCTTGAAGCACGCCGATTGGGAAATCGGAAATTCTTCCATTGGAAATTCTCCAATCGGAAATTCTGTCCAACTTAATTTGGAAATTCACGTAAACTCTCTCGACAAGAGGATTAACAATTCCTGTATTCTGGGCAACCAAAGTTGATTGCGCCGTTTTTTCCCGGCGGATGCGATTCTTGTTGCCTCCCCGGTCCATCTATCGTCCATCAATTTTTAGCCGGATACGCAAACGCATGTTTGACAACAAATACATTGCGGACAAGCTGCAAACCCTAGGAAAACTGCTCGAAGTAAACGGAGCGGAAGAATCCCGCATCCAGGAATTCAAAAGTGGATCCCAGATTGTGCGTCGTCTGGAGCCGCTGATCGGGGAGCGGCTGGCCGCCGAAAACTCCCCGGCTCTCCCCGAAATCAGCCACTCCCTACAAAAGACCATCGAAGACCTTTACGTCACCGGCATCAGCCCGCTCCTGGAGCAATTGCTGGAAGCCATTCCCGCCGGCGTCGTCAAGATGCTCGACCTGAAGGGACTCGGCCCCAAAAAAGCCCGGGTGATCTGGCGCCAAATGGGCATTGACAACCTTGGCGAACTGTACTACGCCTGCGTCGAAAACCGGCTGGTGGAAATGAAAGGCTTTGGCCTCAAGACCCAGGAAAAAGTCCGGGAGGCCATCGACCAGTTGCGCGCCCACGAGCACCAATTTCTCTACGCGACCCTCCATCCCCACGCCATCGCTGTCCTGGAACTGCTGCAAGCAACCTTTGGGGAAGACGTCCGCATCGCCCTGACCGGGGAAATGCGCCGCAACTTACCCGTCGTTTCCCGGATCGAATTGCTGTGCGACCCCATGCTCTACAAGGACATCATGCTGCTGCTGATCCGCTCCCAGGACTACGAGATCATGACCGCCGGCACCGACCTGCTGCAAGTCTGCGTGCGCAATACCCGCATCCACCTCGACTTCTTGTTTCGGGGCATTGATTTCTTCCGGGACCTGGTGGAGACAACCGGCCCGGAACCCCACCTCCGAGAACTCCAATTGGAAGGCGGTCCGATTTTTCATTCGGAAGAAGAAGTTTACGCCCGCACCGGCCTGCCCTTTGTCCCGCCGGAACTGCGCGATCAGCCGGATATCTTATCCCGGATCCAGGCAGCCCCTCTCCCCCGCTTGATCGAGTACGGCGACTTGAAAGGCATCCTCCACGCCCACTCCACCTGGTCCGACGGCTTGCACACCCTGGAGGAAATGGCGATGGCCACCCGCGCCATGGGCCTACAGTACCTCGGCATCACCGACCACAGCCAGTCCGCCACCGCCGCCAATGGCCTTTCCGAAGCCCGGGTCGAAGCCCAAAAAGCAGAAATTGATCGACTCAATGCCATGCTCCACCCCTTTCGCATCCTCAAAGGAATCGAAGCGGACATCCGGCCCAATGGTGACCTGGACTACAACAATCTCACCCTCGCAGGATTCGATTTTGTCATTGCTTCGGTCCACACCGACCTGAATATGCGCCCCGCCCCGGCCACCCAGCGGATCCTGCGCGCCATCCGCAATCCCTACACCAATATCCTCGGGCACCCCACCGGACGCTTACTCCTCGCCCGCGAAGGCTATTCCCTGGACCACCGAACCATCATTGATGCCTGCGCCGAACACGGCGTCGCCATCGAACTCAACTGCAGCCCCCACCGGATGGACCTCGACTGGACCTGGATCAGCTATGCCGTGGAAAAAGGCGTACCGATTGCCATCAATCCCGATGCCCACCGCAAAGCCGATCTCGCCCACGTCGAGTTGGGGATCGCGGCGGCCCGCAAAGGCATGTTGACCCCAGAAATGACGCTGAATGCACGCGATCTCGCAGAAATCGAGGAGTTCTTCCTGCAAAAACGCAAATACCGTATCCGGTAATGCCCCCCGGTCGCCGACATAACTTTACCCTCGTGGCATGAAAATGCTCCATCCCATCCTTGGCTGCGTACTCGGGGCCAGTCTGCTGCTGCTCGGCTGTGGCTCCCCCCATCTGGAGCGGCCCGGAATACCATTGGCCTGGGGCATGCGCATGGAATCCCCCGCCGACGAAGCCGAAATCAACGCCAACCTCGCCAAAATGCGCGACCTGGTCACCCGACAAATCGTGCTGGAACTCCCGGTTGAGGCCGATAGCGCGGGCCTACCCCGCATCAAAGCGCTTCCGCTCGGCAGTTTCGTCACCCTGGCCCGGCAGTACAAAATCCGCTTCAACCTCGCCCTGACCACCCTCCGCCCCCAAGACCTATTTCCCCGCGGCGAAATTGCCGATCCCAACGCCTGGTTTGACCGCTACACCGACGAGGTTGATTCTCTCTTGCAGGTGCTCGCGGGGTATCCGCCCGAGCGCGTCATCCTCGGCAACGATTGGCGACCCGCCGAAGCCCACCCGAATCACTTCCGTACCCTGCTCAAAGACTTGCGGACCGATTACCGCAACCGATTCGCCTACGGCGCCCGTGTAGATCGCCTCGAAGAAATTCCATTTTGGGCGGCTTGCCAGGAAATCGCCATCGACTACACCCCCACCGCCGCCGGTGACCTCAAGGCTACCAGCCGAAAAATCAATCCCCGTGCCGGAGAATTTGCCGCTGGACAGCGCTTACCGATTTTCATTTTCCGGGCCAACATCATCGGCCCCGAACCCGCTCTGCAATTGAAAAACCGCCTCCGCTTTTGGCCGGAGCGCACCCCGATGTCCGGCATCTGCATCAATACGATCTACCCGACCATTGCCGCGCGCGATTCGGTCACTTACTACGGCCTCGCCCAGGAACCCGAATTCTTCGAATTCATGGAAGAATACCGGTTGCGGACACCATAAGAAGCCGATTTAACTTGAGTTTCTATACTTTTGCGAATAACAATACAATACAGGTTGAACACATGAAGAATATAATCACACTTTTGCTGGCGATCGTTTTTTCGGCGGGCGCGGCGACCGCCCAAGAGACTTTCCAGGGCACCCTGAACTACGGCTTCAAGTTTAGCGGAGAAGGAATTGAGCAGGCCCAGGCCATGCTGCCCACCGGTATGGAAATGATCATCCGCAAGTCGGACGTAATCGTCGAGATGCAAGGCGGCATGATGGCCATGATGATGGGCAAAATCCTCACCCTCGGCAAAAAAGGCAAGACCTACATGATCAAGGATTCCGAAGAGACCATCTACGTGATGGACGTCGAAAAGATGAAGGACGATGCAGGCGATGCGCCCAAGCCCAAAATCACCAAAGAGGACGAGACCTTGACCATTGCCGGCTACGAGTGCCAGAAGTACAAAGTCACGATGGAAACACCGCAAGGTGAAATGACCCAGCAGGTTTGGGTCACCGACCAAATTAAGCTGCCCAAGTCCGAAGGTGCCGGCGGCCCCGGTGGCGGATTGACCAGCGGCCTCACCATGGAAGGGCTCCCCGGACTGCCCCTCAAGACCATGATCAACCAAGGCCCGATCACCGTCATCATGACCGCAAAAACGGTTGATCCCGGTGTTCCAGACAAAAAGCTCTTCAAGCTGCCGAAAGGCTACGACAAAGAAGAATTCGACATGAAGTCCATGATGGGCGGCATGGGCGGAATGTAATCCCCTTCCGCAACGGCCCGTGAACCGCAATCGGAAGTTCACGGGCCGTTTTTCTTCCCTATGAAACATACGCTGCTCATACTGTGCTGCTTACTGGCCATCTCCCTTCCGGGTTGGGGCCAGGAAACGCTATTGTCCGATCCCACTCCGCAACCGGTTTTTGCCGGCACCATCAGTTACCAAATTGCGTATAGCGGCAAGGTTAGCCACGAGCAAAAGCACTTCTTGCCCGATTCCATGACCGTGGCCGTCGGTGCCCCCTACATCCGCATTCGATTTTTCGGAGGAATGGCCGAACACCTGCTGCACGAAATCCACTGGGACCGCCGGGATGGCACTTTTCTGCTGCTTGACCACGCCAACCGCACCGCGCTGGTTCCCGCCCATGATCCGCCCCAATCTCCCGCCAAACTGGTCCGCCCCGACGCCGAATCCGACATCCTGGGCTATTCCTGCTCGGCGTACACCATCGCCACCGCCGGCGAACGCTACCGAATTTGGGCCAGCGACTCAATCTACTTCCCGCTGAATGTCCGAGACTCAGTACCCGAAATGCGCCCGCTCTTCTTCCAGGCGGATCTGCCCACGATTCCTTTAAAAATGGTCCGGACCCGCAACGGGATCACGACCACGACCACCGCCACGGCCATCAGTCTGACGCCCCAAACTGCCACCGACCTGCAACTCCCCGACGGGTATACCCGCATTGCCTTCGAAAGCCGGATGAGCCGGCACCCATTTGCCGCCGACCGGAAATAATCCCGTCAAATCACCAAGTTCAACTCCCCTTCCGCTTTTTCTACTCCATTGATGATCACCGCAATCCGATGCATTCCCGCATGGTACTTGCGCGTAGAAATCGGGCGAAAGTGTTGTTTTCGCTCAAAGGAACGCGTTTGCCCGGGCCCCAAATCGATCTCGGACAGCTTGAAGACCTTGCGGGTATTGGTGCCGTTGGCTTTGCGGTAGTACACCCCGTATTCCAGGCGCACTGCCCGGACCCGATCACTTTCATTCGCCAGCACAAAGCGGAAAACCGCATTGTCCCCCAGCACAATTTCCGGGGTTTGGATGGAAAAATCTCGCACTCCCAACTCCGTAGCATCGCCCCAGCCGATCAGCGATAAGGCCCGCTGATCCCCCGCTTTCAGCAGCGTGCGCAGTCCGTGCTTGACTACCTTGTCCGCTTCCGGAGAGCGACCTTTCCAAGTGCGGGCCAGCGCCAACGCCGTATCTGGATTGTCCTTGCAGATATCATTGAGGTTGTTTGCGACACTCAAGCGCACCCAATCCGCAGGGTCCTGGTGCAAGCGCCGCAAAATCGGTAAGATCGGGGCGGGATCTTGCTTGAGAAAGGGGATGGCCACTCCCCAAGGCAAGCGCGGCCGTACCCCTTCGCTGGCAAATCGGCGCACGTGGATGTGGGGATGCTCGGAAAAATCGGTCATTTTCGCAATGGTCCGCTCGGGAAAGCGCAACAGGAAAGGCCGCACGGCAAATTCACAGGTGATGAACTGAGTGATTTCGGCCATCGCCGCAAAAGCCGCTTCCGGGTGCTCCATCCCGTAGACCGCCACGTAATCGGCCAAGCAGAGATAAGGCAACGTATCGTTCATATTTGATTGGCCGGACAAGGCTATGCTGAATTCACCCAAAATCGCCGCCGCGCGGGGGAAATCCGCCGGCATAAAGGTGTGCAGCACTTCCGTCGTGTGCCGAGTCCGTTGCTTGAGTTCCAGACCGTCCCAGGCAGCGGTGTAAATGCCCGCACGGAACTGCTCCCGATCAACTTGGGGCAACCAAGGCTTGAGATGTGCACAAAGCTCGGTGAAGAAGACGTCGGAATAGAGGTTTTTCAGCGGTTCGGCCATAGAGAACAATATACGAAGGATACCCACTGCGCAACCCTTTTTCGGAAACTGCGTACAAACACCTGTTTCCCCGCCAAAGTTCCCTCCGGGACGGCTTTACCGTCCTCCCCAATGGGATTTCCCCCATAATCTGTTGATACTCTGCCTTCCCAATGCGCGGGAGGGTTCGTTTTTTTGTATTTGGAAAACTACTTCATTGCCATGACGAAAAAGGAAAAAGCCCCCCGCAAGAAATCCGCGACGTCTGTGCCCCGATGGCGCAAGTACCTGCGCTGGACCATGCTTGGTCTGGTATTGCTGTTCATTGTCTTCAACACCATCTTTGTGCTCAATGTCGTCAACAACCTTCCACCGTTGCACGACATCGAAAACCCACAATTGGACCTGTCAACCCAGATTTACACTGCCGATGGTAAGAAACTCGGCAGCATATTCAACAAGGAGGACCGCGAATTCATCCCCCTGGACAGCATGTCTCCCTGGGTGAAACAAGCCTTGCTCGCCACCGAAGACATCCGGTTTTACCAGCACAGCGGGGTTGATCCCATGACACCGTTTACCATCGTCAAGGACCTCATCGTCCACCAGCGGCTCCGCGGCGGCAGCTCTATCACCCAGCAAACCGCCCGCAATCTGTACAACCAGGTCGGTCGGGACAACTCTCTCACCCGCAAGGTCAAGGAAGCCATCGTCGCCATCGTGCTGGAATCGCGGTTCACCAAGGACGAAATCATGCAGGCTTACCTGAATACCACCAGCTTCTACGGGAATACCTACGGCATCGAAATGGGAGCACAAACCTTGTTTTCCAAATCGGCGCATGACCTGGACCTCCACGAAGCCGCCCTCATGATCGGCCTGCTCAAGGGGCCTTCCTACTACAATCCGCGCGCCCACACCGACCGGGCCACCGACCGCCGCAACACCGTCATCAGTCAGATGGAGAAGTACGAGATGATCAGTGCGGCCGCGGCCGATTCTCTGCTGGCCCTGGACCTGGACCTGCAATACAAGCGGGGCGGAAACAGCCGGCAGATTGCCCCCTACTTCCGCGACCAGGTCAAAAGAGAAGTCAAGGCCATCCTCAACAACCAGGTCAGCGGCGAGTACAACATGTATACCGATGGCTTGCGCGTCTACACCACCCTGGACAGCCGGATGCAACGCTACGCCGAGCGTGCGGTCGAAGAGCACCTCAGCGACCTGCAGGCCACCTTTGACCAGCGCATGAAAGGCAAGGAGCCGTGGAAACGCAAGAAAAATATCCTCCGCGACGCCATTCGCCAAAGTGACCGCTACCGCTCCGCCAAACAAGCCGGCCTCCGCCCCAAAGAGATCGACGCGATGTTCGAGGAGAAATTGCCCATGCGGATCTGGGACTGGAAAACCGGCAACGTGGACACGACGATGAGTCCGCGCGACTCCATCATCCACTACCTGAAATTTATGCAGGTCGGTTTCATGTCGATGGATCCGCACTCGGGCGAAATCAAGGCCTGGGTGGGTGGGGCCAACTACAACAAGTTCAAATACGACCACGTGCGCCAGGGCAAGCGGCAAGTCGGTTCCACCTTCAAGCCCTTCGTCTACGCAACGGCCATGCAATCGCTGCATTCGCCCTGTGACCGCGTCCTCGACGTTCCGGTGTCCATCGATCTACCGGACGGCAAAACCTGGACCCCCAAAAACTCCGGCGGCAAGGACGATGGCCTCATCACCTACTACGACGGCCTCGCCCAATCAAAAAACCAGGTCACCGCCTATCTCATGAAGGAAGTCGGCCCCAAGCGCGTCTGCCGCCTCGCCCAGCAGATGGGCATCACCTCAAAGCTGGACTGCGTACCTTCTCTCTGCCTGGGCACGACGGACCTGAGCGTCTACGAAATGGTGGGCGCTTACAGCACCTTTGCCAACCGGGGCACCCACGTGGAACCGTTCATGATCCGGCGCATCGAAGACAAAGACGGCAATGTCATCTACAAGCACGTGCCGGAAGTCACCGAGGCACTGGACCCCAATACGGCCTTTGACATGATCCGCATGATGCAGGGCACCGTCGACCACCTCAAAGGCACCGCACGCCGGCTCCGCACGAAGTACAAGTTCAAAAACCAAATCGCGGGCAAGACCGGCACCACCCAAAACAACTCCGACGGCTGGTTCATGGGCGTCACGCCAAATCTCGTTTCCGGGGTCTGGGTCGGGGCGGATGATCGCCGGGTGCGCTTCCGGAGTGTCCGCTACGGTCAGGGGGCCAACATGGCCCTGCCCATCTTTGCCATCTACATGAAGTACGTCTACGCCGATGCGGGTATCGCTCTGCCCGAGGATCCCTTCACTGCGCCGGAGAGCTACGTGGAAAAAATTTGCAAGCCGCCCAGGTCGCTCACGCCCTTCTGGGATCCCGACTCGGGGGACAAATTGCCCGAGGATCCCTACGGGTACTGACTTTCGGTACGGGACTTGCCACCGCGGCTCATGGCCCGCTTGGGATCGCGTTTCAGGGTTTTGATAAAGTTCACCTCCCGAAACCGCAAAGCCGACCAATCGGCGTCGATGGCTACCTGGCGTACCCCTTCAAACCCCTGCTCTCCGAGCACTTGCCACTCCGCCGAGTCGCGGGCGAGGTCGCTTTTGTACTTCTTGGATGACTTTTTTGGGTAAGCCAACCACAGCACCGCGTCTTCTCCCAAACGGCCATCGAGCTGGCGCCCTGCCTCGGCCAGTTCGGCAGCATCCTGGACAAATACAAGGTAAAACCCGTATTCAAAACCGGGCTGTGCTTCCGAATGGAGGTCGGTAAAGGCACGCATGGCTTCCATTTCCGGGAAAAATTCCGCGGGAGCCCGCAGGATGGCGATGGGGCGCTGCCCTTTGAAGTTGAGCTTTTTGAATAATGGAGTCATGGCGAAAAGATACGCAATTGCGGCAATACGCCCCACGCACCAACATTTCGCGGCTGGCGCTTCCAGAATCACGCTTACAAGGGGCGCGGATTGATCGGCTCTTCCGGACGACCGGCAGCTTCCCGAAAGCGGTCTCCCCAAAAGGCCGGCCCCACCCCAATTCGTACCTTCACGATGGTGGGCCTTCCCGCGAGGACCAGATTCCCGGTAAACGTTTCCTGGACCTCAATTTCCCCGGGCCCGGCAAGCACCGGCGGAGCACCCTGCGCCGAGATTTTCCAGAAGGACATTCTAATCCGCCTTGCCATATTGTCCCGTACCGTGAACCGCGCCGTTTACCGGTTCGTCTCGCTCCCTGCTCCTCCGTATTGTTCCACCAATCGCAATTCCTCCGTCGAAAACCCGGTCCACAATTCTTTTGGCGGATCGGTCACCCGAAACCACTTTCCGGAAGCCGAGGGAATGAAATACTGCCCTCGCCAGATCTCCGGGGCAAACTTCACAATCTTCTGGCGGGTCGCCTTTTCGTTGGGAAAATTGTCCAGCCCGTACACCATTGGCTCGTCCGGCCAGTAGAGCAGATCCACCGCATCAAAGCGGTTGTAGCGCAGCATCCAAGCCACAAAATCCGGATTGGTGGACTCGGAAATCGCCGCAAGAAAAGCGATCCGATCTGCGTACTGGCTAGCGGGATGGGCGTAGAAAGCATTGTGCCCGGCAAAATACCAGACTGGCAAGTGCGCATTGAGTTCCGGATGATTGGTGAGCATGACCCGCCCGCGCACCGCTGCCCCCAGCTCGGGATCGTGTACCACCTCCGGCGGCGCCGAGGTGTGGGCCAAGAGCCAAGACTCGGTTTTCTGTTCCTCCAGCAGCCCTTTTGCGGTCACCAGCAACAGCAAAGCCGCTGCACCTACGATCAGCCAGGGACGCGCTGCTTGTCCGTACCGAATCGCCACTTCCTGCAAACGAATCGCCCCCAAGGCCAGCCCAACCAAGGCAATCAGATCAAAGAACAGATTCATCCGCGCGTGGAGCAGCGGCAATCCGAGCATCATCATCAGCATGCCCAGCAGGTTCCAGGCCAGCAGCGCTACCAACAATTGCAGCAGAAACCGGGGCAACCAGTGGGTTCGGTAGGCAAATAGCAGATAAGCGATCCCGGCGTAAATCGGCCAGGGGCGGAATTGAAACAGGGAGGAGCCGATCATCCAGGGCCGGAACCAGCGGTTTTGCGCCGAGGCAATCGGGTAACTGAGCAGGTCGTAAACCAGTGGCGCCCAGAAGGGCAGACTGGTCACCAATAGCCAAAACAGGACATAGCCGCCCGCGCGGAAGTTGGTCCGGGCGGTGCGCGGCGTCTTGGTCAAGAGTGCCCCGCCCCACTCGCCCAGCCACAACATCGCCAGCAGAAAAAACCAATAATAATAGGTCATTGCCAGCAAACCGCCGAGCACCCCCCCGAAGACGACCGAGCGACTTACCCCCCGCTTCTCCGGGGCCAGCCGGTACTGGAAATGCAGGTACCAAGGCACAATCAGCAACAGCCCGATCATTTCGTAGGGTTTCCCGGGCAGCATCGGCGTGCTCAGGAAAATACCTACCGCCGCGATCAGGAAAGCCGTCTGCGCGTCCAGCAGGCGCCGCCAGGCCCGAAAAACCAGCAGCGGCAACAGGTACGCCGTCCAGATCGCTCCAATCGGCAGCATTTGGTGGGCGGGCAGGGCAAAGATCACCGCCAAGCGCGCCATTGCCCAGTGAAACAGCGCTGGATAAAAACTGTGCAGGCCTTGGTAAGTAAAATCGTGGTTGCCGGCATCGACCTTGTAGTGGAGGATCATGGCGTTGCTGAACCAATTGTCCACCCAAAATCCACCCGGGGCGTATTCGGCTTGCCGCAGGTACCAAAGCATAAGTGAACCACTGCCCAACGCCAGCACCTGTACCATGCGGGTCCAGCCCTGAGCCTGCCCATCTCCGTCTCGGGGGCAAAGGACAATCAGCCCCAGCACGGTGGTCACCGCGATCAAGACCAGCCCCATCCCCTCCCAGGGATAGCCCAATTCGCCCCCCTGCGGCGCAAACGCTACCGCCAGTCCAAAAAGCAGCAGCCCCCCCATCTGCCAGCGGCCCTCCTCGGAGCGCAGCCATTCCCACGCGATACGGAGCAATTCTCGCATGGCGCAATATAAGCACGGATCCGGCTCGGTGCGTCAACAAGTCCAATCCTTCCGGCCCAATCCTTATTTCTTTGCGGGCACCCTGGGTCATAAAATGCAGCCGTAGGCGCAGGCAAAATCCCGCGCGCCTACGGCTGCGGCCGAATCTCCTTCCTTGCCGGCAAACACCGCTCCTTCAGCTTCCCCCGAAAATCAAACCCTGGCCACGCATTGCCGGCGCCATTCCGGACTCCATAAATCACCCCGCCACCCGCACAATTTTTGTAAATTCCGCAAAAGAGATGTCCATGCACGCAATATCTAAGTTTGGTCTGGCAGTGGGGACAGTACTGATCCTCGGCTGCAACCCGTCGAGCGATCTCCCAAGTCCGCCCCACCCGGTCAACAAGTTTGCCGACAGCACTTACGTACAGATCTACGAAGCGCAAGACCACCGCGATTCCGAAGTGCTCCTCCCCTTTCTCACCGCAAATAATCCGGGTTACCGTGCGGCCGCCGCCGAGGCATTTGGCTCGGTTCAGGACACCACCTACGTACCCGAGCTGACTGCCCTCCTGCAGGATCCCGACATGGGCGTAGCCCGGGCGGCGGCCTGGGCTTTGGGGCAAACCGGGCACCCCGGCGCCGGGCCCCTGCTGTTGCAGCGACTCGGCGAACTCCCACCGGACGCACTGGCACGGGACCTGGGCGAAGCCATTGGTAAGTGTGGGGCACCCGCGCACCTGGATTCACTCTTGAAGTTGGCCAATGACAATGCCCACCTGGAGCCGGCGGCGATGCAGGGACTTTACCGGTATGGTTTGCGGCAAATGGCGGGACCGCTGACTGCTTACTTTTCGGATCGTGTGCTGCTGCATCCCGAAGCCGAGGCCCGACTTTGCGCCGCGGCCTTCATCGGACGAAATCGCAAATTGAAAACTGCGCCCGATCCCCGCATCCTGCTCAAAGCTTACCGAAACGACACCCATCCCGATTTTCGCCAGCATTTGGTGCGGGCCTTCAACCGCGAAGACGATTCCCTCCAAGCGGTACTCACCCAACTTTTGCCCGACGAAACCGCCGATTATCGGGTCCGGGTAAATGCCATTCGCGCATTGGGTAGCAATCCTCCCCCCGGAAGTCACCGGGCAATGGAAGCCGCCGTTCGCTCCCGCAATCACCACGTCGCTTACGCAGCAGCAACCTTTCTCCTCGCCCACGTACCAACCACCGAGAACAACCGCTACCGGGAGATCAGCGAAGAAGTTGTCACTTCACCCGCTCGCCAAATCGTACTTGCCCTCGCGATGCGCCTTGGGGTACAACAACGCGGCCCCGAATCGAAATATGTAAAATCGCTTACGGAGCAGTGCCGGTCGGGTATGGACACTTCAGCAAATGTCCACGTGAGTGCGCATTACCTCCTGGCTCTGGCAGAAAATCCGACAATGGAACCGCTCCTGGTAAAGCGGATGTTGGTGAAACTTCCGGTAATCAGCACCTACGCGATGCAGGCATTGACCCAGATGTACCAGGCAACGCCGCCAGAAAAAGCAGAGGCGCGCATCGAGGTAATCCGGCAAGCGGTGGACCTGGGCGATGTCGGCATTACGGCCCTCGCCGCGGGTTTGCTGCGCACGGAGCCCGAACTGCAAAAGGCCGCCGGGGAAGGCAAATTCCTGCAATTGGCTTTGCAACGAATGCGGCTACCCGAAGAAATCGAAACTTACCACGAGGTCGAGCACACGCTGGCCGTCCTTCGCGGAGAGACCCCTCCCGAGCTGACTTCGGTTCCCTTCAACAATCCCATCGACTGGAATTTGGTGCGCCAGATCCCCGCAGATCAGGTGTGCCTGCTCCACCTCCCCGACCGAGAGGAACCGATCAAAATCGAACTGCTCGTGGAAGCGGCTCCCGGTACGGTCGCCAATTTCGTGCGCTTGGTCCAGCAAGGTTTCTATCGGAATGCGGTGTTTCACCGGGTGGTCCCGAACTTCGTTGCCCAGGGCGGTGATCCCCGGAAAGATGGCTACGGAAGTGCTCCCCAATCCATCCGCTCGGAGTGGCCGGCCCTCCGCTACCGTACGGGCTACCTGGGAATGGCCAGCGCCGGCAAAGACACGGAGTCCTGCCAATGGTTCATTGTACACTCCTCGACTCCGCACCTAGACGGGCGCTATACTATTTTTGCCCGGGTGACGGAACACCTGGACTACATCCACGACATTGGACTTGGGGATGAAATCGTGGACTTTACATTGCCGGGACTGAAATGAAGCCCTGGGCAAACAATCAAGTGAGCAAACAATCGAGACATGAGTGATCAACCCTCCACCGACCATTGGAACGAGCGCGAATGGCTGGCCTTTCTCTTGCTCTGCGCTGCGGAGGCGGATGGCATTGAGGATGTGCGGGAAATGCGGCTTTTGCGCGTCAACTTTGGCTCAGAGTTGATTGACCGAATGCGGGACCACTACCAAGGTATGCGACCGGAAGCCCGCACGGCCTTGCTCCGGGATACGCTACCGATGCGATTGCGGGAGCGCCCGGCCCGGGAAAAAGTACAACGCTTGCTGCGGCAAGTGGTCATGGCCGATGGTGATTACCGCCCCGAAGAGCAAGCGCTGGTGCATCGGATTTCTCAATGGTTACGGGGAGAACCGTGACTTCTTCTCCGGTTACGCGGGAAACAGTCCCCGAATGGACCGCACGTGCTGGGCACGGTTGTGCATGTCCTTATTTTTGCTCGTTTCCTTGCGCCATTCATCGGGCGTCTCCCCACCCTCGTATTTGACTTCGACAACGAGGTCATCCTTAGGGTCCAGGCTAGCAGTAACGGGCTCTATGGTGTCGCGCCTTTCATCGGCGCAAGCCGCGCACTTTCCGGGCTTCAAACTGATGTATTCCTTGACGTCCATGCCGAGGATAAACTCAGCATCATCGAGGGAAATCTGAATTAAGTCGTCTTGAGAACGTTCATTTGCCATGGCGTAAATATAGAAAATTCCCTTTATAAGTCGGCGCTGGGGACAAAAGCAAAATCGGAGCGTGTTTCCCACCGGGGCGGGACGCTTACCATTGAAGTTTATGCAAAAAGCGCCCTGACGGGCGCTTTTTTATGCTGTGGATTGAGAATATCCTATTCTTCTTCGTTGGTCACGGCTTCGGCGACGGCATCTTCACTGTCGGCAACCGCATCTACCACCGGTGCGGCCGGAGCGGCAGCGGAGGATTTGCCCTTGCCTTTGCGGCGGCGGCGCGAAGCTTTCTTCTTGGGCTTCTCGGTCGCAAACTCGCTGAAGTCTACCAGCTCGATGAGGGCCATTTCGGCATTGTCCCCTTTCCGCGGGCCGATTTTCAGAATCCGAGTGTATCCCCCCGGACGATCACCGACGGCGGCGGCGACTTCGCCAAACAGAATCTTCACCGCTTCTTTGTTGCCCAAGCGGGCAAAGACCGTACGCCGAGAATGCGTAGTATTGGTTTTGGACTTGGTGATAAGCGGCTCAATGAAAACACGCAGTGCTTTCGCTTTGGCTACCGTAGTGATGATACGCTTTTTCTCGCTCATAAGCAGCGAGGCGGCCATGTTGCGGAGCATCGCTTTGCGATGCGAGGCGGTACGGCCCAGATGATTGAATTTTTTTCCGTGTCTCATGGGTATTCACGTTGCGAATGGCGGCCGTCGATGGTTCCCTTGCGGGGCTCAATCCAAAAAAGGAGAGCAGATCGGGCACCGCCACCCGGGTATCACTTAATCTTCGTCGAGATTGTACTTTGAGACGTCCATACCGAAGGATAGTCCCTTTTCGAAGACCAGCTCTTCCAGTTCGCTCAACGACTTCTTACCGAAGTTGCGGAACTTCAAAAGATCCGCAATGTTGTAACTTACCAGGTCGCCCAGGGTCTTAACTTCGGCTGCTTTGAGGCAGTTAAAGGCGCGCACCGACAAATCGAGATCGGTCAGGGGCGTGTTGAGGATCTTGCGCATGTGGAGATAGTTCTCGTCCACCGGCTTCGATGGGACCGGTTCGGGCGAGATCGGCTCGATCTTTTCGTCGGAGAACAGTACTAGGTGACGCATCAAGATGTTCGAGGCTCCTTTGAGGGCATCTTCCGGATCAATGGTGCCATCGGTGGATACTTCGATGATGAGCTGTTCGTAGTCCGTCCGTTGCTCGACGCGGAAGTCATCTACTTGGTAGGTGACATTCTTGATCGGCGTAAAGATGGAATCAATCGCCACCTCTCCAATGGGGGCGTTGGGATCTTTATTTTCATCGGCGGGGCGGTAACCGCGTCCCTTACCGACGGTCAGCTCGATATCAAACTGAATATTCTTATCGAGATGGCAGATCACAAAATCGGGATTTGTGATATCGTAGGCATTGGTGTGACCGGCGATGTCACCGGCGGTGAAGACATCTTTGCCTTTGACCGAGACGAAGATTTTATCATCTCCGTCAAGTACCTTTCTTAGGCGAACCCCTTTGAGGTTCAAAATGATGTCGGTGACGTCCTCGACTACCCCCCGGACCGAAGAAAACTCGTGGTCCACGCCGGGGATCTTAATGGAGGTGAAGGCATAGCCTTCGAGGGAAGAAAGAAGTACCCTTCTCAGGGCGTTACCCACGGTGATGCCATAGCCGCGTTCGAGCGGACGGATGAGGAACTTCCCGTAGAAGTCCTGATCCTTCTCCATGACGACCTTTTCGGGTATGATGAAATCAAGCAATGCCATATTTTACCTCTAGTGAATGGTCGGTTGTTAACAAATTACTTCGAGTACAATTCCACGATCAACTGCTCCTTGATATTCTCCGGGATTTGCTCCCGATCCGGATAGTTGAGGAGTGTACCCTTGAGCTCGTTAGCGTTTACTTCCAGCCAGGGGAAGGAAGTACGGCCGGCACGTTCGTTTACGATTTCCAATGCTTTGCTTTTCTCGCGGATTTCCACTACGTCACCGGGCCGCAGCAAAACCGAAGGAACATTGGTCACGCGATTGTTTACCATAATATGCTTGTGGGAGACCAACTGACGCGCCGCGCGGCGGGTCGGGGCAAAGCCCATGCGGAAAACCGTGTTGTCTAGGCGAGACTCGAGGAATTGCAGAAAAACTTCCCCCGTTACGCCCTTTTTGCGGGACGCCTTTTGGAAGAGGTTGCGGAACTGCTTTTCGAGCAATCCGTAAGTGTACTTCGCCTTTTGCTTTTCCATGAGCTGGATTGCATACTGGGACGGCTTACTCCGTCGGCTGCGGCCGTGCTGACCGGGACCATATTTTTTACGCTCCAGCGCCTTGCTCGGACCGAAGATCGGTTCCCGAAAACGGCGGGCAATTTTGGTTTTAGGACCTCTGTATCTTGCCATTACTTCTTTTAACTATATTCAATTGCAGTTCGGAAAAGCCGGGCAAAAGTACGAATAATAATAGAAAGGTGCAACGCTAGGCTGCACGGGAAATTGCCTTACCCCGGCGATACAACCAGAACGTCAGACTCTTCTCTTTTTGGGAGGACGGCATCCGTTGTGGGGAAGCGGCGTGATGTCGGTGATCTGGGTCACGGTGATTCCGGCATTGGAGACAGCGCGGATGGCTGCTTCCCGACCGGAACCGGTCCCTTTCACAAACACCTCCACCCGCTGAAGACCACGATCATAACAGGACTTAGCGACCTCAGTAGCCGCCACCTGAGCCGCGTAAGGGGTATTTTTCTTCGATCCCCGGAAGCCCATTTTACCTGCGGAAGCCCAACCGTGAACGTTACCGTTGGAATCAGTAATCGTGATGATGATGTTGTTGAACGAAGAGGTGATATGCACCTGACCGATGGGATCGATCTTTGATTTCTTTTGTTTTCTCGTCTTTGCCATTGCGCTATGCGGTGGTATTGATGATTATTTCTTAGGCGCCTTTTTCTTGCCGGCGACCGTTTTGACGCGGCCTTTGCGGGTACGGGCGTTGGTACGGGTACGCTGGCCACGGAGGGGGAGCCCCTTGCGGTGACGCAGCCCGCGGTAGCACGCGATGTCCATCAGACGCTTGATGTTCATTTGGACCTCGGCGCGCAGAGCACCTTCCACTTTATAGCTGTCACCAATGATGCGACGGATCTCCACCACCTCATTGTCGGTCCAATCTCTAACTTTTTTGTTCGGATCTATGCTTGCCTCGCTGAGGATCTGAGCCGCCGAGGTTTTGCCAATGCCAAATATGTAAGTCAGGCCAATCACGCCCCGCTTATTCTTAGGCAAGTCCACACCAGAAATACGTGCCATAATTATCCTTGTCTTTGCTTGAATCGTGGATTCTTTTTGTTGATAACGTAAAGACGTCCTTTACGCCGGATGATCTTGCAGTCCGCAGATCTTTTCTTAATTGATGCTCTGGTCTTCATGATATCTTATTTGTACCGGTACACAATTCTACCTTTGCTGAGGTCGTAGGGCGACATTTCGAGCGAGACGCGGTCACCGGGAAGGATTTTGATGTAGTACATCCGCATCTTTCCCGAGATGTGGGCCAGGACTTGGTGTCCGTTTTCCAACTCTACTTTGAAGGTTGCATTCGGCAACGCTTCGACGATGATTCCATCAACTTTTATGCTCGGCTGCTTCGCCATATACTCAGTTTATTTTTTCACTATGTATTCGTGCGACGACAGGATGTCACACTTGTCTTTTCCAATTGCAACCGTGTGTTCGTAGTGCGCCGAGGGATGACCATCCGCCGTTACCACGGTCCAGCCATCCGATCCAAATTTGATCTTCCGCCGCCCGAGGTTTACCATGGGCTCCACGGCGATCACCATGCCTTCTTTCAGCTTGGCACCGGACCGCCGACGACCGTAATTCGGTACTTCCGGTGGCTCGTGCAGGTTCTTTCCGATCCCATGCCCGACCATTTCCCGGACGATGGTATAACCATGCAACTCCACATGGCGCTGAATCGCATTGGAAATATCGCCGAGATAGTTGCCTTCCACAGCTTTTTCCAATCCTTTGTAAAGCGACTCTTCCGTCACCCGCATCAGCCGTTTGCGCCGAGAATTCACTTCCCCGATCGCGAAGGTGTAAGCACAGTCACCGTAATAACCGTTCATGTACACCCCACAATCTACCGCCACAATATCTCCTTCGTCGAGGTACTTTTTTTCTCCGGGCATGCCGTGGACGATCTCGTCATTTACCGACACGCATAGTGTGTAGGGAAAAGGATCGGTATCCAGACTGCTGCGGTAATCCTTGAACGCGGGCACGCCACCGTGATCGCGAATGAACTCCTCAGCGCGGCGGTCCAGTGAGATCGTTTCCACACCGGGCTTGATCAACTTGGAGACCTCACCCAGCGTCTTTCCGACCAACAAGGCACTCTCACGGATCAATTCGATCTCCTCTTGCGTCTTCAATATGACCTGCCCTACTGCCATGCCTTATACGCTCACTCCCGGAGCCCCTTGATTTTTGCGAATCCGCCCCTGCTTCATGAGACCATCGTAATGGCGCATGAGCAAGTAGCTTTCAATTTGCTGGAGCGTGTCGAGCACCACCCCAATCATAATCAGCAGACTGGTCCCGCCGAAAAACTGGGCAAACGCTTGCGATACGCCCATGGCACTCGCAAATGCAGGGAAAACCGCAACAAACGCCAGCGCAATCGAGCCGGGAAGCGTAATCCGGGATAGGATTGTATCAATGTAATCAGCGGTCTTTTTCCCGGGTTTCACCCCCGGAATAAAACCTCCAGTTCTTTTCAAATTGTCAGCGATGTCGTTCGGATTGATGACAATCGCAGTATAGAAGTACGTAAATACGATGATCAGGAAGGCGAACACCATATTGTACAACACCCCGTTGATGTCACCAAAGGCGTTGCCGGTGGATGTCCAGAAGGAACTTTCCGGAAAGAAAGTCGCGATGGTCGCAGGAATGAACATGATCGACTGGGCAAAGATGATCGGCATGACACCGGAGGAATTCACCTTGAGCGGAATGTATTGGCGGGCATTGTTGGTCATGCCCCCGGCGATCCGGTTGCCCATCACCCGACGTGCGTAGTTGATAGGGATTTTCCGGGTGGCCTGGGTCAGTGCGACCACCGCCATGGTGGCGACACCCAGCGCGATGAGTTCGACGAAGAACAGCATGGGTGTGTTCGAGCGAAATTCGTTGATGAGCGAACCCGGAAGCGCCGAGATAATACCGATGGCAATCAGCAAGGATACCCCATTTCCGACTCCATTGTCGGTGATGCGCTCACCCAACCAAACCAGGAACATCGTTCCGGCCGTCAGGATCAAAACCGCGGTCAACCAGAAAAACAAGTCCCCTTGGGGAACCGCCGTGGGATACATCGAACGCAGGTTCACCACGTATCCGGCCGATTGCCCGAGGGTAATCAGAACCGTCAGGTAGCGGGTCAATTGATTGATTTTCTTTTGCCCCGAATCACCTTCCCGTTGCAGCTTTTGAATGGAAGGCAATGCGGCCCCCAACAACTGCACGATAATGGATGCGGAGATGTACGGCATAATGCCCAGCGCAAAAATTGCGCCCCGAGCAAATGCGCCCCCCACAAACAGGTTGATGAAATCCAGAATCCCGCCGCCTTGACTGTTGTTAAAAGCGGCTTCGAGCTGAACCGAGTCGATTCCGGGCAGAATGACGTAGCTACCCAACCGGAAAACACCAAGCAAAAGCAGCGTATAGATTATGCGCTGCCTCAGCTCTTCGATTTTCCAGATGTTCCTTAGTTTTTCTATCAGATCCTTCATATCAGACTTCGATGGCGGTACCTCCGGCTGCTTCAATCGCAGCTTTCGCCTTTTGGCTGAATTTATTCAATTTAATGGTAACGGCAGCACTGATCTCGCCTCGTCCGAGCACTTTCACTAAGTCGGTCTTTTTGGCGATAAAGCCATTCTCGACCAGAAAAGCATGATCAATCTCCGTTGTACCCGGGTGCGCTTCGAGCAACTTGCCAATCGCATCCAAATTCAGAGCTACGTATTCAACCCGGTTGCGGTTTTTAAAACCGAATTTCGGGACGCGGCGGTAGAGCGGCATCTGCCCACCTTCAAACCAGGGCCGGTACTTGTACCCGCTGCGGGACTGTGCACCTTTGTGGCCTTTGGTAGAAGTGCCTCCACGACCCGAACCTTGACCGCGTCCGATGCGCTTGACGTTCTTGGTGGAACCCTCTGCCGGCTTCAATGTATGCAGTTTCATGGGATTATGCCTCCTCTATTTTTACCAAGTGACTTACAGCTTTGGCCATGCCAATGATCTGCGGCGTGGCGTTGTGGATCACCGTACGGTTGATCTTGCCCAAGCCCAGGGCCTCGATGGTATCCTTCTGCCGCTGGGGCCGATTGATCACGCTGCGTACCTGTGTGATTTTGATTTTGACCATTGCTTTATCCGTTAAAGACCTTTTCCAGGTCAATTCCACGTTGCTTAGCGATCGCATAGGCGTCACGCATTTCCTTGAGGGCTTTCACTGTAGCCTTTACTACGTTGTGCGGATTCGAAGAACCGAGCGACTTGCCGATCACATCCTTGACCCCGGCGGCTTCCAGAACCGCACGCATGGCGCCTCCGGCCAAAACCCCCGTACCGGGCGCCGCTGGCTTCAACAGCACCTTGGCGGCACCGTATTTCGTGAATGAAGCGTGGGGAATGGTTCCATTTTTGGTCAGAGGAACCTTTGTGAGATTCTTCTTGGCATCGTCAATACCCTTGGCGATGGAGTCGACAACTTCATTGGCTTTTCCGAGGCCTTCGCCCACGGTGCCTTTGCCGTCCCCTACGACCACGATGGCCGCAAAGCTAAAGCGACGTCCACCTTTGACTACTTTTGCGACCCGCTTGATCTTAACGACCTTTTCGTTGAGTTCTACGTCGCTACTTTTGACACGAGACCCCTTATTGTTGTCTCTGCGTCCTTTCATTGATTTCGCCATTAGAAGTTCAGTCCTCCTTCCCGTGCACCTTCAGCCAGCGCCTTTACGCGACCGTGGTAGTTAAATCCATTGCGGTCGAAAACTACTTTTTCGATTCCGGCATCTTTTGCGCGACGGGCGAGTTCGCGGCCTACGGCGCGGCTTGCTTCCGTCTTATTCACCGACGCTACTTGATCAGCGATATCTTTTGTTTTGGTAGAAGCATCTACCAAAGTCGCTTGCGTGTCGTCATTTATGATCTGAGCGTAGATCTCTTTGTTGCTCCGGAACACCGTCAGCCGAGGACGCTCATTCGTGCCCCGTACTCTTTTCCGAATTCCCGCTTTGATCTTCCGACGGCGGGCAACCTTTTTCGTAATTCCCATAATTGATTATGCTTTGGCGGCCGCCTTACCGGCTTTTCTTCTGACAATTTCACCTACGTAACGTACCCCTTTGCCTTTATAAGGCTCCGGCGGACGGAAACCGCGGATCTTGGAAGCGATGTGCCCGATGAGTTGCTTGTCGATTCCTTCCAGGGTAATCTTGGGTGGCGTACCTTTCTTCGTTTCGGTCGTCACCTTGATTTCTTTAGGGATCACGATGTAGATGAGGTGCGAGTACCCCAAGTTTAACTCGAGCAACTGCCCTTTAGCGTCCGCTTTGTAGCCGACTCCGCGGAGTTCAAGCTTCTTGGTGTAGCCTTCGCTCACCCCGATCACGTTGTTGTAAAGCAACGAGCGGTACAAACCGTGGGCCGCCCGGTGGCGCTTTTGATCCGTAGGCCGGGAAACCGTGACCACATTCGCATCGACCTCGACTTTCAAATCGGGATCGACCTGAACATTGAGTTCACCCTTGGGGCCTTTGGTGGTCGCAACATTGTTGCTGTCAACCGTGAGGGTGACTCCGGCGGGCAGGGTAATCGGCTTTTTTCCTATCCTTGACATCGCTTTCGATTAATATACGTAACACAAAACTTCACCGCCGACATTCAGCGCACGCGCTTCCTTGTCCGTCATAACCCCTTTCGGAGTGGAGACGATGGCGATGCCCAAGCCGTTGAGTACGCGAGGCATCGTCGCTACCCCGGAATACTTGCGCAGACCCGGCTTACTCACCCGCTCCAGCGTGGTAATCGCCGACTTCTTGGTGATTTTATTGTACTTGAGGGCAATTTTGATCTTGCCCTGCAATCCATCGTCCATAAACTTGTACTTGGCAATGTAGCCTTTGTCGTACAGGACTTTGGTGATGGCGCGCTTGATGTTCGAACCAGGGATCTCCACTACGCGGTGGCCAGCGTTGATCGCATTGCGAATGCGCGTCAGGTAATCTGCAATTGAATCAGTCGACATAATCTTACCAGCTTGCTTTTTTCACACCAGGAATGCGGCCCGCCAATGCCAGGTCACGGAACTTAATACGGGACACCCCAAACTTGCGGATGTATCCTTTCGGCCGGCCCGTAATCTTGCAACGGTTCTTCAAGCGAACCGGCGAAGAGTCGCGGGGCAACAGGGCCAGCGCCTGCCAATCACCGGCTTCTTTCAGTGCCTTACGCTTTTCGGCGTATTTGGCAACCATTTTTTCTCTCTTGCGTTGGCGCGCAATCACTGATTTCTTCGACATTCTATTATGACTTTTTTTGTCCCTGGAAAGGAAATCCAAATGCTTTGAGGAGCGCCAAACCTTCTTCGTCGGTTTTGGCGGAAGTTACGATTGTGATGTCCAAACCGGAGATCCTATCGATTTTATCCACGTCAATTTCCGGGAAGATGATCTGTTCTTTGACTCCCATATTAAAGTTGCCGCGTCCGTCGAAAGACTTGGGGTTGATTCCGCGAAAGTCGCGGATCCGCGGGATAGCCACGTTGATCAAGCGATCCAGGAACTCGTACATGCGCTCCCGACGCAGGGTCACTCGGCAACCAATCGGCATGCCTTTGCGCAATTTAAAGTTCGAGATGTCTTTCTTCGACTTGGTGATAACGGCTTTCTGCCCGACAATCAAACCGAATTCGTTGACCGCGGCTTCGAGCACTTTTTTATCCGCGATGGCATCGCCCAAACCGCGGGAAAGGCAGATCTTTTCGATCTCCGGAACTTGCATGCTTGATTTGTACTCAAACTGCTTCATGAGTTCGGGAGCGACCCGCTCTTTGTAATCTGTGTATAGTCTGGCCTCGTATCCCATCTTACTTAATGATTTCGCCTGATTTTTTGCTTACCCGAACCCAGCCGTTCTCGGTCTTTTGCCGCCCGATGCGGGTCGGCTCCCCGGACTTAGGGTCGAGCAACTGAAGGTTGGAGACGTGGATCGTACCTTCGGTTTCGATGATCGAACCTTGGGGATTTTGCTGATCCGGCTTGCGGTGCTTGGTCACCAAAGCTACTCCTTCCACAATCGCCCGGCTGATCAATTCGCCGGTGCGCTTATCGGTCTTGTGCACGATCTGAAGGACTTTGCCCGTTTTACCCCGCTCTTTTCCCGCGATGATCCGGACTTCGTCTCCTTTTTTGACGTGCAGCTTAGGCCGCTTATTGAATTTCCTTCTGGACATGATTCTTTCAGTTAAAGCACCTCTGGTGCCAGCGATACGATCTTCATGTAATTTTTCTCTCGCAACTCTCGGGCTACCGGCCCAAAAATGCGGGTGCCCCGGGGTTCTCCTTCGGGACTGATCAACACAGCCGCATTGTCATCGAAACGAATATAGGAGCCGTCTTTCCGGCGGACTTCTTTTTTCGTACGCACGACCACGGCCCGGACAATATCGCCTTTTTTGACGTTTGCGTTGGGGTCAGCAGCTTTCACCGTGCAGATGATACGGTCTCCGACGCGGGCGTACCGCCGCTTTGTACCACCGAGGACCCGAATCACGAGCACCTTCTTGGCGCCACTGTTGTCGGCTACGTTGAGTCTGGATTCCTGTTGTACCATTGCTTACTTAGCTTTTTCGATGATTTCTACCAGGCGCCAGCGTTTATTTTTGCTGAGCGGCCGCGTTTCCATGATGCGCACCAAATCGCCTACTCCCGCTTGATTTTCTTCATCGTGGGCCATCAGCTTGGTGGACTTCTTCACGAACTTACCGTAGATCGGGTGCTTCACTTTTCGTTCCACCACAACGGTAATGGACTTGCTCATTGCGTTGCTGGACACCAACCCGATCCGCTCTTTGCGCATACTCCGCACTGCCTCCGGGGTCGTATTGTTATTTTCCGTGCTCATCCTCTTTTATTGATTCTGGTTTTCTTTTGCTGCCGCGGCTTCACGCTCGGTGAGGATGGTCCTCATGCGGGCGATCACGCGCTTCATGTTGCGGATTTTGGCCGGGCTTTCGATCTCCGAGATTGCGTGGTTGAAGTACATCTTCTGCAACAACTGCTGATCCTCAACGAGGCGGGCCTCAATTTCCGGAGTAGTAAGATCCCTGATTTCGCTAGCTTTCATGGCTTATTCCTGATAATCTTTGCGGACGACGAATTTGACTTTCACCGGAAGCTTTTGCGCTCCGAGGCGCATGGCTTCCCGCGCGGTTTCCAGGGTTACCCCCTCAGCTTCGAAGATGATGCGGCCCGGCTCTACCGGTGCCGCCCAGTATTCGGGCGACCCCTTGCCTTTCCCCATCCGTACTTCGGCCGGCTTCTTCGTAATCGGCTTGGCCGGGAAGATCCGAATCCACACTTTACCTTCCCGCTTCATCCGACGGGTAATCGCCTGACGGGCGGCTTCAAGCTGGCGGCTGGTGATGAAGGCCGGCTCCAGGACCTTGATTCCGAAAGATCCAAAGGCAATCTGGTTTCCCCGCTGCGCATTGCCTTTGATGCGCCCTTTTTGGTGTCTCCGGAATTTTGTTCTCTTAGGTAAAAGCATCGTCGTATCGCTTTTTTTATTTCTTCACTTTAGTTTCTACGGCCACCGCGGCGTCCACCGCGTTTTCCACCCCGCTTCGAGTCTCCTCCCGTATTCGGCGAGAGATCGACTTTGCCAAACAGCTCACCTTTGAAGATCCACACCTTCACACCGATAACCCCGTAAATGGTCTTGGAAACGGTGAGCGCATAATCGATGTCGGCACGCAAGGTCTGCAGCGGAATGCGACCTTCTTTGTATTGCTCAGTACGGGCCATTTCCACCCCACCGAGGCGTCCGGAGCACATGATTTTGCATCCTTCTGCCCCCATCCGCATAGTCGATGCCAGTGCGGTCTTCATGGCGCGGCGGAAAGAAATCCGTGCTTTAAGTTGGTTGCCGATGGCTTCTCCCACCAGCTTCGCGTCCAGTTCCGGACGCTTGATTTCGTAAATATTGATCTGAACGTCTTTGTTGGTCAGTTTTTTGATTTCCTCTTTGAGGCTATCGACTTCCTGACCACCGCGTCCGATCACAATACCGGGACGAGAAGTATGAATGGTAATCGTGATGCGCTTTAGCGTGCGCTCGATTACGATTTTGGAGATCCCACCGCGCGAAATCCGCGCGTTCAGGTAGGTACGGATATTTTCATCCTCGATCAGCTTGTCGGCGTAGTCGTTTCCGCCGTACCAATTCGATTCCCATCCCTTCGAGATGCCCAATCTAAGTCCTATCGGATGTGTTTTCTGTCCCATTATTTATTCGTCAAAGTCATCTTTGGTATCCAAAATCAACGTCACGTGGCTGCTACGCTTGCGAATTCGGTGTGCCCGTCCTTGCGGTGCCGGCTGAAAACGCTTCAAAGTACGTCCCGCATTGACGTAGGCTCCGCTGATGTACAACTCACCTTCACCGATGCGCACCCCCTCGTTCTTGGCTTCCCAGTTGGCGATTGCCGACAAGAGGAGCTTCCGAACCGGGGCCGCCCCCGCTTTGGGAGTAAATTTGAGCACGTTCAAGGCATGCTCGACTTCCATACCGCGGATCAGATCGATTACCATACGCATTTTTCGCGTAGCAATCGTGCTGTTGCGCAGGGTAGCGGAGACCTCATTCGCCCGCGCGTCTTTCATCGCTTGAGCGGCAGCCCGCTTGCGCTTGGGGCCTTTTTCGATCTGCTGATCGACTTTCTCTTTCCGCGTCAGTTTTTTCTCAGCCATCGTTTATCGTCTCCCTTTGTCTTTTTTGGATCCGGCATGTCCCCGAAAGGTCCGAGTCGGTGCAAATTCACCCAGTTTGTGTCCCACCATATTTTCGGTGATGTAGACCGGGATGAATTTATTGCCGTTGTGAACCGTGACCGTATGCCCTACGAAATCCGGAGAAATCATTGACCGACGGGCCCACGTTTTGATTGCTTTCTTTTGACCCTTGTCGTTCATCTTCAGAATCTTCTGCTCGAGCTTAGGATCAATGAATGGACCTTTTTTAAGTGATCTGGCCATGCTTTATCGCTTATTTTTTGCGTTTTTTCTTACTAATGATCAAGCGGCTGCTGTACTTCTTCTTGTTCCGGGTCCGGTAACCTTTGGCCGGCAAACCTTTTCGAGAACGCGGATGACCGCCCGAAGCACGCCCTTCGCCACCCCCCATTGGGTGATCGACCGGGTTCATCACGACCCCGCGCGTCCGGGGACGACGTCCCAGCCAACGCTTGCGGCCTGCTTTGCCCAAGGTCAAATTCATGTGAGTGGCGTTGCCCACCGAACCGATGGTTGCTTTGCAATCGCCCAGCACCATGCGCGATTCACCGGAAGGCAACCGCAGACTCACGTACTTGCCTTCCCGTCCGAGAATCTGCGCGTATGAGCCAGCGCTGCGGCAGATTGCTCCGCCCTTGCCCGGGTGCAATTCGATATTGTGAACGATGGTACCCAGCGGGATCTCTCGCAATTTCTTGCAGTTCCCCACCTGGGGATCAGCCGTCGAACCGGACATCAATTTCGCACCGACCTTGAGGTTGTCCGGAGCGAGGATGTAGCGCTTTTCCCCATCGGCATAAAAAAGCAGCGCAATCCGTGCGGTACGATTCGGATCGTACTCGATTGCATGAACAACTGCCGGAATGCCGTCTTTATTGCGCTTGAAGTCGATTTGGCGGTAGCGCTGTTTGTGTCCCCCCCCGAGGTAGCGCATCGTCATTTTACCGGAGTTGTTGCGACCGCCCGAGCGGCTTTTCCCTTTGGTAAGGGATTTTTCCGGCGTAGACTTAGTCACCTCCGCGAAATCGGAAACGCTCATGAAGCGCTGTCCGGGTGTGGTTGGATTTAATTTTCTAATTCCCATCGTTCCGCAGTTTTCTGCTTAGATATTCTTGTAGAAATCGATTTCATCCCCTTCTACCAATGAGACGACTGCCTTCTTGTAGTTGGGAGACTTCCCGGTGATGTATCCGGCGCGGGTGTAGCGATTGCGCATTTTTCCCTGGACGATCATGGTGCGCACACCTCGGACCGTCACGTCGTACATCTCCTCGACCTCGCGCTTGATCTGAGGCTTGGTAGCCTTCATATCGACCTTGAATGCGTATTGATTGTACTTAGTGCTCGGGCGCTCGTTGAGCACCGTCATTTTTTCCGATACAAGTGGTTTCTTCAGAACACTCATGGTCTTAAGATAATTGCTGTTCGATTTTTTCTACGGCACCTTCACAGATCAACAAGTGGTCCGCATTGAGGATGTCGTAGGTATTCAGGTCTTCGGCCCGAACAACCTGGGCTTTCGGCAGGTTGCGACCAGAGAGGTAAACGTTTTTGCTGTACTCGGGCAGTACGACCAAGACCTTGGTCTCATTGGCTTTCAGAGCCGACAAAATCGACTTGAAGTTTTTCGTTTTAGGAGCATCCATGCTCAGATTTTCCAGGATCGTGATCTGGTTATCCTGAGCTTTATAGGTCAATGCACTGCGGCGTGCGAGGCGCTTGACTTTTTTGTTCAGCTTAAACCCGTAATCGCGTGGTCGGGGACCAAATGCCCGGCCACCGTGGCGCCAGATCGGAGAACGCTTGTGGCCCGGACGGGCGTTTCCTGTACCCTTCTGGCGATACGGCTTCTTCTTCGAACCGCTTACTTCGCCACGTTCTTTTGCCTTGTGGGTTCCCTGGCGGCCATTGGCGAGAATCTGGCGCACATCCTGGTAGATGGCGTGATCACTGGGCGTTACCCCGAAGACCTCATCGCGGAGGGTCACCGTACGACCGGTTTCTGCGCCTTGTGTATTTAATACAGCTAATTCCATGATTACTTCTCGATAAAAATGTAAGCGCCTTTGTGCCCGGGAACTGCGCCGGCAACCACAACGAGGTTCTTTTCCGGAACCACTTTGAGGATGCGCAGGTTGGTCACTTTTACCCGTTCGTTGCCGGTTTGGCCGGCCATCCGCATACCTTTAAATACGCGGGACGGAGTAGAACCTGGACCCAATGAACCTGGAGCACGGCCTCGATTGTGCTGGCCGTGCGTCTGGCCACCCACACCACGGAAGCCGTGGCGCTTGACTACCCCCTGGAAGCCTTTGCCCTTGCTGGTACCGATCACGTCGACAAATTCTCCGGGACGGAAAATACTCGCGTCAACGCTATCGCCGAGTTTCAGAGCTTCGCCCTCCTCTTCTTCGTAAGTAACTCCCTCGGCGCCTTCGACGCGCTTGTAGGTCACCGGTACAAAGGTGGGGGTTTCCCAAAGAACGTGCTTTGGCGAGGTTGCGGCTTTGCTGAAATGTCCTTTCAGGGCTGCCGATGTGTTTTTCTCTTTGCGGTCACCGTACCCAAATTGAACGGCTTCGTAACCATCCGAATCCTCGGTTTTGATCTGCGTGACGACGCAGGGCCCAACCTCCAGTACGGTACATGGGAACTGTTTGCGATTGTCGTCGTAGACACTCGTCATTCCCACTTTCTTTCCTATCAAACCTGCCATGGCCTGTATCTCTCTTTAATATTGATCAAACTTTAATCTCGACATCAACACCGCTCGGCAATTCAAGCTTCATCAGGACATCTACTGTCTTGGAACTCGTGCTGAAAATGTCGATCAGGCGCTTGTAAGAGCATACCTGAAATTGTTCACGCGATTTTTTGTTCACGTGAGGAGAACGATTGACCGTGATGATATTCTTATCGGTCGGCAGAGGAATCGGACCGCTTACGACTGCACCGGTGGTTTTCACCGTGCGTACGATCTTTTCCGCTGATTTATCCACCAGGTTGTGATCGTAAGACTTCAGTTTGATTCTGATCTTCTGATTCATGCGCTTAATGATATTATGCTTTGGCGGCTACGCCTCTGATTTTCGTGATAATGTCTTCCTGAATGCTCCGGGGCGTGGGCGCATAGTGCGAAAACTGCATCGTAGAAGCAGCCCGCCCCGAGGTGATGGTACGCAAAGCAGTTACGTAGCCAAACATTTCCGAAAGCGGAACTTTAGCCTTGACCACCCGGTCAATTCCCCGTGCGTCCATGCCTTCAATCTGGCCTCGCCGCTTGTTGAGGTCCCCGACAACGGGGCCCATCGACTCTTCCGGGGTCACGACCTCCACCGCCATAACTGGCTCAAGGATGATCGCTCCCGCCCGCTTCGATGCATTCCGGAATGCCATCCGGCCGGCCAATTCGAAGGAAAGCTGATCGGAGTCGACATCGTGGAAACTGCCAAAGAAAAGCCGTGCCCGAACTCCACTCATCGGAAATCCCGCCAGGACACCTTCGTCCATCGCGGAGCGAATGCCTTTTTCGACCGACGGAATGTATTCCTTGGGAATCGATCCGCCTTTGATTTGATCCACAAATTCCAGGTGAGCATCGTTGGCTTCGGCCGGTCCAAATTCGACGTGGACATCGGCAAACTTACCGCGACCACCCGTTTGCTTCTTGTACACCTCGCGGTGCTCGATATTCTTGGTAATGGCTTCCCGGTAAGCCACCTGCGGAGCACCTTGATTGACTTCCACTTTGAATTCGCGACGCAGACGGTCGACGATAATTTCTAAGTGCAACTCGCCCATGCCCGAGATGATTGTTTGGCCCGACTCTTCGTCGGTACGTACCTGGAAAGTCGGATCTTCCTCCGCAAGCTTGACCAGGCCCGTTGTGAGCTTGTCTCCGTCGGCCGTGGTTTTCGGCTCGACCGCTAACGAGATCACCGGCTCGGGGAAAGTCATTTCTTCCAGAATAATCTGGTTGCTGACATCACAGAGTGTGTCCCCAGTCTTAATTTCTTTGAACCCGACGGCGGCGGCGATATCGCCCGCTTCCACCCGGGAAATTTGCTCTTGTTTGTTGGCGTGCATCTGCAAGATCCGCGAGATGCGCTCCTTCCTCCCAGAACGGGTGTTCATGACATAAGATCCTCCGTCCAGTTTGCCCGAATAGACGCGGAAGAAGGCGAGGCGCCCTACGTAGGGGTCAGTCATGATTTTGAAGGCCAAAGCCGCAAACGGCTCGGTCGTATCCGCCCGGCGGATGAGCGTGTCGCCCGTTTTCGGATGGGTACCTTCCACTGCCGGTACATCCAGCGGTGAGGGCAAGAACTGGCAAACCGCATTCAGCAAGGTTTGCACCCCTTTATTTTTAAAAGCAGAACCGCACATCATCGGCGTGATCGACATGTCAATCGTGGCCGCACGGATCGCCGCTACCATTTCTTCTTTGGTAATCGAATCGGGATCTTCGAAGTATTTTTCGAGCAGAGCATCATCGTATTCAGCGATGGCCTCTACGAGTTTGGTCCGCCATTCTTCCACTTCGTCAACCAGATCGTCGGGAATCGGCACTTCCTCAAAGGTCATGCCCATATCATCCTCATTCCAGATGATGGCTCGGTTCTCAATCAAGTCTACCACGCCGCGGAAGGTATCTTCGGCACCAATCGGTACTTGCAGCGGCACCGGATTGCCCGCGAGCCGTTCGTCGACCTGACGCACAACCTCAAAAAAATCAGAACCCGGACGATCCATTTTATTTACGAATCCAATCCGGGGCACTTTGTATTTGGTTGCTTGGCGCCAAACCGTCTCTGACTGAGGTTCCACACCGCCCACCGAACAAAACAAGGCAATGGTTCCGTCGAGGACGCGCAGGGATCGTTCTACCTCTACGGTGAAGTCCACGTGGCCGGGCGTATCGATAATGTTTACCCGGAATTGCTTGTCATTAAAGTTCCAGAAGGTCGTCGTAGCGGCCGAGGTAATGGTAATGCCCCGCTCTTGCTCCTGCTCCATCCAGTCCATGGTGGCGGCACCATCGTGTACTTCCCCAATCCGGTGAACAATACCGGTGTAGTACAGGATACGCTCGGTGGTGGTAGTCTTGCCCGCATCGATGTGGGCCATGATACCAATGTTGCGCGTATGTTTCAGATCTACTTTTGCCATTGCTTTAGAAGACTAATAGTGAAGTTGATATTCTAATTTGGCTCGGTTTAAGAATCTTGGGTTTAGCAGAGAATCAGAATCTAAAATGAGAGAACGCTTTGTTGGCTTCCGCCATCCGGTGCGTATCTTCTTTCCGTTTGACCGCACCGCCTTCTCCACGAGAAGCGGCGATCAACTCGCCCGCGAGTTTTTCTTTCATTGATTTTTCCCCGCGACGACGCGTGAAGAAGATCATCCATTTGATACCCATGGAAACCCGACGGCTCGGTCGAACTTCACTCGGGACCTGGAAGGTAGAACCACCGACACGACGGCTTCGAACTTCCACTACCGGCATTACATTCTCGAGCGCCCGCTCGAATACTTCCATGCCGTTTTCATTCGTACGCTTTTCGATGATTTCAAGCGCATCATAGAAGATCTGGTAGGCCAGGTTCTTCTTTCCGCTCATCATCATGTTGTTGACGAAGCGGGAGACCATCTCACTGCCGAACTTGGGATCCGGAAGTACTTGGCGTCGTTTTGCTCTACCTTTTCTCATAAATACTTGCTAACAATTGATTCTAAAACACTGTATGTTTACCTGTACTACTTTCGACTGCGTTACTTGGGCCGCTTCGTCCCGTACTTAGACCGGCTTTTCCTGCGGTCCTTTACGCCAGCAGTATCGAGCGATCCCCGCACGAGGTGATACCGCACCCCCGGAAGGTCTTTTACTCGACCACCCCGCACCAGCACGATGGAGTGCTCTTGGAGGTTGTGGCCTTCACCAGGAATGTAGGCGATGATCTCATATCCGTTCACGAGTTTCACCTTTGCCACTTTGCGCAAAGCCGAGTTCGGCTTCTTGGGAGTGGTAGTGTACACTCTAGTACACACCCCTCTTTTCTGCGGGCACGATTCCAGTGCACGTGATTTACTCTTCTTTTTCTGCGTAGAACGTCCTTTCCGGACTAACTGCTGTATCGTAGGCATAAATTTACCTTATTTTTTAAGCGAGTTGCAAAATTAGCATTTCGCGCGATACCAATCAAGATGTCGAACCTTTTTTTCAACATTTGTATCAACAAACATTCTGTGCAAAACGGATCGTCTCTCGATTGACCGATTTTTACCTTATTTGAATCGAAATGATTCGCGACTCATCCCCGAAAAGCCATTCGATTTTAGGGAGTGCAAAGGTACTCGTTTCCCGGTTAAACTCAAAGTTTTCCGAAAGAGAATCCCGCAACCTCAGTAAAATTCTTGCCGAACATGTTGCGAATCGTCCCTGGAGCCGAATTATGCTCGATCCTGATCTTACCTTTACCCCCGAACAGTACGAGACTTGGCAGTCTTTTGCCGCCCGCCTGCTCAACGGAGAACCCCTCCAATACGTAACCGGGCGCGCCTGGTTTGGGGGGCTTTCTCTGGTCGTCGGACCGGGAGTACTCATTCCTCGCCCGGAGACCGAAGAACTGGTCGAATGGATCACAAGCATCCACTCCCAAGCCACCAATCTTCTCGACGTGGGAACCGGGAGTGGCTGCATCGCGATCAGTTTGGCTCGGGCACTGCCCCAGGCCCGCGTCACCGGAATCGAATTCAGTGCCGCGGCCCTGCATTACGCCCGGATAAATGTCGCAGAACACGCTCCCCAGGTGGCCCTGCATCAAGCCGATATCTTCCAAATCCAGCTCGACCGCTACGCCGAACTCGATGTTGTGGTTTCAAATCCGCCTTATGTTTTGGAGTCAGACCGGGCCGACATGGCGCCCCAAGTCCTAGAGTACGAACCGGAACTGGCGCTCTTTGTTTCCGACCAGAATCCTTTTCCTTATTATCGGGCCATTGCCGAACGGGCGATGCACTGGCTACATCCCGGAGGCTGGCTGTACTTCGAGGCCCACGCCAAGCTGACCCAAGGAGTGGCCCAGGTGCTCCGAGCACAAGGTTTCGGGGCGGTCAGCATCAAAATCGACCTGAATGGTCACCACCGCATGGTGCGGGGACAACGGCCCATCGGACGCTAACGACACCTTATATATACAAACGAGAGAAACTGCAATATTTGTAAGCATCTGTATTGGGGAAGGGCGTCGTTCTAACGCAAAAAATTCCACAGAAGAAAAAAACTTTTTTTCAATTCCCCCCCAAAGTCGGATATTTCGATATTTCAACATTCTTTTCTCCAAAAGTAATTGCGCAGATCTTACATAGAGTGAACCTCGTACCCAAAATCGCGTATCTTTAAGTGTCACTCAACAATAGAAGTATACCAACTACACAGAACCAAACACCTTACGGAAATGTATTTTTATAACAAGATTACCAAACCTTGCACTTACTTGTTTATTGCTTTTTTCTTAACCGCAAACCTGAGCTTCGCCGGTCAACTCGGCGGCCCAAGCCAACAAGACATTGCTAAGTTCAACCAAGCACTTGACGCTTATGACCAAGGCTTTCAATCGGTTATGGGGGTGTGGCAGATCATCGAATATGATCTCAGCAGCGGCGCTGCTCCTACCTCCGAAAACAAGCAACAACTGCAATACGTCATCAACACCCTCGGGAGTATGACCAGCGATCTCGACGCCCTCGCTTCGGCAGCAAAACCACTTGATAATCAACAGATTGTTTCGGACATCTCGAAGATGAACCAAGCCCACTACGGCGCAATTGCCTCGGCAAAAACCCTGCTTTCCGGCATCCAGAAATCTGGGCAGGTCGACTATCAGGCGGTCGCAAGTACATCCAGCGATCTCAGCTCCCTCGAACGGCTGATCGATTGCATCCGGCGCGAAATTCAAGTGATCACCGGCGGTAAATAATCCCCCTGTATCAGGCAATTGGCACGGCAAAGCGTGCCGCAAATAACGAGAAAAAAACAACTGCGGTCGCGGAATGGCATTACCATGTCTTCCGCGGCCGATATTTGCTTGCAGAATAATAGGCCGATTTCTACCGATTCAATTGCGGGGATGGAAGGTCCGGTGTACCTCTTTTAGGTAATCCCGGTCCAGGTGGAGATAAATTTCCGTAGTGGTAATGGACTCGTGCCCAAGCATTTCCTGAACCGCGCGCAGATCAGCTCCCCCTTCGATCAGGTGCGTCGCAAATGAATGCCGAAATGTATGCGGACTCACGGTTTTTTCGATTTTGGCCATCCGGGATAAGTCCTTGATGATCAGGAATACCATGTTCCGGGTGAGGCGCTTGCCCCGCCGATTGAGAAAAAGAATGTCCTCCTCTCCCCTTTTTGGTGACATGTGATTGCGCCAGTGCTCCTTGTACAACTGAATGTACTTCAAGGCGGAAGAACCGATCGGCACTAGGCGTTCCTTGCTCCCCTTCCCGATCACCCGAGCAAATCCCTCCTCGGCGTAGACCATGGCCTGCGGCAAATTGACCAGCTCACTGACCCGCAGCCCGCAGGAATAAAGCGTTTCGAGCATCGCCCGGTTGCGCAGCCCCAGATTTGTCCCCATATCCAATTGGGCAAACATGGCGTCGATCTCTTCCACGGTCAGGTAGACCGGCAACTTACGCGCCAGCCGCGGTGTGTCCAGCAATTCTGTGGGATCGACCTCAGTGTAGTCCTCTTGGACCAAGAAACCGTGAAAAGACCGCAAAGAAGAGAGGTTTCGCGCCAGGGAGCGCTCATTGAGAAAGGCATCGAAGGCGAGAAAATGGATGAACGCGCGGATGTCGTCCGTCTCGACCTTGAGTGGGCGACTGATCTGCCGTTGCTCCTCCATGTACCACCGGTAACGCTCTGTATCGTGCAGGTAATTGGTGCAGGTATGGGCCGAAAGCCCCCGTTCCACCCGGAGGTAGTCCTTGTATTCCCGCATGAGTATCTTCCAGTTCACCGTACGCGATCAGATCAGTTTTTGTAATTTTACGCAACCCTGCGCACTCGTTTTCCACCAATGCACCGCCAACCGCAGGAAACGCACCAAAGAGACTACAATCATGAAAATTCTCATCATCAACGGCCCCAATTTGAACATGCTGGGCCGCCGCGAAGATAAATTCTACGGCATAGAATCATTTGACAAGATCCTCGAACAATTGAAAGACAAGTTTCCCGAGCTGGAAATCGACTACTTCCAATCCAACGTAGAGGGGGAAATAGTCACCCGCATTCAGCAACTCGCCGACGAAGACTACAAAGGGCTCCTCATCAACGCCGGAGCCTATTCCCACTACAGCCTGGCCATCCACGACGCTTTGTTGATTCCGCAGATTCCCAAGATTGAAGTCCACCTGAGCAACATTTACCTCCGTGAAGAATTTCGCCGCAAGTCGGTTTTGACGCGTGCCTGCGACGGTATCATTGCCGGCCTCGGCAAGGAAAGCTACCGCCTGGCGCTCGAATATTTCCAACACAACCAAAGGAGCCGCATCGGATTTAACCGCAAATGATTCCCGCTGGGAAAATCCGTGGGTGCCTTGGAGCTACGGTCCCGGTGCAGAAGCAAGGTTCTTGGGGTCACTCTTTTTTCATGGGTGCTTACGCGTTCCGAACGCGCCCATTAAAAATTGGAAACTTTCCAATTGAAAATCATTTCACCCATTTTGCTTGCCATGTCGCTTCGGACTCGAGGCTGCGCACGTGTAGGACATAGAGCCCCTGAGCCAATTCGGCGACGGGCAAGTGGATTTCTTGAGTGGGATCCGCTACCGTCGCCAATTCGCGGTGCAGCATCCGGCCCCGCATGTCGGCCAGGGCAACCTGAACCTGTCCCGGCTCCGGCAATGGCACCTTGAAGCGCAGCGTTTGCTCTCTCGCTTCGTAAGCCAGCGCCAAATCGCGACTCCCCGCCGATCCCGCTTCCCGCAACAGAGTCACTACCGCCGAAGTCCGTTCTTCTCCCGCCCCTGTCCGCCCGGCCAGCCGATAAAAACTCAGACCCGCCACCGGCTCCGCATCGAGGTACTGGTACAATTGGCGCGCATCGTCGGCCAACTGTTCGGAAATGGGGTGAAAAGTCACCCCGTCGGTGCTTCGCTCCAGGGCAAAGGTTTGGTACAAGGTGGGATCGGTCACTTCCCAGTGCAGCGCGTGGAAAGTGGCGTGGGCCTCCCCCGCAAGTTGCAGATCTTCCGCGTCGAGAACCGTTTGCTGCTCCACCGAAATGTCATCGTAGTTGAAGTACATCCGGGCCGTGGTATAATTGCCACAGGCAGCCGAGCCCGTATTGCCGTTGCAAAACGGTCCGACGATGATGGCATTCCAGTTGCCGGCGATGACAGTGGCGGTGTGGGTCAGATAGCCCCCCTGGGGAACAACATTGCCCGGAATACTCACCTGCGGGGTCACATTCAGGCAGCACCAGCCATTTTGCGTGGGCGGTGTGGCCGTATTGTAAAAGTAGATCCCGACGTCGACGCAATTGTTGGGGCCGGAGGTCGCGCTGCCGGCGGGATCCACCCGCACGCTGAATTCCACTTGGTAGGGCTGCCCGATGACCATCGTTTGGAGGAGATTCGTCCCGGCTCCTTCGACGTAGGCACTGCCCGGGCAGGATGGATGGCTGGCCCCGCCCCACCCTCCGAGGGAAGATTGGCCGGTGCGGGGCGCATTGCGGATCGCCGAATTGCCGGTAAATCCGCAGCCCGAATAGTCGGTAGAGGCGGTAGTAGATGCAATCCAATTGCTCACGTAGCCGTTAAACTGGCTGATGCTGGTGGGACAAGTGTTGCGATTTTCAAAGCTGGGGTTGGGAACGAGATTTTGGGCGGATAGCGTCCCGAACAGGAACAATATTCCCGCCAATTGACGTAAAACTTGGGCCATGGTGCCTCCTCTGGTAATTGATTTTTTCCAAGGTCCGGCGGATTCGGTTCACTCAAGGCGCTTGCCTTGCCACTTTCCGAGATCCACCGACAAAAAAAGTTACACATTTTCGCGAGGCAAACCAATGCATGTAAGCTCAAAGGGGCACTTTGTCGAGAAAGCAGAAAAGCAACGGCGGGGTGAGTACCGGCGCTATTTAGATTGGATCCACGATTTGGCTTCACGGACCACTTCAGTCGCCCCAATGCCAAATCCGCTGCGCACCGCCACCAGTTGGAAAGCAAGTTGGGCTTCCTTTTCGGTCATGCCGACCGCTTCGGCCGCGATTACTCTTCGAGCTTCTTCCGCGAGGGTGGCCTGGTACTTTTGGGCCACAACCTCGAGCATGTGGGCGAGTTCTTCTTCCGAAGGCAAGGGCACGTCCAGAGTGGGCAACAAGCGGGCGAGGTCAGAGGGTACGGCAATGCCGGGATTCAACAGTACCACGTGCTTTGCGCCGAGCGATTTCGGCAGATCGGTAGTCAGCTTGTTCAGCAGCACTTTGACGGAGGCAAATTCAATGAATTCAAACAGCCCTTCCAGCACAAATAGCTCTTGCTCACGCTCGTCCAGCCGGCGCTGAATTTCGGTGAGCACCTGTTCGGGATCCGAGATGATGTCCCCCACCGCCAACTCCGTACCCTGCCCCAGGCCCATGTCCAGCATGCCCTCCACGCAATTCCAGCGAAAAAGGCTGTAATCGGCTTCTTTACAAAATTCCCGCAAGTGCCGGTACACGCGCTGGTTCTCCACCGTATTGAGGACGATCAAAGGAAATCGCGCTTTAAAAAGATCCGAAAGTTGTTCGAAGAAGTGCATGGCAATTGGGGGTTGGGGACAAATTGAAGGCCCTCAATTTTACCAATTGTCCTGCCGGAAAGCAAATGGAAAACGCAGTTTACGCCCGGAAAAAAGGGAAATTGCCGGCCCGTCATCATTTTCCGGTCGGCAATTTCCCGAGCATGCAAAAGCGGCGAAAAGGTTAGTCCAGTTCCGCGAGTTCTTTGCCGGGACGGGCGTAGTCGTAGCGCGCGAGGCGGACCCCGCGGTAGTATCCATCCAGCCCGGAACCACCCGCCGTATCCGCCTTTACCAGATCGATAAAGCCATCTTTGCCAACCAAGGTTTCATCCAAGTGTATTTCTTGCACCGCACCGATCACCAAGATCGTACCGTTGGCTTTGATCGCATGCTCCTCTTCGTACTTGAGCCCGATGCGGATGCGTGATTCGGCGACGTAGGGAGCCGGAAATTCACCTTCATAATGCGGTTCCAGACCCGTTTCCGCGAACTCGGAGATCCGAGTGGTGTAATTGGCGGAGGTTTGGTGGGCCTCCCGGATGATGCCGGTACTGACGTGGTTGATCGTAAAATGCCGCGTACCGAGAATATTGTGGTAAGTCACCCGCGGCACGGTCAGCGGCCGCAGGATAAATCCCATGTAGGGCGGCGTAGCTCCGATGTGAACCACCGAATTGAAGATAGCCAGGTTTTCCCGGCCCCGTTCATCGCGGGTACCGATCAGGTTGAGGCTCTTAAAACCGGGAAAGCTGTTGCAAAAGTTGCGCCGAAACAACCAGTTGCTCTCCAAAATGTCCGTGAGCGTGTACGACTTCATTGGGTTCAGATCTCCACTTTGGGGTGCTTGCGGACTTCCTTTTCTTTTAGGACAAACATGACCTCATTGCGGCGATCCGTCATTTTGTAAGGCGGGTCGTACCCCAGGAAAATCATATTGCCCTGGGGTTTGAGTTTTTCGTTCTTGAGCCAATCCCGCAACTCCGCAGCGTGGGTGTCAATTTTTTCGCTATCGGCAAAGCCATCGAAGCGGATCGTAGCCGCATAAAAGGCTTCCGTAGTGTGAAGTTGAATGCGCTCATCGTTCGGGGTGGGCAGACTGTCCATGTCGATGTCGGTCGGCATCATGAAGCTCATGCGGACATTCCCATCGTCTTTGGACTCCATCTCTACCGGGGAAGTCATCGCAATCGAGCGTTCTTCTTCGTTGCCCCCGAAAATGTAACCCGCCAGGACGCGGAAATTTCCGTTCCGGTTTTCCATGTCGCCGGCCTGCTCAAAGGTCGCCATGTTTACCGACGGATAATAACGCAACTCGACCTCACCGTCTTGCATCAAGACATCGTAGGGCCGCTTTTCGGAATCGCTGACTGCCACGTTGGTGTACAATTGAAATCCAAAACAGAGGGGAATAAGGACCACCAGTCCGTAAAAGAGAGTTTTCATGCCGTTCGTATTTTATTTTTGAACCGCCCAACGCCAGAAATTGTTGCGCGGAATTTCCGGCAAAATTGCGGCTACCGAAGCGGGGAAGGATATCAGGGGGCGGGGATTGCATTTTTCCTGTCGGCCACGCACCCCAAAATACCGGGTGATTTTCCGTATTTTTAGCGGGCCAATGTTCCACACCACGCTATGAAATACACCGCGATCCTTTTCCTGCTCTGCTGCTATGCCGCGCTTCCCGGCCAAGGGCTGAAGTGGGAAAAAACCTACGGCTCGCCCGGGAGCGACGCCTGCCAGGTCGTGGTCACCCCGGATGGTGGACTGGCCGTCCTCGCCTATTTCGGCATCGACCCATTTGTCCTCCGCACCAATGCCAATGGCGATACCATCTGGACCAAACGCTTGCCCCCCCACGACTTTTGCACTCTGGCCACCACCCAGGACGGCGGATTCATCTCCACCGGCGCGACCCGGGCCGCCATCCGCGACTTTGTAGCGCACCGCCTGGATGCGGCGGGCGATTCACTCTGGACTCAGATTTACAGCGATTCTCTCGACCAGGGCCACTACCAGGTCATTGAGACCACCGACGGAGGATTTGTCCTGTCCGGCTATACACGCACCCCGTCCGGGGGCTACGACATGTACGTGGTGCGCACCGATGACCAGGGCATCCTGGACTGGAAAGCCAGCTACGGCACCCCCAACTTTGATCTGGGGGGCATGCCGGCCCAAAACCGCAGTGGCGGATTTGCCTTTACCACGACCACCAACTCGGGCGGTCCCAGCCAGATTTTGGTTGTGGCCACCGATGCCACCGGCAATCAACTGTGGAGTCAGGCCTACAGCACCCCCTTCCCCATCGGCGGATCAGTGCTCACGGCGCTCAAGGACGGTGGCTATCTGGTGATGGGCTGGATCCAACGCAGCGACTACAACAGTTACCTGATGCGCCTGGATAGCGCCGGCAACCAGTTGTGGGCACGCGATTACGGCGGGCCGGGATTTGAGACGCGCACGCCCCGGGGAGCCATTGAAGACCTCCAGGGCGGCTATACCTTCGTCACCTCCACCGATCAGACCTTTTCGCCGGGACTGGACCGGGACATCGCCCTGGTCCGGGTCGATACCGCCGGCAACCTCCTGCGCATGGTCCGCTTAGGGGGCAACGACGAAGAACTGCCCCGCTACTTCCAGCAGACCCCGGACAGCGGCTACGTGGTCACGGGCTTCAGCGCTTCCTTCCTGGGCGGCGCCCAGCAGGCCTATCTCGGGCGGCTGGATTCATTGGGTTGCACTGAGCGCTTCTACGCCTTGGGTTCCCCCCAGCGCGACACCCTCTGCCTGGGGGACACGCTGGTGCTGGACGCCGGCCTGGGATTCACCGCTTACACCTGGAGCAATGGCAGCAACGCGCCCCGCCTCGAGGTCACCGCCGGCGACACGTTTTATGTCACCGCACTGGACAGCAACGGGTGCATTTTCCATTCCACCCTCCATTACATCGAAGACCGCACCGGGCTTTCCTTCAGCGCCATCGACCAGGGCAATTTGCTCGTTGACTTTCAGGGAGCCCCCGCCGACGCGACGGCCTGGTCCTGGAACTTCGGCAATGGACAGACCAGCGCCTTGCCCAATCCCCTCCACCAGTACAGCGCTCCCGGCACCTACCAGGTCTGCCTTTCCGCCTTCATTCCGGCCTGCGGTCTGCGCACGGTCTGCGATACGGTCTTGCTGCTCGGCACCCAAAGCGCGGAAGTCAGTCCCCAAGGGGAATGGCGCTTGCGAGCGGATCCCCAAACCACAGAATGGGTACTGCAAGGTGATGCCCCCACACTGACGCCGATAAACGTGGCGGTATACGGCCTGGATGGGCGGCGGGTACTGCACTGGCGGGGCCTCCCCCAATCCGGCCTCCGGCTTCCCCCGCGGACGCTCCCGGCCGGCCTGTACACTTGGCGCATTCAACTGGACGGCGCCCCCCCCACCCAAGGCAAAGCCCTGATGTACCAAACCGACTGAATCTGGGATGCGCTGCACTCACTGGCTCACTGGCCTTTTGCTGCTGTCCCTCGCTTGGGGTTGCCGCCCCCCGGACCGCACCGTTTATCCCGCGTTCTACCATTGGAAAGCGAGTTTTCAGCCCACAGCTGCGGAGTGGAAATTGCTGGCCGCCACGGAGACCCAGCGCCTCTACCTCCGCTATTTCGACGTGGATTGGTCGCCGGCGCGCCAGGAAGTTGTTCCGATTGCCCCGACCAAGATGACCGCCGCGCCTCCCGAAGGCCTCGAAATCGTACCCACCGTCTACCTCACCAACCGCAGCCTCTACAATACCCCTTCGGCGCAGATCGGATCCCTTGCCGGATCAATCGCCGGCCTGCTCCGGCAAAAAGTGAAGCCCACCATCTGGTCCCAAGTCCGCGAAATCCAGATCGACTGCGATTGGAGTGGCCAAACCCGGGAACGCTATTTCCAACTGCTGGACACCCTGCGGGCGGCATTGGCCCCCAAGCAGCTATCGGTGACCATCCGCTTGCATCAACTCAAATACGCCGCGAAAACGGGAATCCCCCCGGCAGACCGCGGCATGCTCATGTACTACAACATGGGCGATCTGGACGATCCCGAAGAGGTCAATTCGATCCTGGATCTCGTTGAAGGGGAGCGCTACTTGCGCGATTTCCGGGGGTATCCGCTGCCCCTGGATGTGGCTTTGCCGATTTTTTCCTGGGGGGTGGTGCGCCGGAGGGGCCGGCCGGTTCGGCTGCTCAATGGCCTCCGGACAGCGGAAGCGGAACGGGCCCGGGGTTTAGAAAAGATCCGCCCCAATCATTTTAAAGTCGCCGAAAGTCGCTATTTTCGGGACGAATATCTGTACCGGGGCGACCAGATCCGCATTGAGTCGGTCTCTGATTCCAGCCTCCTCGCAGCGGCGAAACGGCTGGGAAGCACCCTCGACGGCGAGGCCCGGCACGTTGCGCTCTACCATTTGGACTCATCCACGATAGGCTACTATGATCTGGAAACATTTACTGCAGTGTGGGACGCTTTTCGCTAGCTTGTTGCTGACCGCTTTGCCCGGTCGGGCCTGCGGTTGGGACGGTGAGTGGGAAAATGCGTTCTACCGCTTCATGGCCCCGGAAATGAACGGACAGGACCTGTTTCGCCCCTTCCAATTCACCTGGGACCGCCTCTACAGCTACGACATGCTGGACCCAAGCTATTCCCAAGCGGCCAACCTCTCCGAGTGGCGCGACTATTTGGGGACGGAATTTTCCGAAGCCGACATCCAGTCCGCGGTTTACAAGCTGAGCGCCGACGATCTGGTGGCCATCCAGGAAAAGGCGGCGGGGACCCGCACAGTGCTGCCGGGTGACCTGAGCAAAAATGCCTTGGTGCGGGCCTGGAGCAAGGGCCAGTTTCCCACCACGCTGGAATATTTACGCTTCGCCAAAACCTGCGAACCGTTCTGCTTGCCGGGAGGCGGTTGGGGAGATGCTCCCGCCGATGCCCGGGGGTCCGAGGAATTGGTCCGCGAAGGGATTGAGAAAATCCAAGCTTTGAAGTTCGATTTCTTCCGCATGCGCTACACGTACCAAGTGGTGCGCCTGCTCCAGTACTCGGACCAGGAGCGGGAAGCCATCGCGCGCTTTGAAGAATTTGGCGCGCCGCTGGACCACCTGGACAACACTTTGTACTGGTGGACGGAGTCGCACTACGCGGGGGCACTGCGCGATGTGGAGCGCGAAGCGGAGGCGGCCTATCGGTTTGCCCGGGTATTTGACCACTGTCCCAGCCGCCGGGTCCAGGCCTACTACAGTTGGCGGATCACCTCAGAGGAGCAGTGGACCGCGGCAATGGCGCTTTGTCGGAATGGGCGGGAAAAAGCCACCCTGCACTTCCTGCGGGGCCTCTCCCCCGATGCGATTTCTAGTGAAGAAATTCGCCATATCCAGCGCCTCGATCCCGGCTCGGATATGGCGGATGTTTTGCTCCTGCGGGAGATCAACAAACTGGAAAGTGAAGTCCTGAGCCACGAGTTCAGTTCTCAGCGGCCCCTTTTCGAGGGGCGGGACTTGTACGAAAAACCGGAGGTTCCGGAACACATCGAAGAATTGCAGGAGCTGGTCCGGGAAACGGTGTTGGGAAAAGTAGAAATGCACGACCCTGATCTCTGGCTGCTGTCGGCGGTGTATTTGACCTATTTGTCCGGCGATCCCCACGAAGCGCACCGCGACCTCACTACGGCCCGCCCCCACCTCAGTCCGGGAGGTGCCTTGCGGGGGAGCCTGCTCGATTTGGTGTTCCGCATCGCCCGCACCGACATGGTGGACGCCAGTGTGGAAAATACCCTGCTCAAGGACTTGACCAACCTGGGACCCAAAATTCCGGACCCGCAACGGAACCAACTCCGCGCCTTGATGGACGAGGCCCTGGCCTGGCATTATGAGATCCAGGGACATCCGGGAAAGGCTCTGCTGGCCCGCCGCCGCGCTTACGCGATTGAGACCGAAGCCGACCTCTTCCTGGTCAACGATCTCCTTGACTTCCAGGGGAAAGCCCGCAAGACGCGGTACGAACGGCAGCTTGTGGATCGGCTGGAACAAGCCATCTCCCACGAAGGATTGGTGGAACTCAAGGGGACGCGTCTGCTGGCGAAGAATCTCTTGCCGGAGGCAATCAAGGTCTTTGAGGCCCTGCCGGAGAGCTACCGGGCCCAATCCCGCACCTTTACCCTCCGGGCCGATCCTTTCCGGGGCAAGCTGCGCGATGTGATCCATTGCCAGATCGACTGTGGCGACGGCAAGTACAACAAATTGACCTACGCGAAGGAGCTGCTTTGGCAACAGGAGAAGGCTTTAAAAAATGAGGCAGAAGCGGCGCAATGCTACTACCGACTGGGCAATGCTTACTACAACACGACTTATTTCGGCCCCGCCTGGAAAGCCCTGGATTACGCCCGCAGTGGAGGTTCCTGGTTTTATCTGGGGCGGTTTGAGTCCTGGTACCAATTTGATCCCGAGACGTTTGAGGAGGTTGTAGACATGACGCTGGCGGAAAAATACTACCTGAAAGCGGCCGAAGCGGCTCCGGATCCGGAATTTGCCGCCCGGGCGGTATTCATGGCGGCAAAATGTGAGCTCAACCGCTTTTACCTAGCCGAATCCAATGATAAAAATGATTTTTCGGAGCATTTCACCACGCTTACCCAACGCTACCGCAACACGGCGATCTACGACCAGCTCATCAAGGAATGCTTTTATTTCCGCCAATTTGCGAGTCGCTAAGCTCCCATGAGAACCATCGGCACGACCCACCGAGGCTACTTCAATGACCGGTGCATCACCCAGGTTCCGCACACGGATTATCGGGTGGTACGGGCGCCGAATGCCTTTCGCCTGCCCAATGGGCTTTGGTTTCGGCTGACGGGGCGGATCCACCACCGGTGGCTGAACTCGCACTGGTCGGCGCGGCGGGGGGGGATCGCCCTGTTGCACTTGCTGAACGGGATTCACCGGGGGCGGCAGCCCTGGGTGACTACGTTTGAGACCTACTTGCCCCGCTGGGGAGCCTACGGCTACGGGCGGATCGAAGGCGGGTTAAAGCACTTAGTGCAGCCCAATTGCCACCGGCTCATTGCGCTTTCGGAATGTGCCCGGCGCATCCAAGAGCAGTTTTTGGCGGATTACGCGGCTTACCGGGCGGAAATTTTGGCGAAGGTCCAGGTCATCGGCCCGCCACAAGCCTTGAAGGTGCAGCATTACGGAGAAAAAGAACTGGCACCGGACCGGATCGACTTTACCCTGGTCGGGGCGGATTTTTTTCGCAAGGGCGGCCTGGAATTGCTGCGTGCGTTTGCGCGGGTACTTCAGCGGGGAGCACCCGTCCGGTTCAACATCGTCTCCCGACTACAATACGGCGATTATGCTTCCCAGACCGGACCGCAGGATTTGGCGGTGGCCCAACAGATCATTGCCCGCCATCCCGGCGCAATTGTCCACCACTCCACCCTGCCCAATCCCGAGGTACTGGCCCTGTTTCGGCGGACCCACGTGGGCCTGTTGCCAACCTGGGGCGATACCTACGGATTTTCGGTACTCGAAGCCCAGGCAAATGCCTGTCCGGTGATCACCACCGACTTGCGCGCACTGCCGGAAATCAACGGTGCGGACCGCGGCTGGCTCATTTCCGTGGAGAAGGACAGTTGGGGAAACGCCGTACTGAATACCGAGATCCAGCGCCGCAAATACGCGGCTGCCCTCACCGATCACCTGGAGGCCCTGATCGAGCAAATTGTTGCCCACCCGGAACAAATCGCCCACAAAGGCGCCGCGGCCCTCGATTACGTGCGCCGGAACCACAATCCCCACCGCATCGCCGCCCAAATCGCCGCGGTCTACGATGCCGCGCTCGGCCCCGAATAGTTTGAACGGGTAATTACATTCGGTTTTTTATTTGCGCGTATGCCCGTATTTTAGTTTTTTGGTTCATCAAGCCAGAATAACAATTGATTATCAGGCCCATGCATACCCCAGTGACGACCCGCCCTTGAGAACCGTAGAGATATACCAACTGACAGATGACGAATGGGAAGCTCTATTTGCCATGCGCAAGGCGATCCACCGGAAGTATCGTCCCAAAGTCCGGGCGGCCATTGCGGAGATGGACCTGGAAAAATTCCGCACCGTCAGCCTGCAATCGGTTCGCACCCTGAAAGCCCGGGAGTTTATCTTCTTTCACGACGAAAATAGCGATCCTTTCGGCTGGATGCGGGCTTTTGCCGGCAATGAGCACTTGCAGTTTCAGCACGATACCATCGAGGAGTCGGTGCCCGACGAGATGCTGCGGGGCATTGCCGAATCGTTGCTCCTCACGGTTCGCGAGGCTCCGGACAAGGTATTCATCACGGGTTGTTCTGACCCCCGGCTGGTCAATGCGGTGCGCAAATTGACGCCGGTGAAAGAAGCCCCTCTGCTGATTATGCAATTGCGCCGGGAAAATCTAAACCGGGAAATCATGCGGAAATGGGCGGCTCAGGCGGCGGAATGGAAAGGAAAATTGCGGTTCGAATTTGTGCAAGATTGCCCGGAAGAATATCTGGACGCCTACGCCGACCTGCAAAACCAACTGCTCCACGACATGCCGATGGATGGCGGCCCGGTGGAATACAATTCCTGGAACCCGGAGGGCCTGCGCCGCATCAACCGCTTCAATTCCGAGAACAATCAGACTTCGTACTCAATTTTTGTGTTTGACACCTACGGCAAACTCGTCGGAAATAGCGACATGGTGATCCGCCGGCAGCCCCTGCGCTTGCAACAGGGCATGACGGGCCTACTTCCGGAATACCGGGGAAAGGGACTCGCTAAGATATTGAAAGGATTGATGACTGAGCGGGTGGTACAAGATTTTCCCGATCTGGACTACATCACGACGACCACCAGTCCCCTGAACAAGGCGATGCAAGCGATCAATTTCAACATTGGGTTTACGGTGGAAAAGACGATGTACGAATTTGTCTTGCGCCAGGAAAAATTAGAAGCGTTTCGCACCGACCAGTAGGCAAGGCGCTGGGATCAACGCTGCGGCTTTTTCCCCGGACACTGCTTTCGGCGCTTATCCTATCCACAAATCGATCCTATTCCGCGGGCTGGGAAGCCTGCTCCTCTTCTACGATGATTTCTTCAATCAAATTGATCACGTCGGGCGCGGGCTCGTCGTGGGACAGGCGTTTGAGTTGCAGCGATTCGATCATAGACCGCAGGTTTTGGTCAAGATTCATCTTTTGGAAGTACTCGCGGTAGCGCATGAGAATCCAAAATTCTAGGGTGCGCTCGATCCGCGCGACCCAACGCTCGGGAAAAAACGCCGAGAAAAAGCCGAAAATATTTCCTGAGATGTAGAACAGGCGCGCGTACCAAGCCGGACGTAGGCCACGACGGCGCAGCAAATCGTTGAGAAATGCGGCGTGTTTTGCCTTGCGTTCACGGAGGTATTGCATCCGCTCTTTGTTGATTCCCCACTGTCGGTACCATCCGAGCCGCATGGACTCACGGGCATGGAGGTCCTTAATGAAAAATTCGGTTCGTCTTTTGAGATCTACTGCCATTCAGGTACGGGTCAGTTGCGAAATTAGGTACAAAAGTTTTTCCCGGAAACCCCGTTGCGCGAATTTTTACAATGGATTCGCTCCCGGCAATTTCCTTTTTTGGAATATAACCAATTTCAAAACTTCCTGAAAGTATGAACGTGCGGACTAGGCCGATTTCTTCAGGGAAAAAACCGGAATGGCAGGAGGAAACATTTTTAGCTTACGGGTGAACCTACCCGTGGATTTTTACTTCGTTGACGAATCCGATCAAACGCCTTTGTGCGATCCGTCGCAGAAAGGCGAACTACTGGACGCTTTGCAACTGCACATCCAATAGGTTTTCTTCTCATTGATCTCAACTTTCTGCGGGACGAAGCCTTTGCCTTTGTGCGAACCATCGCAAAACGGCTGCTTAGTACTTTCCCCACACGAACACCACCAGTACGTGCCTGGTTCCAATTCAACCCCGATAGGAGCTTTCGAGGCCACAGTAGCCTTCTTTTCTTCCGACATAATGGATCTAAAATTAGTTCAATTCTTCTTATAGCTAAGATACTTGTTTAAGTATTCAATCCAAAACTTGAACAAAATAAATTCGGGCATCTCCTAAATCCTTCAAACAAGGATTTCGCGAGGTCCGTTATCTAATTTACCCAATCAAAATGATCAAAAAAAGATTTCGTTCAAATACGAGGCATTGTAGCGTGCTTCAATCGCAAAATTAAGCATCTATAAAAAAGCGATTATTCGAGTAAAATTTTTAGATAGGCTGCAAGGTAAGCTCACGGAAAAGTTTAATTATTCAAGGCAACAAAAATTCGACTTCGGTTTGTTGGCCGGGTCAATATAAATATAACCATGCACTCACCACAGCCACGCCAACGAAAAGAGATTGACCCACCCGAAAACCAGAATTGAAATACTCAGATCCGGGCGTATGCGGTAGATGTAGCGCCGATGAGCGCGTAGGTAGA
>JBCCQH010000041.1:0-55465 GCA_039024435.1 Bacteroidota bacterium
CGTGAAGCGCAACCTCTCGGGGATATTCCACGGCGTGAGCGAAAAGTACTTGCAGAACTACCTGGATGAATTCTGCTACAAGCTGAACCGACGCTACGAAGGGGAAACCCGATTTGCGACCATCCTGGGCAATTCGCTCCGGCATTGGAACAAATACCACGTGTGGCAAAGAGGCGGATAGTCATTGTTGGAAATTCTCTTTGTGGTTGATTGCGCGTCCAGAACGCGCTAATCAGAAATCAGAAATCAGAAATCAGAAATCGATCAATTGGAAGTTTTCCTGCGCCAGTCGGAAATCAGAAACCAAGCAGTTAAAAATTCATCAGCGGCCCTGTAATTCCTCCCACCCCTCATAAATCTGCCGCATTTCTATTTTTCCGCCGGTTGTACGCAGCGCAAAGGCGCTCTCCAGTTGCGTCACCGATTCGAACACCCAAGTGCCGTCCGGGTCTTTCTGTAAGATGTCCACCTGCGGCTGCCGTTGTGAAATGAGTACGTACTCGGAAAAGCTTGCCAATGACCGATAAGCGGCAAATTTCTCTCCCCGGTCCCGGCCCTCCGTCGAGTCACTGAGTACTTCCACCACCAAGGTTGGATTCAGCAGCGCATTGGATTTGTGTTCCGACGTCCGAATCGTTTCGGTGACCACCGAAACATCCGGATAAACCGCCGCTTCCACCGAAGGGCAGAGTACCATGACATCACTGTTGAAGATATGAAAAACCCGGTCAGCCGGAAGCGTGCTCTTTATGGCGAAAAGAGCATTGATTGAAAGCCTTGCGTGTAATAGCGATCCACCGGCCATGTCGTAGATGTGTCCACGGATGTGTTCACTTTTATGAGTTGCAACAACCTCATTTTTCAGATAGGATGCAAAATTGTCGCTAAATTTTTTCATCCCCGACATGCCACCATTTATCTGCTGTTGATCCATAACGGATGAAAAATAGTAAAAAATAATTAGACAATATGGGTAAGGATGTAATAGAAAATGTGGCACAAGTGCCACTTAGGCCCGAGGCAATGTAAGAAATATTTTGACACAGTCCCGGGCCATCCGCGTTAGAATTTGTGGAGTGTGATTGTTGAAGGACGGTTTGTCGGCAAAAATGTGACCGTATTCCCTTCCAAAAAGGGTGGAAAAAGTGTCGCCAAAAAGGATACAAAATCAAGCTCCCAGAGTACAGCACCAGCCTGGCGATTTGGGTGATGGAGCCCAAAACCCACCGCCATGCGACTCAGAAAATTGCAGTGACCGTGGCCGGGCGCGCCTCGGAATACTCGCAACAATGACTCGCCGATCATCGCCAATTCAATGGCTCCCCCCAATCGAAGCTGCCCCGTGTCATAGCTAATCCGGCGTAGGTTACCCGATATCAAATTCAATCCGCCAAAATTGTCTTGGTTGGCCCAAAATGTCGTACAATTTATACTGCAAATCCGGCCCGTGCCGTACTTTACGTACATGGACGGGGCGACCTCCGCAAGACCGCTCAATCACAACGAAATTTTTTTGACCCTAGCCTATGAAAAAACTATTTGGTCTCCTGGGAATCCTGACCTTCACCCTGTTGTCGGCACAGGCCAGCGGCATCGACTGGAGTTCACTCAACGTGGAAAAAGCAATTGCCAAGGCAAATGCAGAGCACAAATTGGTTTTCATCGACGTCTTCGCCACCTGGTGCGGTCCCTGTAAATACCTGGACAAGAAAGTATTTCCCGATGCCGAACTCGGCGCCTACTTCAATGCCCATTTTGTGAATTTGGAACTCGATGGCGAACGTGGTGAAGGGCCGCAGATCATCCAGCGGTACGGCGTGGAGGGATTTCCGACCTTGCTGTTCATAGACGGCGACGGGAAATTGATCCACAAGCAAGTGGGGGCCCTCGATGCCCCCAGTCTCCTGCAAATGGGGCGGGAAGTCGTAGACCCTACGTCCTCGCCGGTGTACCAGATGAAACAAGCCTTTGCCGAAGGCAAGCGCGACAAGGCGTTTTTGTCGGATTACATGATCGAACTGTTGCAGCGGGACAAAGATCCCACGGAGCCCGCCACCGCCTATGCGGAAACCCATCCGGAGCTGGATCTGGATACCGAAATCGAATTCCTGGTCTTCCTTTTTGGCGTACACGACCTGGATCATCCCGTGGCGCAAACCTATCTTGCAAACATTAAGACTTTCGAAAACCGCTTTCCGGAAAGCGGACAGTACAAAATCGGGTTCTTCCTGAAAGATTACGGAGCGCGGGCAATTGACGCACGTGATCCGGAAATTGGGTTGCGGGCGATCCGGGCGGTTCATCCGGCGCTGAAAAAACTGCTGGGCAAGGAGGTGCCTAAGCTCAAGGAAATGCAGGCCAGCTTCCGCGAGGCGTACGCTGCCGAAGTGAGCACCGGAGCCGCGGACGGAGGCTGAGCGGGGGCAGACTCAGGAATGCAAAATGAGCGAGCGCCAAGACCCCCGAGGGGGCCTTGGGCGTGTCCGATTGGCGGGATCAAAGGGAAAAACCGTGCCTTGGTTGTCTGAAAGCGTTGGCGGAAGCCTGCCCGACTTAGCGGATGGCAAAGGTCTGCGTATCCGAACCGCTGCCGGTGGTGACTTTCAGGAAATAGGTGCCCGAAGGCAAGTCACCAACACGAAATTTGACACGGTTTTGTCCCGCCGCGAAGCTAGCCGCGCCAGTCCAGATCTCGCGACCATCGAGATTGGCTACTGACAGGGCGGTCGTTCCGGCTTGGGCCAGGACCAGGTCCATGACCAGCGAATTGCCCCGTCGGATCATATTTTCGGAGGTAACCATCTGAAGGTCAGGGGGCGGAAGTTCGTCGCCGCCCGCCTGGACCTGGGGAGTGTGGAGGATCGGGAGGACGAGTAGCGCGAGCATAGCGAAAGTTTTAGCGAGCTTTTTCATAGCAAAAATAGGTTAGGTGGGCCGCGTCGGACGCGGCGGAAGTTGATTTTCGTTTTGGAATTGTGATTGCCTTTGTCGTTTAGACGGTGCCCTGGAGCAAAACGTTGCGTGGGGGCCGCAAAAAATTTGTTAATAAAACTTTATTAAAGTTAATCTGCTGATTGTGAGAGGGGTGTATGGAAAAATATCGGCGTAAAAATGCCGGATGCGGGATCCCTCACCCGGGGAAGCTGGCGGCACGGTGTCCCGTATCGGTACAGCGGTGTTCCGATCTGGGACAATCGGACGTCCCCGCAGTTCCCCGAGGCCTCGCTGCACGCCCCTGCATTCCCCAAAAAAGAAAAGCTCGCCGAGGAAAAGAACCCCCGGCGAGTTTCTATCATTGTAGGTAACCGCCGCTAAGACGCCTGAGTGGCCACACCGCCGCGGTGGAAATCGACCAGTTCATCGATTGGGTGGCGGCAGACTTTGCGGATCCGCATGCTAAAGTGCGCGGCAACCTCCGCCAATATTTCCTGGTTGTGGAAGGCAATGGAGCCGATGAAGCCCAAAGCGTATTGCTGGTAGTCCGGGTAGGGAAGGATACGAACCCGGAAAAAATTCTCGAAACCCCGCCGTACGATGGCGCGCAGACAATCGTAGTTCAGCCGGTTGTCGTAGAAGCGGGCAAATTGCGCCAGGAACACATTGGGGTCCTTCTCCTGGTAGGTGCGGGCCAGAATCTGATCCTGACTCAGGTGAAACTCACCCTCAAATTCCTGCTTCAACCTGGCGGGCAGTTGATCTTCCAGGTACAACTTGACCACTTGGATCCCCAGATAAGAGCCACTGCCTTCGTCGCCGAAGATGTAGCCGTGGGAAGGGACATTGTGGATGATTTCGCCCTGGTCCCAGACACAAGAATTGGATCCGGTTCCGATGATGCAAGCGATGCCGGTGGCGTTGCCGAGGGAGGCGCGCGCCGCAGCGATCATATCGTGGTCCACGTAGACCAGCGCATTGGGAAAAGTCCGGTCCAGGGCGATTTTTACGACCCGGTTCATTTTTTCACTGGAACAACCTGCCCCGTAATAGTTCACCACCGCAATGTCATCGAGGCGGATCGGGATTTGATGGAAAGCGGGTGAGATCGCATTGGCGATGAATTCCGAAGAATGAAAATAGGGATTGAAACCGAGGGTTTTGAGGCGGTAGGCCACCGCTCCTTTATCATCGATTACGACCCAGTCGGTCTTGGAAGATCCGCTGTCCGCGAGCACGGTAAAACTACTCATGGGATAACTTTAAATGGAATATTGCCGGTAGCCACTTTCCCCTTTCCGTCGTGGACGAACAAGAATAACCGGTACTCGCCGGGATCCGGCGCAGTAAAAGTGACTTCGTTGTCGTTTTGGGTCGATTTCGGAAAGATGCCCCGCAGAGGCTTGGGCGCCTTTTCCGCATCACCGCCGGTGCGTTTGTCGGTACTTTCGGGAATCACCTGCCACTCGTAGCGCAGGGGATCATTTTCTTTGTCCACAATCGCCACCGATCCTTGCATCGCCGTTCCGGCAGCGACGGTGATGTTGTCGACCGGGCGCTGATCATTGAGGCGGAATTTTGCGATGGTTGGGGCGAAATTTTCGGGATCGTTCTTGCGCCAGCCTTGAATCAGGATGTCCATGACTTCCGTTTCTTCGCCCGCTTCGGTAAACAGGCCGAACCAGGTCGAGGTGTGTTCCTGCTTTTGGCCCCACAAAAACACGTAGGAACCGAGGCAACTTTGCTTGTCGCCCAGGATGGCGTTGAAGCTTTTTTCGTAGGTGCGCGCCTTTTGGGAGCTGGTTTCCTCAATCGAGGCTCCCCACTTCGTCTTAGCGACTTCCCACCAGCCGTAGGGCCCCCACTCGGCGACCACGTAGGGCTTTTTCCAGCCGTAGACCCGCATGGCCTCCGGGAGGTAGGCGATATTGCCGTAGGTATTGACCCCGAGGATGTCGAGGCTTGGGGTAAACTTGTTGATCAGCTTGACCTCGGCCACGTCCAGTCCGGCGGTGACCGCCATGGTCGGATGGTTGGGATCCTCCTCGTGGATCATTTGGCAGATTTCTTCGAGGTACTTCCACACGTCGAAGTTTGAGTAGTCGAGGTCCATCTCGTTGCCCACCCCCCAAAGGAGAATCGCGGGGTGATCTTTGTATTTGCGCACGACCCGGCGGAACTCTGCGAGTTGTCCTTTGATCGCGTCTTCGTTCGTGTAGTCAAATCCTTGCCGCTCTTGTCCCATCCAAATGCCAAAGGTCACGGTCAGGCCGTGTTCGAGGGCTTCTTCCAGGATTTGGTCAGTTTCATCGCTGATGCCCCAGGTGCGGATCGAGTTGCCGCCGTAGTCTTTGAGTTTCGCCAGCTCGACCGTACCGCCTGCGCCATTGATGTAATACGGCTCGCCGTTGCGCAGCAATTGAAATCCGTCCGGAGTTTCGACGATCTCGACTTTGGCGCATTGGGCGTAGGCCACCCCACCAAAGAGTACCCAGCAGATCAGGGAGAAGAATAGCTTTTTCATCGGACTCAATTTGACTGGTAAACACGTACGTAATCGACTTCCATCAGCTTGGGGGCTTGTAGCGCCGCGGCATTTACGTTGCCCCCAAGGTTGCCGCCCACGGCGACGTTCAACAGCAGATGGAATGCCGCATCAAACGGCCAGGTATTGCTCACCGCGTCGTTGGTGCGGAGGACCTCGAACACCTCTGTCTCGTCGTAGTACCACACGATTTTGTTTTGGTCCCACTCGGTGGTGTATACGTGAAAATTGCCATCCGGCTGGAAGGGAAATGAGTTGCCCAGCAGATTGCGGTTGCCGAAGGGGTCAGCGAAATGAATGGTAGTCAGCACCTCGTTCGGGCTGTTGCCCACGTACTCCATGATGTCGATTTCGCCGCTGACCGGCCAAGGCTCGGTGGGATCGGTCGGCAGCATCCAGAAGGCGTGCCAGAGGCCGGGGGTATTGTCCATGCGGATGGACGCTTCGATCCGTCCGTACTTGAAGTCGCCAGAACCCACCGTGCGGATGCGGCCCGAAGTGTAGCCGTAGCCGGCCACGCTGTCCGCCACTGCGGCGATGCGCAAAAACCCATTGGCGACGCTCACGTTTTCGGCCTGGTAATATTGATCTTCTTCATTGCCCCAGCGCCAGAGGCCGTAGTCGGATCCGTCGCCGAGCTGCACATCCCATTTGTCCCGGTCCAGCTCATCCCCATTGAATTCATCCGCCCAGACCAGGCTGAATTCACGAATGGGAGGATCGCTTTGTTCACAAGCAGAAAACAGAGCCAAGGCCACGATAACGGTCAGCAAGAGGGAAATTCGGATCTTCATATCGGTTTTCAGCATCTTGAATCAAGGATGGGCGCATCGCAGCCGAGGCCGCAACGCGCCGCTCCGTTGATTGATTTACAGTTTGAATATCTTCTTGGTGGCTTGATTGCCTTTCTTGTCGCGGATCGTGATGAAGTAAGCCCCCGCCGGGTAGCCGTTGGTGGAAACTTCGAGTTCGGTTTTGCTCAGGCCGGTCAGTTCGGTGATCGTCCGACCGGTGATGTCGGTGAGGGTCACTTCCGCCATCGGCTTATCCGAACGCAGCGTCAACTGATCGGTGAAAGGCACCGGGGCCACCGAAAGTTCGAGGGCGAGGGCTTCCTCGTCCACCGATACCATTTCCATCGAGAAGGTAAAGTTGTCGAAGTAAATGCTGTCCTCGGTGTCCGTCGTCGGGTTGAGGAGCAAGACAAACTTTTCAATGGAAGTCGCCGTCGGGATGGAAGACAGGTCGATGGCGAAACTTTCCCAAGCCGTGGTGCTGGTGGTCGTCACCGTCGTATTTACGAGGTCCATGCCGTTGGCATCCTGGAGGATGACCACGAAGTCCTGCGGCGCCGTCTGGTCGTAGAGTTGGATATTGGCGGTGTTGTAGGTCGCCGTGGTGAACGGGATCGCGAGATCGCCGCCGAAAGCGCCATCGTTGGTGGGAGGCACAAACTTCTGGAAGCGGCCCACCGTCGAGGAGGTGTTGATGCCGGAGGGATTCGGGTTCGGTCCCGTGGTCAGCGTACCGTTGGTGAAGGTGTAGCTCACGTTGCGCTGGCATTCGACATCGTCCGCAATCGCCGGATCGGCCGGAGCACCACCGCAGGGATCACTGAAGGCGGGTCCCATCAGATCGTCGAACAAAAATGTATTGCCCGAGTTCGTGTTGGGTTCAAACAGGAGGACGAGGCGGTTGCCGTTGGTATCGGGTACGTTGACGTCCGGCCGGTTCGAAAAGGTGAAGGTCAGCGTTTCCCACTGGTTGGCGACCGTCGTCATGGCGGTGTACTCACTGTGGCGACCGGCGGGGAAATTGGTTGGGCCGGCCACGTTGCCGTCTTCCAGGGTAATCTGCAGCGGCAGACCGGCGGCCGGGCTGTAGACCTTGAGCGACATGGTCTTCGCCCCACTCACGTAATCGCTGAGGTTTTCCATCTTGTTCGTGCCCGGAGGATCGATGATGATCACGTCAAACGGGGCCCCGGGGTTGCGCCCATACTCGGCACACAGGGCGCTGGTGTTGACGCCACCGGTCGCGGGATTGCTGAACATCTGGTCGAAGCTGGTGCCGTCAAAAAAGCCGTACACGCAGTTCTCCGGATTGTCAAAGTCGTCCCAGGTAGTTTGGGCCATCCCCAAACCACCCCCTACCACGAGGGCAGTCAAGATCAGTGTAATTCTTAGTCTCATACTCGTTCTATTAAAATGTGCAATCAATTTCTTATTGTCAATGATACACTAACTAAAAGTAATGAATCTAGCGCGTTGGTGCAAGTTATTCGACCCGGAAATCGACCTGGAAGGTGTCGAGCATCAGGGTAAAGTCACCCGGTTCCACAATCCAATTTTCTTCGCGGCCGACAAACGCGAGTTCGGAAACCGGGATTTCCATTTCGATTTGCTGGCTGGCATTGGCGGGGATTTCGAGCTTGCGGAAGGCGCGCAGGCGCTTCACACTCGGGGTGATGGAGGCGACCTGGTCGGTCACGTAGACCTGGACCACCTCCTTGCCGGCACGCTCAGAGGCATTGGCCAGTTCAAAAGAAAGCTTGATCACGTCGTTGGTGCCGTAAGTTTCTTTGTCGAGGGTGGGCGCGCCGTAGTTGAACTCAGAATAGCTGAGGCCGTGGCCGAACTTGTACTGCGGATGGTAAGCGTTGCGTCCGAAGTCCTTGTCGAGGGTTTCGGTGAACTTGTGGTCGTACATGACCAGCGATCCTGTGTGGCGGGGATAGCTGAAGGGCAATTTTCCGGAGGGGTTCACTTCGCCGTAGAGGACCTGGGCCAATGCATCGCCGCCGTAATCACCGGGCAGGTAGCAGTGCAGAATGGCGCCGGCCAGCGGCTCGATTTCTCGGACGATCAGTGGACGGTTAAACACAAACGCAAAAATGATCGGCTTGCCGGTCTTTGCCACCGCGCGGACGAGTTCCTGCTGGGCCGGCGGCAAATTGAGGTCTTCGATGTCGCCCGGCTTTTCGGTGGAAGGCTTTTCGCCCAGGCAGACCAGGACCACGTCGGCGCTGCGCGCTTTAGCTACGGCCTGGGAGACATTGCCCAGGCTGTCGAGCGTACTGCCTTCGACAAAATCGATGCGGCCGCTGGCCTTTTCGCGGAGGGCTTCCACGATGGTGCGCGCGCCCTGGGTATTGTACTTGGGATCGAGGCCCTGCCAGGTGTGGGTCCAGGCGCCGTTGAGGATGTTCAGGGAGTTGGCGGCGGGGCCGCAGACCAGAATTTTCGTTCCGGGGTCGAGCGGCAGCAGATCGTCCTCATTTTTCAGGAGGGTGATCGACTCGGCGGCGGTGCGGGTAGCGCTTTCCTTGTGCTTCGGCGAACCAAAGTCGGTGTAGGAATCGAAGGGCGGAACCGGATTTTCCAGGAGGCCAAGCTGCTTTTTTACCCAGAGGATGCGGCGGCAGGACTCATCGAGGCGGCTTTCCGGCACTTCTCCCGCCTTGACCAGATCGATCAGGGCGCGGTTGAATGAGTAATCGTTCGGGGTCATGCTCATGTCGATGCCGGCCATGATCGACATTTTGACCGCTTCGCGCATGTCCTTGGCGACTCTGTGGTCGCGGTAGAGCTTGATGATGTCTTCCCAGTCGGTGACGGCAAGGCCCTTGAACTGCAAGGTATCGCGCAGCAGTGTCGTGAGGATGTTGTAGTCGGCGTGGACCGGAATCCCGTTGACCTCGCCGGAATTGATCATGACGGTGAGCGCGCCTTCATCGATGGCCGCTTCGAAGGTCGGCAAGAAGTACTCGCGCATCTGGACGTTGGGGATGTAGGCGGGCGTCCGGTCTTTGCCGGTGAAGGGCATGCTGTAGCCGAGGAAGTGCTTCATGCAAGCGGCGACCTTGGTGTCGTCGGAGGCATCTTCGCCCTGGTATCCGCGGATGCAGGCGGCGGACATGGTCTTCGCTAGATGGACATCTTCGCCGTAGGTTTCAAAGTAACGGGACCAGAGCGGCTGCCGGGCCAGGTCCAGCACCGGCGAAAAGTTCCAGGGAATCCCGGAAGCGCGGCACTCGTACGCCGTAATGGCGCCGGCTTCTTCCACCAGCTCCGGATTCCAGGTTGCCGCCTGGCCGATTTGCTGGGGAAACAGGGTCGCCCCGACGGTGTAGTTGACACCGTGGATAGCATCAATGCCGTAAATGATCGGAATTTTATTGCCCGCTGTGGTGGCTTTTTCCTGAATCTCGGTGATGATTTCCTGCCAGTGCTCCCGCGTATAGGTATGCCCGCCCACATTCAGGAAGGAGCCGACGTAGTAGTGGCTGATGGCCGAATCCAGCTTGACCGGATCGATTTGGTGCGGCTCGTCCAGGTTGTAGAGTTTGCCTTTGGAAATGATATCGATGTTGATCTGCGTCATTTGGCCCACCTTTTCCTCGATGGACATTTTGCTGATCATTTCGTCGATGTCGGCCCCGTAGCTGAACGGTTCGCCGTTTGCTTGTCCCGAATCGCCATTTTTACCGGCTTCACAGCCGACAGCGAACAGCCCCGCGGCCAATAGGCAGAGGGCGTAGATGTAATTCCGTGTGATCATATACCTGTGATGCTGATGTCGTCGAATTGCACTTCGCCGGCGCCCACACCCTCAAAGAGGAGCTGCTTGATTTGGTCCATGGCGAAGCCTTTTTCTTTCAGGCCCAGTTGACTGAGCGGGATTTCTACCGTCTGCCAGCCGGGAGCCGGCTTGGCCCGGCTGCTGGTGGAAAAGACCTCGGTCGAGTGGTAACGGTAATCTTCCAGTTTGATGCGGAACTGGGCCCGACCGTCGGTTTTGTAACGGAAGGTAATTTTGGCCTTGTCTTCGATTCCGCGCCAGTTGGCTTGGTACCAGTCGGTCCAGTTCAGGCCCCACTTGGCCCAGTCGCAATCCTTGGGGTCAAATTGCCAGTGGATGTACTTGCCGCCGTCGGCACTGCGCTCTTCGAGGGTTTGGCAGCGGTTGTCGCCCTGGCCCCAAGCATCAAACTCAAACTGGCCTTCGCGGTACACCGTCTGCTCGACGGTCCCTTTGGGCTTCATGTCTTCGACCGCTTCGCGCTGGGCGGCGTATTCCTCTTTGGTGTAATCGATCAGCTTGATGTCATCGATGAAAAATGAACCCGCGCCTTCGAGCTGGAATTTCATCTGCTTGATGGCGTAGATGTCTACTTCATCCTCCCGGATAGGGAAGTCCCACAGCGGGACGATCATCTCTTTCCAGTTGGTGTCGATTTCCAAGCCATTGAGGTACTTGCCCGCGTCACAGAAGTGGTAGCTGCCCCCGTCGGCCATGTCTTCGAGTGAGGCCACAATGGGAACCGAGCGGGCGGTCTTGCTTTGCGTTCTCACCTGGAAGGACAGCGCTTTTCTCAGGCGCTCTTCAGACATATCGGCGGCGGCCCAATTGGAGAAGCTGTTGCCAAAACCGATCCATTCGCAGCCTTTGCCTTTGTCCCAGGAAATTTTGATGCTCGACTTGCCCGAGTAGGCGGCTTCATTGCTGATGCCAAAGTCACCGCAGGCCCCGAGAGAACTCCACATGGTTCCCGCTCCGTCTTCGTAGATCCAAAGCGTAGAGGCGGCTTTGTTGACGGGCGGTTCTTCGTAGCGGTCATAGAGGGCGACCTGGCGGAACTTCACGGCTTCACAGCCGGCCAGCGCTACGAAAGAGAGCAGGATGATCGCAAGTATTCTCAAGGTGTGTAGGGATTTCCGGAAGTAAAGATCAAGTGGTCCACCAGGGCGCGGGAGTTGCCATTCATCGGATTGGCGAGGAAGAAAACGTTGATCGAGACCAGTTTGCCTGGTTCGGGAAGCCCGTTGCCGTTGGTTTCTACGGTGAGTCCCTCTTCGTCGAACTGGAGCGTGGAGTATTCCTTGCTGATCACCGTCCAACTGCTGTCCTGCGACCAGTACTCGTAGGTGAAGCGGTCTTCAGTGGCCTCGTCGAAGTTGCCGTCGCCGTTGTCATCTTCATCGAACCAGAAAAGGATGAAGGAATTGGCGGGGCCGACGTTTTCCAGCGCTTTGAACGCCATATTGAAGTAAAGGTTGCTGGCGCTGGCCGGCAGCCCAAAATTGCCCGACTCGGGGTTGATCGTCACCGAACCGATGGCCCAGTCCCAACCGACGGTGCCGTTGAAGCTGTAGTGGCAGTTGCCCTTGGCGGACAGGCCCGTGTTGCAGTCGATGTCGCCCACAACGGTCGCCTGATTGAAGCGGGTCCACTGCGAACCGAAGCCCGATTCAAAACTGGTGATCAGTTGGCCGGCATCGACTTTGGCGCCCGTGATGGTGATCGTATCGTTGATCGTGGGCGCTCCGTCTTCGTTCGGGAAGGTGATCGTCACGTAGACATCTTCCAGCCCAAAGGCCGGAAAGGTATTCGCACCTCCGTCCCAAGCAGCGGTTTCGCTGGAAAGAATCCGCTCAAATCCGGTCAGGTTGCGCTCGGCTCCAGTGTTGGCGCCGACGAGATTGATGACCCAGTTGGTACTTTTGGACAGTTCGCCATTGAAAAACAGCACGCCATCCGCCGCAAAGTCAATCGAGGTCTGACTGGGCGCGATGTCCTGGACGATGTTGAATTCCCCGAAAAGATCATTGAGATTGGGGCCGTCCGGATCTTCTTCACGACAACCGGTGGCCAAAGCGGCAAGAGAAACGAAAAACAGCAACAGCTTCTTCATTGGATCTTAAAAATTTAAGCTGAACAAAATTGTCATTTGTGAGATTGCGTAGTCGGCGAGGGCCTCGTCGGCGTGGGCAATCGAAGAGCGTTGGTATTGTGCAGAGAGCGTATTGTCGCCTTTGAACCGGTAACGCAAACCGGCCGCCAGCGCATTTTCCGTAAAGTCGTAATTGACCGTTTCGAAGTTCTCGATCAGGTTGAACCGATTGCGGGCGTTCACGAACGAATTGCCGGACACCGACCAGACCTTGGCCCCCGCCAGCGCGTCGAGGCGCGGCACAAATTCCCAGGACAAGCCTGCATCGATAAACGTGCTGGTCAGGTCAATCGTTTCGAAGACCTCTCCGCCCCGCGAGGTGTTTTCGAAACGCAGCCCCAGATCAAGTTTCAAGTCTTTTTCCCCGCCCCAGAAATCGTTCAGGTACAGGTCCGTACCGGCTTCGACGAGCAGGAAGTTCTTGAGTTCATCGGTCCCGGTTCCGCGGGATTGGGTCAAAGCCGCCACCCGCAAAAAGCTGCTGCGGAACTTGGTGGAGTCGGTGCGCTCGGCATCGAGGTAGATCCCGCGGCGGTTGGGCGTGGCCAGGCCGTAGGGGTTGGTGTTTGCGTAAGCAGAAAAGTAAGGGAGGAGTTGCTCCGAGATGCGAAAGGAGTTTTCCGTGTTGCCGCTGATGAAGTCGGCGTAGCTGACCGGACGACCGATACCGGCATTGGTAAACTGCTGGTAGAGGCCCGGGAAGCGCGAATAGTCGATGCGCTTCGTTTGGGCGCCGGGCGAAAGGAAATCCGCCCCGACATCTTTGTAGGCCAGCTTGGCGGTGATGCCCAGCTTTTTGAGTCCGGTGGTGATCCCGGCATCGTAGAACCACTCGTTTTGCGCTTCGGGGGCGCGGGGATCGGTGTAGTTGATGTAGCGGGCGCTCGAAACCCCGGCTTCGGCGCTCAGACCCACGGCCACATTCTCGTTGAGGTCGCGGGTGTAGTTCAGTTCCAGCGTGTGGACATTGTTCTTGTAGAGGATGCTGTCGGGGATTGTCGCGGCGAGGTCAAATATGTTGACGCTGTGAAAAGCAAGACTCAAATCGTCGCTTTGTCGCAGGGTGACCGTTCCACCGCCGTACAAACGCTCCGGTTCGGTGGTACCCGAGGCCGGACGCTGCCGCGTCAAAAATCCATCAAATTCGATCCCCTCAATGACATTGGCGAATTCTAGCCCGAATGCGGCCCGTCCACCTTGCATGCGCCAGTTGTCATCGATGTAGAACATATCATAATATACGATATCGCGGCGTAATGCGAACACGTCCGCCTCGTTCACGACGCCCTCTTCCCGGAAGTTCCAAAGTGTATACGGGGTCATGCTCAGGTCGATGTCGCCCAGCTCGTAGCGCACCACGTTGCCGGCCACTCCCTTGAGGGTCAACTGGCGCACGTTGAAGGAGACGCCGCCGCCCCAGAATCCGCCGAGGTCGTTGCGGATCCGGAACATGCCCAGCACTTCGGTATTCTTGTTCGGGAAGACACTGATCCCGAGGTCGAGCAGGGTCTGGCCGTAATTGGCCGCCCGCGTGGTCACCGTGTCGATGTCGTCGGCGATGTCGAGCGTATTCGCAAAGAAATAAGCCCGCGCGGCACCGTTGACCTGAAACTTTTTCCGCTGTCCCAGCACGAACAGCGGCAACAGTGCGATGGTAAGGAGGATGATCTTTCGGTGCATTAGAAGAAGATTTTGAGTTCCAGGGTGGATTCGTGACCGGCAAACTTGGCGAGGCTGAAGCTCGTGTCTTCAAACCTGAAGTACCGGTGACGGAAGTACAGGGCGGTGTTTTTACTCATCATATAATCGAAGCCGCCGCCCAGGGCAAAGCCTTCCTGGTTGAGCGGCCGCTCCGTTTCAATATTGATTTGGGTAGCGTAGTTGCCGATCACCCGCTCCCAACCCAGGTACTGGGCGAGGACAAGCTTGGGATGGATCCGGTAGTAGCTCTCCAGTTGGTGGGCGTAGTACCGGATGTAGGCGTCTTCATTGAAGACGGTAATCGGAGAGAATTGCGGCTGGATGGAATTGTACATCCCAAGGTAAAAGATGTACCAGGGCCGCTCAAACAGATCAAATTTGTACTTGATCTGGGTTTCGATGTTGTTGAAGTATTTGTCGTTGACCACCGTTCCGTTGCTGGACAGGTCGGTCAGGTTCACCGTTTCGAATACCCCGCGGAACAGCACCGAGACGCGGCCGTAGGGCCCGACATTGGAGGGGAAGAAGAAGCGCCAGAAACGGGACATGGTCAGCCCGTTGATCGCGTGGCCGTAGGTGACCTTGTTGTTGATGTTTTCCAGTTCGGTGGCGATGCCGTTGCCCACGGTGATGATCAGGTCCTCGGTGGGTTCGAGGTCAAAGTTCAGGTTGATGCCCTGGCGGTTGTTGGCCATTTGCCCGATGGCAAGCATGGCGCTTCCGGTCTGTTGCAAGACGCCGTTGGCGCCGACGATGGTGTTGGAACCGGAGGTCGCGGAGGTCGCTTCGATGATGCTCGTGTTGACAAATTCGCCGTTGGCGTTGACCGCGTTTGGGCTGATGCGGAACGCATGGAGTTCAAACGGGATCTTGGTGAGGCGCTTGTCAAAGTTGATTTTGAGCGAGGCCATCTCGCCGAAGCCGGGATCGTTGGCGATGTCCTGGTAGCGTCCGGCGCCGATTTCCCCGGAGACCCGCACCTGGTCAAAATCAAAATTGAAGTCGGCGGTGTGGACATTGTTGAGGATGGGATCCGTGGCCAGGACATCGGAGTAGGTCCGGCGGTTAAAGGTGTTGAGGGTGACCCGGTGCTTGCCGAAGTTTTTCGTCAGGCGGCCCCCGATGACATTGTTGGGGATCGTGTTTTGGAAAAAGCCGAAAAATGCGTTGTTGGTAGAGTCGAGGTCGCCGTTGATCCCGTCGTTGAAGGCGGCGGTCGCATTTTGGGTCTTGCCGTACATGAATTCTAGGCTGAAGTTGCCGGGGAGCTGGGAGACATTCATCAGGAATCCCTGGAAAGCCTGGCTGCCCCAGCGCTCGTCCTGGGTGATCGCGCCGAGCTCGTGGTATTCTGAGTAGCGGCGGTCGATTTCGTTGAACTGGGGATCCCAGGGGTTGCGGTCAAAGATGCTGAAGCGGTTGTACCCGGCAAAGGCCTGCATGGTAAACGGCGTCATTTTGTGCCAGTGGATCCCGCCCGCTTTGACGTCCACCGTGCCGAAGTCGGTCGTGAAGCTCCCGTAGAGGTTGATCCCCAACTGGAGGTTGCGGTAGTAATCAAAGTTGCCGTTGTTCTGGTTCCAGACCACGAGGTCGGTGCCGAATGAGGTCTTGGCTGAGGGTTTCCCACTGATATTGAGCGTCAATTCGGGCAGTTGCGACGCATCTCCCAACAGGATGCTGCGGGTAGTCAGGAAGGTCGGCTGGTCGTTGACGACATCGATGGCATAGGGATCGGTGAAGTAGCGGTGCTGCGCGTAGAAGCGGTAGTTTCCGCTGATGTTAAATCCCTGCAGCGGGGATTTTTTCACCAGCGTATCCTGGGCCACGGCAGTACTCGCAGCCAGGAGCAGGAAGTATGTGAGCAGATGTTTCAACGCATTTGAAGTATTGATTCCGAACGCTAAGTAGCGGTGTTCTTGTCGTGGCGACAAGAAAGATATTGTAATTTATACAATAAGAATTGAAAAACAAATGGGGGTTCGAAAAATTGTGCTCTGGGGCTGCGGAGCGTCGATGGGACGACACTCGTCCGGGTTGGGGGGGCTATTTCGCGGGGAGGGTTGCCGGCGGAGCAGTTGGCGGGTGCGGTGGGGCAGTAAAGTTCAGCGCCCGGTCCGTGCATCGCAGGATGCAGCGGGCCGGGCGCCAATGTCAAATGTCGAGCCGCAACCGAGCGGATCGGGTTGTGGATTGGATCTTTAAATCAAAAAACTTGTTTGACGTATTCGTCGAACGTTTCCATGACATTCTTTTTCCCATTTCCAAGTTTGGCCTGATACAGATCTTCCGCGAGATAAAGGTCTGCAATCTGGAGTTTTCGATCTACTCGCTGGTATTCTTCAAGCAAGTTTTTCCGGACCGGAACGGTTACTTGGCGATGGATGAGTCTCCAGGTCAACACTTCGTAGTTCTCGAGGAACGTTTTCAGGTCGTGTAGGTTTCCCCATTCAATTTCTCCACCCAAGGCAGTATCCCGGAATTTTGGTTGGCCTTTTGATCGGAGCCGAATGGTCACTGGGGCTTCGTTTTGTGACGATCTATTGATCGCGACCACTTCGCGATAGTATTGCCAAGCCATGAAATACTTGTTCTCTGGTTCTGTGCCGCCGGAGGGCACGCTGATTTGTTTGAGATTGAGCTTTCGCCTGCCTCTAATAGAGTTGGCAGAATCCGCGTTGGGAGGAGTTGTTGACCCACTATTAAAGTTGTACTCAATGTGTCCGACAATAAAAAAGGGATCGGTATTATCATTGGGCTCAACTTTTTCCGCCGAGTAACGGAATTGTCCCTGACGCGGGAGCGGGGACATTTTCACTGCATCTAGAAAAGTCTCGATTTTGTCATCTGTAGTGAGGTTAAAACTTGAAATATCTATATCAGGAAAATACGCGTACAAACCGATCGCTTGATAAGTCAATTTCTTTACTGCTTCTGCCATAACATTTATATTTAATGGTGAAAATTGTTTGCTGGAAAGTCATCCTTCTTCAACTCTAACCCAATCACATATTTTCGGCAAAGTAAACGGGAGATTTCCGTCCCGTGCGGCAAAATCGCCCCCTGGGCCTCCCCTGGGCCATTTTTTGCGCAAAAAAGTTGACAGTCCTCCCGGCGCACGAGGGGAAATTTTTTCGGGGGCCACCGCAAACCCTTCCCCCGGCTCGGCCGCCGCCGCCCCCCAAACCATCCCCTCCGCCGCCCTTCCGCATTTCCCCAGGAATAGTTTAACTTGAACCCCGACCGTGCCCATTCTTTCTGCCATACCGCTCCGCGGCTGGACCGCATCCCGGGGATACCTCCTGGGGCACGCCCTGCTTTTTGCCGGTTTCATCGCGGTGCTGATCCGGACCGCCTGGACCTGCGACGACGCTTTCATTTCCCATACCTGCGCGGTCAACCTCGCCGAGGGCCACGGCTTGACCTTTCAGCCCTTTGCCCGGGTGCAAGCCTTTTCGAATCCCCTCTGGACCCTGATCATGGCCGGGCTGTACCCGCTGAGCGGCGAGACCTGGCGCACCGGAATGGTTTTGGGGATCGTCCTGAGTGCCCTGGTCTGGTGGTGGCTGCTCCGGCGGGGGCGGAATTGGGATACCCGGAGCCTGGTCGCCGGCGGCATCCTGCTGTTGTCCTCGTCTTTCATCGATTTCAGCACCTCGGGCCTGGAAAATTCGCTCAGCCACCTGCTGATCCTGGGGTTTGCGACTCAGTTTTTGCGGCCACCGGCGGATCGGCGCTGGCTGACCCGGCTGTTTTTGCTCGGATCGCTGGCACTGCTCTGCCGCCTGGACCTGATCTGGGTGGTGGGACCGGCGATGCTGGTGGGCTACCGCCAAGTGGAAGCCCGGGGAAAATGGAAAAGTGCCCTGCTGGGGCTCTTGCCCATTCTGGGCTGGGAAGCGTTTTCCCTGATTTACTACGGCTTTTTTCTGCCGAATACCTGGTACGCAAAGCTCGGTACGGGTGAGGGGCGCTGGTTTCTGCTCGGGAAGGGCTGGATTTACTTCTGGGACACTTTGCGCGACGATCCGCTGACCGTGCTCGTGATTGTAGGGGGGGGGCTCCAAGTGGGGAGATGGGGAAATGGACGGTCGCGCTGGCTCCTGATTGGGGCGGGGCTGTACGTGCTGGCGGTCGTGGCCGCCGGCGGGGATTTTATGCGGGGGCGCATGTTTACCGTGCCCTTTGTGCTGTTGCTGTTTCTGTGGCTGCGGACCCCCGCGCCGGCTTGGTGGCCGGTGGGCGCCGGGGCCTTGCTCGTGCTGGGCTTGCTCCGGGCGGATGCGCCGCTCTACAGTGGACCCGATTACCACCTCGGGCGTACCGAGCGGCCCTGGGAACGCTACGCGAACAACATCACCGATGAGCGGGCGATGTACTGGAACCGTGCCGGCTGGCGTGCCCACCACGGTGCGGAAGTGCATCCGGCCCGGGAATTCGAGGCAGAAGCGGCCCGGCAGCGCGCGGCCTGGGACCGCCATGAGCCGGTGACCCGGGCCGTGGTCGCCGGCTCGATGGGCAAAACCGGCTACCTGCGGGCGCGGGGCACCCAGATCATCGACTTCAATGGCCTAGCCGATCCTTTGCTGGCCCGGTTTCCGGCCCTGGATACCGATTGGTGGCGGGCGGGGCACCGCCCGCGCTACCTGGACCCGAACCACGAGCGGATTGTGGCGGGAGAGTCGATCCAGTTTGCTGATCCCGGTGTGCAGGCGTATTGGCAGCGCTTGCGGGTGGTCACCGCGGGTCCCCTCTGGTCGGGGGAACGCTGGCGCACGATTTGGGGATTTTTGACCGGTGAATACCGCCACTTGCTGAACCGGGAGCGCTTGCGCTACGGTATGCAGGACGTGCGGCCCGCAGCGCAGGGGAGCTACACAGCGCGCAACTGGCAGGCGATTTGCTTTCGTTGGGACCGGCCGGTGGATCTGCGGGCGGTGGAATTTACCTGCTCCATCGCCCAGCAAGGGCGGATTGAACTGGAATGGCGGCGGGGTGGCATGGCCTACGGCCGGATCCGGCTTCGACCGTACGACAAAGCGCGGGGGCGTTACCGGGTGGAGTTGCCGGACGCCTTGCGGGAGCGGGGCGTCGACGCCTTGGCCGTGTACAACCGCCATCTGATCCCCAGGATGGAAATCACCGAATTCGAAGAAAAATAAACGGGGGATTTTCAATTTTCAATGAGAGAATTTTCAATTTCCAATGGGGGGATTTTCAATGGCAATTCTGCCGTTGCGCGCAGTTTTGGGGTCCATTGGAAATTCTCCACGGAAAATCCTCGGGGGCCGCACGGCGTGCCGTGCGGCTACGATCCTCGTGTTGTAGCGACGCTTTGGGTCGCTTTTTCATCGCGGTATGCGCGTTCCGAACGCGCCAATTGGAAATCGAGAATTGAGGAATTGAAAATTTTCCTGCGCCAATTGGCAATTGGAAATCAGGCAATTGGAAATTTCCCTGCGCCAATCGGAAATCGAGCAATTGGAAATTCTTTGGGCTGTTTGTCGCTCCAACGATAATAGTCTGCTTTTCAAGACGCTTGCGGTGGCAGGGGGAGGAGGCACCCCCCGGGCAGACCCGCCGGTACAAAGGGCATTTTGGGGATTGAAACGGCGTTTTTGCCTGAATCGGTTTAGGGAGGCGCATTTCGGCACGCAGTTTGCATATTCCCGCTAAAACAACAATCTTTATACTTATGAAAAGGAATTTTTTGCTACTGTTCGCTTTGATTGTCATTTCCGCCCCCGCCGCCTTTTCTCAGGCGGAAGCATCCGAAAAGCACCGCGAATTTCCCGCAGCCGATGTCAAGGCCCTGGACGGCAGCGTCGTTTCTTCGGCAGATTTCGAAAACGATGGCAAGCCGATGGTCGTGAGTTTCTGGGCCACCTGGTGCAAACCCTGCATTTTGGAATTGCAAACCATTCTCGACGAATACGATGACTGGCAAGACGAAACCGGCGTGAAATTGATCGCGGTTTCCATCGACGATGCGCGCAACTCCGCGAAAGTGCAGCCATTTGTCAGCGGCAAAGAATGGCCCTACGAAGTGTACATCGACAACAACCAGGACCTGAAGCGGGCGTTGCAGGTCAACAATGTTCCGGCGACTTTCCTTTTGAACGGCAAGCGAGAAATTGTCTACCAGCACAATTCCTATTCTCCGGGGGACGAAGAAGAACTCTACGACCACATCCTGGAAACGGTCAAAGCCGACGCGGACGCCAGCGCGGAATGAGACCGCAATCGAAGAAATATTCTGCACAGTGATTTATACATCCACGTTCAAAACGAGCATCAAGGCGACCCTGGTTGCCTTGATGCTTTTTTCATCGGCCGCTTACGCCCAAAATGTTGACCTGGGGGAAGTCCACGGCAATTTCCAGGTTGACGCCCAGTATTACCGGGAGGATTCCATCATCGGTGCGCCCGATTTTCCGGAAGATGTGGGCTCCAACTCATTCCTCAATCTGATTTACACCCGGGGGGGCTTTGAAGCGGGGTTGCGCTATGAGGCGTATCTGCCGACGATGCAGGGCTTTACCCGAGAGTCGGGGAGTGGGCTGCCCTACCGGTACGCGCGCTACAAGCGGGACCGTCTGGACGTGACCGCCGGGACATTTTACGAGCAATTTGGTTCGGGAATGATCCTGCGCTCCTACGAAGAATGGGGCTTGGGCTGGGACAACAGCATCGACGGGGTGCGGGTCAAAGGCGAACCGGTACGCGGTCTGCAAGTCACCGGCCTCCTGGGCCGGATGCGGAATGCCCAATCCAACAAGGTCGAAAACTTGTCCGAGGGCCTGATTCGCGGCATCAATGCCGATTGGTACATCAACGATTCTTTTGATTCATTGGCCACTGCCAAGACGCGCATCAGCATTGGGGCGGGATTTGTGTCGCGCTTCCAGGCGGACAACGATCCGCTGCTGGTCATCCCGCAAAATGTCGGCGCCTTCTCGGGGCGCTTCAATCTCTCGCGCGGGGGCTTCCTGTTTTCGGCGGAATACGCACAAAAGATCAACGATCCCAGTACGGTCAACAATTTCATCTATAAAGATGGGAACGGCATTTTGGTCCAGACTTCCTACGCCAAAAAGGGCCTGGGCGTCTCCTTGCAGTTCAAGCGGATCGACAACATGGACTTCCGCGGGGACCGGGCCGCGAGTGGCAACGACCTCGCCCTGAACTTCTTGCCGCCGCAAACCCGGCAGCACACTTACCGCCTGGCGACGCTGTTTCCCTGGGCCACCCAGCCGCTGGGCGAGTGGAGCACTCAGCTCGAAGTCCTGTACAAAATCAAGAAAGGCACTGCCCTGGGCGGTAAGTACGGCACGAACATCACCTTTAACTTTTCCCGGATCAATGCCCTCAACAAGGTTCCGACGGTCAATCCGTTTGAAGGCTACACCGCCGATTTTGTCGGTAAGATGGACAGCGTATTGTTCCAGGACATCAACGTGGAGATCTCCCGGAAATTCAACAAAAAATTTAAAGCTACCCTCAATCTCCTGCACTTCAACTACGATGAATCCTTGTTCCGGCAGTTGACCGGTTTCAACACCTCGGAGGACGTCACGGCGGACGTGCAGATATTGGATATGAGTTACAAGCTCAAGCGAAAGCACACTTTGCGGCTGGAATTGCAGCACTGTGCGACCCAGCAAGAGTTTGGTGATTGGGCGATGGCCCTGGTCGAATACACCTTTGCGCCGCACTTTTTCCTGGCCGTATTTGACGAATACAACTACGGAAACGCGGAGGAAGATCAGCGTCTGCACTACTTCAGTGGCACCGCGGGCGTGAATTTCAGCAACTACCGCATCCAATTGGGCTACGGACGGCAGCGGGCCGGTGTGTTGTGTGTGGGCGGCATTTGCCGCTTTGTCCCGGCTTCCAACGGGGTAACATTTTCAATGACCGGTACTTTTTAGTAAATTTAACGTATGAAAATCAACCGCATTTTCTTTGCCCTTTGCCTGGCTGCTGGCGTGCTCTTGAGTGCTTGTGACATCGTAGAGGAACCCGTGGACCCGAATCGACCTCCGATTACCACGGGCAAGAAGGTACTGGTAGAAGACTTCACCGGTCACCAATGCGGGAATTGTCCGCGGGCCCACGAAACCGCGAAAGATCTGGAAGCCGCTTTTGGTGAAGCGGTGGTCGTAGTCGCGATCCACCTGGGCAATTTTGCGGAAGTCGACTCCGCCAAAGGCTATTACAACGATTTCAATACGCCATTTGGGGAAGCGATCGATGCGGCACTGACGATCAATGACTTTGCGCTGCCCGTGGGAACGGTGAATCGCCGCCCGCTCAATGGGGAGGTACGGCAGCGCCACGCCAATTGGAGCACGATTGTCGCCGATATTTTGGGCGAAGCCGCGGCGTTGGAAATCAATCCGACCGTAGCCTACGACCAGTCAACTCGTCAGGTGAGTGTCGAAACGGAAATTCAATACTACGAGACCGGCACCGACCAGCACCACGTCGTGGTACTGATCACCGAAGACAGCATTTCGTCTAAGCAGTCGGACTATTCGCTGGTTCCGGATTACATCGATCCTTATTATCAGATGCACGTGCTGCGCAAGGCGGTGACTCCGGGTCTCTACGGAGATGCCCTCAAGGACGGTCCCATCTTCGTCGGCGAACGTCTCAATAAGACATTTACTACCTCATTGGACGCGGCTTGGGTCGCCGATCAGTGCCACGTCATCATTTACGTGATTGATCGCGCCTCGGGAGAAATTTTGCAGGTGGAAGAAAAACGCGTGGTTCCCCAATAGCGTGCATCTTTGCGGGGAATTGCCCGTGTTTTCATTTGAAAACAAAACGTTCAAAGTACATCGCCGCCACGACCAGCAGCGACAAACGCAATATTTGCCGCTCAATCATGATCGCCGGTCGCCGAGAAAAATCGGTCGTGAAGTCGATTACCAATAACCAGAGGAAAACCGCCAAATAAAGTATCCGCCATCCGATGTGGTAATAGTTGTATTCGTCCGGATACAAGGTGATGAATTCCCAGGCCAGAATCGGCAAGGTCAATACGCCGAGTACCACAAACTTGAGCGCCAGCCCCCGATCTGACTTGAGTAGGCCCACGCCGCTGCGGAGGCAGAGCAGACCGTACGCTAGGAACACCAAGGCTCCCGGGATGTAGATGTAATAGGCCAGGCCGCTAAATCCCGCTTTGCTGACGAGTGAGCCCATGATTTCCGCGATCAGCAAGGCCGGAACCAGCGCCCAAAGGCTGTGGCGGATGCGCCAGGTGTAGTCGCCTAGCAGCCCGATGGCCCCGCAAAAGGAGATGGCCGCCAGCAAGGGCGCGACGAAGGGCTGTTCGGGAAGCAGCGTGTATTGTTTGATCAGTGCCCCGGCAACGAAGCACGCAGTGAAGAATATGTAAAGAAAAATTTGGCCCATAGCGCGGAAAAGTCAAACAAGGTGGGGCGGACGGTGCCACCGCCGGCGCGAATATATCAATTCGACCGGTAAATTGGTAAAGCTTTCGCAAGTAGGCGGTGAGTGGCCTTCCCACTTTTACAACCGGGCCGGGTAGGCGGAAAAAGATGCCATAGCAAAATCGCAGGATTAAATATAAACCGCTTCTAAGTGTGGATTTTTCTGCCCGGTTGATTTGGGGCGGCAAAGTCATCGGCGCGCTCATCTTCGCTGGAGGGCATACAACTTTGCGGCAATTAAGCCTTATCCTCTATCTTCACCCGGAGGTAGAAGGCTGTATGAAGCCAATATTTAGGGGGAATTTTGTTTACAAAAAAATGGTACAGGGGATGATCAGCTCTGTCCCCCCGCGATCTTCCCCTCTCTTCAGACTGATTGTCCCCTGTATCCCTGCAAACTATGGAAAAAACTTTACTAATACCCGTACCGGACGAGTCCGGTAAATCAATTAGAACATGCGATAGGAACGTCGTTCCTATGGTTCATTAACCGTGAGACTGGGGCAATGTTTGCCAGCCAGGCAAATTTTTTTTGGAATTCCTGATTTTCACGGGGATAAATTAAGATTTCGGCGGAAATGCCGGTGGTTTCCTGTGGTTTCGTTTGGTGATCCGGAGTTTTGCGGGTACGGTTGCCCAAGCGGGCGTCTCTGGGTCGCCCATTAGCCCAAGGAAAACCGCAAGCGGTAGGGCCGGGCAATGGCTTCGCTGAGTTCGGCGAGGGAGATAAATTTGCTTTTTCGGAAGTATTCTTTGCCTTCAAATAGGCCCACCAGGGTCGGGAAACCGAACACCTGCCACCGCGCACTCAGGTTTCGGTGCTCCATGCCATTCACGTAGACGAGTTGCATTTCGGAAAACTGGGTGTGGAGCAGCGTTTCCACCTTGGGACGCAAAGCGCGGCAGGGCGCGCAGTGGTCGTGGTAAAAGTACAGTAGCACCGCGGGTGCATTGACCACCGCCCGTAAGCCGGAAGGATCTGAGGCGTAGATCGGCTTCACAGATCGCGTCGCTTGAGGTAAAGGTAGGCACTCCCGATCAAGATGCCGATCCACACGACGCTGATGAGCATGTATTGCGGTTCGAATTCGGGCATGGTAAGGTCAAAGTCGAAGGGGAACGAAATCATGCGATTCATCGATTCCAGGGGCAAAAATCCCTCGATTGATTCGGGCAGGTAGTATTCGAGGACATTTTCCAGGGGCAATGCGTAGATAAAGGTCAGTCCGATCGCGATGCCCGTCCGCCGGATCAACATGCCCAACAAAAAGGCAAAGCTCAGGTAGCCCAGCAGTTGGATGAAATAGGCGGGGATGTAGATAAACTTGCCGAAAACTTCATCATCGCCCGGAATCGCGGGGGCCAGAAAGCCTAGAATCACAATGATGAAAAAGACCAGGAGGGTACTCATCAGTGCGATGGTCACCATGCTGAGAAATTTGCCCAGCAGCCATTCTCCCCGGCTCATGCCATCGATGATGTTTTGCCGGACCGTCTTATAATTGAATTCGTTGCAGATCAAAATGATGATGATCACCATCAAAATGTAGTGGAACAACCCGCCCAGATAGGTCAGGTAGTGCCACGAATCGGGAAAGGCATTGAGGTTCCAGGAGGTCCAGCCGACCCGGGTCAGGCTGCCCGCCTGCTCAGAGATGAAGCTGTTCAGGATACCGTTGAAAGCGCCGACGGTCAGCGCCAGTCCGGCAAAGTACAGGATGAAAAGAATCCAAAATGCACGATACCCCCGCAGTTTGTTGAATTCGAGACGGATCAGGCGTTTCATGGGGTCATTGGGTAAGTTGCAGGAATTGTTCTTCCAGGGTCGAAGTCCGCAGGGCGAGGTGCGAGAGGACGATGCCTTGCTGGTGGAGGTACTGATTGATGACGCTGGGATCGGGTTCTTCGGAGAAATTTGCGAGGACCAGGCCCTCGTTTTGCTCGACGCTGGCGATGCCCGGCAATTGCTCTACGACCGCGATCAGGCGGGGCAGGTCGCCACTTTTCAGTTCCAGGAGACCGCCCCCCGAGGGATTGAGTCCGGTCACTGAACCGGAGTAAAGCAGATTGCCCGTTTTGAGCACAGCCACGTGGCTGCATACCTTTTCCACTTCGTCCAGCAAGTGGCTGGCCAATAGAATCGTGACCCCTTGGGCGCTGATCATGGGAATCAACTGCCGGATTTCCGCAATGCCTTGGGGATCGAGGCCGTTGGTGGGTTCGTCAAGGATCAGGACTTCCGGGTCGTTGAGCAAGGCGGCGGCAATGGCCAGGCGTTGCTTCATCCCCAGGGAATAGGTCTTAAAGGCCGAATCCTTCCGGTTGAGCAAGCCCACGAGCTTGAGCATCGGATCAATTTTGGTGTACGGCATTCCCTTTATGTCGGCGACGACCTTGAGATTATTGCGGCCGCTCAGGTAGGGATAGAACAGCGGGCCTTCGAGAATGGCGCCGATGCGTTTGCGCGCTTCGTGGCCTGCGGGCATTCCAAACCAACTGAAATTACCGGTGGTGGGACCGATGACCCCGAGCAACATACCGAGGGTGGTCGTTTTGCCACTGCCGTTGGGACCAAGAATTCCGTATATGCTTCCCTTGGGGATATTGAGGCTGAGTTGATTGACCGCTTTGAGCGCACCAAAGTGCTTGCTGAGGCCATTGATCGTTAGGACGTTTTCCACGACATAAAGCTACGCATTTTGTCGTGAAAAGTTCACCGGGAGGACCGGGGAAAGAAAAGCAGTAAAAATATCCATCGTAAACTTGCGATGAATAATTTTAATCGTATATTTACGATCAAGTTATCCATCGTAAATTTGCGATCAATGAAAACGAAGACTTCGACGTTCTCTCCCCAAACGCTGCGGCTGGCCGAGCTGGCCAAGGCCTTGGGGCATCCCGCCCGGATTGAAATCATCAAGTACCTGGCGGGGATGAATTCTTGTGTGTGTGGCGACATTGTGGACGCACTGCCGTTGTCACAATCCACCGTCTCGCAACACCTCAAAGTGCTCAAGCAAGCCGGACTGATCCAGGGCAATATCGAAGGCCCGCGGGTGTGTTACTGCATCGATCAGACCAATCTGGAAGTGGCGCGCGAGGTGCTGCAAGAATTCCTCCAACTGGCAACCAGTACCGACGAAACCTGTGCCTGTTAACCTAAATTGAAAAAGAAATGAAAACCTTCAAAAGCGAAAAGAACCGATCTCCCTTCGCGGTCAGCAATGATGCTTTCGATTGTTGCCCGCCCGAATGTTGTTCTGAATCCTGCAACTGTTGACCCTTTAATCCACGAAAACAATGAAAACTGCCGAAGAAATCAAGACGATGGTCCGGGAGAAGTACGGCGAGATCGCCGAACAAGACCCGGCCTTGAATGCGGCTTCCTGCTGTGGGGTCGACGGTTGTGCGACCCTCGATTACAGCATATTCAGTGAAGATTACTCCGATTTGGAAGGCTACCTGGCGTCGGCGGACCTAAAACTGGGCTGCGGGATGCCGGTGGAACATGCGCGCATCGCGAAAGGCCACACCGTGGTCGACCTAGGCTCGGGCGCGGGCAACGATGTCTTTGTCGCCCGGGCCCTGGTGGGCGAGGAAGGCATGGTCATCGGAGTGGACATGACTCCGACGATGATCGACAAGGCCCGCGCCAATGCGCAGGAACTCGGCCTGAAAAACGTACGTTTCCGTTTGGGGGAAATCGAAGATCTGCCCATGGCCGGGGGCCGCGCTGACGTGGTCATCAGCAATTGTGTGTTGAACTTGGTGCCGGACAAGCAGCAAGCTTTTGCCGAAGTCCACCGGGTGCTGCGCGGCGGCGGCCATTTCTGCATCTCGGATGTCGTGCTGAAAGGCGATTTGCCGCCGCAGATCCGCGAAACTGGGGAAATGTACGCGGGCTGTGTCGCCGGAGCCATGCAAAAGAGCGATTACCTGGGAATCGTCCATGAGGCTGGTTTTCAGCGCGTTTCCGTAATGGCGGAGAAGGAAGTGGTTATCCCGGATGAGATCTTGCTCAATTACATGACCGCGGAAGAACTGGCCGCGTTCCGCCAAAGTAGCACCGGAATTTTCAGCATTACAGTCTACGCGGAAAAGCCGGGGCAACCAAGCTGTGACCCCAATGGTGGTTGCTGCTGATTCTCGCCCCCCTACTTTGTCATCGCGACGCCCGAAGAATGAGGGAGGAGTGATCTTTCCCGGTGCGATTCATCTATGGGGAAACCGATACCGGGAAGGATATCTCCTCCTGCGTCGTCGATATGACAATGGGGGAACGCGCCGCGGTAACAATGGGGAAAGCGTCGCGGTGACAATAGGGAAAGCGTCGCGGTGACCTAAAAGCTACCGCGCCATGATCCACTTCGCGGCCCGCAATCCGGACAAATACGCACCTTGGAGACGACCGGCGTGCTGGCGGACGGTGGCTTCGCCGGCATAATAAATTCGTCCTTCCGGCTTGGCGAGGTAATCGCGCAATACCGGATCGGTCCCAACCGGCAGGTAGGAAAATGCGCCCCGGGCGTAGGGATCGGAACCCCAGCGGGAAACCAGGTAAGCGTTCGGCATCGGGGCATCCTCAAATATCTTGTACAGGATGCGGTGGATCTGCACCGCCACTTCGATGTCGGGTTGGTCCTCCACCGCCGCCCCGAATTCCCGGCTCACCGAGGCCAGCAGCACCGGCTTTTTATTGAAGTGCGCGAGGTTAAAGAAGTTGGGAAATTCGCCTTTGTACTTGGACATGTAGTTGAGGAATTGCCGGTCCCGCGGCCAAAATGCGCGGTCAAACCGCAGAGCTACCTTGTTGGTCAAGCCCACGCCGAGTTTGTTCACCGCATTGGCTTTGGCGTAGGACATCTTGGGGAAAAAGCGGATTTTCTGTTGCTTCAATACCCCGAGGGGCAAGGTCACAATGACAAAATCCCCTTCGTGGTCATCGTCCAGGGTCAGCGCGCTGGCCACCCCATTTTTGTGCTTGATGATGCGCACTTCCTGACCGTAGCGGATGTCGAGGCCGCGCGCCATTTTTTCCAGCACCTTGTCGAAGCCATTGGGCAGATAAAGATGGTCTCCGCCAAACCGCATCGAATGCCCCCACTTTGCGGACACCCGATCAATGGTGGTGCCCAGGCCGAGTTCTTCCAAAGAAATGCGCCACTCCAATTCCCGCCGGCGTTGCGGACTGAGCTGCCCTTCTTGCAGGACCGACTCCAATGCAGTCCGCATCGAGAGGTCGTCCTCCTGTTTTTCGATGTATTTGGCGGCGCGGCGGTAGAGCTTTTCCAGCCATTCGGAAAGATTTTCCAGGGGATCCTGCTCGTAGGAATTTCCCCGCCCGTCGTAGAGGTCGTAAGATTCAGGATCGAGCGGATGGACCGATTGGCGGTGTTGGGAAACGATTCGGGTGAGGCCATTGTCTTTGGCGTGATTGATCATCCCACCGCCCAAGTCTAGGGTCGCTCCCAGGCTCCGGTCGGTCCAGATCCGTCCGCCCAGGCGTTCTCGTGCTTCCAGAATCACAACTTCGTGTCCGGCATCCACCAGGGTGCGGGCCGCGGCAATCCCCGCCATGCCCGCACCGACAATGACGATGCGGCGCTTAAAATCAATCGGTCGTGACTTGCGCAGGGTGCCCGGCACCAGCGCTCCGGCCGCGCCCAATCCCATCAGCCGTATGAATTCCGATCTTTTCATGCCTAAATCTTCCCTGACTTGTTCCGGAGCGGGACCAAATACCCCCATGAAACAAGCCAACTAGCTAAATGTAAAAGTAAGCGGATTTTGCCTGGTATTTTCCACAAGCGGCCGCGACCGTCCTGTGGATGAGGCATTGGCGCAAGCAGTCCATGCCCGATTACAGGACTACGATACGGAGGGCGTGGGAGCAGGGTTTTCCGCAGACTGGGCCCGGACTTCCCGCCGGACCGCAATCCAGGCCCACCACGCAAACAGCAAGACAAAGGCATGCAGCCAAAACTGGGCTTCCAGATGCGCTTCCAATTGTCCGGGAGCAGCTTCTCCGAGGTAATGGCCCAGCCGGAAGCGCAGCAGGACGGCGAGTCCCACTTGCAGGACCACCCCCAGAAACAGGATTCCGAGCCATTTTTGCTTGCGCGCGGGGCGCTGATTGAAGAAAACCAAAGTCCCGAATCCCCCCGCAGCCACCACTGCGACCAGGACAAACCCAAACAGGGCGATGTCTTCGGTAAATCCTACTCCTTGGTAATTGTCGGCTCCGCCCAGCGGATCGGTTTTTTCGATGGTCATCCAGGCACCGTGGGCCCAGCCGTACGCATTGCGGGTGTAGTTGGCCGCGTAAGCGAGGGGGGCAAAGACCAAGGAAAAGTTGATCGTCGCCGCCAGGAAGAGGAGGTAATTTTGCTTGCGAAAGAGGGGGGAGGCCATATCAGCGCAGCCGGTCCATGTCGCGGACCATGCGTTCGTCTTTTTCGATTCGCTTCGCGGCAAACCAAACCAGCAACACCGATACGAGCGGGACAAAAAAGCCGGACATCGGACCCAGGTCAAAGTTGCTTGGATCGACATTCTCTGCGCCGACCCATTTGGGCATTGAAGTCCAGATCATGGCCGCGGCAAGCGCAATCTGCGCCATCAACATGAGCAGCCCCACGTATACCAGGCGCATCTGGCGGGGGCGGTTGTTGTAGAGAAAGATCATGCCGATGAGCGCGATTCCGTTCAGTCCGATCAGCAGCGCGTGAATGGTCAGCAAAGCATCGTCCCCCACCGTCAGGGTGGTTTGGGCAAATTCCCCAAAATTTTCTCCCGCGGCCGGATCATCATTGAGCGCACTGATCACCGCGTACCCGCCGTACAGCCTCGCCGAAGGTGAATCCATGGCGTCCTGGGTGTCGGCGTAGCCGTAGGGCAGCAGAAGCGCCGCGAAGTTGGCCAGTGCAGCCACCAACAGCAGGAGAGATTGGAGTCTTTGAATCATCGCGTGTGATTTTGGTCCGGCACAAAATAAGGTCTTTTGTTGCAGATATGGAAATGCCGGGGCAAAGTCATATTGGGGGGTGGAGAAGAACGGTCAGCCGCACCGATTGAACCGCCGAACGTCCGCCCCCGCCTTGGACCCAATCGAAAAACTACGCAACTTGAGCGCCGAGAATTATTTAGTCCAAACGGACCACCAAAATATGGGAGAAGAGTACCGAATCGCGCACCAAGTAGATCGCCTTATGCGGCGGATCAACGTCAGCCTGCACCAACGCATCCGGCCGATTGACGTGGATCGCCTCGGGCCGCTGGGTACCATGGTCCTGGATGTCCTCGCGGACATTGAACCGGCCCCGATTCAAAAACTGAACCAAAAGATGGCCCGGGACAAATCGCAAATGACCCGGACCATCAAACTGTTGGAATCAAAGAAACTAATTGTGCGGGACCCAAGTCCGGAAGATGGCCGAACTGGAATTTTAAGTCTTACACCCAAAGGGCGCACGTTCGTTCAGGAAGTCCGCCGGGCCATGTCCGAGCTGATGCGCGAAGTGCTCGAACCCATCACTCCCGAACAACGGGAGCAACTGCTGGAGTTGCTCAAGCAACTTTGACCCATGCGAATTACCGTCCCCCAAAGCCCGGAAACCAGCCACCGTGTGTTCCAATCGGAACGTGGTTGTCCGGAATCCAGATGCTGGCGGCCGGCTCACCGGCAAAATCTTGCCCATTGAGGATGACCAGTCGGGAGCGTTCCTTTTCCGGATCAAACACGAAGCCCATTAGCCATCCGTCATCTTCGTCGGTGGCCCCTTCCCGGGGTACAAAGGTCAGCTCGGAAGCCTTGCCCCCGTTGAAGTCCTGGTGCTCTACTTTGCCCGTCTGGTGATCGATTTTGACCGCACCTTCAAATGAAGGATTGAGTGTGGCCTGCACCGAATAGCCGTAGCGGTAGGCACGGCCTTCGACTTGGGGACTGATCTTGGGGAAATCCAGCGCCAGGTCGACGATGCGCTCTTCTTTCGCCCGGGCGGTATTGCCGTTCATCGGCAAAGTCCACCGGTCGATCGTCGGCAAAGTATCGCCGAGGGGACCGTAGAGATCTTTTTCCGCCGCGCGTTCGTAACGGCTCACGTCGATGACGACATCGCCGTTGGGTGCCTCGTAGGCATTCATCGCGTGGTAGACGTAGCAGGGAGTGACTTCGAACCAGCGGATATCGGCCGAGGTCCCATCTTTGGGGAGCACCCCGACCCGGCCCGGCTTGTCGCCTTTCCAGCGGATTGGGAGCGTCGTTTGACTGAGCAGTACGGGATCAAAGACCACGTTCAAGTCGTAAATGATGATGTAGTGCTCGGTGATGGACATGTCGTGGATCTGGGTGGCACCGGTAAGCGGTACTTTGACCTCGTTGAGCAGCTTTCCGTCTGGGGTGAGGCGGACGTACTGGGCTTGGCCCCGGAGTACCATGCTGTAAACCACCCCGTGAATATCGTGATTGACCGGATCGACTTTGTGGTGGCCCGTAAAGCCAAAGGTCAATGCGCCCTGCAAATCACTGCGGCTTACCGATTCCAGATAAGGATCCAATTCGACCATGTTGGGCCCCGCTTCGATGGTCGCGTAAAGCTTGTCCCCAAAAGCAGCAACGTTTGTGTTGGGGGAAGCATCAAATTCGTGCGAGATCGGACCCCCGATGTCGGGCTGACCGAGCAATTCCGGAACATTTCCGGATTTCACCATGCGGTTGCGGTACCAGAGCGCCTTTTTGTCCGAAATCCGAACTCCGTGCACCATACCGTGGCTGCTGAAATAATGGTGGTGGGGATGAATCTCGTCGATGTGGTTGGGACCATTGCGCACGTACAATCCGTCTAATTGCGGGGGGATCTCGCCTTCGACCGTGAGATTAAGGTGGGTAGATTCCTTTTTGATCGGGAGAAAGGGCACCTTTTGGTAGCGGGCATTGGGCGGGGTTCCACCCTGGACGGGGGGGAAGTGAGGAACGCGGACCTGGTTTTCTTGGGGATTCTCTTCTTTCATATATGTATTGGTAATGGAACAACGCAACAAATGGGCAGCGGTGGCGGGCAGGTGAGCAGAGAGAACAGCGGGAATGGTAGACTTAGTCCACTATATTTGTGGACTATGTCAACTAGGAGGGAAGGAGATTGTTTGTTGAGGCGAAAGAAAATTTTTTAGTACGGCCCAAGAGGCGGTTTAGATTTAATCCGGTGATTTTGCTACGGCATCTTTTTCTGCCCCTCTTCCGCTATTTTCTCGTCCATTTTCGGAGCGAGCTGGCGCAGCTCAGAACTTGGGCTATGGACTCCAAAATGAGCTTTGGTGGACAAAAAATCTGCGCTAGCAAATTTCACCAACCAATTTTAATCCGCCTCTAATTCTACTTTGTCAGGTTAAAAAAACACCAATCCGTCTTCGCCAACGCGCCAGGGCGCCGTGATGAGATTGCGATGTACAAGTAGCGATCTTGGGCGGTGCCGCATTGAGCCGGAAAAGCAGCCCCGCTAAAGATTACGGCGTATTTCTCGCAATCTTCTCCTATCTCCTTTGGCGCGCGTCGCGAAGACATCTAGGAGGAAGATTGGGCAGAAATGCAAGCCTGAAAAAGTAGAACTAAAACCCCCGAACCGCCACCCAAGCCCGGGATTGGGTAGGGTAGCGGCTCGTATAGTTCTTCTCTCCGAAAATCAGGTCCAGATCACGACGCTTTCGAAACCGGCTATTTCTCCGGTAGCCGAAATGCCGATGATCAGGACGCGGTGCCGGGGATTGGCGTCGGTTTTGTCCTCGCCGAGGATGACGGCCGTTAGATCGCGCAAGTTGGTGCGCATGAAGATTTGCAGTTCTTCGGCTTGGTCACCGCGTTGGATGTAGGTATTTAGCTTCACGAAGTTGGGCCAGAAATTGGTATCGCTCTCCAATGGGAACGAGCGGACGATCCGCTGGTTGATGTCCCGGTCATCCAGGGCAAAGACCTCCTGGACGGTTTCTTCGGTGATTTCCTTGACGAGGACCGGCTTGAAAACCGGCGCAATGGGGTTCTCCCCTTCGGAGGCAAAATCGTCGAAAATCAGGCTCATGGTCAAATCCTTCAGGATGCGCAGCAAATCCTGGCCGGTCGCAGTGGAAGACTTGGGGCTTTTGCGCAGAATGTCGGTCAATTCGGCGGCGAGGCGGGCGGGACGGGGCAAAATCGCTTTCTCTTCCGGGGCAAAGGTTTGGCCGCTGAGGTTGTAGGCGTCGATCAGGTGGCGCTTGACGTAGGCGAGGGAAGCTGTGATGTCTTTGGCGGTGACCCGGGCGCCCGGCTTGTCGTCGCGGTCGTCGATAAATTTAAAAAATGCATCGGCGAGGGCCCGTTCAAAGCCGGGGAGAGTGGGCAAAAGGTTGCGGTAGTCGCGGCGGCTGATGACACCGTCGGTTCCCCCCGCGGCAACCAGGATTTCCGCGATCCGTTCGATGGCGCGGGTGGCATTTTCTTTCGAAGGTACAGGCATAATGTGTAGAATTGTTGGTTCAGTTATTATCGGCGAATTTAAGACAATTCCCATTTGATTGGGCAAATTTGGAACCCCCTTTCGGAAGGGAATTTCCGGCCCTTGCATTCGCGGCAATTTCCTTAATTTCGCGAGCACAGATTCATCCACCACCAATACCTCCGAGACCTCATGAAAGCAGCCTATATCGTTGACGCCGTCCGCACCCCCATCGGTCGCTACGGCGGTAAGTTGAGCACCATTCGCCCGGATGACATGCTCGCCCACGTGATCAAAGCCATTTTGGCGCGGAATCCCGGGCTGGATCCGGCAGCCGTGGAAGAGGTCATCGCCGGGGCGGCAAACCAAGCGGGAGAAGACAACCGCAATGTGGCCCGCATGGCGGCTTTGCTGGCTGGATTGCCGATTTCGGTGGCCGGCGTCACTGTCAACCGCCTCTGTGCTTCGGGGTTGCAGGCCATCATCGACTCCAGCCGGGCGATCAAGCTGGACGAGGGCAGCGTGTTCATTGCCGGAGGTGAAGAAAGCATGACCCGCGGGCCATTCGTCATGGCAAAAAGCGAAAAGGCTTATGGCCGCCTGCCCGCATCCTACGACACGACTTTTGGCTGGCGCTTCACCAATCCGAAACTTGCGGCGATGTATCCGCCGATTGCGATGGGCGAAACCGCAGAAAACCTCGCCGAGCAGTACCAGGTCACCCGGGAGGAGCAAGATGAGTTTGCCTTCGCTACGCAAATGAAATACAAAGTGGCCCACGCAGCGGGAAAATTTGCCGACGAACTCATTCCGGTGAGCATCCCCCAGCGCAAAGCCGATCCCATCTTGTTCGACACCGACGAGCACCCCCGTCCGGACACCAGCCGCGAAAAACTCGCCCGCTTGCGCACCGTCTTCCGGGAAGGTGGGACCGTCACCGCGGGAAATGCTTCCGGCATTAACGACGGGGCTTCGGCCCTCCTGATCTGCGACGAGGAAAGCCTCAAAAAATTCAATCTCACTCCGCTGGCCCGCATTGTTTCCCACGCTGTGGCGGGGGTGGACCCGCAGATCATGGGCATCGGGCCGGTCCCCGCGACCCAAAAAGCGCTCCGGCGGGCGGGGCTGAAGATCGGGGACATCGGCTTGGTGGAACTGAACGAAGCCTTTGCCGCCCAGTCGATCCCGTGTATGCGCGACCTGGACCTCAATCCGGCTCTCGTTAACCCCAACGGGGGCGCCATTGCCCTCGGCCACCCGCTCGGCTGTTCGGGAGCGCGCATCATGACCACCTTGCTCCACGAAATGAAACGCCGTTCTGAGGTTAAGTACGGCCTCGCCACCATGTGCGTAGGGGTAGGCCAGGGGGCAGCGGTCATTGTCGAAAAAGTCTGATTGCCCCGTGCCGCGTTACGTCCTCGATATCCGCTATAAAGGTACCGCCTATTCGGGCTGGCAGACCCAACCCAATGCGGTGACCGTGCAGGCAGAGGTGCAACGCGCCTTGACCCTGCTGTGCCGCCAGCCCACAACCTGCTACGGCGCCGGCCGCACCGACGCCGGGGTCCACGCCCTGCTCATGCCCGCCCACTTTGACTTTGCCCAAGCGCTCCATCCGCGCTTTCTGAGTGCGATCAATGGCATCCTGCCACGGGACATTTCGGTCCTAGCGGTCCACCGGGCTTTGGACCCGCAGTACCACGCCCGTTTCAGCGCGGTGCAGCGCGCCTACCGCTACCAATTGATTTTCCACAAAGATCCCATGCGCTACCAAATGGCTACCTGGATCAAGGAAAAACTGGACTTTGACGCGATGTTTGCCGCTGCCGGGGTGATATTGGAATACGATTCCTTCGAGAGCTTCTGTAAGGCAAATGCCAACAACAAGACATTCATCTGCCAGATGTTTGCCTCGCATTTTGCCTGGGAAGGCGAAGTGCTCGTCTACCACGTACGGGCCAATCGCTTCCTGCGCGGCATGGTCCGCACCCTGGTCGGGACCCTGGTGGACGTGGGCCTGGGCCGCAACGACCTCGCCGGCGTGCGGCGGATCATTGAAGCCCAAGACCGCAAACAAGCCGGCCCCTCGCTGGCCCCCGGTGGGCTATACCTGAGCGAAGTGGTGTATCCGGCGGGGATGTTTGAGCGGGTCCTCTAATCCCCCTCACAACCGCACCACCACCTTCCCGTAGCTCCCGCGGCCCTCGATGAACGCATGCGCTTCCGGAATTTGCCCAAACGCAAACTCCTTGCCCACCACCGGCTTGATTCCGTGGGCCTGCATGAACTCCGCTGCCCGGGAAAAGGTGGCCCGCACCAGTTCCGGCTGGTCGATCAGGTAGCCGATGTGGGTGGCGTACATCCCGATGGACCGCTGGGCCATGTCCATGAGCTTCGCTTTGGGGGCCATGCGCAGGGTCTTGATCCAGGTCAAAGGGTTCCACCGCACCAGGGGAATCGCCGCGAACCCCGCCACCGCCATCCGCCCGAAGGGCTTGAGCAGGCCATAACTTTGCCGAAAGACATCGCCCCCCACCAATTCCAGCACCACGTCCGGCCGCAGGTCCTGCCGCCGGACTTCCTCCGCAAACGGCCCTTCTCGGTAATTGATCGCCAAGTCGGCGCCGAGTTCCTTCAGCAGGGCAATTTTTTGCGCATTGCCCGCCAATCCGATTACCCGACATCCCTGCGCCTTGCACAACTGAACCGCCGCCGTGCCCACGCCGCCCGCCGCCGCCTCGATCAGGACCGTCTCACCGGGCCGGACCTGGGCCTGCTCAAACAGCGCAATCCAAGCCGTCATGTAATTCACCAGCGTGGCCGCATTTTCCGCCTCCGAATAGCCGGGGAAGGCAGAAAAAGCCATGAATTCCGGCACCTTGACCAGTTCCGCGTAGCTACCGTACTGCATACCCGTCATGACGCGGTCGCCCACCCGGTGTTCCTTGACCGCATCCCCCACCGCGATCACCTCTCCGAAGCATTCCATCCCCGGGATGTAGGGCTTTTTGGGGGCCCAGGAATACTGGCCCTTGCGGGAAAGGATTTCCGCGTAGTTCAGGCCGAGGGCGAGGTTGCGCACCAGAATCTCGTGGGGATCCGGTGCACCCGGCTCGGGCAATTCGGAGAGGCGGAGGACCGATGGCTTTCCGTGGCGCTTGAGGGGATAAGCTTTCATGCCGGTAAGTTACGACATTCCAAAAATTGCTATTTTGTGCCATGCAGTATGGTTTTCTCACCGGCCTTTCCCTGACCGAGGTCAACCGGGCCTTCAATCGGGCGTTTGAGCACTACTTTGTTCCCGTCCAATCTACCCTCGCGGATTTTCAGGCGCGCATCCTGCGCGATGACCTCCGGCTCAACTGGTCCACCGGTGCCTTTATCGGCGACGAACTCGTCGGGCTGATGCTGCACGGCTATCGGGACCAGGGCGGCCGCAAAACGCTCTACAACGGTGGGACGGGAGTGGCCACAGCGTACCGGGGCAAGGGCCTGACCCAGCAACAGTACGATTTCCTGCGGGACGAACTCGCCGCCGGCGGCATTCAGCGGATGCAATTGGAGGTGATGCGGGAAAATGCGCCTGCCTTGCACGTGTATAAAAAGGTCGGCTTTGAAATCGTGCGGGAACTGGACTGCTTTGCCGGGCGGCCGAAAAGCTTTTCGCTGCCGCGTGGCGTGCAGTTGCGCCAGGAAAAGCCCCCGATTTGGCGCTCGGAACCAGCTTGGGAGTCGTACACCCCGAGCTGGCAGCACGCGGATGCCAGCGTCCGCAACCTCTGGGACCAGATCGTGTACCGGGAAGCGGTGGTGGCAGAAAAACGGGTGGGCTACCTGCTGGCGCTGCCGGATGGCCGGGTCATGCAGTATGCGGTAGCGCCGGAGCAGCGTGGCCGGGGGATCGGCAAGGCCCTGTTTTCCGCGATCCACCAGCACCTGGACCGCCACCTCAACGTGATCAATGTCCAACGGCTGCACCGCCCCCTGGACGGATTTTTCATCGATTTGGGCCTGCAGCCGACCTTTTACCAGTACGAGATGGTCGCCGAACTGCCTTGATGCCCGGGCCAGGAAACCCACTTTCGCCCCCCCAAATACCAATTGCCCGTCCATCCACCGGGAAAAAAGGAGTTTTTGACTAAATTGCTCCCAAACTCAAAGACGATTCATGAACCGGCTATACTCCCTGCTGCTATTTGGCATCGCCACTTTCCTGTTTGCTGACCTTTCCGCCCAAGTTGTGAGCATCCCTCGGACCTTTCCCGATCCCGGCGAACGATTTCACTACAGCCGGGCCGAAGAATTTTCCCTGGCGGAACTGAAAAAGCGGGGAGCGGCCCAAGGTTGGACCCTGAATGAACTCCAGCCGGCGGCCCAGCGCACCGTATTGGTGCAGGAACCGCCGCAGACTGGACCCACTTTTGGAGAATGGCCGGCCATCTACGACCGCCGCCTGACCGACCTCGCCTTTGATGGGGAAGACCTTTTGCCGGAACCATTTTCGCTCAGTGATTTGACCCATTATCTACAGACTGGCAATGACAGTTCACCCGCGCGCCACGCGGCCTTGTCCGGCAACTTTCAGGTGAAAAATCAGAAGCGCCCCTTCCAGGTCGAGATTCGGACCTCGGGAGATCGCTTTGGGTTTCCCTTGCAACTGGGCAAGCAGTTCCGCACCACCGAGGCGGTTGATTACCGGGAGCCGGCTACCGGTACCCGGGTTATTGTCCAGCGGGAGCGGATTGCCGAAGTTGCTTCGGCAGGGACGATGACCTTGCCGCTGGACACTTTTGTGGTGGCCTGTGTCATCACCGAGGTGAATACCACCGTGGATTTTGCGACCAGTGGTGCGATCATTCCCCAAAAATCTCGCACCACCCGTGAGTACGCCTGGTACAGTCCGGAAACCAGCTTGCCGGTGTTGCTCGTTTACGCGGAATTGGTCGACGGGAAGGAGCAAGTCTTGGGTGTCGACTACCTGGATGCCGAGCGCGATTTGAGCGAAACCCCTTTCATCACCAATGATGCGGTGGTCCTGGGGCTACTGTTGGTGATCCTGGCCCTGATTTTCTACTCTTCAGGGCTCAAAACTGGTTTTTGGAGCAAGTTTTACACCTACGTACCGGGACTGTTGCTGTGCTATTTTGTGCCGGCCATCCTCAATACTTTGGGGATCATTTCCGGGGAGCAAAGCAGCTTGTACTTCGTTTCGTCACGCTACCTCCTGCCGACAAGTTTGGTGCTGCTGACCCTGAGCATTGACCTTAAGGGGATTCGTCGCCTGGGCGGGAAAGCGGTCGGGATGTTCCTGGCGGGTACCGCCGGGATTGTGATCGGGGGGCCGCTGGCCATCATTATTGTGAGTTCATTTTCGCCGGAAACGGTGGGGGGCGAAGGCGCAGATGCGGTTTGGCGGGGCCTGAGCACAGTCGCGGGCAGTTGGATTGGCGGGGGAGCGAATCAGACGGCAATGAAAGAGGTCTTTGGCGCGAGCGAAAAGATATTCTCCATGATGATTGCCGTGGACGTCATCGTGGCGAATGTCTGGATGGGCTTCTTGCTTTACGGGGCGGGGATTACCAAGCGCATTGATCGGGCCTTCAAGGCGGATGCTTCCGCGATTGAGGAGGTCCGCAAGAGCCTCGAAGACTACCAGGCCCAGGTGGCCAAGGTGCCGAATCTGACCGAGACCGTGATTCTGATGGCGATCGGCTTTGGGGTGACGGCGCTGTCGCATTTCCTGGCCGATATCATCGCGCCCTGGGTAGGGGAAAATTATCCCTATTTGGAGCGATTCAGCCTGGATTCCAAGTTTTTCTGGCTGATCGTCCTCGCTACCACCGGCGGGCTGGTGCTGTCCTTTACGCGGGTGCGCAAGATGGAAGGTGTCGGGGCTTCGCGCATGGGCAGCCTGTTTTTGTACGTGCTGGTGGCCAGCATTGGGATGAAGATGGACATCATGGCGATTTTTGAAAATCCGATGTTGTTCCTGGTGGGTCTGATCTGGATGATGATCCACGCGGGGGTTCAGCTCGGGGTCGGGCGGCTGATTCGGGCTCCGTTTTTCTTCATTGCGGTGGGTTCGCAGGCCAATGTCGGCGGTGCCGCATCGGCTCCGGTAGTGGCTTCGGCTTTTCATCCGGCGCTGGCTCCGGTGGGGGTCCTGTTGGCAGTGCTGGGCTATGCGGTGGGGACTTATGCGGCTTACGGATGCGGGGTGCTGATGCAGTTGGTCTCGCCGTAGAGGCGGAATTGCCCGGACAAAATTCTCCCAGAAATACGGCGTTTTTACAAGAATATTGGGCAAATTCCGCATGTGAAAAGTACAATCAATGATTGATTCTTAATGCGCCAATTCCTGCCGCTCAAGTAAATCTTTGCTTGTCATACCCCCGATTTACTGAATTGCCGTACATTCTTCATTGAAAATTTACCCGGCTCCCGAATACAAGTATTTGATTTGTAAATGCGAAAGTCGGATATTCGTGTTGCTATTTTGTAGACAATCACTTGCTGTTTCACCCTCAGATTTTTGATTTTTCACTTTCTTGTTTGCCATTGGGGCTATTGTAGCCCCTGAAGGCAAGCCAGGCGGCTAAACTATGTAGCCACCGAAATGTTGACTATGTAAATTGGACCTATACATATATGTCGGTAAGGGTACATTGGGTTGTTTTAAGGCTGGCCTCTGATTCAAGGCTTAGCCACGCTTTCGCAGTGCCACCGCACTTTAAGTCTTCGTTGTACAAAACCCCTTGCAGGGTGGCGAGCAATTCCACCGCTAATGGAATTGTCCGGAAGCATTATTTTTTTGATTGAGAGAGGGGCGATATCCTTTTTCGTTCAGGAAATCGTTTCAAAACCCAAGGGCTTTCCTATCCGGAAAGCCCTTGTTTTTTGGGGGCATCGGCCAGGGGCTGCGCGTACCAGTGCGGTGGTACGAAATCCCATTCGCGGTCCAGGATCTGCTTTTCCTCGGAGGGAAGTTCATACTGGCTCACGCGGTAGCCCCGCGTTTCTTTCAAGTGGGACTGGAAAAACGCTCGTGCGGGCCCAAAGGAAAACAGGTCCAGTGCTCGGTAGATCTGCTCCAAGCCGGACATGGGGGCCGCCACAAAATCTTCGTACTTCACTTCTACCAATTGGCCGGGGGGAATCAGTTTGCGGTCTTCCAGGTAACTGCGCATCAGCCTGCGGTAGACGTTGACCACGCGCTCCCGGAGCTGAGTTTCCGAGTCTTCCTGCAAATTGAAATAGGGACCAGCGCGGCGCAGGAGCTTCTTGCTGGATCCGTACACTTCGTAGGGATCGCGGTGGATATGGATGAATTTGGCCTGGGGAAACATCCGGATCAGGGTTGGGATGCGGCCGGTATTGGCGGGGTTTTTCAGCACCAGGGGACGCTCCTGCTGGTTCAGGCTGATTTTGCGCAACAATTCCCGGTAGGTTACCGCCCAGCGTTTTTCGTCCGCCGGATCTTTCAGCGCAATTGTCTCGTCGTAGATCGCTTCGTATTCCCGGGGAAACACCCACGCCTTATAGTATGAAGTGGGACCGTGGTTGAGCAGGGCAAGGTCTTCTTCCTGGGGGGTATGCAGCCCGACCGGCATCTTGTCCATGGGGCGGGTCGCGGGCATAAATACTTTCAGTCCCCAGCGCACAATTCCCCCCGACATAAAGACGTGAGGAAAGAGCGCCTGGACATTGGTGAGGTACCCAAAGCGCTCGTCCATCGATAGGAGATTGTGCAGATAGGTGGTGCCGCTCCGCCAATGCCCGAGGATGAATATCGGACGCTCGTGGATCTGGGTTTTTTCGAGCCGGGACTTGATCTTTGCGGTTTCGTAAGCGCGAAATATCCCGAGGATCCCCGTAACCAAGCCGACCACCTGCTTCCGAATCCGGTAAGGCGGATCGACTTCCCCCGCTTGCAACAAGGCTTTCCAGTCTTTTCTGCGGTTGCCGAGGGCGGGAATGACGAATCGGGGCGATTTTCGTGCCATGCTCAAAATTAAGCATTGCGCTACCGAAAGCAAATCTCCTTGGATGGAGTAAAGCGCTGGCACCGGTCCCCACTCAGTGGATGTCAATTGGGGCTTCTCTGTCGGTGCTGCCGTAGGCTCACACCCCCGGCAAAATCGAAGCTCCCGCCGTGCACCCTGATGGGGGCGCGGCGGGAGTTTTATCGGCCGACGCCAGGAAAGCGGGGCTCTCCGAAGCGGGTTAATATTGATGGGCGATCTGCCATCGCAAAATCGCCGGATCAAATTGCCTTGTGTTCTCAGCCATTCAAGGTGTATTCCACCACGATTTCCGTGTTCAGGACAACGGAAATGGGGCAGTTTTCCTCGGCATCCTTTACGAACTCGGCAAACTTTTCGTCGGAGATATTGGCCACCTTCGCGGTGAGTGCGATGTGGGACTGCTTGATGCCCTCGATGCCGAATTCGATGTGGCAATCGGCGTGAAGTTCAGTGGCAGGAAAGCCCGCTTCCTGCAATTCATAGCTGAGTTTCATCGCGAAACAGCCGGCATGGGCGGCCGCAATGAGTTCTTCTGGGTTCGTACCGGCGCCATTTTCGAAGCGGGAACTGAACGAGTATGGGGTCTGCTTGAGCGTTTCGCTACCGGTGGTCAGATGACCGTCGCCACTCTTGATGTCGCCGTTCCAGACGGCAGTTGCATTTCTTTTCATCGTGATTGTCGTTTTTGGTGAGGCGGACGGGACGGGCCGCACGGGTCCCATTGCCGGGTGTCTCCATCCGGCAACAGAACTCCGGTACCGGCTGAGATGTTTAGTAAAGTGCGATTTCTCTGCGCTGCCCCCGGTTTCGTTGCTGGACTCACCATTTTTGGGGAGATGAGAAAATGGCCATTTACGGGGTATTGGGGCGGGGGTATTCAAGGTAGTTTTGACCATGTAGAAAAAGCAGTGCTGCTTTTCTTCACGTCTGAAGCAAGATTGTCTGGTCAGAAAATGCTGCTGTAAAGTGAAACTGTGAGAATTGGAACCGGGGGAAGGGAGGTGCGCAATCCGAGCCCCCCACCGCACAGGACGGCAACCGGCCTGTGTTCAAAACAACCTTAAACCGATTGAAAAATGTTCACAACTAACATCTGGGAACGGGTGAGCCATGTCTCGTCCGCCCACCAGCAAGATCAATTTTGTGGGGTAAAATCTGTGATTTTGGGATTTTTTCTGCTTGTACTTGGGTTCTTTGGCACGCTATCGGCACAAAGTACCCAATGGGAAAACCTTGACGAATACGCCTGGGAGATTCTGGCGCCCGCCGGAACTTTTGCCGCCGGAGATGCGGTGACCTTTACCTTGGAATTGGGTACACCGGCGGTTCCGCTGGACCGTGTCTACGGGATCGATTTGGAACTGACGCTGGCCGATCACGTGACATTGCCGCCGAACTTTGCGACGGAGTGGGGAAGCTCCTGGCTGTTTGACGCCATCGATGCATCAGAGTCGCATTCTTATGACGACGGGACCGGGATCCTGGCAATTTTGACGGAGCGTATTGATGGTGTCCCGCGGAATGGTGGAGGTGTGGTGTATACCTTTACCCTGATTTGTGGGGAAGACAGTACGCCCGCGGCGAGTTTGATTGACGACTCCGGAGGCCACGTACTCATCGACAATGTGGAAATGCGCCAGGCGCCGGGCAAACGCAAGTCGGTCACCGCTCCGGTGGTCCACCTGGAAGTCCAACCGCTCGGGGCGGACTACACGGGGGGAGCCTGGGTGTCCCTTCCGATCACCGATACGGTCCCTAAGAGCGCATCGCTGTCCCTAGCGCCGGGATTTTACCTCCTCCGTTCCCGTCACGCGGACGGTCAGGTCCGAATCCGCAAGATTTGGGTGACAAATGAGCGGTGAAAGACGGCTGAATTTTGATGTCTGAATCCCATTGTGTACGGCTGGATTTCTGAACGCGCAGCCTTTACGGGAAATCGGAATATTTTCGGGGCGGCACGATGCATCGTACCGCCCCGATCCCGTTTTTTGAAGCTGATTTTGGGATTGGGTTCTCCTATTTACCCGCTGCGCGTTCGGAACGCGCCCATTGGAAATTGAAAATCAAGCAATTGGAAATTTTCCTGCGCCAATTGGAAATTGGAAATCGAGCAATTGGAAATTTCCTGCGGAAATCAGAAATTCTTTAGCTTTGCTAAAAAGGAAGGATATGAAGATCGACATGCGGAGCGATACGGTCACCAAGCCCACACCGGGAATGCGGGCGGCGATGATGGACGCGGAAGTGGGGGACGATGTATTTCAGCAAGATCCCACCGTCAACGCTCTTCAAGAGAAAGCCGCCGCATTGTTTGGCATGGAAGCCGCGCTCTTTTGTCCGTCCGGCACCATGACCAATCAGATCGCTTTCAAAATCATTACTGAGCCTCTGTCCCAGGTCATTATGGAAGATTACGCCCATCCTTACCGCTACGAAGGGGGCGGATTGGCGTTCAATTCCGGAGTATCGGTGGCGTTGGTGAAAGGGGATCGGGGGCGACTCACTGCCGCCCAGATCGCCCCCCGCATCAATCCGGACGACGTCCATTTTCCCCGGACGATGGCAGTCGCCCTAGAAAATACCTGCAACCGTGGCGGAGGCGCCTGCTACGATTTTGCCGCGATCCGCGAGATCCGGACCCTGTGCAACGAACACGGGCTGGCCCTGCACCTGGACGGCGCCCGCCTTTTCAATGCCCTGGCGGAGACGCCGGAAACCCCCGCCGATTATGGCGCGGTCTGCGACACGATTTCCATTTGCCTGTCCAAAGGACTCGGCGCCCCGGTGGGATCGCTGTTGTTGAGCAGCCGGGACCGCATTCACCAGGCCCGCCGGGTACGCAAAGTGTTTGGCGGCGGGATGCGGCAAGCGGGATTTTTGGCGGCTGCCGGGATCTATGCCTTGGACCACCACCGCGAACGCCTCAAGGAAGACCACCGCCGCGCCCGGCTCATCGAAGGCATGTTGCAGGACCAACCCTACGTCGCCGAAGTCCTGCCCGTTGCCACCAACATCGTGGTCTTCCGCTTGGTGGATGGCCTGGCGCCGGTCCGTTTCCTGGAAGATCTCGCCGCTCAAGGCGTGCTCGGCGTGCCTTTTGGGGGGCAACTCGTCCGTCTGGTTACCCACCTCGATTTTACCGAAGAAATGCTCAATCCACTTTCTGAAGCCCTGAAATCGCTGCAATATACCGGGGTGAGCGCCGGATAAAACCGTGCCCAGTACCGGGTTGTGCAAACTGAGTTACTGACAGATCGGGATGTTTTTATAATTTTGTTCCGTTCACCAAGCAAGATACAATGATGTACATCGAGCAATTATATACCAAGTGTCTTTCGGAAGCGGCCTACTACATCGAGTCGAACGGCGAAGCCGCCATCGTCGATCCCATCCGGGAAACGGAGCCGTACGTAGAAATGGCCGCCGCGCGCGGCGCCCGCATCAAATACATTTTTGAGACCCATTTCCACGCCGATTTTGTGTCCGGACACTTGGATTTGGCCCAGACGACGGGGGCGCAGATCATCTATGGTCCCAATGCCCGACCGGCTTACGATGTACACGTTGCTGAGGATGGGGAGGAGTTGCGCCTGGGCGCACTGACGATTAAGGTTGTGCACACTCCGGGCCATACCCCGGAATCTACTTGCTACCTGCTGCGGGACGAAAACGGCAAGGACCACGCGCTGTTTTCCGGAGATACCCTGTTTGTGGGAGCGGTCGGACGACCTGACCTCGCCGTCAAATCCGAGCGGCCCCTTACGCCCGAGATGCTGGCCGACATGATGTACGACAGCTTGCGCAACAAAATTATGCCCCTCGCCGACGAGGTCATCGTCTATCCCGCCCATGGGGCGGGTTCTTCCTGCGGCAAAGGGATCGGCAAGGAGACTTGGTCCACCATTGGGGTGCAGAAAGCGACCAACTACGCGCTGCAACCGATGACCCGCGCGGCGTTCATCGCGGAGGTCACCCAAGATTTACCGGCGCCTCCCGCTTATTTCTTTGAGGATGCCCGCATCAATATGCAAGGCTACGAGCGCCTGAGCGAAGTGCTGGGGCGCAACGTCCGCGGCCTCTCCCCGGAGGAAGTGGCCGCCCGGGACGACGAGGTTTTGGTCCTAGACACCCGACACCCCAATGAGTTTGAGCGGGGATTTATTCCGGGTGCGTGGAGCATTGGTCTCAATGGCAGCTACGCGGTCTGGGTGGGAACCCTGATCCCGATTGACCGCCCGATTCTGGTAGTAGCGGCGCCGGGCAAGGAAGAAGAAGCAATCGTGCGCCTGGCCCGGGTGGGATACGAAAACGTAGTCGGATACCTGCAAGGCGGGATGGAAAGCTGGGCGACCGCCGGTCAGCCGGTAGATGCCGTGAAATCGGTAACCGCCCGGGAAATGCTCGACGCTCTGCCCGCACCGCTGCTGGACGTACGCAAGCCCGGCGAATTTGCCGTGGGCCACGTTCCAGAAGCTACGACTTTCCCGCTCTCGAATTTGGAGCAGCGGGCCGGCGAACTCGATCCTGAGACCACTTACTACGTGCACTGTGCTGGGGGGTATCGGTCCATGATCGCCGCTTCCATGCTCAAGGCCCACGGCATTCCCCAGGTGATCAACGTCCTCGGCGGGATCAAAACCATTCGCGAAGCGGGGGCAGCATTGCAAGCGGAAGAAGCGGTATCGGCTTAACTTGCCCGCGCGATGAAAAAACTCCTGCAAAGCGCACTGCAACGGCTGCTGGGCTTCCCGCGCTACCTGTTTGTCTTCTCGCTATTCAAGATCTGGACCCTGCGCTGGGACCGCCGCGAAGGTGACTTTCACCATTTTCTGGCCCAGTTGTCGCCGGACGCCCGGGTACTGGACATCGGCGCGAACATCGGGATCATGACCGCCTTGCTCGCCAAACGTTGTCCCCAGGGGATGGTCCACGCCATCGAGCCGATTCCGGATAACTATGCGGCACTTCAGCGCATCGTAAAGTACTTTAAGTTCACCAATGTGCAGTTGCACCGCTTTGCCCTGGGCGCAGAAAAAGGCGAGCTGAAAATGGTCATGCCCGAGGTGCAAAATGTCCGGATGCAAGGCTTGAGCCACGCGGTCCACGAAACCATCACCGAGTACAACGAGGGCCAGTTTTACACCGTGCCCCAGCACCGACTCGATGACCTGGGGGCGGTGACCGAGGCGGTGAGCGCAATTAAGATCGATGTGGAGAACTTTGAGTATTTCGTATTTGCCGGGGGAAAGGAAATGTTAAAGCGGGATCGGCCGTTGGTCTACTGCGAGCTCTGGGCAAATGAAAACCGCGACAAATGCTTCCACTTGTTGCGCGACGAACTCGGCTACGCAATCAAGGTCTTGCAAGACGGGAGCTTGACCGATTTTGATCCGAAAATCCACCCCCAGCAGAACTTCTTTTTTGTGTGACTGCTCGGGACATTGTGCCCGGAAAGTGTTCCCATAACTTTTTTGTAACCCTTTGTTTACGCGGGAGTTGCGCAGATTTGGCCACACAATTTCATTTTGAACATTTGTCCGCCGACGGTTCCCTTCCTTGCCATTCCCTTCTTATATTTGCGCCGTTATTTTAGGTAGTATGCGCGCCACGGTTATGGCGCTGGTCGCAAGGAATTGAGTCCTAAAAACATTGAAATGAAACACACGAAACCGAAATTCTCACGGCGCAAAGACCGAGAATTTTACAATACACTCCGGACCCGGGTCAACCAGTATTTTGAAACCGCCGACGTCTCGAAGTTTGGCAATTCGGGCACGGTGGTCAAGATGATCGTCCTGTTGTTGCTGTACTTTGTTCCCTATTTGCTCACCGTTTCCGGGCTGATCACCGCTCCGGGCTTGGTCTGGGCGCTGTGGGCGGTCATGGGCATCGGGATGGCGGGCATTGGGATGGGCATCATGCACGACGCCAATCACGGCTCATTTTCCAAAAACAAGAAAACGAACAACTTTCTCGGGCTGACCCTGAATCTCCTCGGGGGCAATGCGACCCTCTGGAAGTTGCAGCACAATGTTCTCCACCACACCTACACCAACATTGACGGGGTGGACGAAGACATCCACGGTCGGGGGATTCTGCGCTTCTCTCCGCACCAGGAATTGCGCGCTATTCACCGCTTTCAGCACATCTACGCCTGGTTTTTTTACAGCATCCTGACCCTCAACTGGGTGCTGCAGAGCGATTATTCCCGGGTTTTCCGCTACCGCAAGCTGGGGCTGATCAAAAGCGACGCCGAACTGCGCAAAGAGTTCATCTCGGTCGTCCTGTGGAAGATCGTCTATTGGGGCTACGCTTTGGTGCTTCCTCTGCTGGTCGTCCCGGTGGCGCCTTGGGTGATTGTTGTTTCTTTCCTCACGATGCACCTGGTTGCGGGATTCACCCTGAGCATCATTTTCCAGACGGCCCACGTCATGACCACGGCGGATTTTCCGATTCCGGCTGAGGGCTCGGTGGACAACAACTGGGCCGTGCACCAGCTCGAAACGACGAGCAACTACGCGCCGAATAGCCGGGTTCTCGCCTGGTTTATTGGCGGGCTGAATTACCAGATTGAGCACCATCTGTTTGCCCATGTCTCGCACGTTCACTACCCGGAAATTTCCAAGATCGTGAAGCACACCGCGGAAGAATACGGCATCCCATACCGCAGTTACCGTACGTTTTGGGCGGCACTGCGTGACCATGGGCGTATGCTCCGGCAGTTGGGCACGACGCCTCGGGTGACCCCGTCCACGGTGCCCACCTGAGTCTTCACAATCGGCAGCGGGGGCAATCGGGGTTTATTCAACGGCGAAAAGTCGTAAATTGCCGCTGTGTCCAGCAAGATATTCATCAGTTACCGCCGTGCGGACAGTGCCGACTTTACCGTCGCGCTGTACAACGAATTGGTGAAGTACTTTGGCACGGCCGCCGTTTTCAAAGACATCAACAAGATCCCGCCCGGCATGGACTTCTCGGAAGTCCTGGAACAGGCCCTCGATGACAGTGTCGTGGTATTGGTACTGATCGGGCCGACCTGGATCAGCGAATCGGGACACCGCCTGTTTCAGGAGCACGATTGGGTCCGGCAGGAGATTGTCCGCTCCCTGGAGCGGGACCTGCGGGTCGTACCGGTGTTGCTCAACGGGGCAGACCTGCCGCAGCGCAAGCAGTTGCCGCCCGATCTGCACCCCTTGCTCAACCGCCAACTGGCCCGGGTGGACAACCGCCGATTTGCTTATGATATCGAACAACTGGCGCGCGGGATCAGTGATTTGGTGCCGTTGCGGCGCAAGCGGACAAGCCCCACCACCCGCTGGGACAACGTTTTCAAAGCAATTATCCTGTTGTTGATGCTGATTGGAATCGGACTGGTAGGATTTGCCTGGACCGTGTCCGAGGGCGATTTCAAAGAAAAGGTGTTCATGTCGGTTCTGGGAAGCTCGGCGGTACTCGGAGGCTGGGCGGCCTTCACCCGACAGCGCTGGATCGAATTGCGCGCCAATCAATTACGCGAATAATCAAGGAAACATGGGAAATTTCGGCGACCCCACCACCGAGAATGAAGTCAGGACGGCGAAGCGCATCAATTATCTGTCGCTTTTGTTTTTGGTGGCCGTGCTGGCGGCAACCTTCTATTTCTTCCGGGAACTGCAGAACAAAAAGGCCGAATTGGTAGAGAAGACCCAAATGCTGGCCGATAGCACCGATAATTTGCAGCGGATCCGCGCCGAATTGGAAGCGGCGCAAACCGACCTGGAAGCCCGCGAAGAAAGCACCCTTACGGTCTTGCGCAACGTAACCGAATTGGTGGAGCAAGCCGATTACGGAACCGCGACCCAACTCGCACGGGAATACAAAAGCCGAGAAGCCAGCGACCGCGTCAGCCTAAACGTGTACAGTTTTGGGGTGGCAGACCGGTCGCGCCAAGCGGTCGACAGCTACCTCCGGGAAGCTGACCACCACGTGCTGCTCAACCGCGAAGTCGAAAATCCCGCCTCCTGGCTCCAGGATTCGAGCACCGTCATGTTTTTTCACCCCAATACCGAAGAGGCCGCCCTCCGGATCGCCAACGATTTGCGGGAAGTGACCGGACAGGCATTCCGCGCGGCCATGGGTAGCCCCTCCGACGTCCCCCGCGTGCCCGACCAGCAATGGATCAACATCCACCACATCGAACCGGCCAAACTTTCCGCCCGCAAGCGCCAAGGAAAGTGACTCGATTCCGTGCTTCACGCCTTTAAATAGATCCGCTCCGGCTCTTCCACCCGAAAATCCGCAATGCTGGGGTCCACCACCCCGATTTCCGCATAGGTGCTCCGGGCCTGGCGCAGGGTCATAGCGTTGCCGGGGCTGTATTCATCCTCGCGGGTCGTTTCGTCGTCCTCCCAGAAGCACACCGGGCAGACCTCGTAAGTGTGGCGCATGAGCAAGGTCCGGAAGTGGCAACAAGGACAGACCTCCAATTTTTCTTCTTCCCCTTCCACTGCCTCTACCGCGATCCCAAGCGCCCGCAACTCCGCCGCGAGGTATCCGTTGCGCACCCCCCGCATTTCCTGACGGATGGCCAGCAAGATGAGGGGATCGAGCCGCCGGTCCCGGGCATCTTCGATTTCCAAACCATTGCGCAATTCGGTGCGCAGGTCGGGTGGGAGTTCGCGGAGTTCGCTTTGCTCCGGCTCAAACACGGTCCACTCGAGCAGGAGTCCTTCGCGGTCCTCGGCGTCGAGCAAGGGCAAACGGGCGGCGGCGAGGGCCTTTTTGGCTTGGGATCGGGTCATGGGGAGCAATGCTGCATTTGCCCGCAAATATAGCTGCCTTTTCGGGGATCGGCCGGATTTCCGGGGAGACTTTTTCCTGGGTGAATGCGCCCAATCCGCGGTGGGAAAAATCCTGGCCAGCGCACGCGCGGATTTTCCCACGAAGCAATTCCGGGGGCAGAACGATGGTTGACATCTTTTTCCCCGGCAAAATAAAACTGTACGAAAAGCTCTATATTGAGGGTGACCAAGACCACAAACAAGAATGAACAAGCAATGCTGGATTTCGGTTGCCGGGCAAATGCTGCTGGTTGCACTATTTGTCGGCTTCGTTCCGAAGGTATCCGCCCAAAGTTTCCGCATGGTGCGCTTTGGGGTGGAACACGGGCTGCTGAGTTCCGAGGTCTACTGCGCGCTGCAGGACTGCACGGGCTTTTTATGGTTTGGAACGGATCGGGGGGCGGTGCGCTACGACGGCTACGAATTTCGGCTCTTTTCCACCGACGAAGGGCTGCCCGACAATACCGTCTTTCAGTATTAACCCTTTCCCAATCAAGGCGCCGAGCCGGTTTCGGATCTCGTGGCGGTCAATGACAGCACCGCATTTATCGCCATGCAAGACGATGGGGTATGGCATATGCAGGCTTCTCGCCATCGCAACTGGGAACTGGAAGATTACGCCCGGGGCTTTTCGGGGACAACCAAGCTGCATTGGGATTCGGTGGGGGACCAATTGTACATGGTCAGCCGGAAATTCTTCCGGCGGGAAGCCGGACGGGTGCGTCCCCTCAATGCGCGCCGGATCAGCCGGGGAGCCAAGGACATCGCCCACCGTCCCGAAGGGCAGTTTTGGGTCTGCGGGCGCAGTGGCCTGTTTCGGGTTGACTTGGCGGTGCCCGAACGGCTCGATTCCGTGATCATCGGGCAGGAGTTTTTGTTCTACCCCTAACCGACACAATATGAATCGGAGAGGCCTGATCATTGACGACGAACCGCTTGCGACCCGTGGATTGACCACCCAACTGGCCCGGATGGCTCCCTGGGTTGAGGTGGTGGGGTCGGCGCCGGCCATCGACGAAGCTTACCGCCTGATCCGCCGGACGGCGCCGGATTTGATTTTTCTCGACATCATGCTGGTGGATGGCACCGGCTTCAAGTTGCTGGAGCGTTTTGAACGCCCCGATTTTCACATCATTTTTACCACGGCCTACGACAACCACGCGGTGCAGGCTTTTCGCTTTGCCGCGATTGATTATCTGCTCAAGCCGATCTCGGCGGAGGAGCTGATGGGGGCCTTGGGGCGATTGCCGGAAGATGAGGTTGCGGTGCAGGCGGAGCGCGTAGAGCGGATGGTGCGGAACCAATCCGTCGCGGCCGAACACCGCAAGATGGCCATTCCGGAGGCAAATGGCATCGAGTTTGTCCGCATCGGCGACATCCTGCGCATTGCGGCCGAGAGCAACCACAGCCGCGTGACCCTGGTTGGGGGCCGGGAGATCCTTTCTACCCGCTCGCTCAAAGGGTACGAAGAGCTGCTGGAAAGTGTCGGTTTTTTCCGCGGACACAAGTCCTTTCTCATCAATTTGCGCCACATCGAACGCTACAATCGGGGCAAGCAACCCACCGTGGAGATATCGGACGGAAAGGTGATTCCGTTGGCGCGGCGGGCCCCAGGAATCGCTCCTTGAATTGTTGCAGGGCTGGACCTGGTGATTGACGGCCGGGCCGGTGGAAACCGATTTGACTTATAGCTCGGCGAGCATCGTGCGGAGTTTCGCCACGCCCACCGCACGCATGGTCACAATGTTGCGTTCGGGGATGCGCCGGCTTTCCGGATAGTTGGTCAGGGCCGCTTCTACGCTGGCTTCCCGGAGCAGGTGGACCATCGGGTAGGGGGAGCGGTTGGTGAAGTGGCTGGCATCGTGGAGATCTTCGCCCCCGAAGAGGTATTCCGGGTGAAAGCTGGCCACCTGAATCACGCCCTCCAGATCGGCGACCCGGATGGCATCGTCCAGGGTAGCGAGAAAATCATTGTAATCGAGGAAGTCCAGCAGGACAAAGGGGTGGACCAGCAGGGTCGTTTCGATGTTTTCGGCGGAGTGGTCGAGCAGAAGCTGTATTTCCCGGAGAAAATGCAGGTACAAGGTGCGTTCGTCCCGGGCTTCGCTGAAGGCAAACCGGACCCGCTGGGCGTCGAGGACGGGCAGGGCAAAGGGACACAGCCGCAGCCCAACCACAAACTGCTCGGTCCAGGCCCGCGTACGTGCGAGGTAGAATTCAGCCGGCATCGGTTCCATGGGGCAAAAGTACGGCTTTTTTCGCCCTCTGAGGGGGGCAGAGGCTCGACCGGTGGGAATTGCTTTTTCCGGATTAAATTTAAACCGCCTCCCAATCCGGCGTTTGTTAATTTTGCGTTTCAAACTGATCGCTATGGATTCGAGATACATTGATACCATTTCTTCCGAATTGAACACCGCGCGGCGCAACGTCGCGGCGGTTCTGACCCTGCTGGGAGAGGGGGCAACCGTGCCGTTCATTTCCCGCTACCGCAAAGAGGCAACCGGCAGCATGGACGAGGTAGCCATTCAGAAGATCCGAGACCGAGCCAAACAGCTCAAGGACCTCGACGAACGCCGGCAGACCATTCTCAACAGCATTGAGGACCAGGGAAAGCTGACCCCGGAACTGCGCCAGCGGATCACGGCTTCTACGACGCTGACCGCCTTGGAGGACCTGTATTTGCCCTACCGACCCAAGCGGCGCACCCGTGCGACCATTGCCCGGGAAAAGGGACTCGAACCCCTCGCCAACATTTTGCAGCGCCAAGACCGCACCGCTCCAGAGGAGGCCGCCCGCCGGTTCATCGATCCGGAAAAGGAAGTCTCCGACGTCGAAGTCGCCCTGGCCGGAGCCCGCGACATCATCGCCGAACGCGTCAACGAGGACGAGCGCGCCCGCACCAAGATGCGCCGCATTTTTGAGCGGGAAGGCACCATCAAAACCAAGATGGTCCGCGGCAAAGAGCGCGAAGGGGCCAAGTACCGCGACTATTTTGCTTGGGAGGAAAAACTGTCACGCGCTCCGTCGCACCGCCTGCTGGCCATGCGCCGGGCCGAAAAAGAAAAGATCATCACCCTGAAGATCCAGCCCGAGGAAGACCGGGCCCTGGATCAACTGGACCGCTTATTCCTCCGCGGGCACGGACCGGCGACCGACCAGGTGGCCCAGGCGGTCAAGGATGGTTACAAGCGCCTCCTGGCCCCATCGATGGAGACCGAAATGCGCCTCAACAGCAAGAAGCAGGCGGACGAAGAGGCAATTCGGGTTTTTGCCGAGAACCTGCGCCAATTGTTGCTTGCCGCCCCCCTGGGGCAGAAAAACGTGCTGGCGCTGGATCCGGGATTTCGCACCGGTTGCAAGGTTGTGGTTCTGGACCGGCAGGGCAAGTTGTTGCGGAACGACGTGATTTATCCGCATCCGCCCCAATCCCGCACCGCCCACGCCGCGGCCAAAGTCCGGCAGTTGGTCAAGGAATTCAAAATCGAGGCGGTGGCCGTGGGCAACGGAACCGCCGGTCGGGAAACCGAATCGTTTTTGCGGGACATTGGGCTGGGCAAAGAAGTGGTGGTCGTCATGGTCAATGAAAGTGGCGCTTCGGTATACTCGGCCTCCGGGGTGGCACGGGAAGAATTTCCCACCCACGATGTGACCGTGCGCGGGGCGGTCTCGATTGGTCGGCGGCTCATGGATCCACTGGCGGAACTGGTCAAAATCGATCCGAAATCCATCGGCGTGGGGCAATACCAGCACGACGTCGACCAAACGGCCTTGAAAAAGAGTCTGGACGATGTGGTGGAGAGTTGCGTGAACGGCGTCGGGGTCGAGGTCAATACCGCGAGCAAACAATTGCTGACTTATGTGTCGGGTTTGGGTCCAAGCCTGGCGGCAAATATTGTGGCCTACCGCGACCAAAACGGCCCCTTCCGTACGCGCAAGGAACTGCTCAAAGTGGCGCGGCTCGGGGAAAAAGCCTTCCAACAGGCGGCGGGCTTTTTGCGCATTCGGGATGCCGGGAACCCGCTGGACGCCTCGGCGGTGCACCCAGAGAGCTACCACATCGTGGACCGGATGGCGCAGGATCTCGGCTGCACGATCCGTGACTTGATGGAAAATGCGGAGCTGCGCAAACAGATTCGCCCACAAAACTACGTTACCGACACCGTGGGTCTGCCGACACTGAAGGACATCCTCAAGGAACTCGCCAAGCCGGGGCGCGACCCGCGTGACCAATTTGAAGTGTTCCAGTTCCAGGAAGGCGTCGAGGAGATGTCGGATCTGGAAATCGGGATGGTATTGCCCGGAATCGTGACCAACATCACCCGTTTTGGTGCCTTTGTGGACATCGGCGTCCACCAAGACGGCCTCGTCCACGTATCGGAGATGGCCAACCGTTACGTCCGCGACCCCAACGAAGTCGTCAAGGTTGCCCAAAAAGTCCAGGTCCGAGTCGTAGAAGTCGACCTCGACCGCAAGCGCATCGCCCTCAGCATGAAGAATGTATAGAATGTTCAATTTTCAATGGGAGAATTTTCAATGGACGGCCCGGCGTTGTCCGCTGGCGGCTGCGGTAAAATCGGAAACCAGAAATTGAGCAATTAGAAATCGGAAATCGGAAATCTACAATGCGATTTTATAAATATCACGGAACCGGGAATGATTTTGTGCTGGTGGACAACCGGGCCGGGGAGTTGCGCGGGGATGAGTACGATTACTATGCCGGGCTGTGCCACCGGCGGTTTGGAATTGGGGCGGATGGGGTGATCTTGCTCAACTCTCACG
>JBCCQH010000042.1:0-55035 GCA_039024435.1 Bacteroidota bacterium
CGTAAATTGGAGTATGTATTCAGTGAAAATGCAAAAGATATGCCATTGACATTTGACATCAAGGAAGATCACTTTTACCAGAAGGGCGTCGCTGAAGGAAAAACAGAGGGAAGAGTTGAAGGAAGGGCTGAAGGAAAAGCTGAAGGAAGGGTTGAAGGAAGGGTTGAAGGAAGAGCTGAGGGAAAAGCTGAAGGAAAAATCGAAGGCAAGATTGAAATGATTATTAATCTCTTGTCCGAAGGCATGCCGATCAAAAAAATTGCCGCCATCGCCGATCTCCCGATTGATCAAATTCAGGAAATCAAGAAACAGCACAAACTTTAGAATTTCGGCTTACACAAAAGCAGAAAACGAATTCCGCCAATACTCGACGGCCGGACAAATTGTGGATTACAGAAAGGCATTTCCGAGGGCAGTGCTGCATTGATCTTTAACCTCTTTACCGACGATTGACGATCAATACCTCCGTCTGACCAACTCCGATTGCACCCAAACCCAGCTATTGACCTTCCTCCCAACAAAAATGGCCCTCCTCTGGAGAGCCATTTTTGCTTGCGGAAACCCCACAACACCCCAGATCAATTTGCCAGAGTGAAACGGACCTGGAAGCCGACCGCCGAGAACGAGCTCGGGAACGATGTCGAAATCGCCGGACGGTTCCGCGTGTGCTCAAAGTACATCCGCACATTCAGCTTGCTGTTGACCACGTAGTCGATACTCGGCTTGATGATCAGCATGAAGTTGCCTCCGGTGAAGTCCTCGTTCCCTTCAAAATCAAGCTTCTGGTTCCGGGTCTTGCTGTCGCGCAAGCTCACCTCCAAGCGGCTGTTCAGGCTGTTTTGCAGATTCAGCGAACGACCGAACAGTTGCAAAGTCTTGTTCAATTTGTCTTTCCTGTAACTCAGCGAAATGCTGAAGTCCTTATTCCGGCTCTCGGTGATCTGGGTATTGCCCACGCTCATCGAGACATTGCGGCTCATCTTGAGGTCCACGCTGGCCGAGATGCCGTTCTTGAAGTTGACATTGACACCGGCCAGCGGGGCGAATGACTCGCTGAAAGCCACTTGGGGAATCACGTACTGGCTGCGGATGTTGTAGATGCTGTCTCCGGCAATCGGATCCAGTGAAGCCCCGAAAAACGTATCGTCAAAACCCGTCGAGGGATTGCCATCAAAGCGGACATTCGACGTAAAGCCCCCTACCGTGTAGGTACCGCGGTAGCTGTGGCGAATCGTAACCGAGCGGAAAATCTCCTTCAGCGCCGGAATCCGACCGAGACCATTGTAGTTGATCGTCCAGTTCGGGAGCGGGATGGCCGGGAAGGGCGTCAACGATGCCGACTCCGCCTTGCCCGAGCCGTAAGCCGCCCGGAACGCCGGAATCAATACATCCTGCGAATTGCGGTAGTACCCCTGGAAATAGGCGTCTGTCGTCAGAATGTCCGTCGGAGCGACCCCCGCATTGGCGAGGAAGCTCGCGTACTCCGGATTCGATTCCGCGAGGCGCTGCGAAATGATCCGCCGCGTATTGCCCTGCAACTCCGCAAAAGCCGTCCCGGTTTCCGCCGAATTCGACTCAAAAGCCGTGCCCAAGAAGATGTACGACACCGAGTACTGCCCAGTAAGCAACTGGTTTTCGTGCATGAAGCGGTCGGTGATGTCACTGAACCGGAACAATTCCGAGTAATTGCGCGAGTGGTTCTTCGTGACGTTCAGATCGATCTTGAAATCCCTGAACAGCGTCACCGAAGTCCGGGCTGAGAACTGCTCCGACCAGTTTTGGTTGAATGGGGTCGCGAGATTGGGGTCGTTCGAAATCCAGCCATTCGCGGCAAATTGGTTCAGCAGGAACTCATTCCCCACATTGGAGGGCTGCCACACTTCCGGCTGCCATCCCAGCACAAACGGAATCCCCGGGGCAGTTCCCGGACCCTGCTGGAAATTGCCTTCTGGATCGATGTAACTGTAATTGAAATCCAGCCCAAAGTTGTCCGTCCCCGGCATGTAACCCGCAATCGAAGTGCTCATGTTGCGCCCGTAGGTCATGTCCACGTTCTTCACACTGAGCAGCACCCGGCCGATGCCTTTGCCCAGCGCCTTGAGGAAAGCAAAGGTATCGTCTTCCTCTTCTTCCTCCTCCTCTTCGCCTTCTTCACCTTCCTTGCCTTCTTCTTCGTCCTTCTTGCGCTTCTTTTTCTTCTTCTTCTTTTTGTCCTTCTTCTCCTTGTCCTCATCGCCCGGTCGCGTTCCCGGTCGCGGACGGCCGCCCGAGGGTGTTTTGGCATCCGCCATCAAGTTTCGCAAAAAGCGAACCTTGTTGTACAAGTTGTCCATGTTCAGGCGACCGTTTGCCTGGAGACTCTGGCTATTGTTGATCTGGTTCCCGAGCGAAAGGTTGTTGTCCGGGGCGGCCTGCCAGTTGTAGCCCCCCTGGTACGACACCGTACCGTTGATCCAGTTCGTGAGAGAAAACTTATCAAACGGTAGGATGTAGTTCAGGCCCACATTTTGCTGGAAGCGGATGTTCCGCCCGAAGTTGACCGTCTTGTCCCGGCCCAGGGAATCGAGCCCAAAGGCCCCTTCTTGGCGACCGAAGCTCAGGAAGTTTTGCCAAAGTGTATCGTTGTTGAATTCATTCGTCGGTCCGACCAGGGCCTCGTCCACCCGGCCCGTGTTCGTCGCCGTGTAGTTCAAGCTCAGACTCTTGGTGAAGTCCCAGCGGAGATTGTAGGTCCGCGTGAGGGAGAAATTCTTCAGCCAGGTAGGCTGAATCGGAATGCCATTTGCCGACGTCCGGATCTCATTCTCTTCGTAGCGCCGATCCCCCAGGACCGACACCGAAAAGGTTTTGGGCAACGGATTGAAGTTGAAAGCAGTGATCAGATTTTTCTTCTTCGCTTTCTTGAACGGCTCCCAGGGCTTCGAATTGAAATTGTAGTTGTAGCTGATCTGCGCCCGGTGATTCGTGGTGATGTTGTGATCGGTGAGGTGGTTCGAAGAGAACGTCTCATTGTAGGACAATGACAGGGCGAAATTTTCGATGTCCCAGGGGTGGGTTTTCGGGCCGCCTTTGCCGCCGCCCCGACCAGTCGAAGCCGTCGGTCTTCGGGTGCGCACCTTGCGGATGTTGTTCATCGAGATCGACTTGTTGACCCGGCGGTCCTGCAAGGAAAACAGTACCGAGTCCCGCGCGCTCGCCTCGATCGTTTCGAGGTAATTCGTCATTCGGACATCCGATTCCAGCGGGTTGAAGTCCGGATTCACCACCCGCTCCCCGTAGGTCACGTAGAGCGGCAACTGAATGCCCCAGTCTTTCGGGAAGAATTTGCCGAGGTTGAAGTTCCCCGCCACGTCAAACTGCCGGGTGGTTTCTCGGCTTCGGTTGTAGATTTTCTGCTCCAATGCCCCAAAACCGGGCGTCCGGATGCTCCCCGAAGCATTGATCGTCGCAAAGTCCGCCAGTTTCAGGCTCACCCGGGCATTGGCCGCCCAGCCGGCCTCTTCATCGAAATCCACCAGCCGGAGCTCATTCATCCAGACCTCCGTACAAATCGGGCCGAGGCCGTCCTTTTCGTTGCGGATCCCGATCATGAGACCCTTCACGTCACTGAGCTTGGGCGTCCCCACAACGTACACCCGGTGGCCATCCGGCAATCCCCCCACATTTTCGTAAAGGAAGCGGTTGATCACCGGCCAGCCCGCCGCATCGCGGGCCGACTTCGCGACCCCCAGATCCGCCAATTCGATGTCCATATTGTTTGACCAGATGCCGAGGGAGTCGGTCGCCCCCGGCTCCGATGGACCGATGGGGATCTCGTACTCGTAATAGTTCTCTCGGGTGTCCGACCCCAGGCGGATAAATGCGCGCAACTCTCCCTCCTGGAAGTCCTGCGCCGATCCCGGCACATTCTCCGCATGGATCCACATCTTGAGCCTTCGGTAAGATCGGAAGTCAAAATTTACCAGCTTAAATGCCCCGCGGGCGTCACCGTCCTGGAGACCACAGGTCTTGAGCACGATGGCCTGCTCGTTTTGCAACAGCCCCGGCTGCGGGCTTGCCACTTGCTGCTGGCGGAGGATCTGTGGCGGCAGTACGTAGGGGAAAGGCTGGCGGTTGCTGTTCTCTTCCACGTTGACCGTACCGATTTCGAAGGTCGTACCCGGCTGCGGATCCGTGATCAGGGTATCGCCTTGCTCACCCAGGTAGTCCCGCACCGTCCGCCAGGAAGTCGACACCAACTGGAACCGCGCAAAGCGCAGCACCACTTCCTCCGACCACCCCTTCATGTACATCCGGACAAATTCAATCGCCTTGAAATTCTGGATGTTATTGATCGCCTTGCCCGAAGTCAAGGGGATCCGGAATTGGTACCAGTTCACCGACTCGACGTTGCCGTTGGGCAGGGAGACGTCCGCCGGGATGATGTCGACGATGAAATTCCGCCCGATCTGCATCTCTGAGGGCTGGAAATTCATCTTATATTCCCAGTATTCCTCGTTCGTGTTGAGCGTACCGTTCAGGTTCAAGTCCTCCGTGTCCGGATTCGGCGACCCTTGGGTGGAGAAACCGTCCTCCACCGAGTTGATCGGCGTATTGCCATCAAGACCGGTAAATTTTTCGTAGCGTTCGAGGATGCTGATCACCGTCTCAGGATTGTCCCGGAAGTAGACGTAGTTATCGCTGGAGGGGTCCTCGCGCAACGCCGCCAGTGGCCCCGGATTCAGCACCCCGGCGGCAAGGTTCAGCATGGAGGTGTCAAACTTTTCCCGTTCGAGGTCGTCCCACAGCCCGTCGAGGCCTACGTCCTGGAACTCGCGCGACTCCGGCTCATTGTTAAAAGACTGGATCGGCGGCGTAGTGAGCGGATAGCGAGACCATTCATTTTGCGCCACCGAGGTCGTATCCGCCGGGTCGCCCGGAAGACCATTTTCGAAGTTCCGGACATTGTCCGGCAGTACATCCTCACTGATCTGACCGAGATTGATGTAGAATTCCCCACTGTTTTCCTGATCGTAAATGAACGGATCCAGCATCCAGAATTCGATGAATTCAAAGTTTGCTGCCTCGAAGTCCGTGTTTCCGCTGGTCCGGCGCTGGATACCCCCCCACATATCTTCTGGATTCTGGAACGTACCGTCGGGATTGAGCACCGCACCGGAGACTTCGTAGTTGTACATCCCCCGCCGGTTGGGCACGAAACGCATGTCAAATGTCCGTTGCTGGTTGTTGCCTACCAAGAGCGTTTGGTTCGGGAAAACCTCGGTCGGGCTCACCTGCCGCATGTAGTGGTTGTTCAGGTTGTCCGAGGGAAAAGAAGGCGTATTGCCGCCAAAAGCGCCACCGAAGTAGAAACTTTGGTCGATGGAGTACCATGCCAATTTTGCCCGGGAAAAGCCCGGCGACAAAGCCGGATTCCAACCGCCCTGCGGCACAAACATGTTGTTGTTGCCATTGTCCCCCGGATACGAAGCCAGCGTCCAAGCCCGGAAGCCCATCAGATCAAAGGTCGTCTTGGCGCTTTCGAAATCGTCTAGGTAGGCAATTCCCGCCTCCCCATTGACCTGAATGGCCCGGGGGTGACCCGGCAGCAATTGGGCAAATTCGCCCTGGGCCTGGACCGTGGAAATCTCGCTGGTCTGGATCAGCGGCAGCTTGTCGATCATCCGAGTGATAAACTTGCTGTCCTTGCGCAGTACCCCGTCGAGTCCCCAGATCACATTGGAGATGGGCTCGTCGCCGATGTTGATTTTATTCGTGAGGGGACGCTCATTCAGGTGGAGAATGGTCCCCCCAAACTGGATGTCTTTGCTGGCCAATACATCCACCCGCGTTCCCAGGAGCGTCTTCGTATCGATCCCGAAGAGGGTATTCGTCTCAAAAGTTACGTTCAATTCCTGCCCCGAGGTCAGGATGCCTTCATTGAGCATGATCACCTTGCCGATGTTGTAATCGACCCGGTAATCGATCCCTTCTTGCAGGGTAATTCCGTTGGCGGTGACCTTGACCGAACCCGGAGCGACGTTGATCGAGTTCAGAGGAATTTCCGAGCTACTCCGACCTTGGTAAGAACCCACGATGTAAAAGCGGTCGCGGTCATTGCCGTATTGGATGGCGTCCATGCGGGTCGCCGAGTACAACGTGTCGAAGACGTATTGGTCCACTTCCTCGGGGTCATTTTCCAGTTGGGCCCGCAGCCAGTCACCGAAGGGTTCCAACACGGGGAAAATCACCAGGCCCTTGTCTGGAACCATGGTGATGCCTTCCAGGAAGTCAAAGATTCCATCGGGACCTTGCTGGGCATTGTTCTGCAACGTGTCCAACCCAAATACCCGAATCAGCGGGATGTTGCGCTGCGGACCCGAAGGCAGGACCGGAATGTCACCCGCTTGTGTCCGCGAGTCCAGCATGATGTCCAGCCGGAAATTGTCCCGCGTAATCCCAAAACCACCGATGCTGTAGATGTTTTTCATCATCAGATCCCAGGTCGGATACGGTGCGCCGTCGTAAACCGGACGTACCTGACCCGGCTTCAGCATTTTGAGGAACAGAACATTGCTGTTGAGGTCATTCGAGGGCTTGTCCAGGGTAAATTCCCCCACTTGGTACACCTGCCCGCCCTGCATGTATTCGAAGGCCACGTAGAGCACTTGATTGGGCTGAAGTGGGGTATTCAGCGAGACGTAACCGAGTTGTGGATGGAAGAAAAACTCGTTTTCGTTGAGCTTCCGCATGTTTTCGATCAGGTCGAAGTCCACCCCGTTGATCAGGCCGAGGTTATTCGTGAGGCCATCGACCACCGAGGTTTTGTCTTCGTAGTCCGCCGCATTCGGCGCCGCCTTCAAAGTTTGGAACAGGTCGTTGGCGCCATTGTCGGGGAAAGTGGCCTGCTGGGTCCACTGATCGTTGAAAAGCACCCCGCGTTGGTTGGGGAAGCCCCCATTCGGAGCAATTTCCGTTTCTCCCAGGTCGATGAAACCCACCGCGTTGCGGTTGTCCGTGGTTGAGGCGCTGTTGTTGTTCGTAATGTAGGCCTCGACCCGGGTGATCGTGATCGGCGAGTTGATGTTGGGGCGGCCTTGCAGCGCGTATTCGTAGCGGTTGCGGAAAAAATGGCTCAGGAAAAAGTGGCGATTTTCGTCGTACTCATTGCCTTTCTTGCGGAATTCGGTCACTTGTGCCCCACCGGTCGCCGTCACCGCCTGAGTCCGTCCCTTTTGCTGGGAAGCAATCGAGGTCACCAGGACCGGGCCAAACTTCATCGCTACTTTGATCCCGAAGAGGTTCTGTCCCCCGGAAATGAGTGAGCCATTCAGCGGGAGGCTGACGTTACCGGCTTCGATCTTTTGGATGATTTCATCCTCGGTACCGGTAAATTCCAGTTTGAGCTGGTTTTCGAAGTCAAAGGTCGCCTGGGTGTCCCAGTTGGCGTTCAAACGTAGCTTTTCCCCGATCTTACCTACGACGTTGAGCTGGATCTGCTGGTCGAAGCGCATGTTGGCGTTGCGCTGCTGCCGGATGGGGAGGGAAGGGTTTTGGCTGCGGTTAAATTCGGCCCCCAGGTCGATGAGCGCGGTACCATTCGGACGAATTTCCACGCTGCCACCGCCAAAGATGTCCCGGAAAGCCTCCGAATTGACGGCAAACTTGGGCGCGAGTGCTCCGCCATCGACAAAATCGTTGGAACTGAGGGAGCGTTCCTGCCAGAATTCTTCGACCCCGTTTTCGCGGCGCCACTGCAAGTATTCTTCCAAAGAAATGTGCGAAGGCGGACGGATATCAATGTCGCCGACTTCTTCGTGGATGTAGTAGCCCGTGCCCTCTTCGTCGAGTTCAAAGCGGGTCTTGATGTTTGGTGGAGTATTCAGTTTGATGCCGCCCGGGTCGGACGTCGTGGTGGGATCGCCCGGAGTTGGCGGTGGGGTATCTACCGGCATGATGACGTGCCGGACCGAATCAAACGGCCAGCCTCCGGTAAGAGCCCCGTTCCCGAAATCAGTCGGCGACGCGCCTTTTGCCGCAGTCCCGAGTCCCAGCAGGAACCCGCAAAGAACGGCAAGAGCAATCTGTACGGTCGATTTTTTATGCAAAATTCTACCCTTCACTTTTCTTCGAAAGTTTCTTGTTAACTACAACTGTATGTAATTAAAGCGTAGAATTTCAGCTCATAGGCGATTTTAAGAAAGTATTTGGTCTTTGATCGATTGGTACTTGGTGAATGAAACGCGGAACAAATATAAAAAAATCTCGTGTTCCCAACAGTGCAAAAATCGATGTAGGGGATGGAAATATGGCTGATCGGCCTGAGAGGCGGTTTAAATTTAATCCTGTGATTTTGCTAAGGCATCTTTTTCCGCCTCTCTTCAGCTATTTTCTCGCCCATAGCTCGGGCTATGGACTCCAAAATGAGCTTTGAGCGACAAAAAAATCTGCGCCAGCAAATTTCACAAACCAATTTTAAACCGCCTCTGAAGCGTCAAATGAAAGTGGTTTCTCCGGCTTCCCAAATTCAATTTGTCGGGGGTACGCCAGGGCGCCGGTACACCACCGCCGATTCATTGCGAAATATTTCCACGTACTTCTTTTTTTCAATGAGCACCTCCGTGCGCCATTCGATCTCTTCCCGATCTGCTGGATAGGTATCGCCCTTGAGGCAGATGATCACGTAGGCGGCATCGTTGTACTTGGGGTAGCGATAGGCCGTATCCCGCATCACGACGTGGGGCAGGATGCACTCGGTGGCCGACACCGACACCTCGTCCGGGATGTATTCCATTGCCTCGTAGATGTCCGCCGGATCGTAGCGCTCCCGCTTCCAGTGGCCTTCCCAAAAGACATCGCTGTGGGAGCGCCGGTAGTGGGGTTCGTACCGGGTCGACCACGATACAAAGGTTGAGGTCAGGGTCAGCACCACCAGGAATCCCAAAATCCCGTACTGCAACCGGGCACTTTTCAACTTTACCAGCCAGCCCATCACCGCCAGCGCGATGATCGGCACAAATTCGATGCTGTGGTGGATATTGATGCCCCAATTGACCGACAGGTCATTCAACATTTTGCCCACAAAAATTGGGAAGAGCATGAGCAGAAATTGCGGCCGCCAAAGCAAAATCAATCCCCCCGAAAGCAGGATCATCTTGTAGGATTCCAGCTTGAGGTGGTCGCCGCGGGGGTAATCCGGGAGGTGATTGAAGAAAAAGGCCGACAGGGCTTCCAGCGGATGGGTGGCGAGGTAGACAAACGCTTCCCCCGTCGTTTCCCCCCAATGCTTCAAACGAAAATGCCGATATACTTCACCTTCCTTCAGGAAATAGGGAATGATCACCTTCACCGCCAGCATCAGCCAGCCAAAGGCCAGCACCGAACCCAGCAGGGCCACCGGCCACTTGCGCCGGTCCCGCCGGTACATCAGGGCCGCCCCCAGCCCAATGAACATGCCCCAGATCGCCGCTTTCTCCGCGCACATCAAAAACAGGACGTACCAGATCAGGGCGTGGCGAAAGCGGTCCCGCTCAAACGCATCAAAAAACCAGGGCACCAACATGGCCGCCAGCACACTCGCGTGAAAGTCAAAGGCCAGCGCCGAATAGATCCCCCAAAACGAGCAAAAATAGGCTGCCGCCAAATGGGGCAACCAGGCCCGGCCCGTGCGGTAGCGCACGTAGCGAAACAAGCCCCAGGCTCCAAACAAAATTCCCCCGATCTGCATCACGATCACCGTCCACTGCCCAAATAGGTAGCGCAAGGGCGCCACCAACAGCAAAATCGGCTCGAAGTGGTCCCCAAAAGTGTGCCAATACGGGCCGGTCGTGACCATGTACTCGCCCAGGCGGAACTGCGAAAATTGGTAGATCGCATGGCTGTAATAAGCGTAGTCGCCGGTGTGGGTCCGAAACAGCAAGTGATTCACTACCGAAATACAGCAATACAAGCCTGCGAATACCAGAAATATGGTAGCCAGGACAATGCGAGAGCGTATGGGCGATACAGTGGTAAGTGGCTTCATCCTAAAATCCCCGACTGAGGCGCAAACTACTCAAAGTTTTCCTGCAAAATCAACTGGACCAGCCCCGGCCCCGACCCGAAAATGCCCCCTTATCCGGCGCGGGATCCCGGGTGATTGCGGGAGGGAAGCGGGTTGAGCACCGGGTTTCGTAGTGGCAGGTCGCGCATTCAAGAGTTGACCATGGAAAATCAGAAATCGACCTCCGCCGCGCGGTGTTCAAATTGATAAATTTGAATGCGTTTACGGGAAGGATCAGGGTTTGGGAAGGGCTTCCATTAACCGAAGGATGCGCGTTCAGGAAGCGCCCATTGGAAATTGAAAATCGAGCAATTGGAAATTCTCAAGACGCAATACTCTGCCGAAACGCCTTCTTCAGCAACAGGCGAATGTTGCTTTCGACCACTTCTCCCATCGTCACACACCGCTGAAACAGCTCCGTCAGGTGGTGTTCCGCCAATTCCGCCCGCAACTGCTCGACTTTGTCCAAGGAAGAGATCCGGTCCGCCCGCATGATCCCCAGCAATTCATTTGTCCGCTCCCGCTCCGTCATGATCCGCGCCGCAATCATGGTCCGCTCCTCCAATTGGTACTGCCGAACCGTCTGTGGGCTCATGTGCTGAATGCCCAAAAAGATGATGGGATTGTTTTCTTTGAAGTACTGCGGCAGGTAGAAACTTTTGCGGCCTTCGTACGACTGCTGATCAAAGTCAATCGCCCGAATCCGGTACTGCGACCCTTCGATGTCCGGCGTGATGTCGACCACGTAATTGTAGGCCCGCATATCCCCCAGTAAGCGCACAAAACAGCGTTCGTTGAACTTGACAAACTCCTTTGCAACCCGGATCTGATCAAATTCGTGCAGCGCCGGCAGGTACTTTTTGATAAACAAGTCTCCCGGAACGCCCGGAACATGCTCCTCGATGAGCGTCTGGCCGTCCACCAGAAACTGCATCCGGTTCGGCGAGAGCAAGTCCTCCAATTCGAGGCCGTAAATCCGCGAAGCGTCCGCCGTTTTGACGTAGAAGTGGTCGTAGTTGTCGTTCAGCCGGTTGATGATCCGGACCCGAAACGGATTTGAGTTGCCGAACTTGCAAAAATCGATTCGGGCCACGGTCAGGTGCTGGGTTACCTCGACGTCGCCCCCCGCTTTGAGCAAGGCATAGATGAAAGTCAAATTTTCGACCAACTCTTGCAACTCGTTCTGCTCGTACTGGACGGTTTCCCAATAGGTATCGTTTCCGTCGAGGTCGTACAGCGGAAAAGATCGGGTAAAGCGCCGCAAGTCTTCGTAGCGAATGGGCAATGGCGTCTCCCGACCGTGGGTTTGCAGATAGTTCCGCAGCCCGTCTTGCACGTAGTAGGTCTTTTTCTTTTTGGAGGGGACATTCGCACGCATGGTGCAAAGATAACCATTTGCCGTTTATCACCCGCGGACCAGTTCATCCCTGCGAACCAGCGCCACCTTAGGAAAATCGGCTTGTCTGAGCCCGAAAAATTGCCGATTTTCGTCCCCTCATTCACCACCAAAAATCACTGGTTATGGCAGTCAATCTTGTCAAGGGACAACGCATTTCCCTGGAAAAAACCGCCGGCAAAACCCTCGGCACCGTTCGCATGGGTTTGGGCTGGGACATGGCCACCGAAGGCACCGAAATCGATCTGGACGGCTCCTGCCTCGTGCTCGACGCCAACAAAAAAATGATCGAAGCGATCTGGTACGGCGATCTGAAAAGCAAGAACCAATCCATCGTCCACAGCGGAGACAACTTGACCGGCGAAGGCGAAGGCGATGACGAAGTGATCACCGTCAAACTCAACGAGGTCTCCCCCGATGCGAAGTACCTCGCCTTCACGGTCACCAGCTACAGCGGCCACCGCTTCCCCCGCATCGAAAACGCATTTTGCCGCGTAGTGGACGAGTCGGGCACCGAGATCTGCCGCTACCAACTCTCCGATATGGAAGACAAAACCGCCATGGTCATCGCCACCCTCTACCGCCACAACGACGAGTGGAAATTCCGCGCCATCGGTGAATTCGCCATCGGCGCCACCGTCATGGACATCGTAGGAATCGTACAGCGCGTAGTTTGATTTCGGAGGGCCGGATTTCTGATTGCCGATAATCTTTCCGGAGGGCCGCGAAAACCAGAAACCCTATGTTGGTTGCGCTTTCCCAACGCACCAATTGGAAATTGAAAACCCATCATTCATGTTAGTTTTAAAATTCGGCGGCACTTCCGTCGCCAATGCGGAACGGATTCAGCAAGTGACCGCGATTGTCAAGCGGCGGCTTCCCCAAGCTCCCTTGGTCGTCGTGGTTTCCGCCTTTGGGGGCGTCACCGATGCGCTGATCGCGTGCTCCGCCCAGGCCGCCGCCGGTCAGGAAGATTACCTCGCCCCACTGCAACGCATCACCGACCGCAGCCTGGAAGCCGTCCGCGAACTTCTGCCCATGCAGGTCCAGTCCGGAGCCTTGGCCCAGGTCCGCATGTTGCTCAATGACCTCGAAGACGTCCTCAAAGGTGTCTTCCTCGTCCGCGAACTGTCCCCCAAGACCAAGGACCTGGTCCTGAGCTTTGGGGAGCGCCTTTCCGCCTACATCATCGCCGAGCACTTCAAGCACCGGGGACTGCCCGCCGAACACTTTGCCAGCCCGGACCTGATCCTGACCGACCGCAACTTTGGGGATGCCCGCCCGGATTTCGCCGCCACCAATGAACGAATCAAAAACCGCCTGGGCGACCGGGAAGGCATCGCGGTGGTCGGCGGATTTGTCGCTTCTCACGCACCCAAACAGGAAATCACCACCCTCGGCCGAGGAGGATCCGACTACACCGCCGCGATCCTGGCCGCCGCCCTGGGCGCGGACCGATTGGAGATTTGGACCGACGTCAACGGCATGCTCACCGCCAACCCCCGCCAGGTCGGCGACGCCTTTACCATCCCGGTGGTGAGTTACGACGAAGCGATGGAGCTGTCCCACTTTGGCGCGAAAGTTATCTATCCGCCCACGATCCAGCCCGTGCGCGACCGAAACATCCCGATCCACGTCGGCAATACCTTTGACCCCGAAGGCCACTACACCCGCATCCAACAAGACATTCCCGCCACCAGCTACCCCGTTCGGGGCATGACCTCGATCCGGGACATTGCCTTGTTGAGCCTCAGCGGTCCAGGCATGGTCGGCGTTCCCGGCACTTCCCGGCGCTTGTTCGGCGCCCTCGCCCGGGCATCGGTCAATGTCATCCTGATCACCCAGGCCAGTTCCGAGCATTCGATCACCTTTGCCACCCGGGAATCTCACCTCGCCGCCGCCGAAGCCGCGGTCAACGAAGAATTTGCCTACGAAATCTCCACCGGAAAGGTCACCCCCCTCAAAGTCGAATCCGGCCTGGCCATCATCGCGATTGTCGGAGAAAACATGAAAAACCGCGTGGGCCTGAGCGGGCAAATGTTCAGCGCCCTCGGCAGCAATGGGGTCAACATCCGCGCGATTGCCCAGGGCTCCTCGGAACGGATCATTTCCGCCGTGATCGAAGCCGGCGACGCCGGAAAGGCCCTCAATGTCCTCCACGAAGCCTTTTTTACCGACACCGTCAAAGCCCACCTCTTCATCGTCGGGGTCGGGACCGTGGGCCGGGTGCTCCTCACCCAGATCGCCGAGCAGCAGCCCTGGCTGCTCGATCAACTGGGGGTCGACCTCAAAGTCGTGGCCCTCGCCAACACGCGCAAAATCGCATTTTCCGAAATCGGAATCGACCTCGCCGATTGGAAAACCCAGTTGGAGAACAGCGCACAAGCGATGAGCATGGGCGAGTTTGTCCGGCAAATGCAAGCCGCCAACCTCCACAATTCCATCTTCATCGACAATACCGCATCCGCCGAAGTGGCCCAATTTTATCCCCAGATTTTGCGGGCGAATATTTCCGTCGTGACGCCCAATAAAATCGCCGCGTCCTCCGGGTACGCCCACTACCGCACGCTGAAGCAGACCGCCCAGCGCTACGGGGTGAAGTACCTTTTTGAGACGAATGTCGGGGCGGGACTGCCCGTGATCGGCACCCTCAAGGACCTCATTCGCAGTGGGGACCGCATCCACCGCATCGAAGCCGTGCTTTCCGGAACGCTCAACTTCCTCTTCAACCACTTCAAAGCGGGGACCAGATTCGTCGACATCGTGCAGCAAGCCAAGGCCGAAGGCTACACCGAACCCGACCCCCGGATCGACCTAAGCGGCGTAGATGTGATGCGCAAAATCCTCATTCTCGCCCGAGAGGCCGGTTACGAAATGGAGATGGCCGATATCGCGCTCAAGTCTTTCCTGCCCCCGGAATGCCAGGAAACCGAAAGCATCGAAGATTTTTACGCGCAACTCGAAGCCCACGCCGACCACTTCGACGCCCTGCGCCAGGCGGCGGACGACAAAGCAGAACGGCTCAAGGTCGCCGCGGTCCTCGACGCCGGGCAAGCCTCCGTGGAATTGCGGTCTTATCCGCAAGGGCATCCCTTTTTTGAACTGCACGGCAAGGACAACATCGTGCTGTTCACCACCGACCGCTACCGGGAACAACCACTGGTCGTGAAGGGAGCCGGCGCCGGCGCCGAAGTCACCGCCATGGGCATATTTGCCGATATCATCCGGGTGGTCAATGTCTAAGCCCATGCCGAACTCCATCACCGTCTTCAGCCCGGCCACCGTCGCCAATGTCGCCTGCGGATTTGACATCCTGGGCCTCGCCCTAGACCTGCCCGGCGATACAATTACCCTGCACCGGAGCGATGCGCCGGGCATCCGCATCACCCGAATCACCGGAGCGGAAGGCTTGCCGACCGATCCCGCGCAAAATGTCTGCGGCGTGGCGATTCAAGCTTTGCTCGATGCCTTGGGGAGCACTCAAGGATTCGAATTGGAACTGGAAAAAGGCATTCCTCCGGGCAGCGGCATCGGATCGAGTGCGGCGAGTGCGGCGGGAGCGGTCTTCGCGGCCAATGAATTGCTGGGCGGGCCTTTTCGCCGCGCCGACCTCGTGCCCTTCGCGATGGAAGGCGAAAAGCTGGTTTCGGGCGTCGCCCACGCCGACAATGTTGCACCCGCGCTTCTGGGCGGATTCGTCCTGGTGCGCAGCTACGCCCCGCTCGACCTCGTGCCGATTGCCACGCCGGAGCGGCTGTGCTGTGCAGTCATCCACCCCCACATCGAAGTCAAAACCGCCGATGCGCGGCGCATCCTCAGGCGGGACATTTCGCTGGCCGCCGCCATCCGGCAGTGGGGCAATGTCGGGGGACTGGTCGCTGGCCTGCTCACCAATGACCTCGACCTCGTGGGCCGGTCTCTCGAAGACGTGGTCGTGGAGCCGGTCCGGTCGATTTTGATTCCCGGATACGAAGAAGTCAAGACCGCCGCCCTGGCCTCGGGGGCACTCGGTTGCAGCATCAGCGGGTCGGGACCATCGATTTTTGCCCTGTGCGACGGCATCGAATCCGCCCGGCACGTGCGGGACATCATCGCGCAAACCTACCGCGAACTGGGGCTGGAATTCAAAGTCTACGCCTCGCCGGTAAACAGGGCCGGGGTGCGCATCGTGGAGCCGTGAGTGGCATGGGCCCATCCCCTCCCCAGCGGTAGTTCAGATCACCTTGCTTCCCGGAAAAAGCGGAAACGGCGGTTGCGGAAGTCGATCCGGACCGTTCCCCGCCCCAGTATATCCTGGCCGATCACTCCGTCGAACCGCATCAATTCTTCTTTGGCATTGGGCTCTTCGGGAAACCCCTCCGCCGCAGCCATCTCCACGAGTTGCTCCCCGAGCACCAGCCGGACCCGTTCCAGTTGATCGGTGCGCATCAGCTTGGTGGCCCCCACTCCGGTGCGCAAAGTTCGGGTCTGGTTTCTGGGAACGACACCAAGCTTGGGATAGGCCGAGGGGTGAAAAAACGTTTTCGCCGATCCCGTGTCCAGCTTGAGGCGCAAGGTGCAGCCCGGGGGAGTCGCCACTTCCACAAAAGGTTGCCAGTACCACCCGATCTGGGGCGAATCCGCCGGATCGGGTTGCGAGGGGCGCAGGGTCAGAGTGCGCCCCGGAACGTTCAGCTCCACGTCCAATTCCCGCAGCAACGGCCAACCTACAATGCCGTCGATCCGCAACAGCGGAATGCCGAACAGCCGCAAGGCCAGATCGCGCTTGCGCAGAATCACCGCGGGCTGGTTCCGGGCACAAAAGCCGCCGATTTCCAGAGAATCGATCACCGCCGGACGGCCCCAGACCCGGTGCCGGGTGGAGGTTCCAATTTCGGCATAGCCGCCCAGCGGAGCGATGCCCACGGCCTGCGCGATCCGCGACGAAAGCACCGTGACCCCTGCCCCCGTATCCACCCAAAACCAATGAGAAACCCCATTGACCTTGACCTCAACCAGGGGATTCTTACCGGAACTGATCCGCATCGGAACGGATACTGTGGAATCCGGAAACGCAAAGGTCGGGGTTCGGCTCCCTTCGGCCCAGGCGGTAGCCATCCGGGGAAAAGCATCGTTGCGATCCGCCCCTTTTATCCGTCCGATCCGCGCGTAGTCGCCCCGCGACCAAGCGTAAGCGTATTCCACTTCCGTCCAGGGCAAGGCCCCCGCATCTTCCGGTGGCTGAGGAAAGCCCCCATCACTGCCACTTTGCCAGATCACTTGGGTGACCGCCTGGCTCCACCACAATTCAGCCTCCGTTTCCGCCAGCGTTACCGCCGCCAAAAAGTCTCCCTGGGCCAGGGCCGCCGAAAATTTGGCGGGACCGGGCCGTTCACACTCAACCGTGTCTGGCTCTATAGCGGTGGGAAAGGAGATATTCTGCGCCAAAGCATTCGTTTTCGCCAGGCAAAGCGCACCGACAAGAAGCTGATAAAAGAGACGGGGCCGGACAATCGGAGGACAGGACATAGATGCTTTTTTCAGCTAAACGCAAGCCGTGTCAATCTATTGCTGGGTCAAGCCCAACTTTTCCTCTAACCGGCCCTTGCGTGGCCCAGGTTCGATTTTGGGATTGCGCCGACGTGACTTTGCTTGCCATCAATGCGGAATTTTTTCGCTTGTAGGTGGGCGAGCACGTGCTGCGAATGCATTTTCTGGCGCTGGATCATAACAAACCCTTGCCCTCAGCTTGAATCGCAATTCCGCCCGGACGTATCCCCATTTTCGGCGTTGCTGCGATCCAAAAAGCCGTATAATTGCCGCTCAATTTGTAGCATTTCGCCATGAAGCAAATCATTCGCCCCTTTGCCGCTCTTGTTTCGCTGTTCATCTGCGCGTCCGGCTGTGTCCCTTCCGGAGGCGAGTCGAAAGGCAGCACACCGGAAGTGAGCGCCCCCCCGGCCAAAGCCGTCACTTTTCCGCTAGCCATTCGCGAGTTTTCTGACGCAGAATACCCGGACAACCCTGACATCGGATACCGTGCAGCGGGCTACCGCAACGATTTCTTCACCGGCGGGCGCGTCACGGGAAATGAAAAAGAAGGCTACAACTTGGAGTTTTATGGTCGGGCAGAGGTTTCGGACACGGTCCGCTTCAAAAACGTGGACCTGAGCGAGTTCATCCCTACGATTCCCGCCCACGTGCGTGAGGACGATTACCTCACCCGCATTGCCTTGCTCAACCAGGAATTCAACCGGAACCAAGTGCGTTTCGGTCCGGACAAATTTACCAGCACCAATTCCCAGATCGTGCGCACCGATGTCGCGCGGAATTGCTTGAACGCCTATCTCTGGGAAGTGATCTTGTTCCGGGACAGCGCAGGCCGTCCGCAACCGGCCTACCACGGCTGGTTTGATTTTCCCCACGACCTGTACGCACAGTTGTTTGCCGAGAAAAACGGCGTGCCCTTTGCGGATTACCGCAACGTCCTGGAGGACTGGCAAGATCTGGAAAGCGCTCCGATAAATCTGGACCGCTTGCGCAAAGTACTGCGGCCAGTTGCAGCCGAAGTTTCCGACGAAAGTGACGCGATGTATCCGGTCGCGGGCGCCCGGAAAAAAAAGTTCAAGGAAATCATCTACCCAGAAAACTTCCGCACCATGCGGGAATTGCAGACCGATAGCGCGCGCTTCGCGACGTTTACACCACCCGGATTTTACGACCGATCAAATCCCAAAACGACTGAGCTGGGCCGATTTTTCCGTCTGGAAGACGCTGCCGTCCGCGAGGTAAGCAGTCCAGTTTCGCTGGACACCCTGCTGGAGATAGAGCTGACTTTTCGGCACCGGCGGCGCGATGAGGTAACGCGATTGCTGCTCGGTGGTCTGGATCCCGATCAGTTTCCCACACTGCCGGTGAGCGAAGCAAATGCAGGCTGGAAAAGCTCAATGGGCATCAGCAATCACCCCTTTTACGAGACCGCCGTGGCCCACAATGCCACCAAAACAGCAAAAAATCCTTATTATGCCTTGCTTTTGGATGAGGCTGGCCAATTTTTAGACAGTCATACCATTGGAATTGATGGGCCCATTTTTCACTTAGGCGCGGAAACCGAATCTATTTTGCATTTGTGGCTACTGTCGTTCGAACGCCACGCTTTGGTCGGGCATTACCGTTTCAACTTGAAGTAAGCGGCCCGTCCACTCAAGTCCCAATTGAGCCGGTATTTTTGAGAGACTCAGCCAATCATACATCCCTTATGGCAATAAATAAATCATTAATGTACACATTAAATACCGATTGACTTGAATTTGATGGTTGACACATCCATAAATTATTCAATTTTTGTATCCATTTTAGGTGAAATATTATTTATTCTTTCTTGCACGTATTTGACCCCACAGCCAAATTTCCTACCTTAGGAACTGATCTTGAATATAAAGGAAGGCTAAAAACAACCCCGCACAATCTGATACTGTGTACACTTTTTGACACCTGAAATTCCGAGGGGAATTGCCAAATGGTATTCATTGAGGGTATGCAAACGGCAAAAAATTGCAACAAGTCAGCGTGTGGTTGACGGAATTTAAGCGATATACTCCAAAACATAGCGAAAATGGAAAACGAAACCCACCGGTGTCGCGGATGGCCAGTGCCGTGATGGCAAGTTTGGCGGGGTTTGCCCCCGAATCAAACGGCTGAACGTGACGAAATCTTTTCAAAATGGGATTCTGTACCCCTCTGATAATGTGCGAACTGACGCCATTCGGGCAAACTACACTCTCTGATTTTTAGCGAAAAAGATAGGCTTATGACCCAGGAAACCAAGATTCAATTTCTCCAATACATGAAACCGGCACTGGAAAGCGGTGCGTTCCGGGTGACCGTCACGCAGGAATTTGCCAGCGGAAAAGGGGGCGGATTGTCTCCCCAACAAGAACTGACTTTCTACGTACAGGGGCACCGCTTTCAAGTCCCTCCGGCGGAGATCCACGCCGTCTATCCCCCCAATGGGGCATTCAACACCAAAACCGCAGTCCTGCCCCACCTTTCGCTGCGCAACGCTACTTTTCCCTGGGAAAGGTCGGCGGTCGGGGGGGACGACAAAGACCCCTGGGTCGCGCTGCTGCTCTTCGAGGAACAAGAGATGACCGAGGAAAAAGTGGTCCGGCGCGTCATCCCGGTACAGGAATTCGTCCCCCCCATCGCGCTGGAAGTGGGACAAAAGCCCAAAGATCCGGTCACCATCATCGAGGTCAAGCGCGATCTGTTGCGGCAGGTCATGCCCGAAATGCCGGAGCTGAAAATGCTGACCCACGTGCGCCGGCGCACCAGCACCAAGGATGGTAAGTCAACCCCTGGGCTTGAAGTGGCCACCGTGCTCGGCAACCGCCTCCCCGCCCCGGGAAAAAGCGCCCACGTCTTTCTCGTTTCCCTCGAAAACCGCTACCAGGCGGACGGCAAGTTTGACTTCGGATCCCGCAGTACGGTACAATTGATCGTCCTCCACGAATGGAGCTTCACCAACGACAAAAACCAGGGCAAGGAATTTGAGCAACTCAGCCAAGAACTCGCGCTCGGCACGCTTGCGCTGCCCCGCCCGGATTCCCACGAACGGGCCGCGGCTTTTTTGCGCCGGGGCTACGTTCCCCTGAAGCACCACTTCCGCAACGGTGAGCGCAGCTACTCCTGGTACCACAGCCCCTGGTCGCCCCTCAAGGACGCCTCCGAACTGCATCCGCTCACCGAACTGCCCGCCTACGGCGACCACCTCTTGCAGTACTATGCCGATATCGGGATGCTGGACGTCTCCTACGCCGCCGCTTTTGAGTTGGGGAGATCGCTGGCCCTGGAGGACCAGGTATTTGCCCGCGATCTGGCCCAGTGGAAAAACGCCTACAATGTCCGCCTCTTCGCCGAGCAAAATGTCCGCGAAGCCCAGGACGCGGTTGCCTTCGCGGAAAACAATGCCGCCCAGGCCCTCTCCTCGGACCGGGGGGCAAAAATCACGGGCTGGCTCAAAGAACTCTACCATTTTGCCGAGCTACCCTTCAATTATCTGGTCCCCGACGAGCGCCTGCTCCCCGACGAGAGCATCCGCTTCTTGCGCATCGATCAATCCTGGATGTACTGCCTCATGGCGGGGGCATTTTCCCTCGGTCCGCGCCTGCGGGACCGGAACGACGATGAAGATTCGCCCCGCAAAGCTTTTGCCACCCTCATCGAATCCCTCCACCCTACCGTGATCACCGGCTTCCTGCTCCGCTCGGAAATTGTCGACGACTACCCCGATCTCCAGATCAGCGCCTACCCCGAGGTGTACGCCGACGAAAACGCCCTTCCGGATAGTGCCAAACCCCTGGACGTTCACGCCATCGAGCGGATCGGGCCGGGCATCTTGCTCGCCCTGTTCGAAGGCGAGGTCCGGACCACAGAACTTTATCTCAAGCCGGAAGGCCTGCACTTCGGGTTTGATCCGGTGAACAACGCGGACGAACAACTCATCGGGTTGGAAAAAAGCCTGCTGGGCACGCTCCACAACGTGGAAATGGGCCTGCCCTTCCGTTCCCCGGAAAAGCGGGTGCTCAACCTCACTTCCGCCGACAAAACCGGGATCGCCGACCAAATGGCGGCCGTGCTCAGTCTCAGTACGGATCCCGAACCCAAGACTGACGCTGAACCATTTACCTCCGCCGACTTTGGGCTGTACATGGCCGACGGTTCAAGCAAAGCCCGCTTCCTCACCCCAACCAAATGACAATGAAAAACTATTTGCTGGTGCCGATCCAGATCGACGCCTTTTGCCTGGACAATGGAGAAATTCCGGTGGTCGACCGCACGGGAGATTACGCCGCGCTGCCCTACTGGGATCCGATCACGTTCCAGGAATTCAATACCGATACGCCCAACCTGAGCGAGTCGGTCATCCCCGAGCCCTTTTACAATACGAGCATGCGCCTGAGCCGGGGGGTCCACCTCCACTGGGCCCTCCCCGATGCCCTGACCGAGGGGTCACAAGACCTGAACTTCCCCAACGTACCGAACCGCTGGCTGATCGCGCGCTACCGCTGGTCCGCGCCGCACCAGTGGCGAGCGGAGGGCCAATGGGTCGTAGAAAGCGACTACTTAGCACCACTCGGGGTGGACCGCAGCGCACAAAGCGTCGCCGTCCCGGTGAGCACGCCCGGGCAGACCGGGGATCGGGGGCAACCCTACCGCTACCTGGGCCGGAACATGCCGCTGAGCGCCTGGCGTCCCAGTTTTTCTGAGGCCGAGTACCTGCCCCAACTCAATGCCACCGGCTACGGCGATCCGACCTTTGCCGCTTTTTACCCAAACTGCTTCAGCGTGTTTGGATTTCACGACCGCTTGCGGGGAGGCACTTCTTCGGCGGCTCCACTGGCCGAACAGTTGCCGGAAATCCGCTACGAAGTGATCGGCTGGTATGCGGACGAAGCGCAGGATGAACTCACCCGCTTCGTGCAGGACCGGCCAGGAGATCCCGATCTCAAAGATCGCATTGAGCGCCAGTTTGGCTGGCAATGGGAGGGCGAATCGGTGCCCCAAGGGCTCATCTGCGTGGGCAGTCTCTGCTTTTCGCCCCAGGAAAATGCGCTCAATGAGCGCCCCACTCCGCAGGTCAGCGTCACCGTCGCCAATACCGGAACCGAAGCCTTGTCCGCTGCCCTGGCCCGGCAACTCCACGCCGATGACCCCGCAACCCCGGCGGCCGACATCGAAAACCAACTGGAAGCCCTGCAACTCGCGGTGCGCCTGGACCAGAAAAAACTCGATACCATGGCCCGCCTCCGGGAGATGCGCCACGAAAACGCCTTTTTACCGGTCAATGGGGGAGAAGTGTGGAGCATCCGCAAGGAAAATGCCGCCACCACCACCGACGAGGAAACCAAGCGCACCCAGGAAGTCAAGATCGCCGACCTGCCCCCGGCCATCGAACGGCAACTCCACCAGCTCAACGAACTCCAGAAGAAGTATGACCGCCGGGGGCGCGAAATCGATGCCCTCCGCCAGCAGCTATTTGCCGACTGGTACAAGTACATGGGCTGCATGTACCCCCGCGATCACGTGGTCCACGACTATCCCGAAGCCGACCTGGTAAAGCACTTCATCGAGCAGAAATCGCTGGCTCCGCTGCGGGAGCGGCTTCAGGCGGTCGGAGAGCTGCGGGAACCGAGCCGCAATGCGGAGGAAGACATCACCGGCCTCGAAGCCACTCCGGAAAGCCACCCGGAATCCCTGGCGGCCCAAATCGCCAGGGCGGTCAACCAATTGCTGCGCGACCTGGACGTCGCGGAAAAATCTTTGAACGCGGAGCGCCGCACCCAAGCTCGCTTCTTGCTCGAAACGACCCCGGCTTCCCGGTTTTGGGTGCCGCAGGATCCCGTGGTCCTGGTCGAAGGCGAGGCGGTGACCTCCAGTACCCGCTACGGCGCCGATTCCGAGTGGCAATGCCAGCTCTTCTCCTCCAACACGAATGCACCTTACGGAAGCGGCTTGGATTTTTCCCCCCTGTTCGCGGCGGTCGGGGAAATATTTGCCGGGGACGAGACCCCGGAAAACTACCAGAATCCAGGAGATCTCCCCCCCAAAATCTGGCAGCACCAACCCTGGAACCCCTTCCTGCTCGAGTGGCGGATTGAGTTCATGCCCACACGCCTCCACAGCAACCAGGAGCCGGAACGGCCCTACTACGATCCGCGCTTCATCACCCAGAACTACGAAATGCCCCGCTCGGGCGCCGACTTGGCCCTGAAGCCGGGCAAAGGAGCGGTCCAACTGCGCAACCGCAACCGCTATACCGGGACGAGCTTGCTCACACCGCAAGCCGCTCCGCTGCTGCAGCGGGCCATCGAGCACGAGCTGATCGAGCGACTGGCCTTGTTTACCGAAGCCGATGAAATCGGGCGGGCGGATCCCGAAGCGTACCCCGAAAAGGGCCCGGTCCACAACCTCATTCGTGCCTACCGTACGCTCAAGTCGACATTTGTCCTTTCTCAAACCTTCGACGGGTTGCAAGACGCCCTGCGGATGCAGAAAAGCACCGCGGAACTGGAGGTGGAGGATCCGCTGGGATTCCGAACCTACCGGGAATTTTCCAATCGGGAAGTGGCCGGGGCCTTGGGCTCGGCGGTACGGACTGCTCCCCAACCGCTGAACGCCTTTCACCCGATCCGCACGGGCTGTTGCAAGGTGCTCGATCTGCGGCTGGTGGATTCCTTCGGGCGGATTCTGGATCTGGAATGGGACGGCATCACCACCACTTCCCGGATGGAGGTGCCGGGCAATCCCAACCTGGTCCATCTACCGCCCCGGCTCAATCAGGCGGCCCGCCTGCGCTTCCGCTGGCTCAGTCACCAGCAAAACACCGATGAATCCAATGCCCACCAGACGAGTTCGCCGGTATGTGGCTGGCTGCTTCCGAATCGCCTCGACCGCAGCCTCGCTTTTTACGATGCCCAAGGGGCCGCCCTGGGCTACTTCCAGGGGCAAGAATGGTGGCCGGCCATCGACAGCAACCGCAATTTGACGATTGAGCAGATCCCCAATCCGCACCTGCGGCGGATTGCGAAATTCATCCAGCGGAGCATTGATGAGGTGGAAGAGCAGCAGGACCGCGCCCCGGATTCGGTCGCGGATTTCATCCACGACTTCAACGGGACCTTGTTCGATGCCCTGGAAAATATCCACCCAGAAAATCCGGTGGGGGCGGACCATCCCGCGATGCTGGTAGGGCGCCCAGTCGCGGTGGTGCGCGCCCTGCTCAATCTGGAACTGAGCGGCCCTCCGGCGATCAACCAAAGCTGGAACACCTTTCGGGATGACATTCGGCGCAACCACCGCACGACCGATGCCTTTACCCGGGTCAAGTTCCCGGTGCGGGTCGGCGAGTATGGGCGGATCAATGACGGCCTGGTGGGCTACTGGCTGGAAGACCAAAGCCTGGCTGGAGAAATCTCTTTTCGGGGAAATGAAAACGCAAAGTTTTTCTCCACCCGCAGCGATTACGTCGACACCGACAACATCGATACGGTGCAGGGGGACGACCCGATCAATTTTTACCAAAGCATCGACGACGCTCCCCAGACGATGACCCTGCTGGTGGACGTCCGGGGCAAAGTCCACGCCTCGGTGGGCATTCTCCCGAACAAAGGCATCGACCTGCCTCCCACCTATTGGGAAGCGGCTCTCCGCAACATCGAAGTGACCTTTTTGCAAGCGCCGCTGCTCACCCCACAAGGAAAGCTCGACCTCACCCTGAGGGAACACACTGGCTACGCCTGGTCCTGGGTGGAGCGCAAGGCGGACACCCCTGATCAATGGGACGAACTCTTCTCGGAAAACCGAATCGAAAAGTCAGACTTCGTGGCGGCCTGGCGGACCGAAACCGGATCCGACAATGGAGCGGAACTCTGGGACTACCTCCTGGCCCCCGAAAGTGCGGAGGGTGCGGGCTGGCTGCAACCGGTGGACGACGACGAAGACCAGCAATTCGACCCCGGCCGGGCAAAAATCGTCGCCGACCAACTGCGGGGCCGGGCGACCCTGGGCGAGGCATTTGCCCAACGGGAAGAAACCGTGGAAAGCATCTTTGACCGCTATTCAGTGGGCATCGACCCGGTAGAAACGGAGGCCATTTTCCAAGGCGAAACGGAAATCCGCGAAGGCTGGCTCAAACTGCGGCGTGTATAACCCCCCAACTCAATTTTCATGGAAAACGAAAATAAAAACGGCATCTCAAAATACCTGGCCTTGATGTTCGGCAATATGGAGCTGAACCTGAGCCGGGGCACCCTGCCCACTACGGAATCCCGCAACACCATGGTCGTGTTCCGGGGCAAGGGCGGCGAACCGCTTACCCTCAACGAAGAACTCCTGGCCAGCTTTTCCGAAGAAATGGCCTCCCTCATGCGGGGCTGGAGCCTGGACCTTGACAGCCTGTTTTTCAACATCCATCAGCCCAAGGAAAACGGTTCCGAATCCGAAACCACTTACGTGGCGGGAACTTCCCTGGGCCTCAAAATCGACCTGGCGAAGCTCCCCATGGCGGGCAAGTCCCTGGCCAAAAACCGCAGCCTGGAACTGGAAGAGTTAAAAATCATCTTCAGCACCGGTGAATTGCCCCCCGAAGAAGTCATCGGCATCCGCAACATCACCCCCTCCGGGGTGACCCGGGTGCCCCCCCACATCGCCAAAGGAATCTGCATCGTGGGGAAGATCGCCTTCCTCGGCAATACCTTGGAATTTGCGATTGGGGCGGACCAATCCACCATGGACCAGCAAGGACCGCCGCCACCCACCGGAAACGACTCCCCCCCTCCCCAAGGATCGGGCAAGCAGAACCCGTCCGACCCAAAGCCCTCGGAACTCACCGGGCCCGGCATGACCAAGTGGTTCAAGATCAACCGCGCTTTCGGCAAGATCAAAATCAAGCGGATCGGAATCCGGGTCTGGGACCAACAGCTCTTCCTGCCCATCGATGCGGAAATGCAGATGGGACCGGTGAAACTCGCGCTGATGGGACTGGCCATCGGGACGTCGCTCACCGAGTTCAAGCCCAAGTTCAGCCTGGACGGCCTCGCCATCAGCTACAACAAGGGCAAGCTGGGCATCAACGGGATGTTCTACCGCAGCCTCGGCGCGGACGGGCTACCGGAATTCAACGGCCTGGCCACGATCACCATGCCCAAGTTTACTCTTTCCGCCCTCGGCGGCTACAAAAAGGTCAACGGCAAACCGAGTTTATTCCTTTTTGCAGTCCTGAGCTTGAATACGGGCGTGGGCCCGAGCTTTCTTTCGATCAAGGGCATCGCCATCGGGTTTGGGATCCACCGCCGAATCGTGTTTCCGACGGTGGACCAGGTCAAGAACTTCCCCTTTGTGCGGGCGGCGGTCGATCCCGCTTACTTTTCCCGGAATCCACTGCAGGTGATGGAGAGTTTCCGCCGCACGATTCCGCCGGCGGTGGGCAACTATTTCTTCGCCATCGGGCTGAAATTCAGCTCGTTCAAGATTTTGGATTCCTTTGCCTTGCTGGTGGTCAGCCTCGGGCACAATCCCCGAAAAAACAAAATGGGGGTGACCCGGCTGGATCTGCTCGGGGTCAGTCGCCTGTCAGTGCCCCCGAAAAGCAAAAAGCCGATCGCGGTGGCGGAATTGGCGTTGATCGCGACCTACGATTTCGTCGAGCGCTCCCTCAAAGTGGACGCAGTGCTCACGGATGCTTCCTACCTCCTGGCGAAAAAGTGCAAGCTCTTCGGCGGCTTCTCTTTCTATTCCTGGTTTGATGGGCCACACAAGGGCGAATTTGTGCTTTCGCTTGGGGGCTACCATCCCCAGTTCAAGCCCCCGCCGCACTACCCTACGGTGCCCCGGATCGGATTTCATTGGCAGCTTTCGAAGGTCCTTTCCCTCAAGGGCGAGGCTTACTTCGCCCTGCTCCCCAATATGATCATGGCCGGGGTCCACCTCAAGGCGCTCTTCCAGGTGGAACGGTACGCCACCATCCGATCATTTACCATCGGAGGGCGGATCAAAGCTTCCTTCGCGGCGGGAATCGACCTGATGTTTGGCTGGAAGCCCTTTTTCTACGAAGCCAAGGCCTACCTGCGCATCGCGATTGAAGTCTTCTTCATGGCCCGCTTCAAGCTTGGCTTTTTGAAGATCAAAATCTGCATCCGCTTCAAAATCGAAATGGGCGCGGAACTCTTCATCAAAGGGCCCAAGTTTTCGGGTTACGCCAGGGTGGAACTCGCCTTCATCAAGGTGCGGATCAATTTCGGTGACGACCAGGAACCGAGTCCACTGCCCATCCCCTGGGAGGACTTTGTGGAGACATTTTTGCCCACCAAAGGGCAAGATCCGCTCACCATCGGGGTGGAGCGTGGCCTGATCAAGGAAGTGAGCGAGACGGAGGTCATCGTGGACCCCCGCTCCGTGGTCCTGAACGTGAGCACGACCCTGCCCGCCCGCACCGCCGACGGCATCGCCGGCGGTGACTACCAGTCCCGCTTTGGCATCGCCCCGATGGGCCTGAAAGAAGTCGAGACTTCGCACCTGAAGGTGGAGATCCACAAAGCCGGGGAAGAGGAGGACAACATCATCGGGCGATTTGACCGGGAAGCGGTCACAAAGAAAGCACCCGCTGCCCTCTGGGGCCACAAGCTGGTGCCCCAACTGAACGACGAAGCGGCCATGATCGACAATCTGCTCCTGGGCCTCACGGTGCGTCCCGGGACCCCCGATGTCCCGGACCAGACCTCAGAAATCAATGTCGCGGAGTTTGCCTATGACGAATACCTCGCCCCGGAACGCATCCACTGGACGCGCGAGGCGAGCGGCTACCAATCCACCACCCCGGACGACGGCGATTACGCCCACCTCCGGGCCAGCGAAGGCGTGGCGGACCAGCGCGGGAGCCTGCTCACCGCCCTGGGCATCAAATCGCCCCAGATCGACCTGCAGCAAACCTTTACTGAGCCGGAACGCGTCTTTGTCGTGCCTCCGGCCCACCTCACCCCCATTGTTTAAGCAAAAAATTCACACACCATGAGTACAACATCTCCCACCGTCCTGCCCGAAGCTGCGCTGCACCTGCCGCTGGACGAAATTTTTGACCAACAGTTAAATGACCTCTCGGGCAACAACTACACCTGCGAAGCCCAAGCGGGGGTCGAGTTGGTGCTGGACGACACCTTTGGGGCTTGCGTCAAATTCAACGGTACGAGTTCCTTCCTCGCCGTCGATACCCGCTTTCGCCTGCCTCGGGCTTTTACGGTAAGTGCCTGGCTCAACCAAGACGACACCGCCCCCAACGACCTCTTGCCGCTCAATGTCCTGGGGTTCGGGACCGGCACCCGCGATGCCCGGGGGGCTTGGGTAAACATTGCCTGGACCTACGAGAATGGCACTACCCAGCTCTACCGCGACGGCAAGCTCCAACTGGGGAACCAGAGTTTGACCCCGGCCTTCAACGAAGCCCTGATCATCGGCGGCGGATTCAACGGAAAGCTCGCTTGCTTCAAGGTCTTCGACAAAGTGCTGACCGAGGAGGAAATCCGGCTCACCCGCGAGCGCGACCGCACCGCCAACTTTACCTACAAAACCACTTATCCGATTGATTTTTCGCTGCTGGACGATGGCCTGCCGAATCTCCTCTACATCTCGGATGCACTCATTCCGCAGACGTTCTCGGTGCAAGTGAGCAACCGCTCCGACCACACGATCTACCTGAGCAGCAAAGCACCCGCATCGGGGGCGCCCCACTTCCGGCTGCGCTTCGCCGCCAATACTTTTTCCGTGCCCCCCGTCCAGGAAGGGGCCACCGAACAGCCCGCCAACCTCACCTTCAATGCCGACTCCGCTCCGTCCTGGAAAGCGGATCCTCCGGTGGTCGAGGACGACGGCAAGCTGGCGGTCAATCTATATTACACCGGGGCCTCGGTCTTGGGATTTCCGGTCGGTAGCCCCCTCAGCTTTCGGTTTGCTTACTACAGCGCCAACGGTTCCGGGGGGGCACGCTCGATTTCGGTGGAACTCAGTTACCAGGATCTCAGCTACGACGATCCGAGCACTACCGACGTGGTTGAGGGCGATATCCAGGGCAACATTGTCGGGCAGCGGGCCATTCCGGTAGACATTGTCAACCAGCGCGGCAAGAAAAACATTCCCCTCCGGGTGGGATTTGTGGGGACCAACCGGATCCTCAACGATGGCTCGAACAATGAACTCACGGTTCGCATCTGGAACGAGCTGGCCAATGACGCGCTTGGCTTTCGGATCGAGTCGGAGGCGAATACCGACGCCAGCTCGGAATCTACCACCAAGTACACGATGTTTACCCTGACCTTCGACGATCCGGCGGGCGAAGTCTGGGACCTCACTTCCCAGAGTAAGCTGGGCAACATCACGGTGAACCCCGCCGCAAATTCTACGACCCAAATCGCGATAAACAAAGATGAGCTCGGTGGAAGGCCCCGGTTTGAGATTCGCCCCCTGGTCTCCGAACTGGCCCCGGACGGGTATCTGGAGTTCCAGATCAAGGGCATTCAGTCAGATACGCCCTCGGGATTCGCCAATATCTACCTGAGCTACGAGGACGTACCCGGTTACTGGGATGGGTCCTGGGTGTTGCCGGTGGAGAAAACACCGATCTCGGTATTCGGGAATGCCGCAGCGCGCAATGTGGGCATTGGGTGCTTACCCGAAGAGAAGTACAAATTGAGTGTGGCGGGGCGCGTCCGGGCCCGTGGGGGACTGACCCTCGGTGAGTTATCGACGGGGGCTCACCCGGGACCGGAACTGCTCTACCTGCGCAAAGGCAACGTCCGCCTCGACGATTGGCAACATCTGGGCTGGGGTACAGCCCGCACCAAAATCACCGGTGCCTACAACTATCTCCGCCTGAGCGTCAACCACAAGAGCCGCCTCTTTATCAATACCCAAGGCAGGATTGGCATCGGAACCGATACGCCCCAGCACCAACTGGACGTAAAGGGCAGCATCGCTACGAGCGGTGAGCTTTACATTGGGACATCCAAGTCACCGCAAAGTCTAACCCTTTACGGCGCATCGAATCTGCACGGGCACCTTAGCCTTCACGGAACGGCAAAGTTCCAGGGCCGGGTGGACATTGGGACATCCAGGTCACCGCAACCGCTGGTCCATTACGGAAATGCCTATTGGCGTGGAGATCATGACTTTTATGGGTCTGCGCGCTTCCGAGGAAGTCAAGGCCCCCACGTAAGGATCGTCAACGGAACCCTCAACATCGGCTCGGTCTACCTGGGCGAACGCCAACTCAAAACTCTGGTCCAGCTCGCTAATGTCCTCAACGCCTGTCCTCCCGGCGTCGGAAAGTCCCGTTGGGAGGCCTACGTCAAACGCTTTCTGGAAAACGCTTTCTGGGCGGATAGCGGCATCGGCCTGGCAATTGACGGCAAGGCCATCTCCCGTACCCGCAATGGAGTAATCAAATACGACAGCCGAAGAGCCCCCTTCAAATTTGTATTCCTCCCCTAAATCTCCCACCCCAAATCTCAACCACACCTATGTACATCATCAAAGAAAAAAATCGCTACACCGCCCTTTTCAGCGCGGATATCCAACCGGCCCCCGCGGCCGACCACAATCCCCGGCACTACTTCCCCGCCTACGATCCGACCACCATGGAGTGGGGCTGGCAAGAAAGCCCGGAACTGCCCCCCTTTTTCCGCATCGAACCGGGCCACCGCATTGTCCCCCTGACCCTCCTGGAACAGGTCAGCGAAAAGCTGATCGAACTCCGCCCCGAGGAAAAAATCGTGGACAACCAGATCGTGGTCAAGTCCTTGCTCGAACAGCAAGCCGACGGCCTGCTCCTCCTCAACAAGGAATACAAGATCGTCGACAATGACATCGTGGAAAAAACCCTCGAAGAAATGCTCGCCGAAGGCAGCCTGACCCTCGCCCCCGACGAAAAAATCGAAAACGGCGAAATCATGCTCAAATCTCTGTCGGAGCAGGTCCGGGATGGCGTGGTGGTCCTGGCCCCGGATGAGCGCCTGGAAGGCGAGGAGATCGTCTTCCTCTCGGTGGCCGAGCAAGTCGCCCAGGGCTTGATCGTCCTGGATCCGGTCTGGGAATACCTGGACGGCGGCCAAATCAAGGTCCGCACCGTCAACGAAGCCCTGGAAGGCGGACACCTGCATTCCCGGCTCGCCTGCGAAGCCGCCCTGCAGCGGATCTACGATCAGATCGAAGATTCCATCCGGGAACGCTACCCCAGCGGCTACGAATCCAAGCTCACCAAGGCCTACCTGCGCTGGATGCAGGAGGGACAACCGCCCAATGACGAACGCAACCGCAAGTTTGAGCAGATGGAAGCGGACATTTCCTCGCTCAAAGCCACGTTTCGCGGCCTCAAAGACCGCCTGAAGGGCATGATGGCCAGTTATTCTTGATTTTTCACCTTGACCAATTATTCCCATGAGCAAAGCACAATCCGCCCTCAAAGACTTCGCCGGCGACCTCAAGGCCCTGCTGGAAAGCTGGCCCGACATCCTCGATACCGCCCAGGACTTGGAAAATTTTCTGCGTGCCGGAGTGGACAAACTGCCCTCCGGAACGGAACTGACGGATCTATTGGGGGGCCTGCGTGGCTTCCTCGATGAAATCAAAGCCGAAAAGGAGGAACTGCTCGGCTCGCTGGACGCGGTGTTTGCCGAGCTGGGCGAAGGCATCGCGGAACTGACCGGTATCGATGTCCACCAGGCGTTCACCATCCCCGACAGCCCCCTGGACACGGTCAAGTTTGTCACCGAAATCCTGCCCGAAGACCTGAAGGTGGACGGGGTCCGGAAGCTGATCGACAAGGTAGAGGGCTTTACCGAGAAGTTCAGTGACCTGGGCCTGGACGCAGCCTTGCGCGACTTGCCGGACCCGGGGACGGTGGAAGACCTGCTCCGGGAAATGAACCAGGGAAGTGGGGGAACGTCCACCGGCTCGGCCCCCGACGGCAATGAGAGCAACGACCGCGGAACGACGGCGGGGGCAACTGCATCGGTAGTGGATGACTCCTGGGGCAGCTTCTTCCTCGAAACCTTGCCCGACTTGACTGAGTTCCAGACGCGGTTTGAAAGCGCGCTGGGGGAGCTGCAATCGAATCTGGGCGATTTGGTCTCGCCCGATTTCTGGTTGAAGGAGCTGGCCGGTTTCACCGACATTTTTTCCGATCTGGAAGCACTTTCGGTGCAAAACGTGCTGGATTTGATTCCCGACCTCCTGGAATCGGTCGCGGACAAAGCTTTTGACGCCCTCGAGTCAGTCCTGGGACAGATAGAGCACCTGCTGGTGCTGGTGGACGAGGTTTTGCAAAAGGTGCTGCATGCCCCGCTCGATTCTAAATCGCGGATGGCCGGCTGGCTGCGCGAACTCGGGGTAAACGTGGAGGAGGCTACCGCCGTGAGTGGGCCCGCACTGGGCCTGGCGGTGCCCCTGACCTTGGGGTACCGGGTGGCAACCGGGGAGAAGTTGCAGTTGGGGGAGATGGGGATGATTATAACTTATAAGGATTGGGATAAGTCTGGGAAACGGTGGCTGTTTGATGGACTTGCGTTTGGGGTGGTAAAACCATTCATAGAGATAATATTCAAAATCATTCTCGATGAAAAAAAAATCAAGGATCTCGAGAAAAACTATGCTTGGAGAATTACTATGTTATGCTTGAACGCGGCTTCAAATGTACTGAACACTTCCGCATTATCATTGTATCAGGACTACCTGTTAAAAAATGGTTACACTAAAAATGACAAGTGGTATACCTCATTTGAGCTAATGAGCGTTATTATCTCCTGGATCAAAGTGGTTTTCGATCTCATACTGATCCGCCCAGTATTCGAAAAGGGAATCGAGGATGTATGGGGATTCAAACTTACACAGCACCTGTCCTCATCTGTAGTCCTGATAGTTTCATGTATCCTGGCGAGTAAGAGCAGTGACAAACGGGCAAAGTCGTCTTACGCATTGTACAAAATTCCAGACCTACTGGATTTTATAATCTTTATTTTCCCTAAAGCATGGGCAAAAGAATGGGAATCTTATTCTCAAGAGGAAAAAAAATGGCTTGAAATAAGGTTTGATTTTATCAAAGTGATTTTGGTCTTGGCTAAACAACTTTGGGATCATAATATGCAAAGACGTCCTGCACTCAGCCTAAATTATCAATGGAAACACCTTGAGACTAATGGTACAACTGAAACTAAACTTGAGATCATACTTCCCGGTGACAATGGGTCAAGAAATTGGGCTGATTTCATACCCAAGGGCAAAAAAAGGAATTGGACTTTCATTAAAACCGGAATTCGTGCCAAGAATTGCGACTTAAAGCTCGATTGGAATTATAAGAAATTAAGTTATAACGCGCTACTTCATCGCTTGAAGAGCAATAAAACGCTGCTCATGAGTGCTTCAGATTGGGATTATGATTTCAATACCAACGGAATCAATTGCGAAGACAAGAAAATTGAATTTGACTTCGAAAAATACGAATACTGTATTGATTTCAAAAAATCAATCTATACCATTGACAGAGATACTAAAATTCAAGCATCTTATTACTACCTTGATGGAGGATATCCAGCTTTCAAATTTCTTAAAGACAAGGATTACACCCTCAAGGTGAGTCATGTAAATCCAGGTACGTTCAGTATTCGAGTTGGGTTTTATGACTCTGACGATGAAATAGCTTGTCCTCCACTTGGTGGCGGAGATGGATTCGATTTATATTCTTCAGACGAAACCAACTTCAAGCTAAAATCTTCAGAAACAACCCCCAATCATCAAAAGACAATGCACGTCTGCTATAATTTTGGTAGTACTAATGAACCCAGTTGGATCGAGTCCGATCAACCCCCAAAAGAGATCTCGATTTATCAACCTGGAAGCGTACGTTTAACGCATAAAGGGAGTGACATTGATACAATCTCGCCTTCAAAAAGAGTTGACCTTCTTTTTACCTACCCGAAAGCCGAAAATCTTTCAAGCGATAAAGACTGGAATTTGAGCAATAACAAAGATTGCTCAAATTTTACCTATGTTCATTGGGAATCTATCGGTGAAGTTGATATGAATCCAAGCTGGAGTACCATCAATACTTCGCAATACGCCTCATTCATCCCGAATTCCGCCTACGCTGGACATCTCATCCGTGTAACCGTTGAATTCAAAGACAATACCGGGTTTGTTGCCAACACAGTTTCCCAGAAACTAAGGGTCAATTACTTCACGACAGTTTCAATAACCACCAACAACCCAGATAAATACTGCGCAGAATTGGGCGATGGTCGCAGTTCAGACAACGTATCTTTCAAATGGTATCGCATCAGATCTGGAACCACGGCCGAGGATGAATGTATCTATACCAGCGTCTCCTTACCATTCAGTGCGTTAGATCCTGGCGACGAATTCTACGTCAAGGCCACCTACACCTATCCTCAAAACCCCGATACACCTACCGAGGCCCCACCAACACAAACCATCCAGAGCGCAACCCAAACCCACTCCGCCCCCAACTCCAACTCATCCCCATGACCCTCGCCCTCCTCGACACCGGTGTCGCCCCGGCCCTCGCCCACCGCGTCGCGGACTTCAACGAAGTGGACCGGTGGGGACGGCTCTACCGCAACCGTAGGCCCCGCGATCTGCGCCGCCACGGCACTACCATCAGCCATTTTCTCCTCTCCGCCGCGCCCCCCGGGGCGCGGCTCTGTGTCGTCGCCACCGATGGCCGGGGCCACAACCTCCTCGCTTTGCTGCGCGCCTTTGACTTCCTGCTCGGCCGGACGGACATCCAACTGATTTGCGTGGCCCTGGGCCTGCCCGGCCACCGCGCCCTCTTTGCCCCCCTGATCGAAGCCGGCCTTCAGCGGCAGCTCTTCACTGTAGCCGCGGCCGGCAACCACGGTCCCGGCCAGGTCACCACTCCCGGAGCCTGTGCCGCCACCCTCACCATCGGCGCCAGCGCTACCGGTAGCCGTCCCGCCAGCTTTTCTGGATCCCGGTCCGCAACCGCCGCACGAACCGCCAAACCCGATCTCCTCGCCCCCGGTGTCCGGGTTCCCCTGCCCCACCCCGATCACCCCACCACCTTCCACAACGGCAGTTCCATCGCCACCGCCTACGTAGCCGGGCGCGCCGCCCACATCCTCCAATCGCCCGGGCCCTGGGACCGCTCTCGTCTCCTCCAAGCCCTGCCGGAAGACGAAAACATTCACCTTCCGCCCTCGCTCCCCCCGGGACCGAATCCCGATTCCGAACCGGAACTCCCTCCCATCGACCCCCACCTGCGCCGGCGCCACCGGTACGCCCGCGCCGATCAACCTCTGTCCGCCATCGTGCGGGCCCATCCGGGACGCCTCTCCGCATTGCTGACCCGCACCACCGAGGCCGCCGGCACTGCCCCCTCAGCCATCAAGCCCTTTGTCCATACCCCCCTCGCCGAAATCACCGCCCTTCCCCGCTGGTTTGACCAACTCTGGGCGCAGCCGGACCACATGGCCAGCAGCGCCCTTTCCGCCAACCTTTTTGACTTTTGAGCCGGCTCAAGTACCGGTTTCCGATAACATATTTTTCTATTTCCTCTACTCAGTTCGGGCAATTTCCCAAAGTATCCGAAACCTATAGTTGACGTTCCTAAAAGTTTTCCACCTAAAATACCCATTGTGTACACAATACTATACCTTTGTTATTGCAGTCATTTGACCAAAAAGCGATTTTCGTTAACTTGGAATCACAAAATCACAGAATATTCGGGCACAAAAGTGGCCGCAACCCCAGTAGATTGCATCGCATACCAATACCCCATTCGCCTCCGGGCGGGCCGGATTGGTCATGCCCGATCTAAAAGGTGGCATTGCACCGCAAATCGGTGCTCAAATGACAACACAGATTAAAATCCGTTTCCAAATCACCCAGTCATGAAGGACGACACCACCGAGTATCGCGGCTATCCCATGCCGCACATCGACAACTTTCTCCAAGAAGATGTCTCCCGCCTCCGGGAATCACTGACCGGGATCGACGGCGATATCCAGACCCTCAACGACGGATTGGCACAACACAAAACCAACGTTGACGCCCAGCTCGAGCAACAGCAGACTTCCCTGCAAGCCAATATCGACGACCAGAAAACCGCGCTGGAAGCCGAACTGGCCACCACCCGGGAAGAAATCGCGCGCTTGCAGGAAACCCTGATCGGAACCGTCAGCATCGAGGGCCCCTCTGCTCCCTTCCAGGGCCAGCGAAACCTGGCGTACCGGGTCGACATCGAGGGGGCCATCGGCTACGAATGGTCCGCCGAGGGCCTTCACATCCAAGGCCAAGAAGACGCCCTCGAAATCGTCACCTCAGAAGTCCTCGACCAAATCGGCGCGACCTACACCGTCTCCCTCTGGATCAAAGCGCGGGCGCTGACCGGCACGATGGACCTGATCGGAAAATCCGGCGCCGCCCTCCGCTTGGCCCTGACCGCCGAGGGCAGCTTGGTCCACACCTTTCGGCAGGGCAATCCCGAAGAAGTGATCACCCTGCAAAGCCCCCCCGGCCAGGTCAAAACCAATACCTGGCACCACGTCGCGGTGACCAGCGACGGCGATAAAGTGCAGCTCTTCCGGGACGGAAAACTGGTCGGAGAAGCAAACAGCCGCGGTCCCCTGGCCACCCCCGGCAACCTATTCATCGGGAAGCAAGCCGGCTCGGCTCCGGAACGCCATTTCATCGGAGCGATGGGCCGCCTGCGCGTGTACAACCAAACCCTCAGCCCCGCCAAACTGCGGTTCCTGCTCCGCCAGGAACGGCCCGCGGGCTTCTCCCCCGGCCCGGATTCCAGCCTCTTGCTGTACCTGCCCCTGCACGAGCGAGAGAACAACCGCTACTCCGATTACTCTCTCTACCGCCGCAGCATCGAGCGCCGCGGCAATCTCAACTTGGAAAACGATTCGGTCATGGCCCAGGCTGCCTATTTTGATGGCGGAAGTGACTGCTTGGTTCTTGACCAGGTCGCCGAACTCGATGCCGCGGCCCTCCACTACACGGCCATGGTCTGGGTCAGGCCCCACACCAGTGCCTCCGGCATCCGCAGCGTCCTGGGGACCAGCGGACGCAGCTACCTCCTGAAACTGGACGGCGACAACTACAAGATCCGCCACGAATTCCGCACCGCTAGCGACAGTTCAGCTTCCATCCCGGAGGCCGACTTCCCAAACATGCGGGACGGAAATTGGCACCACATCGCGATCTGGAACGATGGGCAGGAAGCCCGGACCTACCTGAACGGAACCGTGGTCAGCCAGGCCCCGGTCACCGAGCTCACGGTAACCCCCGGACGCCTGGTCATCGGCTGTGACCCCCTGTCCGTGACCTACGACCAGGAGGACTTTTACGGTCACATGGCCCAATTGCGCCTCTACAACCGCGCACTCCCCGAAAGCGAGCTCCGGGAAATCATGGCCGACGACTACGCGGCGACCCATCCCCCCGCTCCCCAACTCCACCTGCCGCTGGACGGAAGGCAAAATCCGGGAAATCTGGACACCGCCTCCCACCAACATACCACGCGCATCCGGGGCCTCGCGGCCACGGTTGAGGATGAGCAAATGGGACCGGTGCTGCAAATGAATTACGACCCCAGTCCGCAGAGCATTGTCGCCACCGCCTCAGCGCAGGGCGAAGCGGCCACCCTTTCCGTCAATGTATTGCTGCCGGGCAACCTGAACCTGCGCAAGACCCGTACTCTGCCTTTGCGTACGCCCAGTGCCCCCCGTTCGGAAATCCTCCGCTACACCGGACAAATTGTTTCCTGGACCGTCCCCCCTGAGGTCAGGGAGCTCACCATCGAAGCCTCCGGCGGCCAGGGCGGGCACGGAGCCTATAATATGGTTCCTAAAATTCCCGGAGGAAAAGGCGCCCGGATGAAGGGCACGTTTTCCGTGGAGCCGGGCGAAGAACTGCTCGTCCTCGTCGGGGAGCAGGGCCACGGACTCAACAATACTTACGGCCACGGGGTCGGGGGCGGCGGCGGCGGAACCTTTGTCGTCCGGGTAGATCCCCAGGGTCCGCACCGAATGAATGTCGGAGACCGGCAATACATTCGCCCCCTGATTGTTGCCGGCGGGGGCGGGGGCGGAGGCCAGGATCGCTACGGCCAAACGTCACCCGCCGGAGTGGGCCAAACCGGCGAGGAAGGCCAGGGCTTCGACAATATAGCCGGCGGCAAAAATGGCCAGGGAGGTTCCCCAGGTACCTACTGCGGCGGAGGTGCGGGACTGATCGGGGACGGAGGTGTCGATTATGCAAATCCTTCGCGCAGTTTCCTCAACGGGGGGGGGCCGGGTAGTGGGAGGCACCACGCCCGGCAAGTTGGGGGATTTGGTGGCGGGGGGGGAGCCGGTCTGCTTCCGGGCGGCGGGGGCGGCTACTCCGGGGGCAGTGTTTTCGGATCGTGGAATTCTTCCGGTCGGGCAGGCGGCGGCGGCTCCTACAACGCCGGCACCGATCAAGTAAACGAAGCCGGCGTCAACGAAGGCAATGGCAAAGTCATCCTCCGGTACTGATCCTCCATCCCAAAACATCCTCACCATGTACGCCATCATCGACAAGAAAACAAAAGTGGTGCTCGCCGAGCACCCGGCTTCCCCAGAACAGGAACTCCAGGGCACCGAAGTCCATCCCGGATTCGATCCGGAAACCATGCGCCTCATCAAATACGACGGCCCGCGGCTGCCGGAGCATTACAAAATCAGCCGCAGCGGAGTGGTCACTGCGCTCAGCCTGGAAGAGCGCGCGGCGAAGAATCTGGTGCAGTTTGACCGGAACTTCTCCCAAAAGATCGACCTCGACTCCGAACTCGAGCTTTCGGTGGAACTCCAAGCCATCCGCAAAGCCCTCGCACTGAACCTCATCACCACCGAAATGGAATGCCGGATGGCGCTGGACATGCTCCTCAAGGACCAGGGCGAGGCGATTCAGCAACGCTACACCCCCGGCTACGAGGCCAAAATCATGAAGGGCTGCATCGAATGGCTCATGGACGGACGGCCTTCCGACGACAAGCGCGAAGCCGATTACCAGGAAATGAAAGCCGGCATCGCCGCGATCAAGGCCCCCTACGCCGAAACCAAGGCCGCCATCCGCCAACTTCTCGAAAACCAATAAGCCATGGAGCCGGAAGAATTCAACATCAGTGCCCTCCCGGAACCCACCATCGTGGAAGAGGTGAGCTTTGAGGCCTTGTTCGAAGACCGCAAGGCGCGCATGGTGGAGCAAGACGAACGCTACGCCGCCGCCCTGGCCCTGGAATCGGAGCCACTCACCATCGACTTTCAGGTGAGTGCCTACCGCGAGTACATCCTCCGGCAACGCATCAACCTCGCGGCGCAAGCCCGGCTCCTCGCCAAGGCCACCGGCGCCGACCTGGACCACCTGGGCGATTTCTACGGTCTGCCCCGCAAACCCAATGAAACCGATCCCACCTACCGGCGGCGCATCCGGGAGCGCATCCAGGGTTCCAGCACCGCCGGCAGCCGGGCGCACTACCGCACCCGCGCCAACGAAGCCGACCCCGCCGCCATCCGCGACATTGCCGTGGACAGCCCGCAGGGCGGACTCGTACGCATTTCCATCCAACCGCAATACCCCGACGATCCCGACCTCGATGTCGCCCAGTTTGAGCGCGACCTCGTGGCCCGGGTCGCGGCCCACGTCAACCACGAAGCGATCAAGATGCTCACCGACACCGTCCAGGTCCAACTCGCGGAGAAGGTCCCGGTCGCGGTCCGGGCGGACATCCGCCTGAATCCCACCACACCGCGGGTCGTCGTGGAGGAGATCGGGCAGTCCTTCCGCCAAAAGTGGGGTCAGATGGCGGCATTGGGCTGGGACGTAACTCCGAGTTGGGTCCTCAGCCAGTTGCACCGAGCGGGGGTCTACGAGGTCAATCTGCACGCGCCGAGTAGCGTCGCCCCCATTTCCCCGAACCAAACTGCGCACCTCTCCGCGCTGGAACTGAACTTGCTGGAAGGGAGCGCCCAGTGAAGTCGCTCCTCCCCCCGAATGCCACGCGGTTCCAGCGCGACCTGGAACGGGTCAATGCCTTTCGCTTCGATGCGGACCGGGCGATCAACTCCCTGATCAATCTGAAAAGTGATCCGCCGGAAGCTTTCCTTTACTGGCTGATCTGGGAGTACGGGCTGGATGAAATCCTGCCCTACATCGCAGATCCCCGGCGGCTCATCGCGGACGGCCTGCAGTGGCAACGCTTGCGGGGCACGCCCCAAAGTCTGCGCATTGCGCTGGGCTGGATCGGGGTGGACCTGCACCGGATCGAGGAGGAGCCCCCTGGCGCGGCCTTCTTTCAGTACCAACTGGAACTGGACGGTATCCTTCACCGGACCGAACGGGGTCCGAGCTTCAATCTGTGTGAACTTTCGGCCCCGATCCGGGCCCGGCTGGCTCGGATTTACAACCGGGAGCACGACCTGCGGCCGCTGATTCTTTCCAAAGACAGCTTCGGGGCTTACCTCTCCGACTATTCGGGGGTGCGGCACGCCGGAGTCCGGCTTTCGTTTGGGCGGCGCTTTGCTTCCCGGACCGAAGCAAAGGATGCGGCGGTGGCTGGGGTGCGCATCCGGCGCCGGTCCACCTCCGCCCGGTTCCCCTGGGTCCCCAAGCTCGGGGCGATGCGCATCGAAGACCGGGCGGTGCTGAATCACCGATTGGCCCACGGCCGGCTGGTGCAGATCGGCTACGCCCACCGCGACGGGCACCCGATGGGAACGACGCGGCGGGACTGGTTTGCCGATTGGGGCCAGCGCTCCTGGCGCGAGGGGGCACCGGGCATTCCGCGGCGGCTCTACACCCGGGGCGTTTGCCGCTCCCTCAATTATGCCCCGCCGGTGATCGGACGGGTGCGCCGGCCCCACCGCACGGTGGAGGTCGAGTACCGGGCCGAACCGCAAGGCGGCAACCGAGCGCCCGGACAACCGGCAGTGCTCACCCCCGAACTGGCCCACCGCCGTCAGATGCTGATTCACTACGTGCATCCCGACGGCTTGCCGCTGGCGACGACGCGGCGGGATTGGTACGCTGGCTGGCAAGCGCGTCCCTGGCGGACCGGCGTCCCGGAGGTACCCCTCCGGACCCACCAACGGCGCCACGCCCGTGCATTCGCCTACGGCGGCCCCCCCAACATCGCGAGCTACGCTACCCGAACCTGACCGATAACCGATACGAATTTTTGCACTCATCACGCATAAGAGCATAACATTATGGCGATATTGACCAAATCCGGACGCACTGCCATGGCCAAAGCCATCGCAGATCAGCCTGTCTTCATGGGCTGGGGAAAAGGGGATCCCAACTGGGACAGTCCCCCTCCCGATGAATCCGTCAATGCCACCGGCCTGATCGATCCGGTGGGCTACCGCAAAGCCACCTCGGTGGCCTACTGCGTACCCGATCCCGATGGGGAAATCTCCATTCCTTCCGGGCGCTTTCGGGAAGTCAATGAACTGACCCACCACCTCTACTTCCGCTTTGTGTACGACTTCGAGGACGGACTTTCCGAATCCATCCGGGAGGTCGCCATCTTCATCGGCACCGAGCCGAAAAGCGATCTGCCGCCCGGTCAATTCTACTTCTCCCCCGAGCAGATCGACAATCCCGGGATGCTGCTGTTGCTGGAACACCGGGAACGCATCCTGCGGGAAGTGGGCGTGCGGGAGACATTCGAATTCGTGGTCACCTTTTAACGCCAGCAGCCATGTTCGACGACTATTACAATCGATTTGACGCGCAGAAAGGCTACCAAAAGATCCTGTTCCGACCGGGGCGGGGGCTGCAAAGCGCGGAGCTGAACGAGTTGCAAGATCAGGTGATCGCGCAGAACCGCGGCCTGTCCGACAGCATCATGAAGGACGGGGATGTCATCTCCGGCGGCGAATTGATCATCGATCCGGATACGGGCGCGACCACGATTCCGGCATCCGCCGTCTATATCCAGGGCTACGTCCGGCAGATGGAAGAAGCCACCCTGACCATTCCCCTGGACCGGGTGCTCTACCTTGGCATCTGGCTGGAAGAAGGTGAGGTCACCGAACGGGAAGACCCCGACCTGCGCGATCCGGCTACGGGCACCCGCAATTTCCAGGAACCGGGCGCCGCGCGCTGGAAGGCCTCCTGCCGGTGGGGCTACCGGGACCAGGGTACGGAGCCCGAGGGATTCTATCCGGTTTTTCGGATCGACAATGGGGTCCACATCCGCAAGGTGCCGCCGCCGGATCTCAATTCCATCGCGGTCGCCATCGCGCGCTACGATGTCGATTCCAAGGGCGGGGACTACGTCGTCCGCGGCATGGAGGTCATCTGGCAGGGCATCGTCGGCGGAAGTCAGACCTTCAGCATTACCGAAGGCATGGTCCACGTGCGGGGCTTTTCCATTTCCTTCAATACCGCCATCCGCCGGTCATTCCCCGATGATCCGGACACCCAGCCAATCATCTCCGAACAGCACACTTTCCAGGGCGATGCCGACGGTGCGATGCGGATCGACCTGTCGTATATCCCGGTGGCCGACATTCAAGAGATCAACGTCGCCAAACTGGACCAAGCCATCCTCAACCGGGGCACCGCCGGCGGCCGGGATCTCCTCCCCAATGTTTCGGTCGCCCGGGTACTGGCGGTGAAACAGGGCACCACGATCTACACAAAAGATACCGACTACCGGATCGACGGCCGCGACATCGATTGGGGACTCGGGGGCGATGAACCCAACTCGGGGGAGTCGTACGAAATCGAATACGAATACCGCACCAACGTCCCGCCCATCGATCCGGACCACCGGGGCTTCACGGTGCGCGACCTCTCCGAGGGCAGCATCATCCTGGTGGATTACCGCTGGAAAATGCCCCGCATCGACACGATCACCCTCGACCAGACGGGGCTGATTCAGCGCATCGCTGGTATTTCCTCACCGTTCCGCCCGGCCCGGCCGACCATTCCCGCCGGCCAGTTTGTCCTGGCGGAGGTCCACCAATCCTGGTGGGACGACTCGCCGCCGCGCATCGTCAACAACATGGTGCGCACGGTGTCGATGGACGAGCTCACCCGGATGCGCCAGCAAATCGCGGACCTCTACGACCTGGTCGCCATCGAACGGCTCAAAACGGATGCCAATGCCACCGAACCCGGGACGAAGAAGGGTGTGTTTGTGGACCCCTTTTTCGACGACGACCTCCGCGACCAAGGGCTGGAACAGACGGCGCTGATCATGGACGGGGAGCTGACGCTGCCGATTGCCGAGGAAATCATCGACCTGGAAGGGGTGGACGAGGCGATCACCCTGGAATACGAACTGGACTCGCTGCTGAGTCAACCGATGCGCACCGGAAGCATGAAAATCAATCCTTACATGGCCTTTGAGCCGGTGCCCCCCAAGGTCCGGCTTTCCCCCCAGGTCGACAACTGGACGGTCACCCAAAACCAGTGGCGGGGGGGCGTGGATCCGCGGCGCTGGCGCAATACCCGGGTCGTGGTCACCCGCGTCCGCCGCCAGGAAGCGCAATTTCTGCGGCCGCGCCGGGTCCGATTTACCATTCGGGGCTTCGGCCCGGAAGAAACCTTGGACCGCATCCTTTTTGATGGAATCGAGATCTACAAGCAAGAATCATCATGAAAGCTGATCAAAATGGCGTCCTCCACGGCGAATTTCAAGTGCCCCCGAACATCCCCGCCGGGACAAAACTGGTGGAGTTCCGGGGAGAGGTGGAATCCCGGGCGCAAAGCACCTACACGGGCCGGGGCGAAATCCGCATCCAGGAATTGCGGCGGGTGGTCTTCGTCAATCCGCGGCGCTCTGACCCGCTGGCGCAGACCTTTACCCTGAACCAGGCCCGGCAACTCGCCGGGGTCGACCTGTGGTTTACCAAGCGGGGCACGTCCCAGGTGCGGCTGCAAATCCGCGAAACCGAGGTGGGCATCCCCAACCAGACCATCCTCGCCGAGGCGGTGCTCTTTCCGGAGGACATCCTGCTGGAGGGGAACCCGACCCGATTCCGCTTTGATCCGGTGTTTGTGGAGGCAGGCCGCGAATACGCGATCGTGGTCCTCACCGACGATGCCATCCACGAGGTCCACATCGCGGAAGTGGGCGATTGGGACAAAACCCGCGGCTGGGTCACGGGACAGCCCTATCAAGTCGGCGTCCTGCTGTCTTCCAGCAATGCGGTCACCTGGACTCCCCACCAAAATGCCGACCTGACGTTTCGGCTTTACGGCGCGGAATTTTCACCCCACGAGCGGGAAGTGGATCTGGGCAAATACACCCTGCAAGCCGCCACCGACCTGATCGTCCTGGCGGCGGTCCACCGGACCAGCAGCAATACCAATGTCCGCTTCCGCATCTCCGGTACAGTGGACAACCGGGACTTTGTCTACGAACTCCAGGACAACCAATTGCTGAATCTGCCCCAGCAGATCGACGGGGAGGTGCAAGTAACGGCGATCCTCACCGGAGAAGACGCTTTCAGTCCTTTCCTGTTTCCCGGCGCGCAACTGGCCAAGGGCACGCTGGCTTCCACCGGAGACTACATCTCCCGGCTGATTCCCTGCGAAGCGGGCGACAAGCTCACCGCGACCTTTGACGCGATCATTCCCGCGGGGGCGACCGTCCGGGTGCAGGTCCAGAACGGCCAAGCCAACGAGGACACCGCCAACTGGCCAGCCATCACGGTCCAGGCCAGTGAGGTACTGGGCGATGGCTGGACCGAATACCGCTTCGTCCACGGTTCGCTCGCTTCCCACCACACCCGGGTCCGCCTGGTGCTGGAGGGGCGGACGGACGCCCGGCCCCGGGTACGCAATCTCCGGGTGGTCACGACTTAATCCTGCGCCATGGAAACCTACCAGGGAATGCACCACGCAAGCGGGAACCGAATCCGCGGGGAAGCCCACCTGCAACAATCGATCCGGGACATCATCATGACGCCCATCGGATCGCGGGTGATGCGCCGGGACTACGGCTGCGGCTTGTTCTACCTGCTCGATCAGCCGATCAACGGCCCACTGATCGGCATGATCCAGGCGCAAATCATCAATGCCCTGATCCGCTTTGAACCGCGGGTCATCTTCTCGCAGGTCCAGGTCCTCTCGGCGCAGCCGGGAGAACTGGTCCTCAGCCTCAAGGGCAATTGGCGCGAAACCGGCCAGCCGGTGCTCCTCGCCAATCTCCCCATCGATACTTCTTCTTCACTCTGAAATCCATAATTCCTGAACATGAGCTTTTTACACGGAATCAAAGTCCTGGAAATCGACCAGGGACCGCGCCCGATCCAGGTCGTCAAATCGTCGGTCATTGGGCTGATCGGTACGGCGCCCCAAGGCCCGGTGAATGTCCCCACGCTGATTGCGGGCAGCCGCGCCCAGGCGGTCAAAATCTTCGGCGCGCCCGACGGTGCGACCACCATCCCCGACGCCCTGGATGCCATTTTTGACCAGGCGGGCGCGGCGGTGGTCGTCCTCAATGTCCTGCCGCAAGTCGACAAGCCGGCGACGGCCTTGACCCTGGTCAATGGCGTAGCCGAGCTGCCGGACGCCCGCTTCATCGCGGATACCCTAGTGGTCACTTCCAGCGATGAAAGTACCACCTACACCGCCGGAGTCGATTACCAACTCGTGAACCACGAAATCCATTTCATCGCCGGCGGGGCACTCACGCCGACCCAAACGATCAAAGTGGTGTATGCCTACACCGATCCGTCCACATTCACGGCTGCCGCACTCAAGGGCAGCGTGGATCCCGATACGGGGGCTTACCGAGGTGTCCACGCCTTTCTCGCTGCCGAGAGTGTCGTCCACCTCACCCCCCGTATCCTGGTGGCGCCCGGATTTACCGGGCAGGTAGAAATGGGGGGCACCCCACCCGCTCCCCGGCCAGTTCCGGTCAACAAGGACATCGTGGACGAGCTCCTCGGGGTGGCCGAGCGCCTGCGCGCGGTGGTCATCGCCGACGGTCCCAACGGCACCGACGAGCAGGCCAAGACCTTCCGGACTTCTTTTGACAGTTCCCGCCTCTACCTGGTGGATCCGCACGTCAAGGTCTTCGATCCGATCACCGAAACCGAAGTTGTGGCCCCCGCCTCGGCCCGGGTCGCCGGCATCCTCGCCAAGTCGGACGCCGAACGGGGCTTTTGGTACAGCCCCTCGAACCAGACCATTCTGGGGATCACGGGAACCGCGCGGCCGGTGGACTTTGCGCTGGGGGACGAAAATTCCAGCGCGAATCTCCTCAACGAAAAGCACGTGGCGACGATCATCCACATGAATGGCTACCGGCTGTGGGGCAACCGTTCCTGCACCGCGGATACGAAATGGATGTTTTTGAGCGTGCGCCGCACCGCGGACATGATCAACGACTCCTTGCTGCGCGCCCACATGTGGGCGGTGGACAACAACATCACCAAAAACTACATCGAAAGTGTGACCCTGGGGGTCAACGATTTCCTGCGCAACCTCAAGACACAGGGGGCCATTTTGGGGGGCCGTTGCTGGGCCGACCCGGAGCTGAATACGCCGGACCAGATCCAGCAGGGCAAAGTTTATTTCGACTTCGACTTTACCCCGCCCTTCCCGGCCGAATCGATCACGTTCAGAAGTCAACTCGTCAACAATTATATCTCGGAGGTAATCTGATATGAATTTTCCGTACATCCTCAAGCACTACAACCTTTTCATCGGCAAGCGTGGTGATGGATTGGGCGCCAGCTACGCAGGCAAAGTCACCAATGTCGCGCTGCCGGTGCTCGAGATCGCCACCAGCGAATATCAGGGCGTGGGCATGGACATGCCACTGGACGTGGACATGGGCATGCGCAAGATGACTTCTTCTATGACCCTGCGCGAGTACAATCCTGATGCCATCAAATTATTCGGTCTGGGAACCCGGGCTCCGGCCAGTGTGGCGTTGAAAGGTGTCGTTGACAATGAAAGCGGTGACGGTCCCCAAAAGGTCGAAATCCAGATGGACGGCATGTGGACCAAAATCGACATGGGCAGTTGGGCGACGGGAAAAAGCCAGGAAATGCGCTTGTACTTGACCGTCGAGTACTACAAGCTTACCATCGGGGAAGAAGAACTGGTCGAGATCGACGTGGTCAACATGGTGCGCAAGATCAATGGTGTAGACGCCCTAGAAGGCGCGCGCTCGATATTGGGGCTCTAACCTAATCCCGAAACCAAATGTCGAGAACGGTAACCGTCAAATTGAAGACGCCGGTCACTTCGATGGGGGAAACCATCACTGAAGTGACCGTGCGTCCCCCAACGGTTCGCGATCGCCTGATCGCAGACAAAACCCCGGGTAGCGCATCGGATAAGGAATTGACCTTTATCTCAAACCTGTGCGGCCTGCCTCCGGAAGTCATGATGGACCTGGACCTGGCCGACTACATGCAATTGCAAAACGCAGTCAACGATTTTTTATCCTGAGCCCGGACTCGCTTCGGGAAGGCTGCGTACTGCTGGCAAAAGAAACCGGCTGGGGGCTAAACGATCTCTTGGACCTGGAGGAAGAAGAGTTATTGAAATGGTTGGGAGTTGTTGAGAACATGCAGAACTGAAATTTTAAACCGATGAAATGGACCTGGAAAGAACCTAAATGGGAACAACTGTACTACGGGGTACTCTCATTTTACGTAGACCACGAAGAATTCACTTCGCTCGTTCAGAAGCGCGATTACCAATGGACCACCCAAAATCGCCTGGCTTCGGGAACAGTTCGGCTTTTACAGTTGTTCCCGACCGACCTTTTTGGCGGTCCCAAACTTCAGTATACAGGACGGTACGACGTGACCGTCGAAGTAAACGGAAAATTTGTGGACCGAGATGGTTTCTGGGCCAGTCCGGAAATACAAATGCTCATCCTCCGTACAATGGCCAAAGCGGGTGTGCCCTTGCCTTTGTTCTATGGCGAGGGTTTGATCTTGGGTCTTTTTGCGGTAAAGAGCATTGAGCAGGGCGTCGAAAGGCAGGCTGGCCAAACTAGAATCGTAACCGAAGAGACCGTATCGGGCAACCGAACTACTCAAACGATCTCAGAATCCAAACTGCAACATGCACCGGAGACGAATTTTCGAATCGTATTCCAGCGTTATTCTTTGATGTAAGCTCCGCTATGAAAAATATCTACAAATCAGCCGACCAGGATTGCCTCGACGCGATCTGCTGGAACCATTATTTCCTGAAAGCGACCCAACAGGGACTTATCAATCAACTGCGAGGGGAAGTAGCCAGCGATGCCTCTATCTTAGAAATGTATGTGGCCAATCTGCTTCAGGTTACTGATCAGGGGGCAACCATGGATTACATTTTGAATCAAATCCTAACCGCTAACCCCCATTTGGTACGGTACGGACCCGTCCTGCCGGCGGGAGTTGAGGTATATCTACCTCCGGCAGATACCGTATTCACATCCAACTAACCTGCCAAACTATCCTCATGAAGGAAGGAAAAAAAATCGCACAAAAGGCCTGGCCGTCGTACCAGATTGAAGTCTTACGCCCCGAAAAAAAATCACTCAAGGTCGATGCCAACGATGTAGTACTGATCGAGATCACACAAAATCACAACGCCAATCTCGACCGACTCAATCTTACTCTCCTTGCCTCAGGACTGAGGGATGAGTTCACGATGGGATTCAAAACAGCTTCGTATAAGGATCTATGGTCCAACGACGTGCGCTATGCCTGGATCAAAATAAAATTGGGGTACGTTTGGAATTTGCACACCATCGGCACCTTTGCCATCGAAAAGGTGACCTGGACCGGCGGTGGTGACGAACCTAGCCTCTGCGAAATCCAGGCGACAAATACCAGTTGGGGACAGGCCATCCACTCGGATCGAGAACGGATCTTTTCCGACGAGGATTGCAAACGATCCGGTGCCCTTGCTAAGTTGGTTATCCAAAAATCAGGAGACGGGATTTTGCTGAAGGCCGAAGAGAGACAGAAAGGCATTAAACGACTCAAATGGCCTTCTCCCCGACGCCAACAACGCGGAACCGACTGGTCATTCGTAAAGGATCTGGCAACGGATCAGAAACCATCTCATTTGAAACAAGGTGGCCCAGATTTCGATACGTCGAGTCAGGATAAATACATCGATTTAAAACCCGACCCCATCGCAGGAGTAAAAGCAATCAAAATCTCCCAAGATGACATCGTCGACTACCTCTACTACTACGACAACAACTACGATTACGACAACGTGATGGCGAAGTGGCACGATTTGTATTCGGGACAAACCAGAATGGTAACCCTTCCGGTTAATTTTAAAGGAGAAGTCGATGATTTTTTGGAGCTTACCAATCGGAAGAAACTTGGTTCTTTCAGCAAAGAAGAAGTAGAAATTGCGCAAAAGGCCATTAGAAACCCCAGTTCAATCCTTAGTGAACCTATTCGCAATAGGGAATCTAAAAAGGACATCGACCTCATACTGCCCGAACTTTTTGGTTCACTCACAGAAGCCCAAAACGCCATCATTGATAAAATATTTACCCTCAGAAAAGAGAAAGAATGGCTGCACCTGACCCTCATTGGCAATCCTGAGATCAAGCCACCTTGTGACCTCCGCATCGGAAAAGAAGTCAAAATTACCGAAAAGGGCCGCTTTAAAGCAATCAACACGTCCAAATTCAAACTTCGCTCTGTCACCCACACCCTCGACGAAAATGGCTACATCACAAAAGTGAAAGCCACTCCCATTTACTAATGGCCATGGCTCCGCAAACCCATCCACAGCCTCGATCCGGAGCGGAAATTCCGCCGGTACGCATACATTCATTCATCACACCCGAGCAGTGCTCGACTCCCTTACAAGCGGTGTTTACAACCTCGGGCCTCCCCAAATCAAATACTGTCTGGAAACATACTGTCTCTCCCCTCGGAAATGTCTTGCACCCCGGATTCTGGGGCACCTGGCCAGGGCAGCACCTCCGCTGGAAAGCCAAACCCAAGCACCGTGAATCACTTCCGGAAATCCCCCTTCGCAAGGCAGCAAAGATCACCCTTTCCAACTTGTTTGAGCAGCGGCACTACACCAGCGCCGTCTTTCGCCACATCAAACACTACCATTTTGCCGATGGAGATCATATTTTCCAACAGTCTGTGGTTTCTCCTCAATTTCTCCCGTTGCCACCTTTGGGGCCGAACCCAAACATGATCACCAAGCCGATTTCCGCCAGCAAGGCTATTTTTCCGCACAAATCGCTCCACGAAACAACCCAAGCGCCCTTCTTATCCCCTCAATTTCCGCACCAGCACAGCCTCCCCCCTACTTCGAGGAAGGCAAACGCGATCGCAACTTCACCAATCAACCCAACGAACTTTTCCTCAACCACCATTTACAATCCGCTCAGAAAAACTCCTGCTGCGGAGAATCGTCCATTCTACCGATCAGACTGGAAATCCAATCTCACACCGGGCCATTTGCTCCCGATTACCGAGCCCAAAGCCCAGTCGATCACCCACGCATTTACCCCCTTGGGTTCACCGCTCGCAATTACCTTCAATCCCTCGACGATAAATCAATCTTCCTGGCAATACGCATCCAATAGCACCATCCACCGAGCTCTGCACTCCCCCCGAAATCCAATTATTCCGCCAAAATCCTCCGGAACCCCTATGCCGATTCCCCTTCCACCGGCAACCGCACTCACCTCAGGCAGCAACGTATTTGCCCCCCTTAGTTCACCGCTCGCAATTACCTTCAATCCCTCGACGATAAATCAATCTTCCTGGCAATACGCATCCAATACCACCACCCACCGAGGTCTGCACTTCCCCCAAAATCCAATTATTCCGCCAAAGTCCTCCGGAACCCCTATGTCGATTCCACTTTTACCGGCAACCGCACTCACTTCAAGCAGTAACGTATTTGCCCCGCCCGGTTCACCGCTCGTAAATACCTTCAACCGCTCGACGATAAATCATTACTCCTCATCTGATACCACCACCCACCGAGCTCTGCACTTCCCCCAAAATCCAATTATTCCGCCAAAATCCTCCGGAACCCCTATGTCGACTCCCCTTCCACCGGCAACCGCATTCACTTCAAGCAGCAACCTATTTACCCCCCTTAGTTCACCGCTCGTAAATACCTTCAACCGCTCGACGATAAATCATTACTCCTCATCTGATACCACCACCCACCGGGCTCTGCACTTCCCCCAAAATCCAATTATTCCGCCAAAATCCTCCGGAACCCCTATGTCGACTCCCCCTCCACCGGCAACCGCATTCACTTCAAGCAGCAACATATTTGCCCCGCTCGGTTCACCGCTCGTAAATACCTTCAACCGCTCGACGATAAATCATTACTCCTCATCTGATACCACCACCCACCGGGCCTTATCCTTGAACCAGTACCCAGCCATCTGGTCCCCACCTCCGGGGGTCAGGCATTTAGGTTTTCGCTTGATCGAAAACGCCCCAAAAACCGCTTCCCAAGCACACTTCCGGGTCAACTCGAATTACGTACAGTACCTCAAGCAGTCCTTGCAGACTGATCAAGTCCGCGCGGAAGACCAACGGCAGCAAATGTACCGGCGATTGGAAAGCATCTCCCGCGAACTCAAACAACAACGCAAGAACTTCCACAACATCCTCGGCGCCCTGGGACACCTGGCCCAGGAGCAACAACGCCACCGGGCCCAGCGCTCCCGCGAAGCCCAAAAACCCACTTCCCGTTCCGCTTTGCACCTTTAATCCATTCACGATGCCCACCGATTACTTGCCCCATCCGGATACTTACCTGCGCCAGATCGCCCAGGAACTCCGCGCCGCGGGGACTCCGGCCCTCAATGTCCACCGGGTCCACCCCGGCCACCTGAACCCCGCCGAGCAACACCGCTTGCTGGGCCTCGGCCCTTGTCTGCTGCTCTCGGTCAGCGGCGCCGACGCCACCACCACCGTGGCCGAAGGGGTCCGCCAACAACGCCTCCAGATTCTGGCCTTGCTCCTGGACGAAGGAGCGCTGGGACCAGATCCCGAACGGGAAGTCCGCCGGCGGGCCCTGGAACTGCAACGCCAGCTCCTCGATCCCCCCTGGAAACACCTTTTTCCCCACTTGCCGGGTGGCATCCGCAGCCAGAACCTGTTTCCCCTGCTGGCCCATGCAACCATGCCCCCAGGCTCCGGGTGGCCCCCGACCCTGGTGGCGCGGGCCCGTTGCCTCGTGGATGCCCTGACCGCCTCTCCGGACCGCAAACGCGCGCTTTGGGCGCTCACCTGGACCCAGAAAGTCAACTACCCCGCGGAATCGCCGGAGCTGATCGCCATGGACGTGGAACACCTCAACCACCGCGATCCTGCTCCGCCCCCGGATGCCCTTCTTCCGCACCACGACGTGACCCTGCCCGATGTCCGGGAACTCCGCCTCGACGAGCGTCGATTCAGGCCCGCGCGCCACGCCTGCCGCCAACTCCACGGAACCGTCTCCCTGCGCCCCCCGGATCCCAATCCGGCCATCCACCGCTACGACGTCTTCTGGGCGGACCGCGCCGGCAAGCGCATCCGCAAAGAAGCCCTCCTCCGCTTTCCCCCGGAAGGACCCTACGCTGCTCCCCTTCCCGCGGGCACCGTGGTTCCCCGCGGGGCCGAAGCCCTAATGGCGGTCGCCCGGAGTCCCCGCGGCGTGTCCCCCAATCCGGCGGTCATTTCCCTGGCCGACTACTGGAAAGCCGGCCCCGCACCCACCCGAACCGGAGACACCCCGATTGCCGTTTCCCTCGGCGAGTATTCCCTGCTCCTGCAGGACATAAGCGCGGATGGCCAGCTCCGGGCCGAACGCTACCGGCCCGCCCCCCAGACCTGGGAGGCCCACAACCTGCCCGACTGCGCCTTCACCACTCTGCTCGGAGCCGGCACAACCCCGGAACGGCTCTGGGTCGCCGGCAAAACCGCCACCGCCCTCTACCTGCAAGCTTATCCGCCCGCGGGTACCCTCCTCCGGGAAACTTTCACCCTTCCACTTCCCCCCGATTTCCAGCCCGTCTCGGTCGCCATCGGTGGCCACCGGGCCTACTGCTTGGGGGCGGGAGCCGCGGGCACCCTGGATGCGTTGCTCACCTGTGAACTGCGTCCGGGCCATCCCGATTTTGGAACCTGGCGGAGCAGTCGCGATCCCAATCCCGGCCACCTCACTCCGGGGGCCCCTCCGGCCGGCCGGCGCGACGTCGCCGTGACCTGGGCCGGAGAACGGCTCTGGATGCTGGGAGGACAAGACAATCAGCACCCCCACTCCGCCGCCACTTGGGCCTACGATCCGCTTGGGGCGACCTGGCGGCGGGGGCCCACTTTGCCGCTGGCCCTGCGCGGTGCCACCTGCCTGCCCGGTCCCCGGGGGATGTACCTCCTGGGCGGAAGAACCGAAAACGGTCCCTCCGGGCGCCTGTTTTACGGCGACTACCTTTCCGAAACCTGGCGGGAATTGGCTGCCCTCCCCCCAATCAACGGCATCGCCGCCGCCTTTTGGGCGGGCGGAGAAATCCACCTGGTCAACGCCGGAGTCAGCGCGCCGACCACCCACATCTATGTTCCACCCCTCAACCATTGAAATATGTCCACCGAAGAATTTGTCACCCGCAACTACAGCCTCCTCAACAACCTGATCATCTGGGGCAAAGTCATGAAAACCAACTACGCCCGCGACAGTGGCCGGGTCTGGGTAAGCCTGGGCGCCCACTACGGAGAGAACGAAATCATCGACCTGCCCTGGCTGCGCCGCCGGGGAGGAAAGGACTGGGAATGGTGGGCCCCCGAAGTGGGCGAGCAGGTATTGATCCTGGCTCCCGGAGGCCGGGTAGAGCGCGCGGTGATCATCGGGTCGCTGCCTTACAGGGGAGACAAATTGACCATGATCGATCAGAGCGCCCGTAAATTTAATCGTTCTCAAGGTGGGGAGGCAGAAAACAACCCCAACAACGAGTCCAAAAAACTGCTTGAAGCCAGTAAGCACGTAATCCGCTACGAGGATGAAACCCAAATCACCTACGACAAGGAAACCCACCAGCTCAAAGCCGAATTGAAAGCCGGGAAAATCAAATCCGGGGAAGAGTCTCCGGTGCCGGTAAGCGATAATGATCAAGCTTCAAGCACACCCACCGGAATCGCAATCACGGCTTCGGCCAAGGACAAGGAGGAGACGCTCGATGTCGAAATTCGCGATAAGATCAAGTTCTTCGCCGCCGCCCAGGACAACCAGGAACGGGTCGAACTCTCAATCAAGGAAAAAGGGGGCAATAAAATCGTCCTGAAGATGCACCCCAAAAATGGAATCGAGCTCAGATACAATACCCTTGCCCTGCGCATCGACCCCAATGGCTTGGTGAACCTAAATGCCACTCAACTAACGATCAATACTTCCAATCCCATTGATCTTACCGGCAGCAAGACCCTCAGATTGCACGCAACCCAAAAAATAGAAATTGATTCCGGAGGTGACCTGGAAATCAAGGCGGCAAAATCCTTGAAGTTCTCCGCCGGGGAGAAAATCATCCTCGATGCCGACAAAAACATCGAAGTCAATTCCGGGAAGCAACTCCTGCTCAATGCCAGCGATGACTTTAAAATCAAAACCGATAAATCGGCAGAGCTGATCGCGAAAAGCCAGATTCAACTTGCCTCCGAACTGGACCTCAAGCTGCACAGCAAAGTCGGTCAGATAAATCTGGCCGCTGATCTTGGAACCCTCAAACTTTCCGGCCTCCTCCTCAAGGCCAGCGGGAAAAATGTTGCCATTGAACCGAAAGTAGGATTTTCTGGACTCAAAGCCATTCCAAATACCGGCGTTATTGTCCCCGGATAAACCCTTCACTTCCCCCCAACAGCAAAGCTCCGACCATTCCGGCCGGAGCTTTGCTTTTCCTCCCCGCACTTCTTAGCGCCGGACCACCACTTTCCGCGTCTCCACCTGGCCTTTGACCGTGACCTGCACGAAGTATACCCCTTCGGCGAGGCCACGCACGTCGATTTGGGCGCGGCTGGTCCGCGGCCGGCCTTCCCACAAAATTCGACCCGGCAGATCCACCAAGCGCACCGCA
>JBCCQH010000043.1:0-54790 GCA_039024435.1 Bacteroidota bacterium
CACCCGTTGGCGGAGGATTTCGTTCTGAAGGTTTTCTTTCATAAGGCTTTCATTTTGTTGGCCCGTAGGCCGGTGAAACATGGGGCAAGACCGGCCCTGAGGAGGAATTCAGCGGAGTCCGCCAGGCGGAGCGTTTTCCGACGAAGGGCCAAATTGCCCCATAGTTTCGCCGGGCGCCGGGACAGGAAAATGAAGCCGTTGAAAGAAGCCGGAAGGACGGGATCCGGAGCCAATGGGAAGCCCCGCGGAAATGGCTTAGGGAGCTGGACCACCGCTCCCCCCGAGCCGGGAGTTTACGCCGGGCAAAAACGGCGGGGGTGGGGGATAAAGGCCGGATGCAAGGAGGCCGTTTTCCCCAACCCCGCCAACTTGCCGGCGGGAAACTCCCGGCGAAAACCTCAAACCAACAAAATCGTCCCCAAGTACTATATTGCGGGACCACCACGGCTTTCATTATCCATCTCTATTCGTCATGAATCAACCCCTCGTATCACTGATGCAACTCGCCAAAAACTACGGTGAATTTGCAGCGTTGCGAGACGTCACCTTTGACCTGCAGCCGGGAGAAATCTTCGGTTTCATCGGTCCGAATGGCGCGGGAAAAACCACCACCCTGAAAATTTTGGTGGGTTTGATCCGGCGATTTTCGGGCCAGGTCACGGTCGGTGGCCACGCATTGCCCCGGGAACACGCCCAAGTCCACCAACTGATCGGCTACCTGCCCCAAGCGCCGGAATACCAAAGTTGGCGCAGCATCGAAGACACTTTGCTGGCCTTTGGACGGCTGAGTGAGGTTCCAGAAGCCACGCTCCGGGAGCGAATCCCCCGGCTGCTGGAGCGGTTTGCGTTGCGCGGATTGGAAAAGAAAAAGGTCCGCAAGCTCTCCGGCGGCATGAAACAAAAGGTGGGACTGATTCAGGCCTTGCTGCACAAACCACAGTTGCTCATACTGGACGAGCCGCTAGGGGGCCTCGATCCGGCTTCTCGCCTCCGGGTCAAAGAAACCATCCTCGAACTGCGCAATGAGGGGGTGACCGTCATATTCTCCTCCCACATCCTGAGCGATGTGCAAGACGTGGCCGACCGGATCGGCATCATTTACCGAGGGTGCATGCTCGCCACCGGCACCCTTTCGGAGCTAAAGACGCGCTTCGGCATTCCGAACGATATCCACGTGCATTTCTCACAAATGCCCGATTCGCTGGACTACCTCACACAGATTCCCGGGATCGCGGGGGTGCGACAGCGCAAGGACTACTATTTTGTCTTGCCCCTCGATCCCAGCATCGATGAAGATCCGGTGGTTCACCGGTTGATCACCGAGACGCTGGCCCGCAACGGGCGGCTGCGCAAGATCGGCAACATCGCCCCCAACCTTGACGAATTGTACACCCGCTACCTCGAATCGGTGGTCAAAGCCGAACGCACCCCAAACGCATGAAAAAGACCTACCTCCTCTTCAAAGACGAATTGCTCGGATTTGCCCGTTCCTGGGTCATGCTTTTCCTTTGGATCGGCCTACCCGTTTTAGCCATTTTGCTGTATTATTTCCAGGCCCGTCAGGTGCCCACCGGCCCGATGAACCCGTCCATGGAAATCCCAGTCAGCTTTTTCATCTCGCTCATTGTCGCCAGTCTCGGGGGCACCCTCGCGGCGGTCATGGTCGGCGTGGGCATCGTCAACGAGAAGAGCCGCAAGGTCTACGATCTTTTCATAATCCGTCCGGTTTCGCGCCGCGGCTTGGTCTGGGCCAAGTTCGGCGCGGTGTTCATCTGTGTGGCGATTGCCTGTGTGCTGGCAATTGGACTGGGCATCCTCATCGATGTTTTGCGCGGCAGTGAAATCTCCCCGATGATGTGGAAGAACAGTGGGAGTGCCATCATAAATGCGGTCAATATGATCGCAGTCTCGACCGCTGGCGGGGTACTGGTTGGGGTCATCTCCCCCAATGTCCTCATCGGGGTACTCCTCGTGATCTACGGCTCCCAGAATTTAGTTGTGGTGCCCTTGTTGCCCAGGCTGCTCGATCTGCCCGACCTGCAATGGGTCGCAACCCTGCTGTCGTTTGGCCTTGCGGGCGGACTGATGTGGCTGGCGGGATTTATCTTTCAACGAAAGGAGTTTTAGCCCGCCTACCACGCACCGCCCAGCACCTCCAGTTGCTGGCCCCCGCGGGGCATGCTCTCCAATATCGGCATCGCTTCCCCGATCAAGGCCCGCACTTCCGGGGCACTCAGCGACACATCGTGGGCTTCCTTGGATTCCCAGACTTCCGTGACCCACACCGCATCCGGCGTCGCCGCCTCGCGGCTCACCAGATAGAGGTAACAACCAGGGGCGGTCTTCACCAGTTCTGCCGCCCGCAACAAAATGGCAGCCAGGGCATCTCCCTTGCCCGCTTGGGCCTGTAAGCTGCTGTGCAATCCGTATTTGTACATGATTGAAAGGTATCGTTATTCCAACTCCTGCCCGGTAAGCACCTTGTCCAGAAGTTCTTGGGTTTCGGTAAATGGCTCTTCTTTCCGCACTGCCTCCAACTGCGTGCGCATGCCTTCAGGCCACTGGTGTTCGCCCCAAGTCGCCAAGGCGCGGATCGCCAAGTGCCGATTGCGGATAACGGGACTGCGCAGGGCACTGTAGATCAAGCGGATTCCCCGACCCGGATAGTGACCGATGTCTTGCACGATGAAGTCGAGACACTGGTGGGGCATAAACTCTTCGCCGAGGCCATTTTCTTCTGCCGGACCCGACGCGATCTCCTGCAAAGGCAACAGCGACTCAGCCAGCACGATGACCTCGTCGATGCGTTCGTCACCAGTGGCTTGCATCAGATTAAACCAGCGCATCGCCTGAGTGGGGTCGGCCTGGACCCGCGCAAAATGGGTGGTCCACATGTCAATTTCGAGGTACTTTGCTACCATATTGGCCTGGTGAAACTCAAAATCGTCCTCGGCGTCCAGATTTTGGGCGACGAGTTCGTGCCAGCGCGGATCGACCAGAATAGGATGCAAGTCAATAAGCAAATTGGTGCGGTGATCTTCCGTCCAGCCCAGGCGGCGGAGACTTTCCCAATCCTCTTCGCCTTCCAGAAATTCGCGGACGGACTGCAAGGTCAAATAGTGGGCAAATGTCTGGGCCCGGGTACGCATTTGCTCGACGAGGACAGCTACGACTTCAGAGCCGTCTTCGTACTGGGTGAGATCGGCGGCAGGTCCCGGCCCGATGAGGGCATAGACCAGATCCGAAGTACCGTTGAGCAAATCCTCATCCACATCGCCGGCCTGCAATTGGGCCAACAGGTCGCCGGCAACCGCGCACACGTAGGCAAGGTATTCGTTCATGATGCTGTTGCGAAAGCCCTCGCGGACCATCCAGCGCTTGATTTTGGGATCTCCGGTTTCGGCCAGGCGCTCAACGATCTGGATGCGGCCCCAGCCGTCCAGCAACTGGGCCAGCCGCCAGAGGGTCGGTTCGGGATCTTCCATGGAATTGCCGATGGCCACGGCGACGTAGAGGGTAAATTCGTCGTGCAACCCGAGGGTAAACAGCTTTTTGGCATCGCGGTGATCGCCGATGAGTCCCAGCAGCGAAATGCCGAATTTTACCGGACCGCGGTCCGGCGCGTCAAAGGCTAACCAGCGCAAAAACCGGTGCAAATGCGGCTCAATGGGGATTTTTGCGCCGAGGATTTCTTCCACCAGCCCGTCGATGAAAGACAGCAAATTGTCCTCGGTGAGCATCTCGTAGAGGGCGACTTTGGCGGCTTGGGCGTCGCTGCGCGCAATGAGGGAGACCATCTCTACGATATTTTTGATCTCTTCAGCATTTTCTTGTCCACCGGCATGGTGCCCAAAGGCGCCATCGAGCGCACCAGGCGCCCAGCGGATGTTGCTGCCGGAGTAACGCCGCTCCTCGTCCGGCAGGTTCATGGCTGCTTCGGTGAGTTTGCCGTCCTCCCCCACGTGATCGGAAAGGTGGCCGTAAATCGAGCGCAATCCGTACCACGGAAGCTCTTCTTCTTTGTATTGGCGATCCTTGCGAAATTTAGAAAACAAGCCCATGCAAATCGCAGGTTTAATGTGAATATCCCAGCGACCGCACCATCCGTACGGCCCTCGTTCAGCAAAGATAGGGAGGTTTTACCTGAGCCGAGGGGCGAAATTACCCGTACCCGCACGGCAAATCTTTGTGGCTCAGATTGACGGTTTGAACGGTCGGCAGGCCGACCAAGAAGAGGACCTGCACCGGGTTTTCTCGCAAATCAGCTACCGCAAACGCACACCAGCGGGAGAGGTGAAGCGAAAATCCACGGTGCCGTCGGCAAAGACCTCGTAGACGCCGGTGTAGGCATTCCCGTCGAGGCGAAATTCCATGTCATATTGGTCGGCAACCAGGAATCCCAGGGTGATTTCCACAGAAGCGGGGGCGGGTGAGTCCTCGCAAGTCAGTTCTTCTTCGATGTGGCGAAATGAAACAATGAAATTGTTCGGCCCGGAGCGAACCCGCGTCGCGATCCGGAAATTGAAGCAGGGATAGATGCTGTCGGTTTCGGCGATAAGGCTATAAGGCGGATCGGTTTTGCCCAGCGAAAGCAAAATCTCCGAATCGATGTCAGTTTTCTCAAATTCCTGGGTGCAGGACGCCAGCAGCAGTCCAAAAATCACAAGTAGGCAGTGCACCTTGTTCATAGAGATAAATTAAGGAATTATCGGTTTTTCGCGCAAAGGAGATGGTGAATTGCCCTATCTGAAGCGCCAGCGCAATCCGATTTCTACCAGCGTCAATACATCGGGGGAAGCGTAGAGCACTCCGGCCCCGAGACCCAGCGGGTTACCCACGTCCATCAGCGAAAAGGTCACCCCCGTCTGTAAGCTCAGGTCCCGCCAAATCCGATACCCGATGCCCGAACGAATTCCCGCATCAAAGCGTGGGGTCACCCGGGAAAAGCGGCGCTCAAAAGCCGGATTGGCCACGGTATTGGTTCCGGTAATGATGTAATTCCGCAGACCGAAATAGCCCTCCGCGTAGCTGTTCCAGCGGTCGGAAGCCCCCCACTGCCAGCCAATCCCGGTAATGATCAGGGCGCTGGCCACCATATCCAGATCGGCGACTTCCCCACGGGTCGGATCGGGATCGGTGCGGCGGAAAAGCCCGCTGATTTGCAATCCGCTGCGGAAAGCGGCGTGTTCCCACTGGTACCAGGTGTGCTCGGCTTTGAGGGCGATTCCCTCAATCGCATCGAAGGTTGCTTGCTGAAAATGGGCTTCCACTCCGGAAATCCATTTGCCCGATTCCTGCGCCCGCCCGAGCAGTCCCAGCAATAGCAGCAGGCTCAAAGTCGCGTACTTTTTCATCGTTTTGGCGTTCATCTTCCAAAAAAGTGCTGCAACCCATCTTCAAAACTGGTCTCGGCGGTCGCGGTGTGCCCTTGCGGTAAGCGCACGAAGGTCACGTCAAGGTCGGTGCGGTTCCGGGACTGTAGTCGGGCTTCAAACTCGTCAAACCAAGTGTTCCACATCACCGATTCCAGGCTTCCCATCGTGGTGTGCAGGCGAAAGGGCAGCGGAGTACCGGCGTTGAACACCTCCGCTTCGCGGTCCAGCAAGAAACCTTCGGCCCAGAAAAGCGCGGGACTACCGGCGGCAAAATTGCGGAACAGGGGCTGCTCAGCAAAGGTCAGCATCTCCCAGATCGCGAAGTAGCCACCTAGCGAGTGCCCCATCAGGGTCCGGTCCGCCGCCGAAGTCGCGTAGCGGTTTTCCACTTCAGGAATCAACTCATCTTTCAGGAAGCGTCGAAAATCAAATGCCGTCCCCGGGATGCTGCTGGAATCATCTTCCGTGGGATAGGTCAAATCAAATACCCGCACCCGAAAAATTGAATCGACCCCGGAAAGGGTATTGGCTTTGATACCGGCGTAGCCCACTCCCACTAGAATAAGCGGTTCCAAGTTGCTCTTTTCCATCTGGCGCCGGGCAAAAGCGGCCACGCCCGGATAGTGCCAGTATCCGTCCAGCAGGTACACCGTGGGGTAGGTCTGGGTCGTCGAGTAGCCCGGAGGCAGAAGAACGGTCATTTCGTAGTCCCGGCCGGTGTGAAGGGAACGGAGAGCAAAAACCTCTTCGGTCGCCTGGAATTCCGTGTCCTGGCAGGACACCAGCAACAAAAGGCCGCAAACAATCGGAAAAAGGTGTTTCAAGCCAAATTGGGTTTCGATGGTGAACAATTGTTTTGAAGGGAACTCGGAGGTCATAGGGATTGTTCCCGACGGAGCAGGCGGCGATGGGATCGGGCGCTTGAACCCAGGGGAAATCAGTTGAGCTCGTCGTTTCTTCCGGATCAGATACAACACAGCCCCAAAAGCGGGGCTGCATTGTATCACTGTATAAAAAATACGACTAGTCTTATTCGCGGTTGAGGCAAACGCAGCTCCATTTCCAACTTGCACTGCGCTTGCTTAAATGAATATACGAAGCTTTTTCGAAAAGTAAATGCCCTTTCGACAAATGGCTATTCTTCTTTATCGAATGGTAAGCCCGCGAAATTCAGGGTGGATCTTGGTGCAACCAGCGATTGACGGGGGCTCGAGGCTGGGGAAGGATTTCATTCGGGGGCACAAAAAAAGGGACCGATGGCCCCTTGTGGTATTGCGGTTTCCCGAGTCAATTGTGCATTTACATCTTCTCGAGAATGGCTGGGATTTGGTACTGTTCGACCAGTTCCCGCGTGAATTTCATGGTGCCTTTCGGCATGTAAATCGTGAGCTTGCCGCGTTTGATATTCGCGACGGTAGCGAGTAGCTTCCACTTCGTAACCAGCTTCTGTACTTCGTGTGTCTTCTGCGAGATTTCGAAAAAGCTGGTTGCTTCGTACTTTTTGGCGGACACGTCGGGCACGTACTCAAAGTCCTTATCTACACTTTTGAGACCAGAGGGCCTTTCGAGATCAGGAAGGTCTGCCTTGATGGATTCATAACCTTTCAGTTCTAGACCCCGTACGACCTGTTCCAAGTCAGCCTGGTACTTCGTGTCACTTCTTGACTCCTTGAGCATTTTGAATACTTTTTGTGTTTTTGTTCCATGTGCGTAAGTAAAAGAACGATAGGGCGACTTAGGAATCATCTTGACTCAGATTGCGTCCGTTGATGCTTGATTATCAATAATTATCGAACACTTTTGAGTTGGACGACAAGTTGCGTGGAATGGTGCATCATCTACCTGACCCTATTCAACAACGTAAAAATAAATAAAATACCTGCCGAATTGAAGCAATGTTTCGCACTATCCCACCATGAATATACGAAAAACTTCATAAACTGTTCGAAAAATGGACAATTCGACCTTTCCTACTATTTTTCCTCGTTCCCCCGTTCCGGTAAAATTTCCCGCACTCCGATTGTCTATTTCCGCTCAATGTTGAGGTAGTGGACATCGGTTTTGTAGTTGAGTTGAATGGTGTACACCGACCCCACAGAAAACGCCTCGGCCTTGAGCCGGATTCGGTTATCTCCCCGTTTGTTGATGTATTGGTTGCGCCAAACCAGTTTTCCACGTTGGGTAAAAATGCGCAATTCTACCATGCCGCCATACGGCAGATTATAATCCATCGTAAGGTAGTCCGAGTCCAGGGTTTGTCCCAGAAACTCAAAGCCGGTTTTGACGGGAGCGGTTTTGACCGCCGCCAAATTTACACTGACTCCCGCAAGAAGGAGTACAAAGATCGTTCGCAATACTGTCTTCATAATCTCTTTACGCTTCAGCCCAATCGCTGATCAAATTTCCATCTTTGCTGGTGGCAGAGCTTGCTGTTCCCTTTCACCTACCGACTAAACGAACGCTTTCGCATAACTATTTCATTGCGCCTGGATTGGGCCGTCGCGGAAAGACCGTTCGGACAACAAAAACTCGACAATTGTCACCACCAGGATTACCCGGTGCAGATAGGCCCACTTAGGGTCGATTAGGAACATGACCACGCCCAGCGTCACCAGGCACCCACTTGACACCCAAGCCCAGCGCAAGAAATCCTGCAATAGGATGGTGGGCTTGGTCGCAAAGCGGATCGTATAGCCAATCAACACCAATCCAGCGCAAGCAATCATCATTTCGGTGGCATTGGGCCAATGCATTAATTTGAAAGCCACGCCGGCCAGTCCCACTCCCAAACCCGGTCCGATAATCGCCATCGTCCAGGTCCGGTAAAAGCTGGCGTGCGCCAGCAGTACGATAATTCCGATCAGATTGGCGATGCCAAAACCGTAGCGCACCAGCGTGCCACCACTTGCGTACTGACCGAAAAATTGGACGAGGACAAAGCCCAAACATCCCGCGACAATGCAGGCCAAAAACAGATACAGAATGATACGACGCACGTGCATAGGACAATATTTGTGATGGTTAGAGGCGGTTTAAAATTGGTTTGCAAAATCTGCCATAGATAAATCGCAGAATTAAATTTAAACTGACTTTTACTGAAAGATATGCATTTTTCCGGAATTACAAGGGCAATTCCGCAGTCTGAAGGGAGCGGGTTTGAGGAAAAGAGGCGCCCACCCGCCTGCGCGGAATTCCGCGCGGCTACGGGTAAAAACATGGTTCAGATTTGGGGGCTACACCTTCAATTTTTCCGAGAAAGCCCGGCGGAACTTTTCCACTTTGGGCCGGATAATGACTTTGCAGTAGCCTTGTTCGGGATTGTCCTTGTAGTAGTTTTGGTGGTAATCTTCCGCGGGATAGTAATTGATCAGGGGGCTGATTTCGGTGACAATCGGATTGGGGAAAGCGTTTTCTGCTTCCAGCTTTTGTTTGTAGAACTCGGCCTTCTTTTGCTGCTCCTCGTTGTGGAAGAACACCGCCGAACGATACTGGGTCCCAACATCGTTGCCCTGCCGGTTCAAGGTCGTCGGGTCGTGGGTCATCCAAAACACCTCCAGGAGCTCCTCAAAGGTGATGATTTCGGGATCAAAAAGAATCCGTGCAACTTCCGCGTGGCCGGTCAGGCCACTGCAGATCTCACGGTAGGTCGGCTTACTGACATGGCCTCCGGAATAGCCCGATTCCACGGAAATGACGCCGCGCAAATCCTGGAAAACTGCCTCAATGCACCAGAAACAGCCCGCCCCAAAAGTGGCTTCCCGGTACTGTTCGCCTTCACCCCGGGTAGTCAGGGGCTCCATTTTGATCTCGCCCCCTTCCGGAATGAAATCCAGCGATGCGGAGTTCATGCAATACCGCAACCCCGTGGGACGGGGCCCATCGTTAAAGATATGGCCCAAGTGAGCATCGCAGCGCGAGCAGAGAGCCTCCACCCGCACCATCCCGTGGCTGTAGTCGGTCTTTTCGTCGACTGCCGCTGCCTCTACCGGACGGTAAAAACTCGGCCAGCCCGAGCCGGAGTCGTACTTGGCATCCGAATTGAAGAGCAGTTGCCCGCAAGATACGCAGGCATAGGTGCCATAAGCTTTGTGATCCCAATACCGGCCCGTAAACGCACGTTCAGTGCCGCCCTCGCGGGCCACATGGTACTGCATCGGAGACAGTTTCGCCTTCCACTCCTCGGGGGATTTTATGACTTTGTTTTTTTTCATTGCTACGTTGCTGTCGCGGTCGGAACGCCGAATCGCCGGACGCCGCCATCGAAATAATTGGTTAAACCAAGTCATAGTAACTCATTTTTTCGCTTAAAGTTCGCCGGAAAATGGGAGCTTAATGTTCAGCGGACGTCGCTTCGGAAGGCTTTGCCTTTCGCTCGGCAAAATCCAGCGACGCCGAATTGATGCAATAGCGCAAACCGGTCGGGCGGGGTCCATCGTCAAATACGTGGCCCAAGTGAGCATCGCAACGGGAACACCGCACTTCGACGCGGACCATACCGTAAGCCCGGTCCTCAATCTCATCGATCCCCGTGCCGACAATCGGTTGATAAAAGCTGGGCCAGCCGGTTCCCGATTTGAATTTGGTATCGGAATCGAACAACGGCAAATCACAGCAAATGCAGTTGTAGGTGCCCTCGCCGTGGTGATCCCAGTACTTCCCGGTAAATGCCCGTTCGGTCCCGGCCTCGCGGGTCACGTGGTATTCTTCATCGCTCAACTGCGCGCGCCACTCCGCTTCTGATTTGACAACTTTGTCCTTGTAAGAAGTAGAAGAAAGCTTGTTTTCGGTGTTTTGCTTCTGCTGCGCGCAGGAGAAGCTGGCCAGCACTAGGCACAGCATCGTTAAGATCAGAGGTATCCGCATGGTATTCATCGATTGTATCTGTCCGGCAAATATACACCGTGGCGGTTTCCACTGCTGCGTATATTCCCGCGGTGCATTCTCTCCATCCTTTGCCTTGCTCCTTCGCTTGTTGCGGGGCCGACTCGCGGCGGGATTTACTGCACCTACTTTATGATTTCAAACGCAGAAATTCGAAATGGGGTTCGTTGAATGTAAAAATTGTTCAGGCTGCGACATTCGGTGGTGCCTTGTCCCTATCTCCGAGGGCGCAGCATCTCAGTCTTTTCCGCGGTTCGGCACCGTTTTTTCTCGCCAGAACCCTGGTTATGGTTCAAAAAACTTCACCCCACCGTGAGTCCCCAGCACTCATTGGACACAGCGCAAAATGCGGCCTTCAGCTCACTGGAGCATCATTTTGCGGAGAATTTATCCGCATCAAAGCGAAAAGGTCCGAACACGTGCAACATGAGCAACCGGGAAATCCGCGAGGTGAACGGAATGGTCAGCACAATCCCAATGATGATGGGAACGATGTAGGCAAAGATGCTTTCGGGCCGAAACAGCACCATGATCGCAATCCCAATCGCCGCGATGGTCGCCACGTTAAAGGCGTAGTTGATGTACATCGCTCCCCAAAAAAATCCCGGCTCCGGCTCGTACTGAACACCGCAATTGGGGCAATTTTTGTGGGTTTTCAAGAAGCCCCTCAAATTCCAAGCGCGATTGACGAATACCTCGCCGCGCCGGCACACCGGACATTTTCCCGAAAGGATTGCTTTGCCCTGGCTGGGAATCCGGGCTTGAGAAGAAGCAGGTGCGGGCGTATTCGACTGGGCCATACCATAAAGTTATCTCAGCAAATATACCGCCACTGTAACTTAGGTTACAAGCCGGATTCCCACCCCAGCGGTCATTTTTACGTACAACCAACGGGAAGAGCCATTTAAATTTAACCCTGGGCTTGGACGAAGCCTCATCCCAATGCACACCATGCTGGAACAACACTATCAACGCAAACTCGACGACGCCTTCGGCTTCATGTTCGAACCGGAACTGATGCAGGAAATCATCCGCATCGGGCAAGCACGGACGTTCCGGGAAGGTGACCTGATGATGGACATTGGGCAGGCCATCACCCACCTACCGCTCCTGCTCGAAGGGGCGGTCAAAATCATGCGGGAAGACTCCCAAGGCGACGAATTGCTGCTCTATTACCTGGAACGCGGCGATACCTGTGCCATGTCATTCTCCTGCTGCATGAGCACCAAGAAAAGTCGGGTGCGCGCCACCGTAGAGGAAGATTCGGAAATGGTCCTGGTTCCGCTCGCGTACCTGGACAAATGGCTGGGCGATTTCCCCACCTGGAAAGCTTACGTCTTCCAATCGATTGACGCCCGAATGAACGAATTCCTCGAGTCCATCGATTCCCTCGCGTTTTTGCGCATGGACGAGCGCCTCGCCAAGTACCTTCGCAACAAGGTCATGGTCACCGGATCAATGGAAATCCGCACCACCCACCAGGAGATCGCCATCGACCTGCACACCTCCCGGGTCGTGGTCTCCCGCCTCTTGAAACAATTGGAAAAAGAAGGATTGGTCCAACTTTCGCGCAACCTCATCACCGTGCGGACGATGGACCTCGCCCGCTGACCCGCAAAAAAATTCCCGGACGGAAAACCGCCCGGGAAAAGTATATTGCTTGCGACCGTGGCTGGTCGATTTTGCGGGAGTTACTTGGTCAGCATGACGCGCTTCACAATGGCACCATCGATGCCTTCGACCCGCACGAAGTAGACGCCGGCGGCCTGGTCACCCAGGTTGAAGTCGACTTTCCGCTGGGCGGAAGGATTCACGACCTCACGGGCAACTTCCTGCCCAATCGGGTTCAGCACCCGCACCGTCATTTCGCGGTTCAATTCTTCGCGGAAAGAGACCGAAAAGGACCCATTGTTCGGGTTGGGAAAGACCATGACCTGGTATTCCCGCATCTGGTCCAGACTCACCAACGTAGCATTGCCGAAATTCGGACGGATGAACCGGGCGGTCGGGATGCCGGAAGGCGACCAGCCGCCGCCACCGGTGAAGAAGTGGTTCACACCCGGCGTGAAGACATTGTTCGACTGGTTCAAGTTGATGGTCGTACCGGCACTTTCATAGCAACCGAAAGAATACTCACCCGCAGGCAGGGCCACTCCACCCGGGAAGACCAGTACGTAGTCATTTTGACCCGCCGAAATGATCTCAACCGGCGATTGAGCCAGGATGACGTTCGGAGAACCGCCGACCGTGGTGGCGACCAGACCAAAAGTGGTATCCAGATCGACCGGGTTGGCCAGGCTGATGAAGATCGAGGTCAGTGTGTCGGGATTGCTCAGCGTGTAGTTGGCCATGGCGTAGGCCCAATCCACGGCCGAAACCGCGTAACCATTGCCGCCGTCTGGAATATTGTCATCGCGGGCGAAGGTCGAGTCGGTCACTTCAAAGGTGAAGGTGACGACGTCATTGGTCGGGATGCTGTCGATCTGGTTGGCACCGACGCGGGCGGTAGCGGTCACCTCGTAGGAACCGATGCCGCTGGCCGGGGTAAACGGCAAGGAGCTGGCCACAAAGGAACCACCGGAAGCCAGGTTGAAGGTGACCTGAGTGTCGGTGAAGACCGTCGTCGTGCCATTGTAGAGGATTGAGAAGTCAACAAAAGCGGTATCGAGCGGATCGGCACCGACATTCGAAAGGTTCAGATCAAAAGTTTCCGCCGCGACCTGATTCACCGGAATCTGAGTGTAGCCGCGGGTCGGGATGAGATCGGAAACCTCGGCATCGACACTCGGGATGACCGGGTCGGACAGTTCGTAGGCAAAGACGACGTTTGAGGGCGTGCCCTGGATCAGACCGCCAAGGGTGCGCATACCCGGCACCAGGGAATCGGTGATGAACAGGCCACCGGCCAGACCGGAGGACAAACTGGCCAAAACGCCAATGTCACTCATCACATCATTCGTCACCAGCGTGGGCGTACCCGCAGGAAGCTGGAGGCGGGTAATTTCGGAGTTGTTCTGACCACCTTGGTGGAAGACCCAGAGGTAGGGACCACCGGCGGAGGTTCCATCGTAAGCGGATCCGTACATGCCGCCCAGGCCGTGGGTGGCCGCGGCGATGGTGCCGGCGAGCACGGTTCCACCCAAATTGACCGGCGTGATATCGGTACCGAAGTTACCGACCCAGAAACCACCGGCATTGTTGTCCAGCGTAGGATCGTAGGTACAGTGGCGAATCCCCCCCGTGAAGTTCGAGTTGATCGTAGCGTTGAGGGTCAGGGTGGTCGGGTTGATTTGGTAGATGGTGGCGCCCGCGTTGCCCGCATAGACCCAAGTGCCGTCCGTGGTAAAGGAGCGGACATTCATCACTCCCGGAATGGTAAATTCCGAAATCAGGCTGCCATCCTGGGCAAAGCGGTACAGAGTATCCGACTGCCAGCGTGACACCCAAAACTCACCAAATGCGTAGAGGCAACCGGCCATACCGAGGTCACCGGCGGCCGTATCGGTCGCATTGAACCACTGCTGGACGTCCCAGAGTGCTTCCGGTGTGGCGGTGGGCCCATTGGATACGATGGTGCCGGGAGCCATTTCCGCGTAGGTATTGTTTACCTCCACACTGTTCGCCGTCTCGGCGGTTTGTGCAACCACAAAAGTTGAGGCCAAAGCAAGTAGGACCAACACGCTAACGGAGCGTATTGTCCCAGAATTTAAGCGTAAAAAATTTCTCATACGATGAATGAATAGTGATTCCATTAATGTTTGGAAAGTGCAAGATAGGCATTTTTGGCAAACGCCGAGGTACAGTCGCCGACAGAGGGCAGCAGCCAGTTTTGCCCCAGGCAGGAGGAGGTTCACCACTTCGAATGATACGCTTCTGCCCCGACCGGTCACTCCGCCCAACCGGAGTCCAAAAATCTCGTACCGCCCACTTGTACACCAATTGCTCCCTCGGTGCCACTCACCGTCCCCCGTCAGAAACCGCCCCTCGTATCGCAACCGAGACACCAAAATCGCGGCGGATACCTTGGGCCGGGAAGTCCCCGGTTTTATCTTGCACTATGCGGGCAATTACCCTCCTCTTACTGATATTGCTACCGGCCGGACTACATTGCCAATTCAATCCTCCGGGCGCGCCGCCGTTTTCCTACAACTGGCAGACGGGAGACGACCTGTGTGACTACCTCTTTCTGGGAATGCTCCGCTTTGGACCGGGAGACCCCTACAACTCCACCAACCTCATCCTCGACCGGAAGGGAGACGTTTTGTGGTACTTCCAGGCCACCGAAAATATGTTTGACTTCAAGGTGCACCCCTCCGGACACTTGAGTTTTTACATCCAGGGCGAATACATCGTACTCGACAGCAACTTTGCCATTGAAACTGGTTTTGTCTGCCGGAATGGACGCCGCACCGATCAGCACGATATCCTGATCCGCGAGGACAAACACGTGTTCATGGTATGCTTTGAAGACAGCACCGTTGATCTGAGCAATATGTATACCTCCGGAGGCCTACCTGGGTCGAGCACCGCAACCCTGGCCGCAACCCTGATTCAGGAAATGGATTGGGACCGCAACGTGCTGAAAGAATGGCGGGCCTTTCCCCATTTTGACCTGAACGATGTCGATACCACCTTCTTTACCGCCCCCAATTTCCTCGAATTGAACCACACCAATTCTCTGGAACTGGCCCCAGACGGAACCCTGCTCCTCTCCCACCGTCACAACCACGAAGTGACCGCCATCGACTGGAACAGTGGCGAAATTCTCTGGCGATTGGGCGGAACCCGCAACCAGTTTGCCCTCCCCAATGACATCGGGTTGAGCGCCCAGCACGATGCGCGGCTGATCGGTCCCAACCGGGTGTCCGTCTTTGACAATGGTGAATTTCACGATCCGCCACGGGCGCGGGGCGTGGTCTACGACCTGGATACGGTAAATATGATCGCCACTCGCACCCAGGAATGGTACGCCCCCGGCTACCTCAGCAAAGGCATGGGCAGCTTCCAGGTCTTGCCCAATGGCGACGCGCTCCTCAACTACGGGCGATTTGATCCCTTTACCGCAGAAAACGTTCGGTACTTCCGCAGCGACAGCACCGAAGTCTTGAGCATTGATTTTGCCAATCACCATTACACCTATCGCGCCCGCTGCCAGGAACTGCCCTTTGCCGTGGAGCGTCCGGAAATTACTTGCACACCCACTGGTCCTTCGGTCCAGTTATCGGTTGCGGGAAGTCCCAGCTCAGTGGTTTGGTCCACCGGAGAAATGACACCGAGCATCACCGTCACCGACACCGGCCGCTACCAGGTCTTTGTCCCCTTGGGCATCGGCATGGTGGGCAGTGAAGTCTTCCCTATCACCGATCTGGGAGCGCCTTGTGCCGCCGTTTCCGCCACTGAAGCCGTGTCCGAGCAGGGCCATCCCGCCCGGCTCACCGGCCGCTACGATCTACTGGGGCGTCCCGTACCGGAGACCGAAACCGGACGCATCACCATCCTCCGCTACGACAATGGCCAATGCCGAAAAGTCATCCGGTGGTGAAAATCGCGGGGAACAACCCTCAGCTTTCCGGCGGCGCCAGCTTCGCAAAAGTGTAGCGCATCTCCACCACCCCCGAGGGGTAAGGCTGGGCCAGAGTGAGCTTCCAATTGGCGCTGAGTTCCCCCTCAAACAGGGAAATGCCCCGGCCGAGGCTCACCGGCATCACAAACAGGCGCAATTCATCCACCAGTCCCGCTTCGCCGAGCAAAAGATTGACCTGCCCCCCGCCGATCAACCAGATGTGCTGGCGGCCAGTTTGGGCTTTCATCTCCCGGACAAACCGCACGTGGTCGCCGTACACAAAGGTCACATTGGGGTCAGGCGGGCGATTCGGATCCCGGGTAAACACGAAGTTCTCCTTTTCCGAATAGTGCCACTCGCCGAAACCGAGCACCTGGTGGTAGGTTTTGTAGCCCATGATGGTGGTGTCCACCGAGGCAAAAAAGTCTTCGTAGCCGAAATCATCGTCGCTGGTCAGCCAATCGATGTCGCCATTGGCCCGGGCAATGTATCCGTCCAGGCTCATCGCTGAATAAAGAATGATCTTACGCATCGTCGCCAAATGGTTAATCTTCCCCCATTTCCTCTGCCGCTGCAGGCTCATTTGGAGTGAGGACCGCAAATTACGACAATCCGATTAATTCTTCTTGCCCGAGGGTGAAAAGGAGGGACGACAATGACGCAAGGCTGGGAAAATCCTCGCGTGGCCCACGGCGTGCAGGGCGCCAAGGCTACACTTCTAAATGGTCAATGTTCCGGCATCGCCACCCGGAGGATTTCCCCCAAATTCCGGAGGCAAAACGGTCGTTGACTCGATTTAAAATGAGTCCGGCGATTTGACGGGGGCAGCTTTTTCCGCTATTCGGCGCACAAACCAAAAGGCGGGGACCCCCGTTGGGATCCCCGCAATAGTGGTAATTCTAATCGGATGTTTGCTCGCCGAAGCGACTATTTCTTATTCTTGTTTTTGACTTTGTTTTTGTTCTTGTCGCGGTCTTTGTTTTTGTCCTTGTCGCCCTTTTTCAGGTTGATTTCGACCCATTCGTCTTCCACATCGATGCCGAGCTCTTTCTCAATCAGGCGGCGGTACTTGCGCTGTACCGCGGCGGACTGCCGGTCCCCGTTGACGTAAAGCTCGTCTTCGTTGATCTTGATGCGGAATGGTTTGCCTTTGCCGGCCAGGCCGTCGGCTTCCAATTCGCGGGTGAGGCGATCCACCCCGTTGCGGTAGCGGTTGGCTTGGGCAATCACTTCATCCGATTCCGACCGGGCCCGTTTTGCTTCCGCCTGGGCTCGATTGACTTCCGCTTGGATTCGAGTATCCAAATCGCCGAGTTCCTTTTCCAGTTCACCGGCCAATGATTCCAGGCTGCGGCTCAGATTTTCACCGAAATCTTCCCACTTTGCCTCATCACTGAACCGCTCGGCAACCTGCTCGCCCCAGGCTTCCATCTTCCGACCAAACGCTTCCCAGTCGTGCTCGTACTCCTGCTCCATGCGCTCTCCCCAGTTTTCCATGTCCTCTTCGAAGCGTTGCCAGTCCTGCTCTTCGAACTGCTGTTCAAAGCGCTCACCCCAGGCTTCCATCGCTTCCCCGAAGCGCTCCCAGTCGTCATTGTCAAACTGGGCTTCGACCCGCTCACCCCAGGCTTCCATGTCCGCTTCATAATCCTCCATGACGCGGTTGTACTCTTCTTTGCTCATGTTGCCGCGCTCGGGAGGGGTCGGGACCGGGGGAAGGGCTCCTATTGTGGGCATCGGGGGCAAAGGCGGAAGGTTACCGATGCGCGGGGGAGCCGGCGGGACCGGCAGACGGCCCGGTGCGGGTGGGGCCGGCGGAGCGGGTGCCGGATCGTTCTGGTTCAGGTATCCCCGCATCGTCCGGGAGGCCAAGGCCTTGTAGTAATCGTGTTCTTCCACCGGAACGGCTTCCCCGTCCACGCGGACCTCTTCCACCTCGCCGAAGGCGTCCAGGGCAATGACCACGTCCCTGCCGCCATCCTGCAACATCAAGCGGGTGACCGGTGTGTCCTGGGCCGCGCTGAACCGCGAGACGAGTTGCGGGAAGCTGGCATTTTCTCCGCCAAAATCGAGGGCAAGCAGCAATTCTTCGGTGTTTTGCGTCGCTCCGCTCACGACCTGGGGAATCTCCGCCAACATAGCAAATAGCTTCTGCAAGCCAGGCATGACCGGTTGCTCTACCCCGTTGACTTCAATGGTCCAGTCATCACCCTCTTCTTCGGCGGAATCGGTCGGTGCAATGGGGGCGGTGATTTGGGGAGAATTTGAGACCGAATCGGCGGGAATGTCCATCGGAGCTTCTTCCCACGTAAGTTCGGGAGCACTCAGATTGACTACCGGAGCGGAAGCCTTCATCTTGTCCGCTCCCGTAGTCGAAAGGACAATCACAAGGGTGAGCGTCATGATCGCCACGAACAAACCGCGGGAATAAAAGCGCGTTTCCCGGGCCTCGGCGCCGGTGATCCGTTTGATGCGCTTGAACAGCGAACCGCCATTGGAGGCCATGGCGAGGTCCGGCTGCCTGGTACGCAAGGTCTCCAGATTGAGGAGGGCCCGGGCGTAGACAATGTTGTTGTGCTTGAGGGCCAGTACCGTTTCGTCACAACAATTTTCCCGTTCTTCCCGCACTAGGTGAGAGACCCACCAGATCGCCGGATGGAAAAACAGGACGATTTCCACAAAGGATTGGAAGATGTTGACGAGGTAGTCCCAACGGCGGATGTGGGCCAGTTCGTGGGCCAATATGCACTCCACCTGCTCCGGGGTGAGCCCACTGAGCAAGCCAAAGGGCAACAGCACCACCGGCCGCAACGCTCCGATAACCATTGGCGTATCCACCGAACCCGATTGCAAAATGCGCACCGCCCGATTCAAGCCCAGTTTGACTTTGAGTCGTGCGAGCGCCGCGACCACCTCCGGCGGAACCGGCTGGGTGTTCAGGCGGCGCAGGCGCTGGACCTGCACATAACCGATCACGAAGCGTCCCGTGAAGAACAGAGCGCCTGCGATCCATAGCAGAAAGAACAGATGGGCATTTGCATTGAAGAAATTGGTGATTCCAGCAAAGAAACTGACCGGCGCTTCCCGCGCGGCAAAGTGCTCCTCCAATTCGAGGATTTGACCATTGCCGAGCATCATACTGATGTCGGGAAGCGGTTCCGCGGCTTCTACCGCCGGCTGATAAACGGTAAAGAAAGTCGCGATCGGCAGGACGAGCATCAAAAGCATCGCCGCCACCCCGAGGTGGTAGCGGGTGCGGGCACTTTTCCGAGGGACAATTTGCAGGACGATCAGCAGCACCAGGGCCACGGCCGCCAGTTCCCAGAGGCTGTGCATCAGGGTAGTACCAATGGTTTCGGCAAGGGGAGCGGGGATGAGATTTTCGAGGAAGTTCATGGTCACTGTTTGTTTTCGAGTTCATCCAGATAAGCGCGAATAGCTTCAATGTCTTCCGGACTGGTCCGCTGGTTGCCGAGGGCTTGCATGACCAGGTTGGAAGTGGATCCGCCAAAAGCATTCTCAACAAAACGCGACAGGAGCGCATTTTGGGTGGTTTCTTTTGGCATAGCGGGTTCGTAACGGTGGGTTTTTCCGGCGCGCTCACGCTTCAGCAGACCCTTGTTGTACATGATCTGCATGAGTTTGAGCGTCGTGGTATAGCCCACTTCCCGTTTCTCGTTCAGTGCATCATTGACCTCCCGTACGGTTCCGGGGCTTTTCTCCCAGAGTACGCGCAGGATCTCAAGTTCTGATTCGGTGGGTTTGATACTCATCAAAAAAAGTTTTAGCGATTAAGTTTTAGCGAACTACGAAGGATTTCGTAGTGCAATGATATACGAAAGTCTTCGTATATACAAGGATCATATACGAAGACTTTCGTAGTTAGTTGAATGTGAGGCGGAAAAATATTGATTTTCCTTCTGGCTAGGGCAAATCATCGACCACCACCAACGGCCGTCTACTGCCTTCTTGCCCGGATGCATCCTCATCGCAACTCCGCTCTCCCCCCACTCCCAGCCCCCGCAATGGAAAAAGGGGAAGCAGGTACGGCGCCTTGCTTCCCCTAACGGTGGAATTCAAAACCAAATCGGGCTGCTTTACAGCAACTTGAAGTTGAAGGGGACCGTTACCCAGACCCGGATCGGTCTTCCCGCCTGGATACCCGGGGTTACCTTCAGCTTGTGGATGTGCTTGGTTACGGCATTGGTGAGGATCGGGTGCGGATTGCGCAAGACTATGTGCTTGACGTAATTGCCCTGCTTATCCACCAGAATCCGCAAGCTGACCCGGCCCTCAATTTCGGCCTGAAAAGCGAGCTCAGGATAACCGATAGATTTCTGCAATTCATCCATGTTGACCGGAGTCGGTTCCTTCTCCAACAGTACGAAATCCTCCGGTTTGGGATCGGCCGGCGCCTCTTGTTTGATCACAACGTCATCGCGGGGCGGTCCGTCCCCAAACTCGTCAAAGTTGTAGTTGAATTCGCCAGGATCGTCGCCTTCCTGGTCCATCAGCGCAATCACGGCGGAGTCCAGCGCTTCCACTTCCGCAATGGTAGCGGAGTCATTGACGAGTTCGTCCGCGACCGGCTCCGGAATGAGAAAGGCAATCGTACGGACCCGAGGGGGCTCGGGTGGTGGCGGCGGAGCCAACTCGGGGACCTCTTCATCGATTGCCGGCGGCGGCGGAAGATCCGCCAGGGTGACGGATACGACCGGAATCTCCTTCACGACAGTATCGGCCTCAGGCAGCACCCAGTCGGCGATTTTTGGGAACAAGGTCAGGCAAATAAAGACAAGGAATGTGACCAGCACGGCCCGCTGCAAATAGCGGTGGTAGCGTTTGCGCAGTTGGAAGGCGCCGTACCCCTGGTGCCTTCCCTCGAATACGATCTGATCCAGATCTGCGTACACTGAAGTTTTCATTTTTGATGGATTAGTGGTGCAAAAAGTAAAGGTGGTGGTCGTCAACCGGAACGGTGATTGCGGAGCGCCTCGCGGTATCCGAGGAAGCGCAACCGCACGCTTTTCCCAGAAATTGGCGATAACAATATCTGGCGAGCACCTGTCACAAAGCGACCGGAAGCCAGCTTGCTATTCCGAAATCGGATGGCAGGGCGATTCAGTTGTGCCGGTAGAGCATTCAGATTGATCATGGTCAATACGGGGGAGGGACCACTATTAAAACGCTGAAGTAGGCGTTATCGTATACATTTTCCGGAAAAAATCTTTGCCCCCTCAGCGAAGCCCATTTGCCGCCAGCAACAGGCTGTCCTCGGCGAGGACATCGTCCAGGGCATACTTAGGAGCACGAACAATGCGCATTTCATCGAGGGCATCCACCAGATTGCGGTAGCTACAGCGGTCGTGGGGCTTGATGACCACAATCGGATCCCAGCAGCCGGGGGCATTGTTTGCGTCACGGCACAAATTGGGGTATTTCTGCAAATGCTGGACGACGACTTGGCGCAATCCCGTAGCGGAAAAGTCGGTGGTATGGACAGTGTCCCCCATCCCAGTATAATAATGCACCTGGTCTTCGGCGCCGAGAATCAAGGTCAGGACCTTGGATTGTTTGACCGGCTGGTTGCGGTTGGTTTCGGACAGGGGCGGCTTGACCGCGGGCAAGACAAAGGGCTTGGCCAGGGTTGTGGTCAGGATGAAAAAGGTCAGGAGCAAAAAGGCGACGTCGACCATGGCGGTCATGTCGATGCGGGTGGATCTTTTCTTTTGGCGGGGTCCGCGGGTGTGCTTGGACTTCGCTCCGCTGCTTTCAGATTGAACTTCAGCCATGGGATGATGGAATTGTTGCCGCAACGCAGGTCAGCGGCAGGGTCATTGAACGGGGAGGGTTCACATTTACAACGCCGGAGCGCCGGTTCTATTGCGCAAGAGGGGAGATTTTTTGCCCTTGGCGGAAGGGAAATGCCGGGGGCGGAAACGAAAAAAGGCGGTCTGGGACCGCCTTTGCTGTATAAAATAATACTGGTTTCTTATTTCAGGAGCTTGAAGTCAAACGGAATGGTCACCCACACCTTGATCGGCTTACCGGCTTGGATACCGGGGGTAAAGCTCAGATTGCGAATCTTGTCGGTCACTGCTTTGGTGAGGATCGGATGCGGATCCTTGATGACGATATGCTTGACGTAACGGCCGTTTTTGTCGACCTGCACACGCAAGATCACCTTGCCTTCGATTTCCGCTTCCTTCGCCATGGCCGGATAACCGATCATGCGGCGGAGGTCGTCCATGTTGACCGGAGCCGGCTCTTTTTCCAAGAGCACAAAATCGTTCGGGCCGATTTCCGGCGCCGGAGCTTCTTCGACGACTTCGACTTCTACGTTGCCAGTGCCATCAATTTCCCCGAAATCGTATCCGATATCGGTTTCCCCTTCGACGTCTTCGAGCCCGATGTCAGCCTTCGAGTCTTCGATCTCCTCCATCTCTTTGATGGTTTCCTCATCGTCGACCGTCTCATCGGGAGCCGGCTTGGGAACCTTAAACTCGATTTTGGCACGCACCGGCGGCGGAATATTGACTTTGGGGGGAGGCGGAGGTGCCTGCTCCTCATCGAGCGAGGGCGGCGGCGGCAAGTCGGACAACTGAACCGGCGTAGCGGTCACCGTCTCAATCAATTCCTCTTCTGGCTCGATGAGCCAGTCGAGGGTCTTGGTACCAAAAGTCGCCAGGATGAAAACAAGAAATGAAATCAGAACCGCACGAATCAAAAAGCGATTGTACTTTTTCCGAATTTCATAAGCCCCATAGTCTTTCTCCCTTCCTTCGAAGACAATCTCGTCGAGATCTGCATAAACCGTTTGCATACTATAGAATCGATTTTATTAGGAGAACGTCGGGAAGACCCGATACATTTCAAATTATTTAAGATTGTTGTCCACCATCAACAGACTGTCGGCTTCGGCGACTTCGTCGAGGGCATACTTGGGAACCCGGGAGATGCGCATCTCATCGAGCGCGTCGACCATGTTCTTGTACTTGCAGTTTTTGTGCGGCTTGATCACAATGATGGGATCCCAGCACCCGGGCGCATTGTCCACTTCGCTACAGCGATTCGGAAATTTGTTCAGGTGCTCATTGACCACTTTGCGCATGCCTTCGGCGGAGAAATCGGTGGTGTTGACTTCGGGCTCGGTGATACCGAAATAGTAATGTACGGCATCATCGGCCCCAAGAATAAAGGTCAGTACCTTCGATTCTTTCACGTCTTTTTGGTTGGAATCGTCTTCCGTCTTGGGCGGCTTGTTCAATTCCATCGCTTGCGGGGTCGCCAGCGTCGTAGTCAAGATGAAGAAAGTGAGCAACAAGAAGGCCACGTCCACCATGGCGGTCATGTCGATCTTAGTCGACTTTTTCTTTTGCTTGGGACCACCACTGTGTTTCCCTTTCGCTCCGCTTTCTGAACTATCTACTTCAGCCATTTTTCTTGATTTTTATGCTGCCATCGCTATTCGCCCCCTTCTGCCTCACTGGCGTTGGGGTCTGCTTCCATGTTGGTGACCAGGTTGAACTTGTTGATGTTGGCATCTTGCAAGGTAAAGATCACCTTTTCCATGACTTCGTACGAAGTCTCGCGGTCGCCTTTGATGGCAAATCGCAGCCGGGCATTGGAACGCCGCGCGGCATTGACCCATTCTTTGAGCTCATTCAACTTTCCACGCCCGATGTCCACGGGGATACCGCGGTGCGGATACCCTTTCATCTGCTCCATGCTGGGCTGATTGAGCCACTGGGGCATTTCCTGCAAGGGCACACCAAAGGAAACATTGTTCATGAAAAACTGTTTCCCCGCGGGAGAAGCAGTGAAATTGAACGACTGCTCCATTTTGTCCAGCATCCCGAGGCGGGTGTTCTGGTCTCCCGCTCCTACCAGAATGCGGCCGTCTTCCGCCACGGTGATCTGGAAGAGGTCTTTGACCGGAAGCTTTATCGTCGAGACCGATGAGGGAGTGTCGACCGTCACCGGCTCATCCGCACGAAACTTCGTGGTCAGAATGAAGAAAGTGAGCAGCAGAAACCCCACGTCGACCATTGCGGTCATATCGATCGAAGGGATTTTTCTTTTTGGTTTTACCTTAGGCATGGTATTTCGCTTTTGCCTTTAAAACGCTTTAGACAGCGATTCTATTGCCATCGCCGCCTAAAAAACTTCTTAACTGTGCGACGTTTCGTAGGTCTGCACGATGGAGTAACCCGCTTCGTCGATCCGGTAAGTCAGACCGTCGATGGTGGTCGTAAAGAAGTTATAGGAGATAATGGCAAGTGCGGAAGTACCAATACCGAGTGCCGTGTTTACGAGGGCTTCGGAGATACCCGTAGCCAAGGCGGCGGCATCCGGAGCACCTGAAGTCGACAAGGCCTGGAAGGCTTTGATCATCCCGAGTACCGTGCCGAACAGACCGACCAATACCCCAAGGGAAGCGATGGTCGCGAGGAAAGGCAGATTGCGCTCCAACATCGGCAATTCCAGCGAGGTAGCCTCTTCGAGGTCTTTCTGAATTGCTTCGCTGTTGGTCTCTTTGTCCTCACCGTTGCCGGTGACCTCTTTGTAGCGATTCAATCCGGCGCGGACCACGTTGGCCACCGATCCTTTCTGCGTATCGCAGGCTTGGAGAGCGCCGTCAATGTCGCCATCGTTAAGCAAAATGCGGACCTTTTGTACGAATACGTCAAGGCTGGAGCTGCCCCGGGACAGGAACAGAATCGTAATGAGGCGTTCGATGGAGAAGACCCACAACATGAGGTGGATAGCAATCCCGATCGGAATCACGAAACCGCCTTTGTAAACCGTACCGAAGAAGTTCAGCGGGTGGCCTTTGATGGGATCGCCTCCTTCAAAGTTGTCGGGGGAGGCGAAAATGGTGTAAAACACGGTAAATGAAATCACCACGGAAAGTACAACCACAATGAGAGGGAACCATGCCTTCAGCGGGCTGCTCTTTTTAATTTCGATGCTATCAGTGCTCATGTTTCGCTTATCTTAATCCTAAATTGATTATTGAAACCAGATATTTCCTTGATTTTGCAGCTTTGGAAACCGGAACGGTGCCAAAAAAATGAAGGCTCAATTTAAATTGATTCTCGGTAATCGCAAAGCATTTTTAAAAATTAGGGCCGGTTTTCGTCCGGACGGTAACCACATTACAATGAACGACAAAGCCCGGCAAAATCGCATGTACGAATTTGCAATTCTGTTACACGGTTTATGATTTTCGATCATTTGATTTCTGATCGGCGGGAGAATTTCCAAAGGGAGATGGCTCAAGGGGAAATCCTACACCGCAGGTGATCCCGCGCGGCTGAGGTAAGGATCGGGGTTGAGACCCGTTTTCGTTGATTGTAGGATGCACGTTCGGAATGCGCTCATTGGAAATCGGAAATCGAGCAATTGGAAATTCTTCCGTCCATTAAAAATTCTTCATCAGAAATCCGTAGTTTAAGACATGGAAGAGTATATGCTGGCTTGCCCGACCAAGGCGCTGACCGGAATCGACTGTCCGGGCTGCGGTTTCCAGCGGGCCTTCGTCGATCTGCTCCGCGGGGATCTCGCCGGCAGTTGGGAGCATTATCCTCCGCTGTTTCCCTTTCTTCTGACCATGTTGCTGTTGTTATTTTTTCTCCTCAGCCGCTACCGCTATCGCCTGCACTTAGTGGTTGGCAGCTTTTTCGCAACCGTAGCATTTATCGTCGCCAATTACGTGGTAAAAATATTGTAATTTTACCGTGAGTTCGGTGATCATTAACCTCTCAATCGCACCATGAGCAACGATCCGCAATACGAAGACCCGTTTTCCGATCCTTTTGATGATCAGGTCCAGCAAGATCCTTTTGTAGAGGATCACTTTTCGCAGTCCCGCCCAGTGACGGGTCCGTCCGGCATCGTGGAACAGCTTCCCGACGCGACGGCGGTTCTGGTACTTGGTATCCTATCGATTTTGGGGGCTTTTTGCTACGGCATTGTCGGACTGATTCTGGGCATCATTGCCGTGGCCATGGCGGGCAAACCTTCGCGGCTCTACCACATGAATCCGGGCCACTACACCCAGTCTTCGTACAGCAATCTCCAAGCCGGAAAAATTTGTGGTATCATCGGCATCGTACTTTCCTCACTGATCGTCGTCCTGGTCCTCGCCGCCTTCATCGCCATGGCCAATGAGGGTGCGTTTTGAGTAACGGTTTTCTGCGGCACTGATTCGGGCTAACGTCCCCGCACCGCGCCCAGAGTACGGTACTCAGGCAACTTCCACCGCCAATTGCCGCCGGGGTGCAGATACCCCACGCCCGCCCCATTGAACACCTGAATCAGGCCCGCCGTGGTCTGAACCACGTCGTGGGTGGCTTCCAGCAACACTTCCCCCCGGCAACTGATCAGTCCGTACTTGTAGCCGTACACGACCCCCGCCCGGCCTTCAGAAAACTGGACCGGGGCGGCAAACCTGGTCTGAACCCAAGGATTGCCTTCCTGATCGACCAGCACCCAAGCCTGGTTCCGAGCGACTTGCCCCAATCCATCGGCAAAGGGTTGTACCGCCGAGAAGTGGGAGTCGCCACCCGCCGAGCGCAAAACATTGCCCAACGAATCCAGATACAGCCAGTGCGAATGCTGGGTTCGCACCGCCGCAATGCCTTCCCGAAACGGCCCTACCCACGCCCAGCTTGCCTCCGGCGGGCGGATGTCCGCACCCCTCCGGTCAAACACGTACCACTGCCCCTGCTTCAGGCCGGCTGCCCGGTGGCTACCGAAGTCCTGCACCCGCACGTACTGCGGTGCGATGACCATTTGCCCGAAACGATCCACAAAACCCCATCCTTCCCGCATCCGCACCGCCGCTCGTCCAGCGTGGAAATCCCGCAACTCCGAAAACTTGCCTTTGATCACCACTTTCCCCGTCCGGTCGACATAGCCCGACCACTGCCCCGTCCGTACCCAGGCCCGGCCAGACCGAAAATCGCCCATTTTCCGGTAGTTTGAACGCACCGCGAGCTGGCCCAGGCTGTCCACCGCGCCGTAAGCGCCATTTTTGCTCCGGACCACCGCCATTCCCTCAGAAAAGGGGCGGACCGAACGGTAACGTGCCTTGACCACCAGATTGCCCTCCCGGTCGATCATTCCGTAGCCCCGCCGAGTACGCACTACCGCCAGACCGTGCTGAAAATCCTCCGCGCTGAGGAACTGGGGCGGGACCGCCCATCCACCCTGCGTATCCAGGTAGCCCGCGCGTCCCCCCCAATGCGCCCAGGCGCGGCCCTGGTGGAAGTCCCCCGCGCGCACGAAACGTTCGCCCGCCAGCGGCGTCCCCCGCCGATCAATGAATTGCCAAAACCGCCCTTGCCGCACCCGGGCAAACCCCTCGTGGAAATCCGCCGCGGCGTCGTACTGCGCGGGAATCACCCACTCACCCTGGAGATCGATATATCCCCATTTTCCTGCGAATTTTACCGCGGCCAGGCCCTCGGAAAAGGCATTTCCCGCCGCAAACCGCGGTCCAGTGATCGGATTGCCTTGCGCATCGATGTAGCCGAATCTTCCGTCGAACCGCGCGGTTTTGATAAAGGGTCGCCCCGCAACGGTGAGCCGCTGGAGCCTTTCCAGCGTGACCGGTACAATTTCCGCTCCGGTGGTGTCCAGCACCCCCCAAAGCTTCCCCTGTTGGACAAAGGCGATCTCCTGGGCAAAATCCGCGGCAAAGTCGTAGGTCGGCTTGACCAGCCATTTGCCATCGCCCTTGAGGTAGCCCCACTTGCCCTTCTTTGCGTACAAATACTGCCGGGTGACGCCCCCCCAATCCGACTGAGCCGGCCGCTCCTCCAATTGGTAGGTCGGATGGGATTCGGGCTTCCATTGCAGGCCGCCATCGACCATGACCCGGGCGACACCATCCACAAATGGGCCTACGTAGCGGATGCGGCGCGAATTGATCACCTTACCGGAGCGGTGCACGATGCTGCGCCGACCATTGGGCAGAATGATCCGCGCATATTCATTCTCGATAAAATCCCGCGCTTTCAGCTCTTGTAGGACCGGCTTGATGAGTACCCGTCCCCGCGCATGGTTCACCAACCCGAAGTGGTCGCGGCCCGCGTAGTGCCAGCGGGTCAGACTCAGTTCAGTTCCCGGAACCACAAATACATAGTGGTAGCGCGCTGAAATCAGCGTATCACCGGAAATTGTGTCTCGCAGGCCGTACATTTCATTGCCCCGATCAAAGTACCACATCCGGCTTCTCCGCCGAATCCGACCCCGGCGGCCCACATTTTCCGGGCGCCCTTCCCGGGGATCGCGCCGGAGGATAAACCGATTCCCGGAGAACAAGCGCCCGTCTTCGCCGATGTAATAGCTCGTTTTTTCGTTCCCGGTAAAGGCTTCGATTCGCTCATCGTGCCAGTTCAGCGCCGTGAAGCGCGCCGGTAGGACAATTTTGCCCCGCTGGTCAAACAGTCCGTGCTTGCCGTCCTTTTCGAAATGAAAGTGTCCTTTCCGGGAAGGATGGATGCGGTCCGCCCCGGTAACTTCGCCCGGCTGCCCCATGGCATCGAGCCAGGTCCAGTGCCCCGCACTCCGGCCAAAAAATCCGGAATCGTCCGCCCGCACCTCGAGTTCGTCGTACTGGAAAGGGATGACGGTATCGCCCCGCAAATTGATCGCCCCGATGTGCGTCTGCCCGGCCGCCCGCAACCACTCGCCCCGCAGGATTTCCAACGAAGCAAAAGGCACCGGCGTAAGGGCGGTACCGTCCGCCCGATTAAGCACCCAACCGTCCGCCGCCTGAATCGCAAACTGATCCGGTCCCAGAGGCCGAATGTCGGGGTAGTCCTGCTCGGACAATTGAATCCCACGCTTGCTGATGAGTCCACTGCTTTCCGCATCTTCGTAACTGAGCCAGCCGTAGGGAGCCTGTTCTAGGGATAAAAATGGCTGCCGCAGGATCGGCTGTCCATTCATCCCCAACAGCCAGGTCCCCTGGGAGTCGGTCGCGGCAAATTTCAATTCGCCCAAGTGTAGCAGCGCGGTGTATTTGACCGGAATGCGCTGCCCGCTCTTCAGATCCCAATAGCCCAGCAAAGTGCGGTCGCGCAAGCGCACCAGATCGCCTTCCTCCGGTTCCAGGCGGTAAAGCTGCGGGGGAAGCACCACCCGGGCATCCCCGGTAACCAACGAATACAGGATTTTACCGCAGTGGGGCCCCGGGCAAGGGGCATCTTCCTGCATCTCGTGGTAGCGGTGGGTAAACCAAAGGTGATCGTGGTAGACCGGCGGGCGCTGCCGTCCACTGGGCAGGTGCTTGTATCCCCAACGGTGCCGCTTGCGGTACCAAACGATGCTATCGGACCGGACAAATACCCGGTCGTATTCGGGTTCCAGCATCCATTTTCCGGTCCGGTCGATGATACCTTGTCCCTGGCCATCGCCGACTTTGATGCGGCCGGAGACCAGGGGCTGGACAAAGGAAAACCGGGGCACAATTACCCGCTGCCCCGCCGTATCGATCAGGCCCCATTTTCCCGATTCACAGATCGGCAAGAGTGGCGACTGGGCGAGGTGGACCACCGGATCGATCAGAAACAATAGGAACAGAATAGGCAAAGAAAATGCCCGCCAGGATGCATAAGTCATGGTTGCGATGGAATTTGATGACCGATAATAATGACTGCGACCGGAGCGCACAACACACGTCTTTTCCGGTTTGTCTACATAATGCGCAAATGGAAAAAGGTTACGGGGGCGGGGCGAGTGGATTGGGGTAGATCCGAGGTTGAATTTGCGTCCTGAGCCACGCGGTATGTCCGCGTGGCTCAGGATCTTTGAATTTGTTTGAGGTGGCCAGCCAATTCCGTGATGAAACTGGTCTTGGGGGGTGAGCAATAAGAATGTTAAGGGGTCACTTCACTTGCCCTTTGGCAAACTGATAAGATCGCTCCAGGATCACCTTTGCGACCTCCATTTCCGCATGGCTCCGCGGCGCGTACAGCATCACAATATTCGGCGGCAAAATCCCTCTCTTGATCATTGGGTGCCACTCCCCCCAGCCGTTTTCGATCATCTTCTCGGCGTCGTGCTCGGGGAGACCGAGGTGCAGACTGTAATCTGGTTGGGGGTGAAAATGGGCAAACTCAGTTCCGACCATGAAGGCATTGCAGGCATCGCAGGCATGGGCATCTTCCATCCACATGGCAATTGCCCCCGGAACGGAAATCGCGCTGGGTCTTTTGTTGATGTTCGCCAGCGCAAAGGCCCAATCCATCAATTTGTGCACAAATGACAGATCTTCCGGCTGCTGATTCAGTTGGGTGTGGGGGTTGGTATCGGTCGTCGACGGTCGGTTTCCCTTCCGGACGGGCAGGTGGTTGAAATCTATTGGGGCATCCATAATTCCTGATTGATTGACATGGCACGAAATCAACAATGGGGCAATAAGGCAGACCAGCAAGGTCCGCAGTGAGGTGCCAATTTTTCTTTCCGTCTTCATATTGCCATCGCATTGTTTGAATACGAAGACAAAGTTCTCTTATCGGGCGGAGAATACGCTTAAAGTAATTTAAGAAACTACCTTTTCCTTTTGCTTCGCAGCATGCTGAGGAATTCCGGAGTGATGCCCAGATAACCCGCGATGTGTTTCTGCGCTATGCGCTGCGCCAATGCGGGATATTCAGTTAAAAATTTTTCGTAGCGATCCGCTGCAGTCAGGGAAATGGCCCGCAGAATTCTTTTCTCGTGAGAAAACATCGTGTTCCGAAACAGGATCCGTGTGTAACTCAGGAATTCCGGAATCTCCGAATGCAGAAGTTGCCAGTTCTTTTGGTTGATCGCAAGCACCGCCGTGTCCTCAATCGCCTGCACCCCCACCGCGGCGGTGGTATTGCGGATGAAACTTTGCAAATCTCCGCACCACCAATCTTCCATCGCAAAGGAAATGTTGTGCTCCAGGCCATTGTAATCCGGAATGTAGGTTCTCACACAACCTTCAAGAATGAAGTAGACCTCGCGGGCAAAATCGTCCGGATGGACGAGGTGATCCTTCTTCGCATAGTGCCTTTCCACGACCTTGTCCGCAATGAAGGGAAAGCAATCTTCCGAAATCGGGGCAATGCTATTGATATGTTCGATCAACCGTTCCATGTTACCGATGTAAAAATAGGAATTGTTCCCGGTGCCCAGGGTCGCGGGGTGAATTTAATTCTGCGATTTTACGCCACCAGATTTCACCGAGCAAGTTGAAACTGCCGGTCAGGTTAGGGAATTGCGGTCCAGTCGGACCGCCGTGCTTCCTCCGGGCCCTTGCTCCACCGGATACCGGTAACAGCCCTTTCTCCCCAAAAAGCAAAAAGGGCCTGATCGCTCAGTACCCTTAATATTAAATTTTCGGTGGCCCCGATAGGACAAGGGTCGAACCGTTTTTGGGCCGGACTTGGACAGTATCAAAAACAGGTTGAGCCGATCAAAATCCGCTTCTCCTGTGTCCTCGTTTCCTGACCGCCTCCGCCGAAAACCATCAGGGCCGCCCACAATTGAGGGGCGGCCCTTTTCGATTACCCGCAAGCGAGCGGTTTTTTAAACCGCCCGGTCGTGGCCGGTTTGAGAAAAGAAGTGGAGAATTAGCCGATTTGGAGAACGCCGTCACAAGCCGGACACCTCCAATGGTGTTTCAGGATGCTCGCCGTCATCGAAGAACAAAGCGCCCTCGAAATCGGGCTCGTCACAGGAGCACCAAATCGCGGCTTCCCGCTTCATCCTTCCGAGCGTTTCAGGGGAAATTTTTGCAGTGCCTCCACACTCGAAACAGAAGAATAAAAATTCGGATTCAGTGCCGGGGGTGAGGTTGGTTAAGGTCATGTTCCCGGAGCCCTTGCACCTTGGGCAATCGCGATAATTTTTCATAGAACTATTGATTTGATTTTTTACCCCCATTCAAGCAGGAAGCCCACCCAAAAAGCCGCCAATCCTTTTCAGATTTGGCGGCTTTTCGTGCGGGAGATTTTGGGAACCTTTACCCCCGGATCTTTCAATTGGGAGACCATCCGAGCACAAAGCTATTTTCGTCAACGGTGATATATAAATAGCCGTCCGTTCTTCTCAGATGCTCCATAAAAAAATCGTCGATTTCAATGGCTTCGGCGAAGTCATCGCCCCCGACAACGTAGTGGGAGTTTTCCCATACTTCGGAATCCTTTTCAGGATGGTAACCCAAGGCGTAGGAAATCAGTCCTGAGCTTTTCGGGGTTTCTTCTTCCTTCATGGCTCCATTTGACAAAAGATATATCCCTTCATCCTTTACCCAATTCAGCCCCGGAGGGATGACAGGGTTTTCGATGCGTTGGAATTTCTCGTCGTAGTTCTGGGCGAATGTCCCCTTGCGCTCGGTTGAGCCCAAAGCGTGTTCGATCAAAGGGGCAACTTCCCCCATTTTGAAAAACAGTGTTGTTTTCATTGCACTAAGGTTTAGGTGTTCAGAATGTCAAAAAACGTTTCACCTAAACCTGTGCAGGAAGTGCGCCGGAAAAAGGAAAACCCGGCGTGAGCATGACGGGTTTTCTGATTGTATAGGCTCATTCAGAGAACGTATTTCTCAATCAATCTAACCGCGTCATAATCGTCAAATTGACTAACGAGCTTGTTTTGAAATTCTTCCTGGGGTACCCCAGCCCCAACCATTGCCGACCATAATTGTGTACCTATTCCCCTCCAGAAGTATTTGCCATAATTTGCGGCAATCCCCTCTGCCTCGAAGAGATGTTTTTCACCAAGAAATATTTCAAAATCTTCTAAAAATCGCTCAAAAAAACGGATGGTCCGGCCTCTGTCCATTTTGATCGTGGGAATGTAGCTACCGACTGTTAGTAGGCACAATAACCCCCAAGAGGATTCCACCATCGAATCAAACAATAGGTTTTTCTCTCCAAAATAAATGCTGTCCTCAGCGAGAAGACTCGACTTAAAATATCTGGACGGAGAATAAACCCGAAATGCTTTAACTGATCCGACGGCAGGGTTAATCTCGAAGAGGACTTTGATCCCCGACCCCTTTGGAGCCATGGACTCAGTTAGAAACATTTCGTCCTCGGGAATTTCGCTCCATTTCATTTCTCGTTTTACCTTTGCCATCCACCTTTTTGTTCGTTGGTGGACTTCCTGGCCGGTCCCGAAAAGAATTTTGGGTATTTCCATTTTGTGGAAATTATGGAATGGGAATTGCGTTCCTGGGCGGGAATAAACGGCTTCCCTCCGAGATAATCAAATAGATGACCAGTGCAGCCCCGGTTAAGCCTGTTACCTCCTCCCAGTATTCCCATTCCCAAATGCTGTGGGACTCTGGTTCAAATTTTGGGAAAGGGTTTACCATCGGGGGAATAAATGGACGATCAGGCAAGGCGTCCGGTCTTGTTACTGGAACGGGAACCGGGAAAGGACGAGGCTCGGTAACATCTCGCGGCTCCCGTTCCTTTTCTCCTTGTTTGTTCTTTTTCTTGTAGAGTATTACCCCCGGCATTGGAGAGTAGAAAACAACATATCCACCAGGAACTTCAAGGGCTCCTTTGGTGGCCGCATCGTTCATCGGCCCGAGCTGCATTGGTACTTTCGCCTTCGCAAAAATCCGCTGATAATAGGTTGCTTGGGTTAACCCCTGCTCGGGCGAATTCCAAGGTTTTATTTCATACAAATGCTCAAGGGAAACATTGGAAATATCCGGCCTGTCACTCAACTCCTTTTCTGTGAGATTGGCAATATCAGGAGAAAACCCCTTGTTCCTATATGCCTCTAAAATTGAGGCGATTGGAAAGCTATTCGTAAATACTGTTTGACCACCATGCAACAAAGCATAATTCCTTGCAATGGCCTTATGTGCTTCGTTTCCTATGTAAAACGGCTCCGGCTGTTTTCCCGGTGCCCATTCGGGCGGGTTCATGTTTTCGATCAGGTTTGCGAACTCTTCCAGCAAGGCGCCCCAGATGTCCAGCATTCCCCCTATCGAGGCTTGGCTATACCATTCCAGCGGGGCAAATTCCTCGTCGCCGGGATAGGTGATATACAGGGTCGTGAATCCAGTTGCTCCGCGTTCCTGAAAGGAGTGGATCAGGCTTTGATATTCGACCTCCTGGGCACCAGGTTCAACCGCGATACGGTCGCCGGGGACAACAAAAATTCGGTCCCCTTCCTGGGCATAGAAAAGCGCCTCCCTATATCCGTCTTCCAGCGGAACGGGACCGGCTGCGCTTTCGATCTTGTCCCCGATTTCTAATTTCTCTTCGTAAGGTTCGGCATTGATCGCGCCGTTGGTCGCTTCCAGATTCTCCACCCGCTCGGATGAAATGAAACCACATTGGCCCTTGTTCTCGCCGCTCAGGATTTCGACCTCCAGCCACCCGGAGGAACGGCCGGTCGCCCGGATCTTGGTTCCCTTGGGTAGGTCGGTGGCTTTGCTCGATTTATCGGGAGCGGAGTAAAACCCGCTGCTCCAGGCGTCGGATTTTACCATCCCAATCCAGGGGAAGTTCTCACCCTCACCGCCCCCAGCTGGAGGAACTACCGGTGAAGCTACCAGTTGAAAGGGGGGCGGGGATTCCGAGCGCATCCTTTCAGACTCCGGCATTTGGTTTGCACCCTCTGCCCGATTAAAAATTCGGTCGTGGTCAGACATCTGTCTAATGGTTTTGAATAAAAAAATAACGTCGTTTGCTTTCCTCAATCGGAGCAATGAATTTACTTTTTCATCAGCTCATAAACAACCGAAATAGGTGGGGTTTGGAATTGCCCAAACCCCGTTGAATGAATTCGTAAAGTACTAATTTACTACTCACCCGATTCGGGAAAGCGATGTTTTCGCGTGAAACCTACTCGGTAAAATTCCCCTTTTCTGTCCTGATCCTCCGCTCACCAGTATAGGTTTTCGTGTTATCCTCGGAATAGGTGAAGTCCTTTAATTCGACCTGAGCCCCCAAAACCTTGACGTCGGTTCCTGCAGGTTCCATGTCATAATAGGTACATAGCCGAATTTCATCGACCCGCTTTCCGTCTTTCATAGACAGGGCGTTCACCGCTGTATGTTCGTGCTCGTCCGATCCGAGGATCAGCGAAATCGTAAAACCGTCAACCTCATATTGCCCGAGAGTTTTAGCATCTTCCAATGAAGATTTTCCCGCCGCCGGTCCTTTGATCGGTTTTCCCTCCGGGGGAGTGATTCCGTCAATCTCGAACGGTAAGGAAAAAGCCATCCCGGAAGTCGAAGAACTCTCCGGTTGTTGGGCAGGTTCAGAGCAGGAGGCCATAACTACAAGGGTGGAAATTGCGCAAAATTTGGCCGTATTGTGGGAAAATGGCAACGACGACGAGCGGTAAAGGTTGCAAAATCTCGTCTTCCCCGAAGGCATGTATTATTGCAAGGAAAATGACAAATGTCGAAACCTAAGGGTAAATTCCATTTTCGGCCTTTATCGCACATTTTCGGCGATTGTGAGCAAAAAATAGTGGGACAAACCGACAGAAATTGCGATTTGTCCCACTCAGTGGCGAAGGAGGGAGTCGAACCCTCGACCTCAGGGTTATGAATCCTGCGCTCTAACCATCTGAGCTACCTCGCCGAAAATGGAATGCAAATATAAAAGAATTTTTACGATTGTTAAAAAGCCCCCGCCAGTTTTTTGCGTCTCAAAACTGAAATCCAGATGCCCATCAATTTTACTTTGATTTCCGAGGGTAAAACTGCATTTTAAAAAATACTTTATGGTCACCAACTAAAATTGATCGCTACTGAAATCGCAACAGTGTGAGCGTGTTTAAAAATTGATTCTGATATGGGAAAACTTTACTCCTCAATTGCCCAGTTTGTATTGCTATGTGGGTTGCTGACCTGCCTCCCGCCCCGGCTACAAGCTCAATGCACCACTTCTGCCCCCTGCGGCGGCAACACCAACTCCGGAGCGACTTGCCAGCGCGGCAACTTTTATTACGGTGAAATTGCGGCCAGCAATGGCTGCGCCAATTTCACCACCGCCACCGGTTTCGGTCCGGGCGAATACTTCCGCACCCCGGTCCTGCAAGGCGCCTGCTACACCATCAGCACCTGTGGTGCCCCGATTGATACGCAGATCAACTGCTTTCAAGGGACCAATACCACGGCTCCGTTTTCGAAAAACGATGACAACGGTCCCGTCTGTACTGGCGTAGACGCTTCGGTGCGGTTCACCCCGAACTTCACCGACTACACCCGCGTCTCGGTCCGGCAGTTCAATTGCCAAGCCGGCGGCACCGCTTCGATCAACGTCCTAGTCCGCCAGAACAACAATTTGAACATCACTTCTTCCGCCTCGGACATGTGCGCGGGCCAAACCCGGACACTGACCGCAAATCCCACCCCGGTCACGGTCAATCCTCCGGCCAATGCCGGGAACACCGGAACCTTCAGCGGCCCGGGCGTCGTCGGCAACGTATTCACCGCTCCTTCGCCTTCGGGCAATACCGGTACGGTAACGATCACCTATGATTTCGGCTTTTGCTGCACGACCCAGGACATCACGGTTTGGCGGCCGCCGTCGGGTGCCAATGCCGGCCTCAACCAAAGCGTGTGTGCGGCCAGCGCCACCATCACCGGCAACACCCCGACCTTCGGCAATGGCCAGTGGTCGGTCGTCACTGGCCCCGGGGTCATCGCCAACCCCAACTCCCCGGTAACCACGATCAACGGCCTTGTGCAGGGCCAGTCCACGACCCTGTATTGGACGATCACCAATGGTCCCTGCACCGCCGAAATCGACAGCATCGTCGTCACCCGGGAAGTTGAACCCAACCCCGCCAACGCGGGCGCCGACCAAGCGATCTGCGCCGACAACACCACCCTCACCGGCAATGCCCCGAGCATCGGCCAAGGCACCTGGTCCCTCCTCGGTGGCTCCGGTACCGTAACCAATTCCACCAGTGCGACCTCTACCGTCACCGGGCTCGGATTCGGACCCAATACCTTTGTCTGGAACATCGCCAGTGGTGCCTGTACCGTCAATGCGGATACCGTCGTCATCACCCGCGATGCGGTCCCGACCACGGCCGCTGCCGGTGCCGACCTCTTCACCTGTGACTCCACCGTGATCCTCAACGCCAATGCCCCCGCCATCGGTGCCGGGCAGTGGAACCTGATCGGTGGCTCGGGCAACTTTGCCAACAATGCCGACCCCAATACCGCCCTCAGCGGACTTGCGGTAGGCCCGGCCACCCTGAGCTGGACGATCAGCAACGGGGTCTGTCCCCCGTCAATTGACACCCTCCAGGTCACTCGAAACGCCCAGCCGGCCCTCCCGCTGGTCAACGGCACCCTGCAAGTCTGTGCCGGAGGCGGCACCGCCCTCACCGCAACGAGCGGAGCGACCAATCCGAGCTTTGTTTGGTGGGATGCCGCCAGCGGTGGCAATTCGCTGGCCGCAACCTCGGTCTTCAACACCGGCGCCCTGACCACGACGACGAGTTACTGGGTCAATGTCACCGACGGCGCTACCAACTGCACCAGTGAACGCCAGCAAGTCACCGTAACCGTCAATCCCCTGCCCAATGTCAACCTGGGCGCGGACACCTCCGCGTGCATCGGCGACGTGACCTGCCTCGACGCGGGCCCCGGCTTCGCTGGCTACCAGTGGCAACCCAACGGCGATACCACCCAAATCGCCTGCTTCACCGGCGCCGCCAGCGCCGTGGTGACCGTCACCGACGGCAATGGCTGCCAGGGCTCAGACACCCTCGTGATCACCGGAATTCCCACGCCGCAGGTCAACCTCGGTCCCGACGTGGACGTCTGCCCCGGCAACAGTGTGATGATCGGCATTCCGCCGCAGGCCGGCAGTTCCTACCTCTGGAGCAACGGTGACACTTCTTCCATGACGACGGTCAGTCAACCCGGCACCTACTTCTTGATTTGCAGCGATTCCACCGGCTGCACCGGCAGCGATACCATTGAAGTCAACCAGTTGCCGGCCACGATGGCAGCATTTACCACCGATACCTCCAACTGCCCGAACATTGGGTTCACCGACAACTCGATGAATGCGACGAGTTGGAGTTGGAGCTTCGGCGACGGCAGCGGCGTCTCCCTCAACCAGAATACGAGCTACAACTACAACACCGCCGGCAATGGCACCTACACGGTGACGCTCATTTCCACCGGACAATGCGGCTCCGACACCACCACCCAAACGATCATCATCGACTGTGTGGTCGGCGTCCAGCTTCCGTCCCGCCTCTCCATCAATGTCTTCCCGAACCCCAACCACGGCACCTTCCAGGTCGAATTCACGGGCATGGAAGAAGACGCGACCCTCAAGGTCTTCAGCACTTCCGGCCAGTTGGTCTATCACCGGGACATCCGCGACCAGCGGGGCGATTTCCGGGAAACGGTAGAACTGCAACGCCCGGCTGCCGGCATCTACTTCATCCAGTTGGAGATCGGTGGGGTACAGATTTCGAAACGCATCATGGTCGAGTAAGCTCGAATCCTCCGGAAATAATCGCGGCGCGGCGGGGTGAATCCCCGGCGCGCCGCTTTGCTTTGGCGAATGCTTGGAAGCAGATCAAAAGTGATCGGTGAAGCATGTTCGCGCCGAATCCATGCCCGTTCGCCGCTCAAGCGGTCAAGAAATCTTCCAGGGAAAGGGGCGTGAACGAATTGTCTTCATTCACCGGATCAAAAACGTAGGCCCGCTCGTCGCGCACAGCCACTCCGGCATCGGAATAGAGCACTTTGATCGCGTCCGGTGCGGCCGAAGCCGGGAACAGTTCCAAGATGTCCGCTACGGAAGGTAGGGCAGCTAGGTATTCTACAAAGGCAGGCATGGCTTGCTCCAAGCCCGTCGCATTGAGTGATGCAGATCGCACATTGGCGGGCAATCCCGCATCGCAGATGACGATCTCCCGCGCCACGAGATCCAGGTAGCAGAGGTACTTTGTCAGCCCGCTCCCGGTGACCGGAATCGCAAAATTGACCCGGGAAGGCTCGATCAGCTTGCCTGTCTCAAGGTGTTCGCCCAGCATCAGCAGGCCCATGACCTCCGGCAAATTGGCAAAGGGAATGCGGTTGTAGGAAAGGATGTTCCAGACCGCATAGCGGACGTTGGCCTGCACCAGTTTATCCAGGTACAGATCGATCAACTGCCCCGCCCGGCCCTTGGGATTGTAAGAATTGACCGGGTCGCCGGAGAATGCGGTGGCCTTGGCCATCCCCGCGGGGACATTCCAGCAACATACCCCCTGGGATTTCCATTCGGCATCAAAAAAATTCCAGCCGTTGTCCATCCAGCAGGTTTGTCCGCTTTCCTGCCAATAGGTTGCCGTGCGGATGAACTGGATGTTGTCGGGAAGGGGCAAGCGGGTGCCCTTGTGAAAACGCGTCACCGCGGTGGCGTCGTTGCTGGGCAATTTTACCCGGTCGATGCCCTCACCGGCGAAAAACCGATCGCCCCATTTTGCGGCGATCCGCCGCCTTACGATCTCGTTGATCGCCGCCACCATCCGATCCCGGTATCCCACATCAATGCGCCGGTCATTGGGGACAATCTGGACCCGGGCCCACCTCCCTTTTGGGGTCCAGACCCGGTAGCGACGCTCGTTCAGGGTCAGCAAGAAACGCTTCAGCTTGAGCAATTTGAGCGTTTCCAACTGCTCCAGCACCGGCAAAAAATGGGTCACTACTGCCTCTCCGTAATCGGGCAACAGGGAGACAATCCGCCGGGCAAATTCACCGGGACGCGTCGCCAAAAGGGGCAGGACCGCCGCATCTTTTGCTTCCAGCATCCCTTCGACCTGCGAATTGAAAGTGGGGAACTTCTCACCCCGCCGCACCGCATCGGCGATCCGAAACGCATTCGGGAATTCGGTGCGGTATTCCCCGACGTGCAACTGGTGGAAAAGCCGCTTCCAGACTTTGCGGTGCCGCAGTACTCCCTCCACGATGTCATTGGTGCCCTCCAAGAGCATGAGCAGGTAGCGCCGCTCGGCCCGCCGCAGCTTGAATTTGGTGGGTTCCTTGAGCGAAATATCGCCATCGGAAAGACCGGCCGCTAGCCGCAGCACGTCCGTCGCCGTCGCCAGCGGAATGAACTGGTTCCGCTTGAGACATCGCTGGGCCACAAAAACGAGGTTTTCCTTAAAGGGAATGTCCCCCGCTACCGGATGGCCCTGGTCCAGGAACCACTCGACTTCGGCCTTGTCCGACTGGGTCCAGGCTGCGGGGCGACGGAGCAAGGCGGCAAATGCCTGCTCTAGGGCACCCTCCCGCGCGGGGTGGAGCACCGTCAGCTTTACTTCTTCAAACATCTGCGCCCGGGGCTCCCGCGGCTTTTGCAGATGGACCGGGTCCACTCCGTAATAAATCATGATTTGCCGAATCCAGTATTCGGCCGGCGCCATCGCCAGGACTTCCCCGGGAAAGTTCTGGTACACAATGTAATCGCCGATATTTTTGTCGTCGCCTTTGCGCGCCTGGAGGGCCGGTTCGAGTGCGTTCCACCACACCGTAAGGGCAGCCGTCTCCAATTGCCGCAGAACCCCGAGGACCTCGCGGGAAGGGACGAAACCGTAGTAGAGAAAATTGTTGATCAAGGTTCCGACCCGGGGACGCAGAGCCGGCGGAATATCGAACTGGGAATCGGAGAGATCGATATGATCCGGCACCACAACTTGATTCCGTTGCAGCAGTATCGTCGTGGCATCCATGAAGATGAATTAGGGTTTGACCGTTTGTAAATAAAAAATGGAGGATAGCGGCAACCCTGGGTTCAATAAGTGATAGAAGGAAGGACTGCCATGGCCTCCAATACAAAGATAGAAGGTCATCCGGCATTTTTCAAGCCTTGCTTAGCCCCGGGGGACGACGACGGATCCAAGATGTTCCCATGCTCAAACTTCGGTCAGCCCTTCGCTCCCAAATTTTGCTTTCTGCGCAGGATCCCTTGTACGATTGCATCCACCAGGACGGGCAGAAAGGTGGAAACCAAAACCACGACCGGCCCGGTGAGGATGACAAAAAATAAATAGTAGCTCGGGCCTTCACTCACGTGTTCGCCGATCAGTACGTCCACCACCCGCTCCCCCAGGGCGAGGGCGACTCCCCCCCACAACCCAACCAAAAGTCCGCCGACGTAGTTGAACCAGGAATGCAAATTTCGGGTCGGCTTCCGCACGCGCCGCACCACCACCACGACCAAGAACAGGACCGCCACCAAAGCAAATGCCCCAAGCCCGATGCTCTCGGGGCCTGTCTGCACCGCCCAGACGGCCAAGGGCTCCAAAAGCGGATTCGATGTAAACGACACAAATGGATCCTCGGGGAGGGCAGCAAGCGTCCAAATGGCTACCGAATCGATGCTCCCTGCTTCCGCCGGCCCCAAATTTGATTTAAGGGGGATCCCCGCCGCAAGGTTGTTCAGTTCCACGGTCAGGCCCCGGAATGAGCGCCACTGCCGGGCCGGTCCTAGCGCATAATGGAACACGTACTCCTTGACCCGCGCGTGATTCCTAACCGTGGCCTGGGAACGGTAAACAATCCGGAACTGGTGCCGCCCCTTTTCCAAATCGGCCTCGAAATAAGTAAAGTCCGACAACTCAAACACTTCCCGGTAGCCCTCCAGCCCCAGATCCAGCCATTCCCAGGCCGAATCACTGGCCGGCAATCCCCTGAAGTAAGCTTCCGGACGCTGCCAGATGGGATCCCGCGGGAGCGGCTTGCCCGGAGCCAGTTGCAGGGTGACCGGACGTCCGTCCAGATAAGCTTCAAAGCCATCCTCCAGGTCCAAGGCCAGAAACAGAAAAGGCAGGCCGTATCCGCTCGTATCGGCTTCGATTTCGTACTCAATTTCCCAATTCGCCGACTCGTAGCTCAGAATCTCCAGCCGAATCCGCTCGTGTAGAATGTCCACGTGGCGCCCGATGAATGGCTCCGCTAGGCGGGTCCCGTACGCAGTAGGGTCGCCCATGTTGGCCGACACGGAAGTTGGCCCCAGGATAGCGGCCAAGCAGATCGACCAGATCAATATTTTTGTGCGGTTCATCGCCATGCTCATCGGGCTACAATTCTCCCCGCATACTTGCGAGCCAGCGCAAATGCACCGTGAATATACAGTTTTCCGGTTAAGCTGAAGTGGCTTTGCTGGTCAAGGGCGGGCGACAATATTTCCCCAGGAATTGTTGGGCCGGAAGGATTTGACTTGTCAACCCACCTGGCGGGTGATGCGCCGGGGTTCAAAAGCCCGGCAACCCAAAATTGCCTAATCCTCGTCCCACCAGACCGGAGCGGTGATTGCCACCGCGCGGAAGTTGTCCGAATTGTAGAGCCGTTCGCTCTCCGGGTAGGGAACCCGTCGAGGAATGACCCCATTGGTCACGTTGTTGGCACTTGCTTGCAAGATGGGAAAGCCCGTGCGGCGCCAGTCGGAGTACGATTCCGGATCCAGGTACAGTGCGATGTACTTCTGGTTCATGATGTTTTCCAGGCGAATGCTGGTGGCGTTGAAATCGGCTTGGGCGGCGAGGTAGACGGGATCGTCGAGGTTGTGCCGGGCGAGGGCAGCGGTGACCGCCGCGTTGTAAGCCGTGGCGGCACGGGCCCGGTCTCCGGTAAGGAAGGCGGCTTCCGCTTCGATGAATTTTTGTTCTACGTAGGAACCGAAAAAGTACGAGGCATCGGGCCGGGCAAAATATTCCCCCAGTTCTGCCCCAAAAATGCCACTGGTGTCCCGGTAGACACCGGCGCGGGGATCGGCCAGACCGGCCATCAATTCAAACACCCGGCCCTCCCAGATGAAATCATTGCGCGCAGTGATGTACTGGTTATACGGTCCGGCCGAAGTCGCCCCAGTTCCCCACTGCAAGGTGGCGTCGTCGGCGGATGAAGCAAATGCGCCGGCATCCAGGGCCGCGAGGGCTTGGGCGTAGTGGGCGGGATCACGTTTGGCCAGGTGCAGGTGCGCACGCGCTTCCAAAAAGTGCGCAAATCGGTTCCAGGCCGTAGCGTTGCCGCCAAAAATGAGGTCATCGTTGTTGGGCGAGATCGGGGCGGGAGCGGCGGCAAAGGCGGTTTTTGCCTCCCCAATCAGGGAAAATACCTGCGTATAGATAGCCGCTTGCCGGTCGTACGGCGGCGTGAGGTTACCGTACCCAAGTCCGGCCTGAGAAAATGGGGCATCACCGACCATATCGGTAAGGGCCATTCCCGTGTAGGCGAGGAGCAATTTGCCGATGCCGGCATATTGCGTGGCGCCATTTTCTTCGGAAAATTCGATTAACCGCCGCGCATTGCCCAGAGCACCCTGGTAAAGATTGCGCCACCAGATATCGGTGTCCTGGCTAGTAATCAGGTAGATGTCCATCGTGTAGCAGCGGGCCGTGCCGCGAGCGTGTTGCACCCACAGCGAAGTGATGCGCGACATTTCACCTTGCTGGGTGTAGGCGAGATTGACCAGAATCGAGGGCAATAACACCTCGGGGGTAACCACCGTGGGTTCATTGGGATTGTCCCGCGCCTCGTCGAGGAAACGATTGCAGGACGGGGCGATCACCGCGAGGGCGAGCAGCAACAGCAGCGTGCGAAAACCTGGCATAATTTATTTTTCTCAGAGTAGAGTCCGGATGGATTTTAGAAACAATATATCACAATTGCGCCAAAAATCCGCATTTCAGCGGTCAAAACGTCCGATTGCTCAACCAAACATCTGCTTGCGCTTCTCCGCTTCCTCGATCCAGCCCTCGGCTTGGTAGCCAAACATCTCCAACTCCTCCCCCCCGGCGGCGTAGATGTCCCGGGCATTGCGGAAATAGCGGATGGCGACGTCCCATTTTTTGTATTCCAGGAAGATGCGCCCGAGTTGCAAGTGCAGATCGGCGGAGTCGGCTTCGTGGTAGTCTTCGGTTTGGGGCAAATGTTCCAATGAGGACTTCAACCGGCGGATCGCATCGTTGGGGCGATTCTTGCCGAGGTAGAAACTGGTTGCGTAGCGATTGAGTCGGATCACCGCATCCCAATCTTCCCGCTCTAGGTGGGCTTCAATGGTAGCTTCGGCGGAATCGGGGAAGGAAGCGACCGCTTCTTCGAGTTTGATCCGATCTTCCTCGTCCAATCGCTCCGGCTTGCCCCCCTTGCCCTGCCAGAACTCGTAGTGCCGAATCATCTGCAAGTGGGCGCGGACCTGCTGAAAGCGCAATTTTTCCGGACCTTCGGAAATTGCCGCGAACAGGCGGTCGTAGATGGGCATGCAGACAAAATCGTCGCGCTGTTCGGGGGTGTAGCGCAGAGCGAGCAGCGACCATTCGATCAGGTAGCGCAACCCCTTTTCGGCGTCCTGACCGCTGGTTCGGTATCGCTCGACGGCGCCATCGAGCAGGTCAAATAACTCGGCGGCTTCTTCGTGGGCACCGATGGCAGTCTTGCCGTGCAGCAATTCGAACAGCGCCTCAATTTCCTCGCCCTTGCGTTCCTTTTCCGGGCTGAAGTCAACTTCATTTTCCAGTTTGGCGACCCGGTCAAAGATCGCCTCTGGGTCCATTTGTTCGAATTGCTCGTCGTAGTTGCGCATGGTATTGGGCTTTTAAAAAATCTCCATTTGAATGGCGTGGTTGAAGGTCAGGCGGTGGTAGGGACTCAGGCCGTGCTCGCGGATGGCGAGTTTGTGGGCCCGGGTGGGGTAGCCCTTGTTTTGCGCCCAACAGTACTGGGGGTAGTCCCGGTCGAGTTGCTGCATGAGTTCATCGCGGTAAGTTTTGGCGAGGATCGAGGCAGCGGCGATGTTTTGGTAGCGGCCATCTCCCTTGACGAGGCAGACGTGGGGGATGGCGTGGGGCAGGAAGCGATTTCCGTCCACCGCAAGCATGTCCGGGACCACTTCCAAACCAGCGACTGCTTCGTGCATGGCCAGAAAAGAAGCTTTGAGGATGTTGACCTCATCGATGCGGGCGTGGGAAAGAATGCCGATGCTCCAACTGAGGGCATTTTCCTGGATGACGGTGCGCAACTCGAGGCGCTGGGCGTGGCTGAGCTTTTTGCTGTCGTTCAGACCGGAATGGTGGAAGTCTTCCGAAAAAATAACCGCTCCGGCGACCACGGGTCCAGCCAGGCAACCGCGTCCCGCTTCGTCCAGGCCGGCTTCCCGTACCCTGGGGGTATGTTGAGTGGGCAATGCGTCCATACTTTACTTGCGTGCCGCACAAGTTAATGATTTGGTCGCGAATCCCTGTATATTTACCGGCAATGGAGCACGAAAAAAATCCCTGGACCATTCTTTCCTCGCGAGAGATTTACGACAATCCTTGGATCGGGGTTACCGAACACCAGGTTCTCAACCCCGCGGGCGGGCGGGGGATCTACGGCGTGGTGCATTTCCACAACCTCGCCATTGGGGTGGTGCCCTACGCCGCGGGCAAAATCTGGCTGGTGGGACAATTTCGCTTTCCCCATGAAGTCTACTCCTGGGAAATTCCGGAAGGCGGCGGCCCCCGGGACGTCGAGGCCCTGGCCAGCGCGAAGCGAGAACTGCAAGAGGAAACTGGCCTTACCGCCGACCACTACAAAGTCCTGCTGGAAATGGACCTGAGCAATTCGGTGACCGATGAGCGCGGCATCGTCTACTTAGCGACCGGTCTTCACGAGGGCGAAGCCAGCCCGGAAGAAACCGAGGAGTTGCAGATCCGTACTGTGACCCTGGCCGAGGCTTACGCGATGGTGGAGCGGGGAGAAATCCGGGATTCATTGACCGTGGGGGCGATTTACAAAATGCGGATCCTGGAATTGGAGGGCCGGTTGCCGGAATAAACCATGCGCTACAAAGAAATTCAATATTCGGCCGAACAGGCAAGCGTGCTCGAAGTACTGGAAATGGGCAGGAGCGTCTTGAAAATCTGCGTGTTGGAGCACCGCAAAATCAAGGACATCTACGAGCTCGCCAAAGGTGCGGCCATCGCGGGGATGCGGGTATTTCAGGCCCGGAATGAAGCCAAGATGCAGCGCTTCAATCCGGGAGCTCACCCTTCGGAGTACTGGCAGATCAAGTTTATCGAAGGGGAGGAACCGGTCGGGAAAAGGACCGATCCGCTCGAATTTTGTGGCCGCGGTTACCGGGCGGAGGAGCGCCGGGTGCAGCTTTTTGGCTACGGATCCGACTACACCTCGCGCTACGAGGAGGACGAAGCTGCCCCAAAAGGATTGGTAAGTGCGCTGTTCAATCCACCGTACGGATTCCGGGTGCCGGGCCTGGCGGCGGATCTGCCCCGGACCGCAGAAAATGCGACCGCCCTGGCCCAGGCCCAAACAGTATTTCTGCACCGCTTCCTCGCAGCCTTCAACATCCAGTTGCAAGGGACACCGCGGCCGAGCATCTACGCGTGGTCGGACAATTGGTCCAATTTCTTCGATGCCGGCAAAGAGTGGTGGGGAACCTACTATTGGACGTTGATACACCACGAAGAGTCACGGGCCACGGTGATTGGGGCTTCGAGCACGGACTGAATGGCGAAGCGAAAGAAAAGAAGTAGGGGGGCTAAAATACCGCCGAAAGCACTTCGGGATTCAGGGTGCGCTCCACCTTGTTGGTGTGGCCGATACGGCGGAGCACCGGAAGATCGACCAGGGGACGCTGCACTTCGCGGAAACGAAACATGTCAAGGCCGTAGACGTGAGCGGGATAGAGGACATTGGAGGCAAGTTCGTGGCACATCTGCAACTTGCTCTGCCCAACCCCGGGCAGCAGCTTCCGCAAACCGGGCAATACTTCGTCAAAAAGCCCTTCGGCATAGGCGGGCACGTCCACCATCTGGTCAATGCCCCGCAATTTGAAGCTGAAAAAGTAGTCAGCCGGAAGCAGTCTGGGCGGGGCGGTATATTCGCCGATCAACTGAATCTGTTCGACACGGAACTCAATCACCTTCTTTTCGATGCGGTAGCGGATCCGCTTGTTCAGCAGATAAATCTGAGCAGAAAATGTCGGTTCACGAAAGGCCACGGGCGGGAACGGATAAGATTAAAAACGAAATTTATCCGTTCGCCAGGACATTCCAAACGCGCTCGGCGGAGCGATCCCAGGAAAAAAGGGCTTGGCGGGCCTTGCCGCTGTCCACAAGTTGAGACGCTAAGTCGGCCTCGCGAACAAGTCGCAGCAAGGCTGCGGCGATCTCTTCCGGCGCGTGGGGATCGACCAGGAGGGCGGCGTCTCCGGCGACCTCCGGCATGGAAGTGACGTTGGCGGTGATCACGGGGACCTCACAGGCCATTGCCTCCATGATCGGCAACCCAAATCCTTCAAAGTAAGGCACGTAGCAGAGCCCGGCCGAGGCGGCGTAAATCAGGTTGAGGTCGGTATCGCTGACGTAACCGGTAAAGACGATATCCGATTTGTGCTCCGAAGTAGCGTAGCTGTGGATAACTTTTTCGAAGTTCCAAGCTTTGCGGCCCACCACCAGGAGTTTGTGGGGAGCGCCGCTTTCGGCTTTGAATCGGTTAAACGCGGCGATGAGGTTAACCAGGTTTTTGCGGGGCTGAATGGCCCCGACGGTGTGGAAATAGGGCTGGTCTTCGGAAAAACGCTGCCGGACGGCGGCTTTTTCCGCGGGGGGGATGGGATGAAAATGCTCGGCGCAGGCATTGTAAGCGACGGTGATTTTGTCGTCGGGAACGCCGTAGTGCTGGACGATGTCTTGCTTGGTGAATTCGGAAACGGCAATCAACTGGCGGGCTTTCCGGGCAAATCGAGGAAAATAGCGGCGGTAGTGCCAGGCTTCGAGCTTTTTCACGTCTCCGGGGAAGTGCTCGAAGGCGAGGTCGTGGAAGACAGCCACCTGCGGAATCCGGCTGCGCAGGGAGAGGTAGCCATCCGGCGAAAAAAATACATCCGGTTGGAGGCGCCGCAATTTGGCTGCGACGGCGTATTCAAACCAGGCAATGAACAGGAAAGGGTGCCGTGCGGGGGGGGAAATGACGTGCGGTTCGACATTGGGACCGTAGAGGAACCGCTCATCGTAAGGCCGGTCAAAGAAGAAACTGAAGCGGACCTCGGGATGGGCGTGGACGAGGCGGCGGAGGATTTCTTCGCTGAACCGCCCGATGCCTTCCAGGTTGCCCGAGAGCAGGAGACGGGTATTGACCGCGATATGTTTTACCGGCTTATTCAATTTCGTCGCGCAATTTGATCATGCCGGAGAAGTATGTCAAGGCCAAAAGCACACCACCGGCCAGGGCGGTTACGGCGTACCAGGGCAGATTTGTCCACGAAAGCCCCCAAAAGGCGGCAGTAAAGGCAAGGCTGACCAGCAGCAGTTTGCCCAGATTGCGGAAGGGGATCCGTACCGGCAGCCGGAACTGTATGTAGTAAAGGTAGCTGAGGGACAGAAAGCCAAAGCTGGTCACGGTGGTCCAGGCGGAGGCGCGGGCGCCGAATTGCGGGATGAAAATGAAGTTGAGGGTGACATTGAGCAGGATGGAAACGAAGATCATCCAGCTCACGAAGCGCTCGTGCCCGGTCGAGGTCAGCAGGGTGGAATAGATGGCGAAGTAACCGTTGATCAGGACGGCAAGGAACAGGATCCGGAGGCAACTTTCCATCGTCGCCAGTTCGGCGGGGGTGCTGTTGGTGAAAAGGAACAGCAGTTTGTCGCCGTAGAACATGGCAAATACGCCGACAAACAGCATCGGGAGGGTGGCAATCGGTTGCCCGAACGCTAGCAATCGGCTCAGGGCGCGGTCGTCGGTGAGGTGCTTGGCAAATTTGGCGAAGAAAATGGGCAACACGGTCCAGAGGTACATCATGGTGGTGTCGACCCAGCGGTAAGCACCGCCGTAGAGGCCGGTTTCGTGTTTGCCCGCCTCCCCGCCGATGATCCGTTCCAGCATGACCTGATCTACTTTGTCATTGATGGAGTAGAGGACGGTGATGACGGCAAAGGGGAAGCTTTTGACGAGGAGATTGCGCATGCGGGCGGTTTGCCACTGCGGCCGGATTACCCCAAACAGGCGCACCAGGAACACATAAAGGACGACCATGGTGGCCACGGCGGAGGCGAGGTAGGCGTAGATATAGCTTTCAACCGAGATGTGGGTGAGCAACAGCACGACGACGATGCCGAGCATGATCACCCGGTCCAGCACCGAGGCAAAGGCATCGAGGCGAAATTTTTGGAAGGCTTGAAAATTGGAGCGGAAGAAAAAATTGATTTGCAGGACGCTGTGGACGCTGCACAAAAGGAACAGGTACCAAAGTTCCAGTCCGGAATAGCCCAGTACCGCGCCGACTCCCAGCATGAAAAAAGGGTAGACAAGGGCGAAAAACAGCTTCAGGCTGAGGAGGTTGGGAAAGAGCTGGCGGAGCAGTTGGGGCTGGTGAGCGAGGGTTTTGGCGGTGTATTGGTTGACGCCCATATCCGAGAGGGCAAGAAAAAGGAAGCCCAGCGAGTACAGCGCAAGGTACAGCCCAAAGTCGGTATGCCCGATGCGGTCCTGGACGATGTTGTTGGCCAGCACCCAAGCGGTTTTGATGCCGAGGTTGAGGACAACCGCAAGGCCGATATTTTGAAAGAGGCTTTTGATAGGCGTTCCCGGATACGGTAGCGGTGAAGTTACGCGGATTTTGGGAATTGCGTTTTGGGGGGATTCGAAGGGAGGCGCGAATTATACACGCCTTGCCCCCCGAAGATTTTCGGTTTGTGGGCATTCGTATTGTATATTCGGCGGAAATCGAGCAAAAAATGGATTTGATCACGGCCATCGATTACACCGGAACCTTTGTGTTTGCCATCAGTGGCGTCGTTGCGGGCAGTGATCGCAAATTTGACTTCTTTGGGGTGTTCATATTGGGGTTTGTGACGGCGGTAGGCGGTGGCACTTTGCGCGATGTCATGATCGGGAGTACGCCGGTGGGGTGGATGCTGGATATCAACTACGTATTGATTGTTTTGGCGGCGGTCCTTATCTGCTACCTTGCCCTTCCGGTACTGCGGCGGTTGCGGCGGGGTTTTTTCCTGTTTGATACCCTCGGCATCGGGTTGTTTACGATTCTGGGATTGGAAAAAACGCTGGCCTTGGGATTGTCGCCGGTCATCGCGGTGATGATGGGGGTGGTCTCAGCGGTCTTTGGCGGAATTACCCGGGACGTACTGGCGAACCGTACACCGCTGATTTTCCGCAAAGAAATTTATGCGTTTGCCTGTTTGGCGGGGGCACTGGCCTATTTGGTGGCCACCGAATTTGCTCCGCGCGAGGTGGCAATTGGGGTGTCCATCTTGTTGGTCATTGTGATCCGGCTCCTGGCCATCCGGTACAGTTGGTCCCTTCCTTTTCGGCCCCGGCAAATTTTTGATCGATGAGGCAGCCCCGCAGAATCCGGGACAATTTTTATATTGACCCCATGTCCCACCCCGCCATAGTGGTAGCGGCCTGGAATCGGCCCCACAGTCTTGCGCGTTTGCTGAAATCGCTGCGAGATGCCCATTATCCCGAGGTTAAAGTGCCGCTGGTCATCGCCCTCGATGGTGAGGGTGACCCCGAGGTCGTGCGTTTGGCCGAAGGGTTTTCCTGGGAGTATGGTCCCAAAGAAGTGATCATCCAACCCCAGCGCCGCGGACTGAAATCCCATATTTTGGCGTGTGGGGATTTGAGTGAGCGGTTTGGCCGCATCGTGTTGCTGGAAGACGATCTGCTGGTGAGCCCCTGGTTTTACCAGTTTGCGACCTTGGCGTTGGCGGAATACCGGGCGGTGGAGCCGATTGCGGGCATCAGCCTGTACTGCCACGCGGTGATGGAAAGCAACGCTTTTTATCCCTTTTGGCCGATGTGTGGCGATCAAGGGGTGTATTTCCTCCAATATGCGGTGTCTTGGGGACAGGCCTGGACGGCGGAGCAATGGCAGGAATTCCGGGGCTGGTATGCAGCCCATCCGGAGGCCGGAAATGGCACGGCGGGATTCCTGGAGCATTGGGGGGAAAATTCCTGGAAAAAGCACTTTGTGCGCTACCTGATGGCCACCGGGCGGTATTTTGTCTGTCCGGGAACCGCCTATGCGACGAACTTTGGCGATGCGGGAGTGCATTTTCCGGAGGCGAATGCGGTTTTCCAGGTGCCCCTGGCACAAGCCTGGCGAGCGCCCGCCTGGCGGACTTACGTTGCGGGGGAAGAGGCTTACGATGCCAGCTTTGAGCCGGAACTGGCCTGGCTGCGGACGCTGGTTCCCGAACTGGGGGAGCGGGAAATTGAAGTCGATCTGCACGGGCAAAAAGACCTCGGACAAAGTGCGAAACCCTGGGTGCTGACCAGTCGGCCGGTGCGCGCGGCGCTTCGGTCTTGGGGCCGGCGGATGAAGCCGATTTGGCAAAATTTGCGCTACGCGGTGGAAGGAAATGACCTGCACCTGGCCCGGCGGGAAGATGTCCTGCCCTGGTCGGAAAAAGACCGACTGGAAATGTATATTCGCTGGCACCGGTTTTACTATCCGGTTCCGCGCTTGCGCAGCCAAGTGCTTTACGAATTCCTCAAGGGCATTGGGGCCACAAAAAAATGAGCGACAAAACGCCACGATCAAAGTTGGTCCGTTGGATGCAGCGCCATCCGCGCCGCGCCCTGCTGGTATTCAATCTGCTGGGCATTCTGCTGGTCCTAGTGGTGGTGGAGGGCGTCTTGCGCAACATGGGGATGCAGCCCGGCTACCTGGACATGGGCCACGGCGATTTTCGGCCTTTGCCGGAAGGCGAAGCGCTGCGCCGGCAAAAGCTGTTTTTCACCGACGACACCGGGATTTTTCGGGCCTTTCCCGACTCCTTCAATTACCGCCCCGGTTACTTCGTCAACGAAAGCGGCTTCCGGAACAAGCCTTTTTCGCAAATCGATACGACCAAACCGCGGATCCTATTCATCGGGGATTCATTTACCTGGGGGGCGCACGCCGAGCCCATCGACGAATCTTTTGTGGACCTCGTGGCGCGGAAGGGTTACGAGGCCATCAACCTGGGAGTGCCCGGCACCGGTCCTTACCAATACGCCAAAATCGCAACCCGCTACATTCCCCGTTTTGCCCCGGAACAGGTCGTCGTCGTCTTTTACATGGCCAATGACGTGCAGTACATCCGCGAGGAATACGGTCCCGGCCAAAATCCCTACCACATCACGAATGCGGGCTGGCTGAATGCCTTCCTCGACGGGCCTTACCATCCTACGGCGGATTCTACCTACCGGTACTACCTGCGCCGCTTTGGGATTCCGCGGGATACTTGGTTCAACCGCTTTTGTGCCGCGACGGTGATCGGCTCGCGGGCCTGGCAATTGCTGCGCCGCCTAGAGTGGATCGATGGCTGGGATCCGGTGGTAGCCGAACGGATGCAAGCCCGGGAAGCGGCCCTCAGTCCGACGCCGGTTTCCGAGGAATACCTATTGGAAATCGACCGGCTGTGCCGGTCGCGCGGCATCCCGATGCACCTGCTCGTGATTCCGACCCACACCGAACTGGGAATGCCCATTGAAGAGTTGCATCCGGGATTGTTCCGGGAACTGACCTACCGGATGCCAGACGACCTGGTGCGGAGCGATTACCGCGAGTGGCCGGACGGCCACTTCAACAATGCAGGGCACGCGAAGTTTGCCGAATTTGTACGGCAAATTCTGGCCGAGTGAGCCGGACCGGACAGAAATCAGGGGGTTTTCCGGAAGAGTTGGAATTGGTGGAAATCATCTGCAGATTGAAGGGCGATGGCGGGCAATGCGAATAATTTCTGGGCAAAAATTCCCCTTTGGGCGTGGGCGGCGGTGCTGTTCGGGCTGGCTTTTGCCCAATACGCCAACACCCTCGGGCACGACTACGCCTGGGACGACGCCATCGTGATCGTCCAAAATGAGCGGGTACAGGGGGGCATCACTCGGCTGCCGGAGCATTTCGAATTTCGGGAGCGGAAATTTTTCACCGATTTTACCGGTTATCGTCCGGTGACGATGAGCACGTTTTCCATCGACCAAAGCATTGCGCCGATGAATCCGGCCTGGGGCCACTTGGTCAACGTCTTGCTGTACGGCCTGACCTGCGTGACCCTGTTTTTCACGCTGGTCTACCTGTTCCCGGGCCGGCATCCTCTCTTTGCATTTTTGGTGAGCCTACTGTTTCTGGTCCATCCGGTCCACGTGGAGGCGGTCGCCAACATCAAGAGCCGGGATGAGATCCTGGCGTTGTTGTTTGGCTTGTTGGCGTTGCAGACCCTTTTCCGGCAGTTGCGCACGGGAAACTGGGGCTGGCTGCCGGTGTGGTCGGTGTGCTTGGTGGCATCGATTTGGTCCAAGGAAAATGGCTACCTGTTCGTGCCGGTATTGGTGGTGGGCTATCTGCTGTTGGGAGAGGGCGAATGGCGCAAAAAGCTTCGGGGGAGCCTCGGCATTGGAGTAGGGTTGGTGCTGGGCGTGGTCCTGATCTACGCGGTGACGGGCAGTGCCCCAGGAACGGTCACGGCGGTCAACGAGAATGTATTTGTGGAAGACCTGCGCCTCGGCAATTCGCTGGCCGTGCCGCAGGAGCCGCTGGATCGCCACGCAAACTCAGCCCACCTGTTGTGGCTGAATGTCAAGACATTTTTTGTGCCCTATCCGCTGGTCTATTATTCGGGCTACGCGCAGATTCCGGTGCTGGCCATTGGCTCGCTGGCCGGGATACTGTCGCTGTTGTTTGGGCTGGGACTGTTGGGGCTTGCGGGGTACTGGAGCCGGAAACGGCGCACGGCGGACTTGGCGTTTGGCCTGTGGTTTTTCCTGGCGACAGTGGTAATCTATTTGCACCCCTTTGGCCGCTACCTCGCGGATACGAAGGCGGATCGCTTTCTGTTTACCCCGTCGGTGGGCCTTTGCTTGCTCCTAGTAGCGGGATTGTACCGAGGATTGCGGCTCGATCCGGCCGCTGGTCCGGCGGAGTTGTGGACGACGGGCAAGCCCCAGTCTTACGCGCTGCTGGGCGGATTGGGGTTGGTCACAGTGGTATTTGCCAGCCTCACTTTTTCCCGGAACACGGTTTGGAAAGACACCTTTACGTTGTTCAGCAACGATATGCCGCGCTTGGAAAATTGTGCCAAAGCCCACTATTACATGGCCAATGTGCTGACCCCGCAGTACGAATACTCTAAGAATCCCGCCAAAACGAAGGTCGACATCGAAAATCACCTCTTGCGCGCGGTGGAGATTGCCCCGGAATCGTACTTTTCTTTCATGGAGTTGGGGCGGTTTTACAGCCGGTTCAAGGAGTACGACAAGGTGATTGCGGCGATGCAGCGGGCTTTGCAACACTTTCCCGGGGAGCCTGAAATCACGCTGTTTCTGGGCCAGGCGGAATACTTTAAAGGCCAATACCTCAAAGCAGCCGGGCACTTGGGACAAGCGCGCCAGCGCAACCTGAGCCTGGATACGGCCTGGGAATTGGAAGGGCGGGCCCTCGCCAAAGCGGGAAAATTTGCCGAGGGCATCGCGGTGCTGCAGCAGGCCATTGCCCGCGACCCGAGCAACCCCTGGTACCACGATGCGCTGAGCGACGCGTTGTTTGATTCGGGACAGATCGCGGCTTCATTTGTGGCCATTGAACGCCTGCTGGAACTGGATCCAGAAAATGATACATGGTGGAAAAAGATGATCGGCCGCTACCAATTGGTTGGGGACAATGATTCGGCCGCGCGGTATTACCAAGAAGCCATGGCAAGGGGGGTATTGCAATGAAATGCGGGCGGTTCTTGATCCCCGATTGGTCACTTCATGTGATTTTCGTACCGATGCAGATATTTTAATGCTTGTCCGGAACTTTGCCACGGCTTTTGACACGGCTTTTGACATGAGATGTCAATCGGCGGGTTGAGATTGGGGCCAAAGCTCGAATCTGCCCATGAATCTATTCAACTTTATCGCCCAATTTCCCGACGAACAATCCTGCCGAACCCACTTCGGCGACTTGCGCAAGCAAAAAGGCGTCGTCTGCAAACGTTGCCAGTGCCGGGAGCA
>JBCCQH010000044.1:0-54459 GCA_039024435.1 Bacteroidota bacterium
GAAAGGCTACGTCGAACGGCGTCCCAATCCGAATGACCGGCGCAAATTTGAATTGCACCTAACCACTGCCGGAAACGAGCTGGTGGAACAAGTCATGCCCCTGATCTTTGGGATCCGCTCCCGGGGCGTCCAAGGCATTGAAACGGCGGATCTGGAGGCCGCTAAGCGGGTGCTGAACGCCATCTTTCGCAATTTTGATTAAAAATTTAACCAATTAGTTGTTGTACGAATATTTACTCTACAAACGAAATGCCCAAAATTACTCTTGCCCCCCTGATCCTCCTCCCCTTGGCCGCGCCCACTGGTTCCCGGACTGCAGTGCCACTTTCGGCTGGCCTACCGCCGGCACGGCGACCACGACCACCACTCGGCGCGGCGCACCGAGGTCAGCTTTAACCATTCATTCCAAATTCAAACACTTTTTATATGAAAACGTACTCCCATTCCTCCCACCCGGCCCCCAAGTGGTCATTTCCCGTGCTCTCCGCCCTCTGGCTTTGCTTCATCGTGCTGGGCGGCGAAGTCGTTGCCCAATCTTCCACCCCCAATCCCAAACAAGTGAAAGCCGTAGAATCCTGCATCCACTCCTTTGCCCAAGCCGCCGACGAACGCGACATTGCCGCACTGAAGGACATCCTTCACCCGGAATACCGCACTGTCCTAAACAAAGCCTTCGGCTCCGAGGACCTCAGCGTCATGACCAAATCCGATTACATCGGTATGGCAGAGGCGGGCAAAATCGGCGGATCTCCCCGGACGGTTGAGATTGTCTCGCTGGATCTGGAAGCCGAGATCGCCCACGCCAAAGTCATCCTCCAAAGCGAGACCCTCCACTTCACCAGTTATTTCTCAATGGTCCGCAACGCCGCGGGCGATTGGCAGATGCTCGCCGATTTGCCCCACGTAAAAAAGCTTTGACAACTTTTCTTAGGAGAATGAGCAATTTTCAAGGAAAATTTTTCAATTGCCTTCAGCGTACACAACGCCCACTGGCGATTGAAAATTTTTCCTTGAAGTCCTTTTCTAGCGGTAGGTTGGGCGGTCCGAGCGCGCTTATTGATCATTGAAAATTCTTGTTCTTTGGAAAATCCGCGGGGGCCGCACGGCGGGCCGTGCGGCTACGATCCTCGCGGTGTAGGAACGTTTGGGGTTGCTTGTTTATCGCTGCTTGCGCGTCCTAGACGCGCGCATTGGAAATCGGAAATCGAGGAACTGGAAATTTTTAATTGAAAATTTTCTACTCCGCGATGTTGTGCCGCTCTTGGAAGACCTCGATGCCGGAAAGCAGGTATGCGTGGAATTCCTCGGAATCCGGGGTATAGCCTACCGGCATGACCATCGCGGATTCGTCAAAATCGACGAGGGCGTAATAAGGCTGGGCAATCGTCTTGTAGTAAGTGCTCTGGTAGTCTTGCACCCAGTCCCCGATCTTGCGCAACTTGCGGCCGCTGGATCCAACCAACGGCGCCTCTAAGCGCTCGGTTTCATCGGCGTAAAGGGAAACCATCACGTACTCGTCCTTGAGCGTTTCCATGACCTTGTTCACCGGCCAAACGTCATTTTCCATCTTCCGGCAGTTCGCGCAGGAGTGCCCGGTAAAGTCGATGAAGATGGGCTTGTTCACTTCCTGGGCAAATTCAATCGCTTGGTCCAGGTCGTAGAACATGCAGAAACCGTGGGCCTCACGGTCCTCGTAAATCGACGCGTACTTGCGGTCTTGCTCACAGATCTGCCCGTTGAGGCTGTTGTCAAAATCGGCTACCTGATGGGGCAGCAGTTTCACCCCAACGCTGGTATTGGCCGGAGGAATCAGTCCTTCCAGCGCACTCAGGGGAGCGCCCCAGAGACCGGGAAAGAGGTACATGGCGAAAGAGAAGGTCGCCACGCCCAGCAGCAGCCCGGAAACAGAAGTCCGGTCCTTTTTATCGTCGTGCGGCAGCGGAAGTTTCCCCAAGAAGTAAATCCCCAACAGGAAAAAGATCACGATCCAGATCCCGAGGAAAACCTGCCGGTCAAGAATGTTCCAGTGCAGCGCTAGGTCCACGTTGCTCAGGAACTTCATGCACAGCGCCAATTCCAAAAAGCCAAAGACGACTTTGATCGTGTTCATCCAGCCCCCGGCCTGCGGCAGCTTGCTCAACAAGCTGGGAAACAGCGCCAGCAAACCAAACGGAATCCCAAACGCCACCCCAAAGCCAGTCATCGCCATAAACGGTTTCCAGGCACAGGCTGCGCCCTGGGTAGAGCCGACCACCGCCGCGCCGAGCAATGGCCCCGTACAGGAAAAAGAAACGATCACCAGCGTGAGCGCCATAAAAAACGGCCCCAAAATACCGCCTGCTCCGGCCTTGGTGTTCATCGCTGTGGACCAGGAACTCGGCAGGGTGATGTCAAACGCTCCCAGAAAGGAGATCGCAAACACCAGGAACAACACGAAAAAGATGAAATTCGGAATGGGGTGGCTCCCCAGAGTGTACAACGCACTCGGACCGAACAGTATCGAGATCAGCAGGCCCAGGCCACCGTAGATGAAGATGATCGAAGCGGCGTACGTCACCGCACCGCGGATGCCGGACGCTTTCTCTTCGCCTTGTTTCACAAAGAAGCTCACCGTGAGCGGAATCATCGGAAAGACACAGGGCGTCAGGATGGCCCCGAGTCCCACCAAAAAGGCCAGAAAAAACGTACTCACCAGCGCCCCCGAACTGCAATCCTCCTCCGCTTCCGCGACTCCTTCGAGGCCGAGGATCCCCTTTTCGCGCTGGCCCACGATGCCGTAAGCCAAATCTTGTTCCGGGTTTTTCTCCGCCGAAATGCCGTACTGCGCATTGAAAGCGGTCAGCCCGCCCTCCAAGAAGGCTTGGAAAGCGGCCGGATCGGTTTCGTAGCCCAAGCCTTCACCGAGCCGCGCCCCACTGGTGTCGACGATGGCAAAATAGGGCTGGGAAACCGTTCCGAATTTCTCCTGCTGGTACGCCTGGAACCATTTGCCTACCTGGCGTACTGCTTTGCCATTGGGCAGCTTCAGGGGCGATTCCAGGGGGAGCTTGCTGTCGGCGATGATCTCGGCAATGACAAAATTTTCGCGGAGGAATTGGTTGATTTTGGCATTGCCCAGGACACCGGTTTCCATCTTGCCGGCATTGGCGCCGGTGGTGGAACGGAAGTAGAGCAGCGCCGGTTTTTGGGCGACGGCACTGTAGCTGATGGCTTCTCCGGGTGTATAAAAAGGGACGAGCCCCGGGGAAGCATCCGCCAACTTGCTGTCGATTTCACCGGCCAGTTGGCGGGTTTGGGCCGCGATGTTGTCTTGCAGGGACTGGCCCGGATCGTAGGCGACAAAATCGGCCGCCGCGCCCGGATTGAATGCCGCGCCCTCTTCTTCCGGGTCATTGCCGCTTTCTTCTGGCTGCTCATCGCCCCCTTCTTGGGGAGTGTCCGCACCGGAGTCAGTGTTGCTGGGGGCACCGCCCCCGCAGGCTTTCGCCGTGAATTTCCATTCGAAGGGCAAGCGGAGAAACTTGCACATCCCCGCATCGGTACAGGTCTGCGCGGCCAGTTCCGAAACCAAATTGACATTGGTGGCGGTGATCTTGAGGTCCTGACAGAAGGTCACCTCGTGCTCGGCAAAATCGCGGATCGTTCCGCCCATCAACTCATCTTCCTTCTCCCGCGGCTTTTTGTCTTCGGTCATTTTTCCGGACAACTCAATCCCCGAACTCTCTTCCGGAAATACTTCCAGCATCGTGGGATTGTAGGAAATGTTGCCATCGTCCCGCGACGAGTAGAGGTGCCAGCCATCCGTGTTGATGTGGCCTTTGAAGCACGCCTTGATCACATCGCCCACACAAAAATCCGAGGTCTTTGACAAGGTCAACGAAAACTCAGCTTCGGTGGTGAGCGGATCTTTGCCGGTAAAGTTGTGGCCTTGGGCCAGGACATTTCCCCCCAAGATCAGGGCGGTGAGGAGAACGAACAATGATTTCAGTCGCATCATGACGGCGGTCGTTAGAGCTGTACGAATGAAAGACATCCTAAGGGAACAGAATAATGCGTGGCAATTTAAAATTTTGCCGACGAAATCCCGCGCCCGCTGGTTGAATCGTCGGCTTTGTTACCCGAAATCAGCCCAAAATCGCTTCCAAGATCTGTTTTCCATCGAGATTTCCGAGCAGATCGTCGGCCGCGCGTTCGGGGTGGGGCATCATTCCGAACACTGTGCGGGCTTCATTGCAGATCCCGGCGATGTTGTTCAGGCTGCCGTTGGGATTGGCGGTCGCGAGTACTTTTCCCTGGGCATCGCAGTAGCGAAACAGGATTTGATCGTTGTCCTCCAGCTTTTCCAGCTCGGCTTCGGGGCAATAAAAATTGCCTTCGGCATGGGCAATCGGAATTTGATATGCCCGACCGCCCAGGCCTTGCGTGACGATGCTATTTTCGGTGGATGGGCGAATGTACACATTCTTGCACACGAAGTTCTGTGATTCGTTGCGGATGAGCGCCCCTTCCAACAGCCCCGCTTCGGTCAAAATCTGAAAGCCATTGCAGATGCCCATCACGTAGCCCCCGCGGTTCGCGTGGTCCACCACTTCCTCCATGATCGGCGAAAAGCGGGCGATTGCTCCCGAGCGCAGGTAGTCCCCGTAGGAAAATCCCCCAGGAAGAAAAATAAAGTCACAGCCTTGAAGGTCGCGGTCTTTGTGCCACAGCGGAACCACTTCTTGCTTGAGGTTCTGGGAAAGGGCATAGAGCAGATCGTGGTCACAATTGCTCCCGGGAAAAGTAATGACGCCGAATTTCATGGGGAAGACGCGGTTTAAGATGAGCCGCAAAGATAGCAAAAAAGCCGAACGAGACGGTGGGGGAATCGCTCTCGGGACGGATGCCAAAAACGCCAAGGCTTGGGAAAGATTCCTCGCGCGTCACGCATGGTACATCGCGGACTCCCCGGTGCCATGCGACGACCGGCGGGGGGAGGAGATCACGATGGATAAGCCGTGACCTTTCCCCCAGGAAGTTTTCTGATTTGTGATCAATGGAAATGGAAAATCGCACCGAACAAGATTTTGGCTTGTCCCGCCCAATCACCGCCTCGTTCCCAAAATTGTCAAATCCAAAACCAAATCTCTCCGCCCCAAAGCCGACCTTGCACCGTGATCATTTTGTGATGAATGATTCATATCCTTGTGCACTCCACCGTACCGCTTATGAAAAGAATCCTGGTCATTGAGGATGATCCCGACATCGCCCACCTGGTCGAACTGCACTTGCTGGACCAAAACTACCAGGTCGACCTCACCGAAAGCGGCCAAACTGGGGCCGAGCGCGCGCTCAACGGTCAGTACGACCTCATCGTACTCGACCTCATGCTGCCCGACCTGAACGGCATGGACGTGTGCCGCCGCATTCGCCTGGAAAAAGTCGCCACACCCATCATTATGCTCACCGCCCGCTCCGAAGAAATCGACAAGGTCCTCGGCCTGGAAAGCGGGGCCGACGATTACATCACCAAGCCCTTCAGCATCCGCGAATTCCTGGCCCGGGTCAAAGCCATCCTCCGCCGCACCGGCGACCCCGAAACCCTCGCGCAAAAGGGCTCTCTCATCCGCACTGATGTCCTCGAAATCGACATCGACAACCGCATCGTGCGCCGCGCCGGGGAACGCGTCGAGCTTACTCCCAAAGAATTTGAGCTCCTGGCCCTGCTCGCCCGCTACCCCGGCCGCAGCTTCTCCCGCGAACAACTACTCAACCGCGTCTGGGGCGACCAGTTTGCCGGCTACGAACACACCGTCAACAGCCACATCAATCGTCTCCGCGCCAAAATCGAAGCCGATCCTTCCCAGCCCAAGTTTGTGCTTACCACCTGGGGAATCGGATACCGTTTCAGTGATGCCTTATGAAAAATAGCTTTTCCCGGATCGGGCAGTCGCTCTTGTGGCGGATTTCGCTCATCTTCTTCGCCGTGCTGGTCGTGATCACCGGCTGCTTCTTGCTCATCTTTTCCGATACCGCAAAAATGTACCAACAGGAAAGTGCCCAGGACCTCAACCGCGGCGTCGCCCACCGCATCGCCAAGGAAAACTACCTGTTTGAGGACAGCACCGGCCTGGCCGAGCGCCGCGATGAACTCTTCCACGACGTCATGGTCCTGAATCCCAGCCTCGAAGTCTACGTCGTAGACACCACCGGCAAGATATTTGACTACAACGCGCCCGACTCCCTCATCTTGCGGAAGCGCATCGCGCTGGAACCGGTTCGGGCCTTCCTTGGCGACACCACCGAGGCGTTTTTTGCCGGGGACAATCCCCGCCATCCCCCGGTCCAAAGCCCCTTTTCCGCCGCCGAAGTCCGCAAAGACGGCATCTTGAAAGGTTACGTCTACGTCGTGCTGCAAAGCGATGCCTACAATTCCGTGACCGAGCGCCTGACCGGCAGCTACATGCTCGGACTCGGAGTGCGCAGCATCTTCCTGGTCCTCCTGATGGCCCTTGCGATCGGGCTGCTCATGGTGTTCTTGCTCACCCGCAACCTGCGGGCAATCGTACGTGGCGTCCGGCGGTTCCGCAATGGCGACTACTCCGCCCGGATCGAATTGCGCTCCCGGGGCGAATTGACCCACTTGGCCGCCGACTTCAACGACATGGCCGATACTACCGTGCAGCATTTGGAAGAAATCAAATCGGTCGAAAAGCTGCGCCGGGAACTCATCGCCAATGTCTCCCACGACCTCCGCACGCCCTTGGCCTCGATCCAGGGCTACGCCGAAACCCTCGTCATGAAGTCGGACCTGGCCCCGGAGGCCCGTTCCCGCTACGCCGGGGTCATCCTAAAAAGCACCGAACGCATCCGCAAGCTCGTGGAAGACCTGTTTGAATTCAGCAAACTCGAAGCGAACCAGGTCACCGCAGACTTTGCCTACTTTTCCCTCGCCGACCTCGTTTCCGACGTGGGCCTGAAGTACGCCCTCCTGGCCGAAAAAAAAGGGGTGGAACTCCGCACCGACATCCCCAAACAAGCGCCCGACATCTTTGCTGACCTGGCCATGATCGACCGGGTACTGCAAAATCTGATCGACAATGCGATCAACCACACCGAAGCCGGCGGTACAATCACCATTTCGATGATCCAGGAAAAACAGGGGATGCGGGTCTGCGTCGCCGATACAGGCCTGGGCATTCCCGAGGACGATTTGCCCTACATCTTTGACCGTTACCGCAGGGCCGGCCGGCGCAAGAAAGGCGGCACTGGCCTGGGCTTGGCCATCGTAAAAAAGATCGTCGAACTGCACGACTCCAGTGTGTTTGTTGCCAGCCGCCCGAACGAGGGATCCGAGTTTTGGTTCCATTTACCGGTACAAGCCTGAGGACAATTCTCAATAAAAAAACGCGATTCGCTACAGCTTGGAATATAGCGCTTTACAGACAATGCAATTGCTTGGTAGCAATATAAGTAAAACAAATGCCGATCTGAACCGGATCAATAGAAAATCGTGCCCTACGACCTGATCAAGCTACAATATGTGTATTGAACTATGTACGGCCCAGCGATTTCGAACCCCCGCCTGGCAAGCCCAAAATCTCCTTCTTCGATGATTTCATATATTGCCCTGCAAAAGTAGATCAAGGCACCCAACATGATCCGGATCCTCATCGTCGAAGACGAATTCATCATTGGACAACACATCCGAAGCGCGCTGGAAGGTTTCGGCTACGAGGTCGTGGGCCACGCCATGGACGCCGGCTCAGCGCTGACCATGCTCCGTGATTCTGATCCCGACCTCGTACTCCTGGACATTACCCTTTCCGAGGAAGAAAGTGGGATCTCGCTGGCGGGAAAGATCAATCAAACAGCACCCCGCCCGATCATTTACCTGACCTCACATTCCGATCCTGACACCATCTCCCAGGCGATGGCCACCAAACCGGCTGCTTACCTGACCAAGCCGTTCAAGAAAGCGGACCTCTATGCATCCATTGAGCTGGCGATCTACAACTTTGCCGAAGGAATCGCCCCTTCACCCAAACCGACAGAACCGCCGCAAGAAGAACGACCACCCGCGGTCATCGCGGACGCGGTCTTCGTCAAGCACAACCGGATGCTCACCAAAGTGCCTTTTGCCAAGATCACTTACCTCAAGAGCGACCGGGTCTACCTCGAATTGCACCGCGACGAGGCACGGCCCTTGTTGCTCCGCGACAGCCTGCGCAACTTCGAGGACAAGCTGACCGACCGCTTCCTGCGCATCCACCGCAGCTACATCATCAACCTGGACCACCTGGATGCGATCGGAAACGATGCGGTGCAGGTCGGAGGGAATGAACTTCCGCTGGGCAAGCCCTACCGGCAGGAATTGCTAAGCCGCATCCAAAGTTGAGCCGCCTTCGCACCATAACGACGATACTCGGATGGACGATGGTATTGATCTGCGTCTGCCGACCAGATCTGCAAGCGAAAAAAGACCTGGATTCTCTGCAAGCTTTGGTCCGCGATTTGGGACAGCCGGTCGAAGAGCGCATGGAAGCCCTGTTTTGGTACAGCTTTTACAATCGCTACACCGACCTGGAACTTGCCTATGAAATGGCCGACAGCCTGGAACGCATGGCCATTCGCCACGACAACCTGCGTTACCAGCACGAAGCCCAGCTTACGAAGTCATTTTGGCACAAGAAGCACCTGCGTTACGACTCCGCCCTCCACCATTGCCGCCTGGCGCTGGAATTGGCGATAGAAAGCAAGGAAAAACGCGCCGAAGCCCATGCTTGGTGCGAGTTGGGAACGATCCAGGAAGACCTCGGAGAAATGGGAAACGCGACCCGGAGCTACCACAAATGCTACGAGACAGGGCGCGATGGGGAAGCCCCGACCCCGACTGCCAGGGGGCTGGTCAACCTCGGTTATGCCTACCGCATCACAGGCGATTATGTGTCCGCGATGGACTATTTGCAGCGTGCACGCAAGCTCTGCATTAAGCATCATTTTACGGGTTACTATCCTTCCATCTCGCAGAACCTGGGGGACATCTACCAGGCACAAGGTGACCTGGAAGCAGCCTGGCGCAACTATCTACGTGGTTATCAGGAAAGCATCAAGGTGAACAACCAGTTGAGAGCCACTGCCCTCGCCTTGCGGGTGGCCGAGGTCAAGACCGCCACCCAAGAGTACGATTCGGCCCTGCATTACCTGAGCATAGCCCGGCAGACCGCATTGAAAATGGGCCTGGCAGGAGAAATGATCGCGGTCGAGATGCAGCTGGGAAATGTCTACCTCTTCCAGGAGCAATACGGAAAAGCAAAACAGCACGCGGAAGCCAGCTATTCGCTGCAGCAGGAAAACATGGACAGTTTGTACCTGGCCGAGATCCTGTACCTGCGCGGGAGGATCGCATTGGTGACGGGCAAACCAGCGGCGGCAGCCAGGCTTTGCGAAGCGGGACGCGGAGTAGCCGCCGTGCGGGACAACATCGTGCCCCTGGCAAACAACTGCGATTGCCTTTGGCAGGCCCTGAAAGCAAAAGGCGATGCCCGTGGAGCTCTGGATGCCCACCGTGAATACATCCAATGGAGGGACAGCCTGGTCAATCAGAAAAAGACTCGGCAACTGGCCATTCGCGAAGCAGAAATACGATTTGGAGGGGAAGCATTGGCGGACAGCCTCGCATATGCACAAGAGTTGGAACTCCAATCGATGCGCTACGAAACGGAACGGAAATCGCAGCGCCGTCGCCTTTATCTGGCCGTGGCCGGGGTGGGCATTGCGATCGTGCTGCTGGCCTTGCTGCTGGTGCTTTTCCTGACCATCCGCAAGAACAACCGCCTCCTGACCCGATCCAACCAGGAGATCGCGGAGAAAGCCGAAACCATCGAACAGGCGCTCAGGGACAAAGAAGTCCTGATCCGCGAAGTGCACCACCGTGTCAAGAACAACCTGCAGATCATCGCCGGCCTGCTGGACCTGCAAATGCAACAGGCGGACGACGAGGCCGCGCGCAAGGTGCTCCTGGAAGGGCAGAGCCGCATCAATGCCATGGGCCTCATCCACTCAATGTTGTACCGCAAAGACGATGTGGCGAACGTGGAAATGCAGAAGTACATCCACGGGCTTTGTGGCGAGGTGCAGCAATTGTTTCCTGAAGGGCACCACGTCAAGATGCAGGTCGGGATCGAACCGCTGTTCTTTGAGATCGACCATGCCGTCCCATTGGGATTGATCCTCAATGAACTGCTTACCAATGCCTTCAAATATGCCGTCCCACGCGTCCAACATCCCGCCATCACCGTCCAGCTGCACCATCAACTAGACCGTCACTTCCTGGTCGTGGCTGACAATGGACCCGGAACCGCCAGCGACCACAAGCCGGAAAGCGGGCTTGGCATGCAACTGGTGTACGGACTGGTTCGCCAGCTCAAAGGTGAGATCGAAGTGGACAACACAGCGGGTGCACGTGTGACTGTATCCTTTTGAGGGGTTCTTTGGAGCAAGAACCCATCCAGGCGGAACAAGAATCGACCATTCGGGAACAAGATCATTGCCTGTCGCCCTGCAATCGCCTTTCTTTCCGGCATGAAGGTGATCCTGATCGCCCCGGACGACGAAGCTCCTGCCTCCTTGGCGCAAGAACTTCTGTCGCGTGGCCATGACGTTGAAATTCGCACAAAGGAGAAGTCTCCTTCGCTGCATTATTTGAAGGTGCAAGGTGTATTTCGCAGCGTCGATCCCGAGGAGATCTACATGATCTCAAGTGAACGCGTATACTCTTCCATTCACTTTGCCGACCGGACCCAGGTGGTCGTGCGGCAAACCCTCTCCAGCCTTCAGGAACACTTTGGCAATGGCTTTTACCGCCTGCGCCGCGGCCTGCTCTTGAACACGCGCTACCTGCGGGAAGTCGGCCCGGACAGCATCCTGCTTCACGAGCGGCGCATGCCCGTTTCACGCAAGCACCGCACCCAATTGCTCCAACATTTAGGCTGGCTGAAAGACACATTGGGATAATTGCATGTGTTCGGAACAAGAATCGCAGCATTCGGAACAAGTTGTTTGTAGGTGCGAGAACCACCATGCTATATTTCTGGCTCAGATAACGTGATCAACACAAGAACCCCTTTTTACATGTCGCATCCATTGAGAATGTTCTGCCTGGCAGCAGTGTGCGCATTGCTATGCCTACAGACCTCTGTTTTCGGACAGGATGGGTTCGACCTCGCCAATCCAGTCAAAATAACCGGCTCCCTGGGCCTCAATACGGGTTTTTACACCTCCTTCGGCGCCCCCAACCGCCGCGACCCCTTCCAATACCTGCTCAGCGCGAACATCAATTTCAAGCTCCTCGGCCAGATCGATGTTCCCTTCTCCGCCAATTTCAGTCAGCAGGAAGCCAATTTCCGCCAACCCTTCAACCAATACGGCATCTCTCCCAGCTACAAATGGGCCACCCTCCACATCGGCTACCGGAACATGAACTTTTCGGAGTTCACCCTGGCCGGACACACCTTTCTGGGAGCGGGATTTGACCTCCGACCGGGCCCCTGGCGGGTGAGCGGGGTCTACGGTCGCTTTCGTCGTTCGGTTGATGAAGCGACCGCATTGCTGGAAGGCGTCGATCCCGTCTTCCGCAGGATCGGCTACGGCCTCAAGGTCGGCTATGAAGTCAAGGGTGACATGGTCGCACTCTCCGTTTTCAAAGCGCGGGACGATCTCGGATCGATCTCCCTTCCGGTCGAGAACGACCAGGTACTGCCGGAAGAGAACCTCGTCCTGGGCCTCACCGCCCGCAAAAAGATCACCAAAAAATTGAGCCTGGAACTCGATGCCGCGCAAAGTGCCGTCACCCGCGACATCCGCGGTCCCCTGGCGGCAACAGAAGGCTCCGCCACCCTGGGCTACTTCGGTCCGCTTTTCCAGCAGCGCGCCAGTTCGCAGACCCATCCGGCACTGAATGCCAAGCTGAACTACAAAGGCAAGACCTACACCATCGGGCTCAATTACCGGCGGGTCGACACCGATTACCGAACGCTGGGCGCATATTTCTTCAACAATGACATCGAGGAAGCCACCGTCAAGCTGGGCAAGCGCCTGCTGAAGGGCAAGCTGAACCTCAACGCCAACGTGGGCGGTCAGCGCAACAACCTGCAGGCGGACAAAGCCACCCGGAGTTCCCGCCTGGTCGGATCGGCCAGTGTTTCCTATGCGCCGGTCCCCAGCTGGACCTTCTCGCTGAACGCCTCGAACTTCTCCTCTTTCCTGCGCGTGCAGCGCGATCTGCTCACCGATTCGCTCAACTTCTACCAGGTGACCCGCAATGCATCCCTGAACATCGCCCACACCATGGGCTCGGATGACCGCCCACAAAACCTGGGTCTGAGCATTGCCTATCAAGACGCCGTGGGCCGCACGGAATATGCGATCGAGCCGGAAAATGCAACCGATTTCCTCAACATCGCCCTGACCCACCGCATCAACATCAAGCCCCAAACCCTCGGCATCAACTCCTCGCTGAGTTTTGCCAGCTCCAATTCCAACGGTATGCAGACCATCTTTTTCGGTCCCGTCGCCGGCGTGAACAAGGATTTCCTGGACAAGCGCGGCAAGGTGGGCTACCGGGTCAGCTATCAGCAGGTCATCATCGACGGGGCAACGAACAGCGCCGTTCTTATCAACGCGGTGAACAGCTCCCTGAAACTGTGGGAAAAACATGGCGTGAGCGCCAGCATGCAATACTTAACCAAAAGCGGTAACGCTGCATTTTCCGAAATGCGCGGCACCGTCGGCTACATGTTCCAATTCTAAAGAATGAAGCGATCCACCACATACCGACTCCTGCAACTTGCCCTGATCTGGGGAGGTTTGTTCGCGGTGATGCTTCTCAAGTCGGCAAAGGCCCAGACTTTTCCGGCCCAGGTGAACCTGAACATCCTGCCGCCTTACTCGCCCTATCTGAACGACTACCTCGCGCCCGGGCAGGAACGGATCCAGGCCACCATCAATTTCCTGGACCTGAATGAGCCCAACTGGGATGCCAAGGTCAAGCTCAGCATCGAAGGGAACGGCCTCTACCTGGAGACCTCGCGGCAATACCTTCAGCCCATCACCCTGCTGCAAGGGCCCAACCTGCTGGATGCCTCCATCCTGAGCCAGCTGGCCGACTTCAGCAAGATGGACGTGACGGGAATGGCGAAAAGCGACCTGGTCAGTGCCGGCCGCTTGCCGGAAGGCATGTACGATTTCTGCCTGGAAGTGGTCGATGGCGGACGCGAGGTACCATTGGCGCCCCCCGGATGCTTCAGTGCCATGCTCATCCAGAACAATCCGCCGCAGTTGCTCATTCCCGAATGTGGCGCTACGATCAGTTCGGCGGGTGGCGGCAACCTCAGCATCAACTGGATCCCGCTGCACGATCCCTCCATCATGGTCGAGTACCAGGTGCGCATGGTGCAGGTCCCCAATGGGATGAACGTCAACGACGCGATCAACAGCACCAATACCCCAATCCTGGATTGGGAGCCGGTCAGCACCACGACCTTTGTCTACGGGCCGCAATTCCTGCCTCTGGAGAACAACGTGACCTACGCCTTCCAGGTGCGCGTGGTGGACCTCTCCGGTCTGACCACCTTTGAAAACGACGGACTGGGAGCGGTTTGTTGGTTCACCTACGGGTTTTCCTCTGGCGGGACCATGGACCTGACCGCCCCCGGCAACAAGCTGGTGGTGGAGCACCCCGACAAGGTGGACCTGGCCTGGGACGGCCCCAGCAATGCCATCCCCGGCCAGCAACTCAAGTACCACATCAAGGTGGTCAAGATGAACCCGGGAGAGGACATCACCAACCCTTCCACCGCGGAAGCGGTCATGAACCGCCGCTCCGGCGTGTTCTACGACGACAGCACCGGCATCATCAACAACATTTTCGGAAGCAACCTCACCGTGAATGAAGACCTCGATCCCGATGCCAGCTACGCCTGGCAGGTCTGGGCCAGCACCGACGGCGTGGAAGTGGCGCGCTCCCCGGTCTGGGAATTCAAAGCGCCGCCCAAGGTCTACGGCTTCTGGGGAGCCGACGGCAGCATTTACATCGACGTAAAAGAGCTGAGCAACTACCAGGAGGACAGCCCCACCAAGTTCTCCCAGTTCACTGGTACCGGGGAAGCCGTCCTGAAAGAAGGTGAAGCGCCCGCAGAAGTCTCCTTCGAGAACCTGACCATCGAGATCAGCGGCAATAAGTGGGTGCTCAAGCAAGGCGAGATCCCCGTGCCGAACGAAGAGGCGGTGGCCCTCGACTTCGAAGATTTTGGGGACGGCGATTTCGACATGACCGCCATGGTGATCCTGCCCCTGACCTTCGAGGCGGAAGGCCAGATCACCTGGCGCTACCCGCTTTCCGTGAATGCGCCCACCAATTCCGTGGTTCTCTCGGTGGAGGGTCGCCTCAACTACCAGGACTTTGAACTGTCCGGCGGGATCAAACTTGAAGATGGGCAAAGCTACGACCTGTTGTCGCCCATGGGCTTCACCGTTTATTACAAAGACCCCGCGCAGTTCCTGGTGAACGACGGCAAGGTCAAACTGAAGCTGGCCGGCGAGGTTGGTTTCCCGGAAAATCTGAACACGACCTCGGGCAATCGCCTGGTCATTCCCTTCCAGGACGTGGAAGATCCCTGGTATTTCAGCACGGGCCGCATTACCCCGCCGGATGAATTCAACCTGGCCGGCAATTCCACCATGAGCCTGCAACCCAAGCAGGTCGACTTCGACTTTTCCGGCGCGGATTCTCCCGGTCCGTTCAGCGGTGATCCCGAATGGACAGGCGCCTATTTCCCCGAACACGTCTTCTTCTTCCCCACGGATTTCGATGAGAGTGGCCGCATCAGCCTGACCGAAAAGCAGACTTTCCCCTTCAAGGAAGGCGACACCGGTTTCAATCCCTCCTGGGTTTCCACCGCTGGCATCAACTTCAAGGTCGACCAGGAATTCGAGAGCGAAGACAAGGAGCCCTACTACTCCCGCATCAACGATTTCAAGGCGAAATTCTACCGGGTCAAGGTCACCGTCGAGGACAACATGATCTCCAACAGCTATCTGAGCGGATTCATCAAGATCCCCCTGTTCGGGGACGAGGCCAAATTCGAATGGCTCTCCACCATCACCGGCAACGGCTTCCAGCCCGCGTTCCTCAGTGAAGACGCGGTAGCGGCCATGACCCGCGTATTCAACTCGGGTGTGACCAAAGGCGAACTGACCTTGAAGTGCAACCAGGCAGTATTTGACGGTGACGACCGCATCAAAGCGAATGTCGACATCAACTGTCCTTACCTGAGCATGGACCTGGAAGGACTCTCCGATTTCAAGATCTGGGGCGACGGCAACATCGGTTTCGGGGAGCAGGCTGGTTCGAAAGACCTGCCCTACCAAAAGTCGGTGAAGGTCGGCGATTTCGACATGACGGTGAGCAAAGTGGGCGCGCGCATTTTCCAGACCCAATACGCGATCTTCTTTGGCACGCAGCTGTCCTTGCCCGGCGGGATCGTAGCCCAGGAAAGTGGCCTCAACGTGGTCATCGCTTCGCAAGACGGCGAAGCGCCTGAGTTGTTCATCCGGGAAATGGGCAATGGCTCCACCGTGCAGTCTGCCTTTGAGGTCTCCCCCATCAAGATCTCCATCGACAACAGCCTGATCATGGCCAACCTCTACCTCGACTTTTACGAGAGTGAGGGCGCCCTGGGCGCCTACATGGAAGGCCAGGGCGATGTATTGGTCAAGCAACCGGATAAGATCGTGGCCGGCGCCCGCTTCATCGTCGCGGAAAAGGAAGGCACTGAGTTCTGGTACGCCCGCGCCTACGCGCAAGGTCTGAACAAGAAACTCAAGAAGTATCCCCAGTTCTACATGAACGGCTTTGACTTCAGCATTTACCACCACCTTGCGAAGAAAGAAGGCTCGGCCCTGGTCCAGCCGAATCAGTTCGAGGATTTCTGGGACCTTTCGGAAAATGACAAAGGCGGCACCATCAACGGAAACGAAGTGGATGCGAATGTGGCCCTGGGCATGTACGGCAAGATCGGCCTGCACGACGCCTTCAGTGGATCGCAGCAGGGGAGCGGTGAGATCAACATCGAAGAAGAACTGGGCAGTCTGGCATTGCCCCTCCCGGAGATCCCTGGCTTTTGCGAGATCCTCTTACCGAATGGCGATCGCCTTTGTGATGTAAACCTCTGGGATTTCGAGTGGCCGAACCTGGACCTCTGTGAATTGAAGCTGCCCGCGGGCGGGAAGCTGTGCGACTTCTTTGACCTGGAAGGTTTCAGCATCTGCGACCTGGTGAGCACAAACAATGTCTCCCTTTGTGACCTACGCCTGGGCGACCTGCCCGATTTCCCCAGCTTTCCCGACTTTCCCAACCCCTGCGACCTCAAGGACCGCAATGGCAATTCCATCTGCGAGATTGATTTCCCGGACCTGCCCGACTTCTGCGACCTGCGTTTGCCGGACGACACCCGCCTGTGTGATGTGAACCTTTGGACCTTCGAATGGCCCAATCTGAACCTCTGCGACCTGAAACTGCCGGGCGGCGGAAAGCTCTGTGACTGGTTCGATCTGGACGGCTTCAGCATTTGTGACCTGAAAACGGAAAGTGGTTTCTCGCTTTGCCAATTGAAGATCGGAACGCTGCCCGACCTGCCGGGCTTGCCGGCCCTCCCCGATCCCTGCGATCTTTTGTCCAGCAACAACCAATCCCTCTGCGACCTGAATCTGCCCCCGATACCGAACTTCTGCGACCTCAAGTACAATGGCATCTCCTTGTGCGACCTGCAAATGTGGGAACTGCCCGACATCCCGCCCTGCGATGTCATGGTTCCTGGAGGCAAAACGCTGTGTGACCTCAACATCGATTTCTGCGATGTGATCTCGCCTGAGCCTTGGAACTTCTGTACGCTGACATTGCCGGATTTCAACCTGGATCTGCCCAGTCTCTGCGACTTTGAATTGGCCGGTGACAAGAGCATCTGTGACTATTGGTTGCCGCCTTATACGCTCCCGGACCTCGATTTCTGCGATCTGAAGGTGAATGGCATGTCCATTTGCGACCTCAAACTCTGGGAATTGCCGGACCTCCCGCCCTGTGATGTCCTGATCCCAGGCGGCAAAACGCTGTGTAACCTCAACATCGACTACTGCGATCTCATCTCGCCCGAACCCTGGGACTTCTGTTCGCTGAGATTGCCGGACTTCGGCTTTGAGTTCCCGAATTTCTGCGAATACGAATTGCCCGGCGGCAAGAAGATCTGCGACCTCTCACTACCGGAATTCAACATTCCCGAGATCGAGATCCCGAATATCCCTACCCCGGAAGTACCGCCCCTGCCCGGTGGATTGATGGAAAACATCCGTCTGCTGCATTTCTACGCCGGTCTCGGCATTGAAGTGAGTCCGCAGGGTGCGGTCAACCGCATCGCCATGGACGGCTCCGGCTGGATCCTCTGCGAACGTGGTGCGCCCAACCAGAACTACCTCGCCCGCGGCTTTGGTGGGATCGAGTTCCTGCCCGGGCAGAACACCGTTCAGTTCAACATGGAGGGCGAGACCGGGCACGTTCTGGTGGGCGGAACCAAGATCAAACCCATCTGCGGCACCGGCCAGGTCAAGGGCAAGTTCACCCCCGACGACTGGTACGTGGACGTGGGCACCGCCGCTTCTCCGATCAATGTCCAACTGGGCTGCATCTCCAGCCTGAGTTCGGACGGCTACCTGAAGGCGCGCCCCAGCGGCATCATCGCCCACGGTGAGATCGACCGTTCCGCCCGCACCGAAGGCGGGGTGGACATCGAAGTGGCCGACATCAATTTCGTGGCCGAAGCCGGCCTGTTTGTGGGTGCCGATATCGGCGTGTCGTTCTCGGAGCCGGCTCTTTCGGGTGCCATCGATGCCAGCGCCTACGCGAAAGTGGGCATGGAAGTCGACCCTGCGATCGGCGACGACTTTGACCTGGACTTTGCTTCGGTGAGTTGCCGGGGACTGCTGACTTTCCGCATCGGAAGCGATGTCTGCATGTCGGGCTGGTTGACCGGGGAAGTGGAAGTCTTGGGCGTAGGCGCCGAAGTCGGGATCGGGATCAAGGTTGAAAATGGAAATGTCTCATTCCCCGAAGATCCAGCACGCTGCGATTGACCAACATGAAACACAAGACCTGCATATCGCTGCTTCTGATCCTGGTGATGGCCGGCATGGCCTCCGCGCAGAACAAACGCGTCCTGGCCAATCCGGACGAAGATGGCGTTTGGTTGGTTTGGTCCCCGGCGGACCTGGCCTACGCAGGAGGGATCAATGTCTACCGGCAGGAAGAAGGCGCCAGCAACTGGGAAAAGGTCACAACCAATCCGGTGGAATGGGGCCAATACGACCTCAGCTCCTGGATCGGCGGTGACGACGAACGCAAGAGTCTCAAGGACATCGCGGACAAACTCCGCAAGGACGGGGGGCTGGAAGGCATGGCGGTAGCCTTGTTGCTGGTAAAATCGGTGGAGAACCGCGCTTTTGCCCAGTATCTCAACCTGATGTACCAGGACCGCAGCGCCGCACCGGGCAAGCGCTACCGCTACGAAATCAAAGGCGTGCTCAACGGCAGCGAGACCAGCTTCGGCACCAGTGAAGTGGTCAAGGCCGGTAGCTTCATAGCTTCGCCTGCTCCCGCCGATGTCCGCGCCGAAGCGGGCGACGCCCGCCTCCAATTCTCCTGGGACCACGATCCCGCGAAGCTGACCGGAGCGCATGTCTACTACAAACAAGGACGGGCCGGCCGCTGGCAGCGGCTGAATCCCCGCGTCATCCTGCCGACCAGGATCGACGATGGCAAAGGGAACAAGGTCTACCCCGAGTGGCTCTTTGCCGCAGACAGCATCCGCAATGGCGTCACCTACACCTGCATGGTCAAGGGTGTGGACTTCTTCGGCTTTGAGACGGAAGCCTCCGAAGAGTTTGAACTGACCCCGGTGGACCTGACCCCACCCAAAGCCGCGGAAAAGCTGAAGGTCACCGCCGAAGGGATGAATATCCAGCTGAGCTGGGCCGCCCCCAAAGACAAAGAGCGGGTCGGCTTCGACATCTACCGCCGGGACGAGCAGGACACCACCTGGAAAAAGCTGAACGACCGCAAGCTGGCGCCCCTCATGACCAATTTCCGCGACGAGGTCAAGCTGGGCGGCATGTCTTACAGCTACCGCATCGCGGCCCTGGACGCGGCTGGCAACGAGAATTTCACCGACGAATACTCGGTGCAGATCTTTGACCTGACCCCGCCCGTGCAGGTGCTCAACCTCAAGGCAAAAGCCGATACCGGCAAAGTGGTGCTCGATTGGTTCGCGAATCCCGAGGACGACCTCAAGGGCTACCTCGTCTACCGCCTGGTCAAGGGCAAGACCGGCAACGACACCCTGCTGCTCACCGCCCAGCCTTTGGACACGAACCACTACGTGGACCGTTTGCCCAAGATCCTCAAGAACGACCTCGTCTACTTCGTGCGGGCCACCGACGAGAACTACAACCAGGGGCGCCTGAGCCGCCCAGTCACCGCGAAATTGCCCGATCCCATTCCCCCGGACGCGCCCTTCCTGAAGCGCATCGTCCTGGAAAATGAAGCCCTGAAACTGGTTTGGCTGCCGAACCTGGACGTGGACCTGGCCGGCTACCAAGTCTACCGCTCCATCTCCGAGCAGGCTCCCGATACCGCCTGGACCGCCCTCACCCCGCGCATGCTCAGCGCAAAGGACACTGCTTTTGTCGACGCCAAAGGCGATGCCGGGCAAAGCTACTTCTACCGCTTGGCGGCATTTGACGACTCCGGCAACCGCTCCAAGTTCTCCAATGCCTACCAGGGCGTGGTCAACAAAAAGCGCCTGAAAGCTGTCCCGCAGAAGGTGGCCGCCAAATATTCGGGCAAGAAAAAGCGGGTGGAACTCAGCTGGGAAGCCGCCGAACAGTCCTCGCTGATTGGCTTCATGGTCTACCGCAAGGCAGGCGACAAAGCCTTTGCCCCGGTATCCGGGCTCATCATGGAAAAAGAATACACCGATACGAAGATCAAACCGGGCCAAGCCTATTTCTACGAGGTCCGGGCTTACGACAAAGCGGGCAACATCGCCAAATCACGCCCCCTGCGACTGGAAATTGAAAACAAATAAGGTTATGCACCTCAGACCCACATACACCATTGCATTGCTGGTCGTTCTGCTGTCAGGACCCGGGATGTCCTTTGCTCAGATCGGGATCGGGACCACCAACCCGCACCCATCGACCATGCTGCACATCACTTCTGGTCCGGGCCAGAACAAGGGCGTCCTGCTGCCGGGCATGCCCTCTTCGAACCTGGCCGTGCTGGACAGCACCCAAAACATCACCAATGGCTTGATCATCTTCGATCAGGACCTGCAGCGGCACTACTATTTCCATGACAGCCCGCAGGAATGGCGGGAACTGGACCACGACTGGATCCGTGAGGACGTGCACGGGGCCAGCGCCAGCATCGGCACCAACCTCACCCTGGGAGTCAGCGGTAATGTCGGCATTGGCACGACCAATTCCAGCTCCAAACTCAGTGTGGCCGGCAACATGGAAGTCGGAACTGCCGCCTGGGTGCAGGACAGCACGGCTCCCAGCAATGCGCTCATCGTGCAGACCTGGATCGGGATTGGAACCTCGACCCGCAACCTGTCTTACCGCCTGACTGTCAATGGCAACGCCCAGGTGCAGGGCGATCTGGATGTCAACGACACGGTCACCGCGGGCCGCTTCAAAGGTGAAGGCGTAGTGCCGCCCTACGGCATCATCATGTATTCCGGCCCCATGAACAATTTCAATTCCAATGGCGTGGGCAGCGGTGACTACGAAGGCTGGCAGCTCTGCAATGGTCTGAACAGCAGTCCGGACCTGCGCGGACAGTTTGTGGTCGGCTGGACCAATGGGGTCAACAACAACCCCGACTTCGTCAATACCGAAAAGCTGGTGACCGATTACCAAACCATCGGCAACAATGGTGGGGAACGCGAAGTGACCCTCGACACCAATCAGATCCCTGAGCACACGCACAAGATCAATGTAAGTTCGGTGGGGAACCACCGCCATGCCACGGTTGCCGGGTCAAATGCCTCCGACGGCAATGCACTGATCCAGCAATACAAAAGCTTCGGCGATGACGACAGCTACTCCCTGCGGAAAGACGACGACGATGATACCCCTTACGCTTATTCCTCTTATGCTGGCGGCCACACCCACACTGTCAATGCGGAAAAGGTCGGCGGCGGAGATGCCCATGAGAACCGACCGCCTTTCTACGTCCTGGCCTTTATCATGAAACGCCCCTGATGAACACGCCCCACCGACATATCGCATGGCGTGTGCTTTTGCTGCTGGGCTTGTTGCTGCCGGCTGGCCGGAGCGTGGCCCAGGTGGACCTGTACATCCGCGGGGAAGTGATGCTCAGCGGGATCCAGGATACCCTTTACGTGAACGGGGACGTGATCTACGACGGATTCGGCAATGGCAAGATCTGCATGGTCGCCTTGTCACACTTCTATTTTACCGGCGATTTCATCAACCGCAACCCCAGTGACCTGCCCTTCTACGTGGACGCCAATCCCTTGCTGCGTTCGCGTGGCACCGTAGTGGCCGATCAAGGCTTTCCCCAGGAGATCGGCGGGATCGGACGGATCAATTTCCATACCTTCCGGGTGCAAAAGGTATTGGAAATGCAATCCGTGCGGCTCAGCCGCGACATCAGCCTGACCGACAAGCTGGAAATGATCATCGGTGATCTCAATGTAGACAGCAGTGTGGTCTATTTCTCGAACAAAGACACCGCTTCCTACATCTTGGGAGAAACCAGTGACAACCGCATTTACGGCTCGATCGGGCACTTGGAAACGAAACGCTTTGCCAGTCTGAGCCTGATCGACCCGGCCAATCTCGGCATGGCCTTCAGTGGCTTGCAGGATTCAGTCTTGGTACGGCGCTATTTCTCCCGCTTCACCAATGTCGCCTCCGGATCCATCGCGCGGCATTTCCAGGTCAAAAGCGGCAACCTCTCGATCCAGAGCGCAGCGGGTTCGGCCCGTTACCTTGCCCCCGCGGAGACGGCCGGCTTTGGCGATGAAGAAGACTTCCGCCTGTACCGCTCGAACGACGACAGCCTGACCTGGGCCCAGGTGCCCTCCACCGTAGACACGGCAGCCAACGTGGTCAGCAGCACCAATCTGGCCGGTTCCCCGGCCGATACCCTGCTCTTTACCATCGCGGACTCGGATTGCCCGAATCCGCCCGTGGTCACCTTGGGAGCGGACACCGCGTTCTGTGACGGCGATACCGTACAGTTGGATGCCGGGACCGGCACGAACTGGAGCTACCTCTGGAGCAATGGCGACACCACCCAGACCACCACGGTCAGAGGCCAGACCGATACGCTTTCAGTCATCGTTTCAGACGGCAATGGCTGCGCGGGTGAGGACACCATTGTCGTGACCCGCAATCCGCTGCCCTTTGTGAGCCTGAGCGATACGGTTGCGGCTTGTGCAGGCCTGAGCGCGACGCTCGATGCCCTGAACCCGAGTGCTTCCTACCTCTGGAGCACCACGGATACCACACAAATGATCAACCTGAGCCACCTCGATACCATTCCCGGAATGGACACGGTCTGGGTGGTCGTCACCGACTCCAATGGCTGCATGGCCAGCGATTCCAACATTTTCCAGAAATCTCCCGCGCCCATTGTGGAGCTCGGGGGTGCCCAATACCTCTGCGGCGGAGCCAATACCTTGCTGGAAGCGGCCAATCCCGGTCCGGCCGGCAATGTCGGCGCCACCTACGCCTGGAGCACGGGCGCTACCGTTTCCGGGATCACGGTCGGCATGACCGGTCAGTATTCGGTCACCGTGACCAATGCCTACACCTGCGAAAGTGCCGACACCGTACAGGTGGACGTGGCCCCGGCCCTCTCCGCGACCGCCACCGGGACCGACATCAGCTGCAATGGTGCGGCCGACGGCCAGGTCAACCTGAACCTGAACGGCGGGATCGCGCCCTTCAGCTACACCTGGAACAACAGTGCCATTACCCAGAACCTAAGCAATCTGGTGCCCGGCACCTACAATGTCACGGTGAGTGATTCTTTGGGCTGCACGGCCACGGCAAGCGCGACCATCTCGCAGCCCGTTGCCTTGACCTTGAGCCTGTCCGCGACCGATGTCAGCTGCTTTGCCGCGGGAGACGGGACGGTCAGTACTACGGTGAGTGGTGGCATCGGGCCCTACAACTACCTTTGGAACAATGCCGCGACGAGCACCTCGCTTTCCGCGGTAGGGCCGGCCACCTACGCGGTCACCGTGACCGATGCGAATGGCTGTACGATCAGCGATTCCGCGGTGATCAATGAGCCGGCGGTTTTGGCCATCCTGCTCAACAGCACCCAGGATCCGGCTTGCTTTGGGGATGCGACGGGCACCATTGACATTGCTGTGACAGGCGGCAACGGCGGCTACGCCTATTCCTGGTCCAACAACGCGGTCACCCAGGACCTGAGCGGCCTCACTGCGGGCAGCTATGCGGTCACGGTCACCGATCTCAACAACTGTTCGGCGGCGGATACCTTTGCCTTGGGCCAACCCAGTGTCATTTTGCTGAGTGAAACCCACCTGAATGTACCTTGCTTCGGCGATTCGACCGGAGCGATCGACCTGACCGTCAGTGGCGGTACCCCCGGCTACACCTACCAATGGAGCAATGCCGCGACCAGCCAGGACCTGAACGCGGTCGCCGCGAACACTTACAGCGTGACCGTGACCGACGCGAACAACTGCACCGACACCCTGAGTGCGACCCTGACCCAACCGAATGGCCTGATCGTCTCCGCGACAGGTTATGACGCGACCTGCGGTGCAAATGATGGCCAGGCTTCCGCTCAGGTGAGCGGCGGTGAAATGCCCTACAACTACTTCTGGCCCACCAATGGCAGCATCCTGGATTCCATCTCCAATCTCTCCGCGGGCATCTACACCGTGGTCGTCACCGATGACAACGGCTGTGTGGACTCCGCCAATACCATGGTGAACAACGCCGGAGCGCCCACGGTCACCGTGGATTCGGTCCGCAACATCGATTGCTTCGGCAACGCCAATGGCTACATCGCGACTAGCTCGACCGGCGGCGTGACGCCCTACACCTACCTCTGGTCCAATGGCGCCACCACCGACATCATCTCGGGTTTGGCCCCCGGCACCTACGACCTCACCGTCACCGCCAACGATGGTTGCCAGGCATTTGCCAGCCAGCTGATCACCGAACCGCCGCTCCTCACCGGAACCGGCATCGTCACCGACCTCAGTTGCTTCGGCGACCAAAGCGGAGCCATCGACTTCATCCCGGGGGGCGGCACCTTACCCTACAGCTATCTTTGGTCCAATGCCGCCACCTCGGAAGATGTCAACAGCCTGGCCGCGGGCAGCTACACGGTCACGGTCACCGATTCACTCGGCTGCACCGACACCACCGGCTTCGTGCTGAGCGAGCCGCCGCAATTGCTCAGTACCACCACGGCCACGGACGTGAATTGTGCGGGTGGTGCCGATGGCGCGATCGACCTTGAGCCCGCGGGCGGCACGCCCGGCTACAGCTACAACTGGAGCAATGGCCAGAACAGCCAGGACATCAACGGACTGGTCGCGGGCACCTATTTTGTGACCATCACTGATCAGAACCAGTGCACCCAGCTGGACACGGCGGTTGTTGCGGAGCCTCCCGCATTGGTACTGGCGCTCGATTCCACCGACATCCTCTGCAACGGGCAATCAGATGGCGCGATCGATCTGACGGTCAATGGCGGGATCGGCCCCTACGGCTACGCCTGGTCCAATGGCGCGACCAGCGAAGACCTGGTCAATTTGGCTCCGGGCAGCTACACGGTCACGGTCACCGATGCCAACGGCTGTGCCGGGAACGCTTCGACCTTCATCTCGGAACCCACGCTGTTGCAACTGAACCTGAGCAGCACCGATGTCCATTGCGGCGGAAATGCCACTGGTTCAGCCACGGCCAGTGTGGTCGGCGGAACACCAGCTTACAGCTATACCTGGAATACCACAGCTACCGATTCCAGCCTGACCGACCTGACCGCAGGCAACTATCAGGTCACCGTCACCGACGCCAATGGTTGTACGGTGAGTGGGCAGGTAGAGGTGATCGAGCCGCCCACCCTTTCCCTGAGTGGAACGGTCACGGATGTCTCCTGCGAGGGACAAGCGGATGGCTTTGTGCTGACCAGTCCTTTTGGTGGGTCGGCGCCCTACAGCTACGCCTGGAGCAATGGCGACACCACGCCCGACCTGATCGGAGTGGTCTCGGGCAGCTATACGGTGACCATCACCGATCAGCCGGGCTGCACCTTTGAAGCCACCTTCGATGTCGAAGAAGGCGATTCGGCCCTGGATGCGCGCTTCCTGGCGGCCACGGTGGTGAATTCATTGGATACGGTCTACTTCCTCGAATTCTCGATCCCGGAACCAACCACCACGACCTGGGACTTTGGCGACGGATCGACCAGCAACGAGCGCTATCCGGCCCACGCCTACGCAGACGATCCCAACGTGGACACCAGTTATTACGAAGTCAAATTCATCGCGGCGAATGCCTGGTGTACCGATTCCGTGCTCAAAACCATCACCGTGGTGAATTCCAGCGGCAAACAAGGCGCAGGCCCCGGTGGTGCGAGCGGCAGTGACATCCTTGGCGTCCGCGTGTATCCCAACCCGAACCAGGGGCAATTCGACGTCCGGATCAACCTTTCGCGTGACATGGGAACCCGGGTGACCATTTACGATCTGCAAGGGCGTCTGATCGACAAACGTCTGCTCAGCGGTGCTCGCATTCATAACCTGGCCTACAGTATGGACAACCTGGTCCAGGGCATTTACCTCCTCAAAGTAAGTACAGCTACCAGTTCCCAAGTGGTCCGGGTGGTGATCTTATGACGGATCAATCATAAACATGAAACAGCTCAAAATATCAGTGATCCTGTGCGGTCTCTTTGCCATCGGCCTGCTTTTGCCGCAGGCAACCAGGGGGCAATGTACCCTGCCGCAGTTCGGCAGCGCGGTCACTGTGACCAACCCGAACGGGACAGCTTTGACCGATTACGTGGTCAAGGTTCGGGTCAACACTTCCGCCCTGCAGGCGGCCGGCAAACTCGGCAACGAATTCGGTTTTGTCTTCCTGGGGGAGGATTGCAGTTCGCAGTTGCCCTATTGGCCCAGCGATGCGGATGCTTTTCCCACGGCCAATGCCACCTACTACGTCAAGATCCCCAGCCTGCCGGCCAACGATTCGGTGCGCATCAGCGTGAACTACGATGCCTCGACGACCTGCAGTTACGTGATCTCAGACGTCTTTGACGGGATCGGGAATTCGGGCACGCAGACGTCGCCGGTAGGATTTGCCGCGGCCACCACCTGGGAAATTTCGACCTTGACCTTTCCCCAGGACGTGACCACCTACCGCTGGGACATCCGTTCGGACAATGCGGGCAACATTCGCCCCAAGACAACCTACACGCTTTTCGGCAACCAGTACGTGCAGGCAGATGGCACCCTGGCCAGCATCAGTTCCGGCCTGAACGAGTTGGTGGAGGAGATCATCGCTGACAACGGTGCCCATCCTGGCTTTTTCTCGGGATCGACCATCTTGCGCATCGGACAAAATTGTGGCCTGTGCCGCAGCTACCACCTCGCCGCCAATGATGTTCCGCCGGTGACCGCCCCACTCACTTCGACCGTCGCCAACGACGCCCGCATCCGGGTTTGGTACCGCCCCCGCGCGGCCAGCGAACCCACCACCAATGTCGAAGTGGAGTTTGACCGGAGCACAGTCCTGGCCCTGACGCCGAGCGGATACATTGCGGCTTGCCGCGGCGATTCGGTGACCTTCTCGGTGCCCACTGGCTTTACAAATTATAAATGGTACTTCGATGGCGTATTGGACACGGCTGGCCTCGTTTTGACCCATACCTTCGGTACCGATGGCTTGGTGGCCGGCCCCCATACCGTACGGGTGGATGGCTTCTTTTCCTCTTGCGATTCGGTCACCACCAGCGAGATCCTGAACATTCACCCAACCCCCACCATCGACAGCCTTCGGCCGGATACGATCTGCGAAGGTACTCCTTTCAATGGCCTCCCCTTCATCACCACCGATGGCGCGGTGATCATCCAATACGATTGGACCTGGGGCGACGGCAACACGGGCAGCGGGATGAATGCTGCCCATACCTACGCGACTTCAGGTATGCTGAACCTGGAACTGGCGATCCGTACCGACAGCGGTTGCGTGGACACCCTGGTGGAACCCATTGTGGTGCACAGCAAGCCGGTGATCGCCAGCATCACCGAAACCGATATCTGTTGGCCGGAATTGGTGCAATATTCCAACAGCAGCAGCATTCCCGGCAACTGGGCGTCCGTGAGCATCGTGAGCTACGACTGGACCTTCGGTGATGGAAATACGGGTTCGGGCAGTTCGGTCTCGCATGGATTTGCCCTGCCGAACCAATACCCCGATCGCCTGATCGTGACCACGGACTTCGGCTGCAGCGATACCTTGACCGGCAGCGTGGACGTCTGGCCCAAGCCTTCGGTGAATTCGATCACCGATCCCAACATCTGCTGGCCGCAACCCGTCAGCTTCTCCAACAATTCCACCATTTCGAACAACTGGAACAGCGCCACCGTCGACATTTACGATTGGCGGTTCGGGGACAATACCAGCGGCATGGGCAGCTCCACCACCCACGCCTATGCGGTAGCGAACCGCTACGACGACAGCCTGATCGTGGTCACCAACAACGGCTGCCGGGACACCCTGGCGGAAACGGTGGATGTATGGCCCAAGCCCGTGATCGATTCGGTCACCGCACCCGACATTTGCTGGCCGCAAGCGGTGCAGTATGAAGGCTTCCACCAGATCCCGGACAACTGGAACAGCGCCAGTGTGACCAACCACGACTGGAACTTCGGCGATGCGAATACCGCTACGAGCAATCCTGCGAGTCATGTTTTCGCCACCGCCAACCAATACACCTACACCTACGTGGTCACCACGGGAGATGGCTGCCGTGACACCACTTCCGCGCCGGTGGACGTTTGGCCCAAACCGGATATCACCGCGCTGTTTGAAACGGATACCTGTTGGCCGGATACGGTGCTGTTTTGGAACAGCACGGACATCCCTTCCAACTGGAATACGGCTTCGGTCGCGGCCTGGGACTGGCGCTTCGGAGATGGCGCAACGGGGGGCGATTCGGCGACCCAGCATTATTTTGCCGTTCCCGATCAGTACATCGACACCTTGTTCGTGACCACCACGGATGCCTGCATGGACACGCTCAGCGGCTCAGTGGACGTCTGGCCCAAGCCCGTGATCGACTCCATCGTCACCGCGGATGTCTGCGAACCCAATGCGGTCGACTTCATGGCTGCTTCGGTGATCCCCAACAATTGGAACGGAGCCACCTTCGCGAACTACGCCTGGGACTTCGGCGATGGCAATTCAGGCAGCGGACTCAATGTCACGCACCTTTACGCCACCTGGGGACAGTACACGGTCACGCTCATTGTTACCACCTCGGACAATTGCCGGGACACGCTGAGTACCACCGTCAATGTCTTTCCCAAACCCGTCGCGGATTATGGCCTGATGGACATTTGCTTTGGGGATTCGCTTTACATCACGGACAGTTCCACCGTGGCGGGGAGCGATACCCTGCTCTATTTCTGGTCCTTCGGCGACGGCACCATCAGCACCGTGAAAGATCCAGTACACGCCTATGCCTTTGACGGGACCTACAGCGTCACACTGGTGGTCACTTCGGGCGCGGGTTGTTCCGACACGCTGATCACCACGGTGGAGGTTTTCCCGAAGCCCAATGCTTCCTTCAGCTTCCCGCGCACTTGCGAACCCGATCCGGTTGCCTTCCTCGATGCGTCGACGGTTTCCTCGGGCGTGATCACCACCTACACCTGGTCCTTTGGCGATGGGAATACCAGCAGCTTGCAGAATCCCATGCACGCTTATTTCGCGGCGGACACCTTTGACGTGGGACTGATCGTCACCACCGACAATGCCTGCACCGATTCACTCACCCGGGAATTGGTCTGGAATCCCAAGCCGGGTGCGGACTTCTCCTTCCAGAACGTCTGCTGGCCGGACCCCATGCAGCTGATGGACGCTTCCAGCCTGGCCTGGGGCGCCATTACCGATTGGGCCTGGGACCTGGGTGATGGCACGACCGCAACCACTCCGAATGTCACCCACTTCTACACGAATGCAGGAGCGTACACCGTCAACCTGATCGTGGTCACCGACAGTTCCTGCCGCGATACGGTGAGCTACCAGGCGACCGCCAATGAAAAACCGATCGCGGCCATTTCCCCCGGCAGCATCTGCCTTCCCGACACCGTGAATTTCGTGGACCTCTCGACCATTGCCGCGGGCAATGTCACTGCCTGGTCCTGGGACTTTGGTGATGGGGGCATGGATTCGGTACAGAATCCGAACTACTTCTACGGTGCACCCGGCACCTACAGCCTGGAATTTAGCGTGACCAGCGACAGTGGTTGCACGGACACAGTCCTGACCCAGTTTGATGCTTTTCCCTATCCGGGCCTGGACCTGGGCGCGGACACCATGTGGCTCTGCCCCTTCAATACGGTCACCCTGAACGCCGGCGATCAATTCTTGAGCTACCTCTGGGACAATGGCAGCGCCGATTCCATCCGCGTGGTGGACATGGTGGGCACCTATTACGTGGACATCGTGGACGTGAATGGCTGCCCGCAGCGGGATTCAGTCATCGTGCCGCTGGCCCCCCAGCCGGTGCTGGACATCGCTCCGGGCGATTCGGTCGCTTATTGCACGGGCGGGGGCATCGAAGTGGATGCACAAACTCCCGGGGTTCTGGCTTACCTCTGGGACGGCACGACGACCTCTTCGAATATCACCATCGCGCAGCCCGGTGACTACACCGTGATCGGTTGGAACGTCTACGGCTGCTCGGACACGCTCACCGTGAATGCAGTAGAAAACCCACTGCCCACCGTGGACCTGGGACCCGATATCATCCTGTGCGGGACCGAGACCGTTGATCTGAGTGCGGGATCGTTTGCTGCTTACCTCTGGTCCAATGGCGCCACCGACAGTTCCATCACGGTGCGCGCCACCGTCAATATGGCGCTGACCGCGACCGACGCCAATGGCTGCTCCGGTTCCGACACCATCCTGGTGGAACGCTTCGACCTGCCGGTGGTGAATCTGGGACCGGACAGCTCGCTGTGTGCCGGGGATGAAATGGTCTTCGACGCGGGCAGCTTCGTGGACTATCTCTGGAGCACCGGCACCACGGGCGCCAGCATCACCGTGGACAGCGCGGGGCTGTATTTCGTGCAGGTCACCGACCTGAACGGCTGCATGAATACTTCCAACATGGTCAATGTCACCGTGGACCCCTTGCCCGACATTCCTATCGTGACCAAGGAACGCGGCGTGGTGGCCCTTATGTCGACCACCGAAGCCGCCTGGCAATGGTATCTGGACGGGAACCCCATCGCCGGCGCCAACCTGCAGGAATACATTCCTGCACAGAGCGGAGAATACCAGGTGCAGGTCACCAATCAGTTTGGTTGTCTGGCCATCTCGGAACGGTTGCCGCTGCAGCTGGAGATCTTCGAGGAAGAGATGTTCGAAGGCATTTCCCCGAACAACGACGGCAAGAACGATTTCCTGGTCATTCCTTCCATCGAGTACTACCCGGAAAATGAGATCGTGATCTATTCGCGCTGGGGCAACGAGGTCTACCGCCGAACCGGCTACGTGAACCATTTCAACGGCACCTCCGCGGCAGGCGATCCCTTGCCGGACGGAACCTATTACTACGTCCTCGACCTGGGCAACGGACAAACTCCGATCAAAGGCTACTTCGTCATCCACCGCTAAGCACAGACAATCATGAAAAACATCTACTCCATCGTTTTCTTTTTGCTGTGCCTGCCGGTGGGGGCCCTGGCGCAGCAGGAAGCGCATTACAGCCAATACATGTTCAACACGCTGGTGATCAATCCCGCCTACGCGGGGGCCCGTGAGCAAGCCAGCATGAACCTGCTCATGCGGGCGCAATGGCTGGGCTTTCCTGGTGCGCCGCGTTCGCAGAGCTTCACTTTGCACGCGCCCAGTGCGGACCTGCGGCACGGCTTTGGCATGCTGATCACCAACGATGAAGTGGGGCCGCTCAGCACCACGGGCATCGGCTTTGACTATGCCTACCGCATTCCGGTCGGCGCCAAGGCGCGCCTCGCCTTTGGCTTGCAGGGCACGCTGGACTATTACCGCACCGGCTTCAACGCCTTGCGGTTGGACGACGCCACCGACAATTCATTTACCGGGGCCGACATCCGCCGCTGGCTCCCGAATGCGGGATTTGGCCTTTATTTCCAGCACGAGCGCTACTACCTGGGGGCTTCGGTCCCGCGCCTGCTGCGCAACAACCTGGCCGACCAGGGCACGGACGAGCGCGCCCGCCAATTCCGGCACTATTACTTCACGGGCGGCCTCCTCCTGGATCTCAGCGACAAAGTCATGTTCCGGCCCAGCACCTTGCTGAAATACGCCGGCAGCGACGGCCCACAGATCGACCTGAATGCGAGTTTCCTCTTTGCCGAGCGCTTCCTCGCGGGTATTTCCTGGCGATCGGAAGATGCCCTGGTCTTCATTGCCGAGATATGGCCCACCAGGCAATTGCGCATTGGCTACGCCTACGACCTCAATACCTCGACCCTGCGCGATTTCAATTCGGGTTCGCATGAATTCATGGTCGGATTCGATTTTTCCTTCAACAAAAACCAAGTGGTCTCACCCCGCTATTTCTAGGTCATGAAGCAGATTGTATTCCTCATACTGTGCGCCTTCGGAAGCGTGGCCATGGCGCAGAATGCCTACATCGAGCGGGCCAATGGCTATTTCGACAAGGAAGCCTATCCCGATGCGATCCGCATGTACGAGAAGGGCTTTGCCCAGGATGACAAGGACGCGGTGACCGATTGGCAGACCGCCAAAGAGCACCTGGCTGAATCCTATTACGCCTTGCGGGAAACCGAAAAAGCGGAAATGTGGTACGCGCGGGCCACGAAGCAGAGCAAGAAAGCCGAGGTCCACTACGCCTTTGGGCAGGTCCTCAAATCGAATGGCAAATACGACGAGGCCAGCGAAGCCTTCCTCCGATACGGCGAGCTGTCCCGCGATGTCAAGGGTGCCCGCGCCATGGTAGAGGCCTGCGAAGAAGCCCGTGACCTGCTGGAAAGCCCGGAAGGCTGGACCTTGAGCCCCCTGGACGTGAATACAGCGGCTTCTGATTTCGGACCGGTGGTCCTGGGGCAGGACCTGATGTTTGCCTCGGCGCGTCCGCGCGGCTTCTGGTCCCGCTTCCTCAACATGCGGAACAGGAACCTGTTCTACGACCTGTACCGCGCCGGGCGCAAAGGACCGGTCAGTTTTGAGACACCCAAACTGGTGCGGGGAGCGCTCAAATCCCGCTTCCATGACGGGCCGGTCACATTTACAAAGGACCAGAACACGGTCTACTTCACCCGCAGCAACCACCGGGCCGGCAAGTTGCAGCGCGACGACAACAACCGCGCGCACTTGACCATTTACCGGGCGGAATTGTCGGGAAAGAAATACCGCAAGGCCAGGGCCCTGCCCTTCAATGACGATGCTTACAGTTGCGGACATCCGGCCCTGGACCCCAAAGGCAAGTTTCTGATCTTTTCCTCGGACATGCCGGGCGGTCAGGGTGGCAGCGACCTGTACATGGTCGAGCGCAAGGGCGACAGCTGGGGCCAACCGGTGAATCTCGGCCCTCAAGTGAATACAGCCGGCGACGAGATGTTTCCCTACCTCGGCTGGAACGGGCAGCTGTTCTTTGCTTCAGATGGTCACGCAGGCCTGGGTGGTTTGGACATCTTTTCTTCCACACTGGAAAATGGACAATATGGCGGGGCCGTCAATCTGGGAATCCCGTTGAACTCCGCGCAGGATGACTTCTCACTGGTCTGGACCAAGGGTGGCCGCGGCTACTTCAGCTCGAACCGCGAAGGGGTGGACAACCTCTACTTCTTCCAGCGGAAGGTGCCCGCGGAACTGCTGGTGGTCAACAGTCAGACCGGACAGCCAGTGGAGGGCGCCAGCGTGCGGGTATTGGGCGTGGACAGCAAGGAGATCCGCGGCGCTACGGATGCAGCAGGCCAGTTCGCCTTCGAAGGCAAATGGAATGCGGGCTACCGCGTCTCCGTGGAAATGGAAGACCATGCGCCCACCCAGATGCAATTTGCCACGGGCAATCGATCGGTGGCGGGCCCACAGCAGGTGGAAGTACCCTTGCGGAAATACCTGATCGTCGAGGTCGACGGCAATGTCGCGGAAGCAGATGGCGGCAAGGCCGTCGCAGCGGCCAGTATTTCATTGGAAGGCGAACGCAACGATCTGGATCTGCGATCAGACGCCCAGGGCAATTTCGCGAGCCGCGTGGATACGCTCAGCGACTATACCGCGGTCACCCTGCGATCGGGTTACATCCCCACCATTCAGGAATTCAGCACGCGCGGGATCGAGGTGGAAACCGATCTACCCTTGCGGGTGCGCATGCGCAAGGGAAAATACCTCTACGTGACCGGCCTGACGGTGGACAAGCAGTCGGGCGAACCCGTGAGCGGGGCCAGCTTGCGGGTCTTTGAGGAAAGTCAGGAAAAGGTGATCTATGACCTCAAGTCGCGCCCGGACGGAAAGTTCCACCTGGTTTTGGAGGAGGGCAAAGACATGCACCTCATCGGGACCGGTTTGGGCTATTTCTCATCGCGGCTGGAACTGCCGGCCTTTGACGAACCGGGTGACTCCACCTTGAGGGCCACCGTGGAGCTGGTCCCTTTTGAAGTGGGGGCTTTGGTCAAGGTGATCTACTTCCCGTATCGGGAAACCAGCCTGGTGCGCGCGGCGCGCAAGGAACTGAATGAGATCGTGGCTTTCATGCTGGAAAACCCTGAAGTTTCGGTGCAGCTCGCCGCCCATACGGACGCCCGTGGCGGGGACGACTACAACCAGCGGCTTTCGGAGGCCCGGGCCAAGGCAGCGGTGGACTACATCGTGCGGCAGGGCATCACACGGGAGCGGATCAGCAGCGCGGGATTTGGAGAGCAACAGCTTTTGAACAAATGTCAGGACGGAGTGGAATGCGAGGAGGAACAACACCAGGAAAACCGCCGCGCGGAAGTGAAGGTGGTCAAAATCGAAGAAGCAAAATGAGTCGATCAACTACATATTCAAAGGGCAAATTCTACTGCTTGCTGGTGCTTGCTTTGGCGATGCTGCTGGGTTCCGGCGTGCGGGGGCAGTTGCCCGATCCGCCACGAGAATGGGCCACCGCCTACGGAGGCGCCAATTTCGACTTCATCTCGGATGCGGTACTGGACGCCGATCAAAACCTCTACGTGGTGGGCTACACGAACAGCCCGGCCATTCCGACCACCTTTTCCACCTACGCCGGCGCCGCCTACGATGTATTTGTGGCCAAGTTTGACAGCCTGGGACAAATGGTATGGGCGGGACGTTACGGCGGCAATGCGGACGATTTCGGCTACGCCATCGCGCTGAATGGCGACCAGGACCTGCTGGTGAGTGGGCGCACCGCGGCCACGGCAAGTTTCTACACGGACACGACCCTGGCCGGCCTGGGCAACGACATCCTGGTCATGAAGCTGGACACCAGTGGGGCGGTACAATGGGCCCGACAGTACGGCGGCGCGGCCGACGACGAAGCGCGCGGGATCGCCGCCGGTCCGAATGGCGAAGTTCTGGTGGTGGGCAGCAGCGAAAGTCCCGACCTGCCCGTGACCAGCATGACCTACGACGGCAATGGGCGCGATGCATTTGTGATGCGCCTGGATGCGGACGGTAGCCGCGACTGGGTGCAGCGCTACGGCGGGATCAGCTTTGAGGCAGCATTTGATGTAGCCGTGGATAGCGACGGCGCGGTCTTTGTTTGTGGGGAAACGGGCAGCTTTGATTTTCCCAATGACATTGTGACCTGGCAGGGAAGTGGTACCACCAAAGGTTTCCTGTTGGCCTTTGATTCGACGGGTGCGCGCACCTGGGCGCAGCGTTACGGCGGCAGCAATGTGGAGCGTGCTTTGGGATTGGCGCTGGATCCGATGGACAATGTACTCGTGACCGGCTACACCACAAGCGGCGATTTTCCGACCACGCATCCTTCTCCGGCCGGTGCGGGGCTGGACGCTTTCTTGTTGAGCTTTGATCAGAGCGGGACCCGCAACTACGCCACCCGTTTCGGGGGCAGCCTGGACGATCTCGGACAGGATCTGGTCACCGATGCAACCGGCAATATTTTCATCAAGGGAGAAACGCAGAGTGCCGATTTTCCCACCGCCAATGCGGCTTTCCTGGGAGCCGGCAGCGACCTGTTCCTCGCAAAGTTCGGCGACGACGGCATGTACAATTGGGCCTTGCCCTATGGCGGCAGCCTCAACGATTTTGCCGGCGGTTTGCAGGTGAGCGGAAACAGCCGCATTTACCTGGCCGGCCACACGCAAAGCGCGAATTTTCCCCTGACCGATCCCGGGACTGGTGGCAATACCGCACGCGGAGCCCTGATCAAGTTCAAGGATTGCCTGGGACAGCAAGCGGACTTTACTTTTGGCAATGTCTGCGACCAGGACACGGTGCACTTCCTCAATGTGGCGGTCCTGGGAACGAACGACACCCTGGCCTACCGCTGGTGGTTTGGCGACGGAGATTCCACGGACCTGGCCTCGCCCGTGCATGTGTATGCGGCGCCCGGGGCTTACGATGTGACCTTGCGGGTGACCAGCCCTTGTGGCGTCGATTCCTTTGTCACAAAGCGCGTGGAAGTCTATCCGAACCCTGTAGCAGCGCTGGACTGGACCTTGCCCTGCGCAGTGGACCTGACCTCTTTCGGGGACAGCACGGCGCAGGATACTTTGTTGGGGTCCTTCCTGACCAATTGGAATTGGGCGTTTGGAACGGGCGATGGGGCCAGCGTTGCGGATCCGGTCTATGCCTTCGCCAATCCCGGGAACTATACCGTTTCATTGGAGGTGACGAATAACCATGGCTGCTCCGATTCCACCAGCCGCGCGGCCACGGTCCATCCCAAGCCGGTGGCGAATTTCGGGCTGCAGGACCATTGCTTTGAGGACACTTTGTTCCTGATGGACTCCACCATGCTGAGTGCGGGTATGCTGAGCACCTGGTCCTGGGACCTGGGCGATGGCAATGGCGATTCGCTGCAAGATCCCAGCTACGTGTATGCCATGGCCGATACCTATTTGGTCTCGCTGGTGGTGGTTTCAGATTCCGGTTGCTCGGATACCATATCAAAGGAGGTCAAAGCCTTGCCGCGCCCGGTGGCGAATTTTGGCGCGACCGCGGTTTGCTGGCCAGATCCGGTAGTCTTTACGGATAGCACGACCATTGTTGGGGATGTGGTCAATGCCTGGAGCTATGATCTCGACGATGGTTCCATCGACCCCGTTCCCAATCCGGCGCACTTTTACGCGACTTCGGGCACCTACGACGTGCAACTGACCGCGACCTCGGCGAGCGGTTGTGTGGATTCCATTGAAATTCCGGTCAAAGTGCACGACAAACCGATCGCCTTCTTCAACTTCCAAAATGTGTGCTGGCCGGAAACCACCTTCCTCACCGATACCAGCTTTGTGCTGGATGATTCATTGGTGCTGTGGTCCTGGGACCTTGGGGATGGCAGTATTGACTCCGTTCCCAACCCTCTATATACCTACGCGATGCCTGATACCTATGCGGTGAGCCTGCTGGTGGAGAGCGGTTTCGGATGTCGGGATACGGTCACGCAGTCTGTCATTGTCCTGCCCAAGCCAATCGCGGATTTTGGGGTCGACAATGTCTGTTTCCCCATCGCGGCGGCCTTTTCGGACAGCTCTTCGGTGGTGGGTGATCAGGTCACGGGTTTTGCCTGGGACTTTGGCGATGGCGCGGCGTCCGCACAAATGGATCCCCAATACGCGTATGCTGCCGATGGCAGCTATCTGGTCACCCTGGTGGCCTCCACGGCAAGCGGTTGCCGCGATACCATCACGGATTCCATCGTGGTCTACCCGCAACCGGTGGCTGAGTTTGAGGTGGAAAATGTCTGTGATGGGGATGAGATCGCGATTGAGGACATGGCCACGATCAGCAGCGGCACGGTAGACCTTCACCAGTACGATCTAGGCGACGGGATGGGCATGAGTATGTCCCCCGACACGACCTATATGTATGCGGCAGCCGGCAATTACACCATCACCCATACGGTGGAGAGTGATCTGGGCTGCCTGGATACCCTCTCCAAAGAGGTCACGATTTACGACCTGCCGCAACCCGCCATCCAATGGACGGGGCGACAGGATGTCTGCCTGGGCGACACCACCCTGCTGTGGGAGGCGCAGTCATTCGTTTCCTATGAATGGAGCAATGGGGCCCTCACCGATAGTATCGCCATCGCAGGGCAAAGTGAGTGGTTTGTCCTGACCGTGGTGGACACGAATGCCTGTGAGAACAAGGATTCGGTGGAGATCCGCTTCCACAATGTTCCGCGGCCGAATGCGGTGATCGTTCCCGGCCCGGTCGTTGAGTCCTGCAGCAATGATTCGCTGTTCCTGGACGTAGGTGCGGCCTATGCCAGCTATTTGTGGAGCGACTCTGCGACCACGAAAGTACGTTATGCTCCCAATGCAGGGAGCTACTCGGTGATCGTGGAAAATGGCTTTGGCTGTGCGGATACCTCGGATGCGGTGATGGTTTCATTCTTGCCGGCGCCTGCAGTCCCGACCATCACGGTGTTGGGAGATACTTTGCGGGCCCCGGTGGCGGACAGTTGGCAGTGGTTCAAGAATGGCTTGCCGATTCCCGGCTCGACGGATCAGGACCTGATCCCGACCGGCAGTGCCATTTACCAGGTGGAGGTGATGAATGCCGCGGGTTGTACGGCAATCTCGGATTCGGTGACCATGTTGGTGGATGTCAGAGATGAGATCTTGGTCGATCTGGACGTCTTTCCGAATCCATTTACGGAGGAATTGCACCTGGCGGGTCGCTTGCGTGCCGGTGGAACCATGCGATTGAAATTGGTGGATCTGCGCGGGGCAGTCGTTTTCCAGGAGGAAACGGTGGTGGCTGCCGGGAATCTGGATCTGGCCTATGTTACGGCGGCCTTGCCATCCGGGATGTACGTGTTGGAGGTTGCGGTTGCCGGCCGGCTGATGCGAAAGCGGGTGGTGAAGGAGTGAGTGGTTGGATGGCGTAGGGTATAGGGGGCGAAGGCGGTGCAGGTGGATCTTCTATTTGACCATAAGCCTTCGAATTCCGGAGGACCTGTGACAATTTCGTATCTTATTCGAAGCCCAATGAGCGCGTAGTTTACCGACTTCAAATAAAAGAAACGTAGCATTATGAAACGTTATGGGATGATTTTTGCCCTGTTGTTCGCAGGAGCAATCGCTTTTGCCGCGAACGGAAAAACGGCTGTCAAAACGGATGTACAAACGTTCACCTCCGCGCAACCGCAGATCACAGAAACAGAAAAACGTATTCTGAAGCTGACCGCGCCGCTGGTTAAGATCGCCTACACCGAACTGCTGGACATGCATGCGCATGGACTGGTGGCTATCGGGCACCTGGGTGGGAATAGCTACCGGGTGACGGTGCAATTGGCGGATGGCGGAACCGTCCTGGGTTTGCTTGAGGATCATCTCTAACCAACGTCCTGACTTCTGTTAGAAATCGTTCTTTCATTTTTGGCGGCAAAGATGTCGGCCATAAGGCAGCCTTTGCGTTTACTTTCCAACCAAATTTCGAAATTGAAACGGCGATTCAACATTTTTGAATGCCGGTCATTCAGTGCGATTCTGAACTTATTCGAGGAGTCTTCGAGAATTTCGGCGAATTGACCTTGTTTTCCAGGTTTGGACAAATGGAGAAGCGTTCCAAGAACCGTTTTGAAGTATGGGGCCTTCCCATATGCATTTGACATTCGAAAATTCTTATCCAATCGCACCACCTCGCTATGATCATCCAACTCGAATGCCAGGAAAGATGCCATGATCTTTACCATAGGCCAAAGGGGGCCGTGAAAATCTTTAGGACGATACCGGCTCAATAACCGCAAGTTCAGGCGCAAAGATTTTGAATAATCTCCAATGGTGAATAGGTAGTATGCCGCTATATAGAGGTTTTCGGTGACGAAAAATACCGGAAAATCTGCTCTGCTATTCAGTAAATCCAACACTTCTTCTACTGCCGAACGCCCTTTTTCTTCGTCACCTGCATCGATGGCCATGGCTATTTTTAAGGGAAATATCTGTTCCCATTTCGAACGATCTGAAAGGGCATGGCTCCCTTTGAGGTTTCCAATTCGGAAAAGCCGTGAAAATGCCCGCTCTGATTCATTTGCGACCACCATCATCTCGATCAACGGCCGATTTTCCTTGGCGAAAAAAAATCATCGTATCGGTCCAGCCACTTGTTTTCTTCCATTAGCTCGACAAGTGCTTTTTGGCTGCGATATGCGGCAGAATGATTCTCTTTCAAATAATACAACCGCGTCCAGGTCCAAAAAAAGTGTGCTTGCGCTGATATTGACATAGCACATTCAATCTGCTGCAACAACGGCTCCTGTTCCATATCTTCCAATGCTGCAATTCGCTCCTTTTCGGGCAGCAGTTTAAATCCTGCAACCTTTGTCTTCAGACCTTGATATTGTAGCAAATTCACATGTCGTCGCGTGATCTCTTCCTTGTCCATACCTTTTAGTTCCGCAGGCTCGGTCATGATCTCTGCGAGTTTCAGTAGGTCAAAAAGGATATCAAACCTTTCGTGCGCGGTGGCAAGGTCAAAAAGGTCCTGCATCAATTCGGCAGCAGGAGCATTCTCAATACGAAAAACCAGTTTCCAAGCCGTGGCCAACATCAACTCCAGTTCCAGAGATTTGTCCGGTTCATGGTGGGCCAGCGCGAAAGTTACATGCCGCGACAATTTTTGCAATAGCTCGGAAACGGTACGCTCAGCGACCCCCAACCGATGTGCAAGTTGCTTCCGGCTTGTCGTTTTCATAGACCGAATGGCGGCAAGTAGCTTGCGCATTCGATCCACCTTCGACGAATTCGGAAGGGATTGGTAGATATGATCGTACTCCTCATCGGTGAGGTTGAGGATCACACGGACAAGGTTTGCACCTTTCATACCTTTCGGGTAGACAGATTTTTCTTATTAAGCCATTGAATGATAGGTCAATATACACGATTATGGCACAAGAACAACTCCGATTTGGTGTTTTCTTTGGTTGAGTTGTCAACACAATGGAGATGCTTTGCTTTTGTAACGCTAAAATTGCGCCGCAACGGCAGCTTGTAGCCTCAAAGCTACGTTCCAGCATTCGGTAAACTGCTCTCTTGCTCCGTTTTCGGCCTTTTGGTGCAGCAATGCGCCCGATCGCTCTTTGTCCAAAATGTCAATTTTCCGGCGATGTGACATTTAGGGGATTCCAGTTGTGGGCTTTCCTCCAGATGTCCTGTGCCCGATCCAATCCTTAAAACTCTGTCTCATGAACCAAAACCAAATTACCATCCCCATTGGCGAAAGTGCTCCGAACGCGTACCTTCGCGGCCTCCGCCACAACCTCAACCAGTTGCTTTCCATGGCCCTGTCGGCCAATGCCCTGGACCTGGATATAAACGAGACCGAAGCCCTTCGTGGGGTGAGCGACTTCATGCTCATGCTGCACCATCTCGAATCCCTTGACCAAACCGAAGGATCATGAGCATGCAAAAACATCCCCACCTGGGCGAGTTCATCGAATCGCTGCTTAAAGAGAAGGGCATGAGCAAGGCGGAATTCGGTCGCCGAATTCGTACTTCCCGGCAAAATGTCTCGCTGATCTTAAAGAAGAAAACCCTGGACTCCGACCTGATCTGGCGGATCGGAAAGGTGTTGGGACAGGATTTCTTCCATCGGCTCAGTATGCAGTTCAGCGGAGAGAACCTGTACGATGCTTCCGATACCGGCAAGGGGCGTTTAGAAATGAAATTGGAGATCTCCAACCAACGGCTGGCCTTACTGACTGCTGAGATGGTGCGGACCTTGGTTGAGGGAGAGGAGCAGCCATGATCCGCCGCGACGACATCGAAACACGGTTTTTGCTCGGTGATGCCATGCGCATGATCGAAGGCAGGCATCCGGCTCCGGTGCTCACTTTGATCATGATGCTGGCCGACGCGGTCTACATCCTGGTCTATGCCAAAACCCACCTTCCGGGACGGGATTTGTTTTGGCAACACCTGATCTTGTTTCTGCTGTTCCCGTCTGTTTTTCCGGTAGTGTTTGATCGCTTGCTACGCAAGCATTGCCGCCACCAGATCATGCGCAATGCCTGGACTTATCTGGATGATTCAGTCTGGGAGGTCATTGGTAGAGCCATGGAAGACTGCCAGGAATTAAGGGCGGGGATAGTGGTAAATCCAGGCTACGACAGCATTGGCAAGATCGCCAAACTGCATCTCGGCGATTTGGATGTAGACTTGGTGGCCTTCCCGCTTGCCATGCGCCCCGTGCTGAGGGAGAAGTTGGAAGAATTACCCCTGGAGCGGATATTCTCTCGCGAATCATTCGACGAAACCGAAAGGGTACCGGAGATCGAGCGGATATACATGGCCCTGCACAAGCGTTTTGTGCAATGGGTCTGCCCGGACCTGAGCGAAATGCTGATCGGATGGGTGGTTTTGAATGTCGGAGCGATGTTTTGGGCGTGGTGAAAGCCGGAAAAACCGGGATTCAACCGGCAAAGGACACATTTTGGGCTATTCCAGGCAACTTCTTCCCAATTTCGCCCAACATCGACCCGACTGAGGCCCAAGTGAAGGCGCAACTAGGGGGCAACTATCGGGTTGAGGGACAAAAGTTCGCTCATTTGGCCAAAATCGACGATTTCGAGCTAAAGGCATTTGCTTCTTAGGTTGCTGATCTCAAATAATGGACTGTGAGCGAACAAATCCAGACTCCCGGCAAGCCCGCGTCCTTACCTGAATCTAAGTTTGGGGAGCGGAATCAAACATTTTGTTAAGTCCCGATATAGTCGCGGCTTACAATCGGCGGAGTGCATCGAAGTCGTTTTGGGGGGGCGAAAAGCATAAAATCAAACGCTGCCAGAGAGAACCCCAACGCGCCCAAAGTGTTGGTAGTCAAAAACGCATTGTTTTTAACGGAAACGAATTGTTGGTGGACTCAACCGTAATGGATTCTGGTCCGGATATCGTGATACACCTTCCAGATTTTTGCAGTTCTACGCAGAATCTTGAAGACTTTTGCAGCTTTTTGAAGATCGCGCCTCCTGACCTTGGTTACCTTACCGGCAATGCCATCAAAACCCATTCGTGTTTCATCTATACGCATTGATTTGCATCAATACGCGTTTATACTCGTTTCTGCACATTGCTGCCGATCTCTCGTACGCCCGAAAAAAATTGCCGAACGGGCGCACCACTGTAACACCCAAATTCCCACAATTTTCCACCCAAACCCACATATTTCCACTCTGGCGGCAGGGCACTGGTGATATATTGCATTATTGCAGTATGCGAAAGCCTCAACCATCTTCCCGCAATTTGCTTCTCCCAGCCCCGGCAGTGCCAGGTACAAAAATGTGTTTGTTGGTATTTGTTGGGATCAGCTGGTACAATAGTGAACACTTTGAATATCAAAGCCAGGATATTTTCTCTTATTGGGTCAAATACATAACCCGACGGCATGTAGGGATGCACTTCCTCCACCCTGACCCGCAACTATCAGCTTTTTTCCGCCCGAACCCGTCAGCGTCAAGATCAAAACGGAAGTGGTCCGCTTGATTGCCGAAAAGATCAAGCGCCAAATACCTGACTAATTGGAATATCGATCTAATCAATATCTATGGTAGAACCCTCTCAAATAACTCGATCAGCCAATGAGCTGATCCTCCACCGTCTGGATGAACTCGAAGCCAAACTGCTTCGTTCCCCCGCTGAAATCCTGCGTGAGCACTGGCTCAGCGGGGAGGAGGTCATGGATCTATTTTCGATCAGCAAACGCACCCTGCGATCCTACCGGGACCGGGGTATGCTGGGCTTTTCGGCGGTGGGCAAGAAACTCTACTACCGCGCCTCCGAGATCGCCGATCACCTCCAACGGCACTACCAGCCCCCATTTGCACGAGGACAGCCGCCAAAGAACCCTTCAAAACTCATCTGAAATGACCGAAGTACGATTCGTTTTGCATACCGGCACCACCGACCGGCAGGGACGACTATCGCTCAACCTGCACATTACCCGCAAAGGGCATAGCTGTTCCTATGCCACCGGTTTGTGGGTTGATCCCTTGGATTGGGAGGAGGAAAAGCAAACTCTCAAGTCCTACTTGGCATCGCAAAGTATGCCATCTCGAACAGAGCGCGGCCCACCTTCCGGGCTTGGGAGCCGATAGGCTACTGATACGGTTCCAAGTTCTTTGGCGTCCGTCTCAACGACGGACAAAGGATTGGTATGTCTTTCTTTCACTCAAAATTGCTCATTGAACTATGTCTACAGTAAAGATCATCCAACGCACCAACAAAATTCGCCGTAACGGCACCGCACCACTTTACATCCGCCTTACCCATCGGCGACGGTCCCGATATGTATCACTGAAAGTGAATCTGCTTCCTGAACATTGGGACCAGGACCGCCAACGGGTCAAGAAGGCCCACCCTTTCAGCACCCGCCTCAACAGCTTGATCAGCCACAAACGAGCTGAGTACGATCAGTTGGCCATCGAGATCAGCGAAAGCAAAGGAGAACTTGCAGGAAACCGGCTGAGGCAATTGCTGGAAGGACCTGCGGGAACAAGCTTTTTGGACCGCGCCTTTACCTTCGTCAATGATCTTATCGCGCAGGGGCGCCATGGCACCGCCCGCAACTACCGCAACACCTTCAACCAGTTGCGAGATTGGTTGAAAACCCATCGTGGCAACCCCGATCTCAACTTCGCCTCCTTTTCCACCGGAGTTGCCACTGAGTTCAAACGCTACCTGGAACAAACCCTGGGCAACCATCCCAATACCATCAAAGTAAAATTCGCCGCCTTGCGCAGGGTGATGAACCAGGCCCAGCGCGAAGGCATCATTCAACCCACGCAGAACATCCTGCGGGCCATCTCCACCCCCAGCCGCAAGCGGGAAAAACGCATTCCCAACCCAGAGCAAATGCAAGCCATCGAAAGAGTTGCGATCAATCCCGGATCGCGTCTCTGGCATACCCGGAACCTGTTCCTGTTCTCCGCCCGGATGGCAGGCATGCACTTCGCCGATGTCCTGAAGTTGCGATGGAATATGATCCAAGGAAAGCACCTCGTCTGGACCACAACCAAGACCAATAAACCCATGCGTCTGCTCATGCCGGACTGTGCTCGTGAGATTTTGGAAGTGTATCGCTCCAATACTGCAAGTCCCACGGATTACATTTTTCCCTTCCTGCAAGAATTCCAGGGCTTGGAGCCGGGACAGCATCACCGTCGGATCGGAGTGATCAATACCCATTGCAATCGGGACCTGTCCCGCATTTGCAAATTGGCTGGTCTGCACGAGCGGTTTTCCTTCCACAGCGCCCGGCATTTCTTCGCCACTCAGGCTTTGCGAAAAGGCATGCGCGTAGAACTGCTCAAAGAGATCATGTCCCACAGTTCGATCAAACAGACCTTGCAGTATGTTCGGATCGTGGGAGACGACCTCGATCAGGCCATGCGTGCGCTCGATGCGAACAATACCGAAACCGCCTAATTGCAACCGGGGCCGCCTTCCCAAAGAAAGCGGCCCCGCTCATGCATGTCAAGTGATGTTCTAACCCTGCTTGGCCATCTCATAAGCCCGCATGGCCTCGTCCATGTCCCCGTTGACGATCTGGGCATATTCCATGGTCTGGTCACGGGAGGAATGGGTGAGCAGGTGTTGGAGCACCTCCACACGGATGCCCCGACGAAGCGAATCGGTGGCACAGTGGTGTCGGCTGGTATGGAAGGTGAAGTTTCGCGAAAGACCGGCGCGCTTGCAAATTCGCTTCAGGGAGGCGTTGGCGTTCATGTTGCGGATGTTGCAGAGCTTGTTCATGGTGGCCGCGTCGACCAATTCGTGGCCTTGCAGGAATGGGAAGACAAAATCGCTGCCCTGGCTTTCATCATTCCGGTAGCGGTCAAGGATGTCCCTGGCTCCTTGAGGGATATAGACCAGTCGTTGTTTGCCCGTCTTGATCGTATTCCAGCGCAGCCATTCACCTTCCACCTGCGCCCAACGCAGGGTGAGCGCATCCGAGAACCTCAGCCCAGCCATGTTGGCACAGAAGAGGTAGAGGTCCCGGACCTGCTCCATTTTGCTCCCGGAAGGAAGCTCCGCTACCTGGATCGCCTGCATCTCTTCTCGGGTTGGAATGACCTTGCGTGCCTTCTTCTGATTGACCTTGATCCTGGAAAGCGGGTTGTAATCGTCGCTTACCACCCCGGCATTGCGGGCCGAAGAAATGATACTTTTCAGAGCAGCGAACTTCACAAACACCGTGGCCGGTTTGTTGTCCCGTTCTTTTTCCAAGTATTCCCTATATCCGCTGGCCAGGTTGGCATCGAGTCGCTGGAAGCTCAATTCTTTCATCCTTTGGTCGGCCAACCATGTCCGGAAACAATTCAGGCTTGATCGGTAGTTGCGGAAGGTGCCGTGGCGACCTTCACGGGCAAGCTTGTCCAGGAATTCCTGCGCGTAATCAAAGAAGCTTTCATCGCTGCCATGCTGCAACACCACCTTTACCCGCTTACGGGTGATTTTCTTTTGCCCCCGGGCAACTTCGAGGGCCAGTCCTTCGACCTCAGCCCGTTTCTCCGCGATCAGTGCGTTGAGCCGGGGGGCATTGGGGTGGGATTTGCGTACGCGTTGCTTGTCTGCATCCCACTGGCGCGGAAGCAGTCCAAAGCCCAGAGAAATGTACTTTGATTTGCGGTCCTGGGTCAGGCGGATGTACAGCGGCGCTTCGCCGTTTTTCTTGGTCTTTTCAGTGCGGATCAGTACCTTGATCGTAGCCATTGGATCGGTGATTTGGGTGAAACGAAAGGGTAAAGCGAATTGTACCTTACCCTGCGGCGAACTGCCGCCAAATACACCGTCTGAAAGGCTAAGTCCAGGCCAAAAACGTGAAATTCGTGTTTTTTGAGCTTAAACAAACAACGTTTGACAATTCTCAATTTCCAATGGGACAATTTCCCCCTGAAGATGCTCCCGTTTTGGATTCCATTTTTAACGGGGGCGGCTCCGGACGCTCCCCGACGCGTCCGGACCAGGCTGTTCCGGGAGTTCGCGGTGCTCCGTTGCGCCGGCCTACCGGACCGGCGCAACCAAAGTCCCTCCCATCCTTGCCGCAGCAAACAACTTTCGCAAACCCTACACCCTGCGTGATCCCGCACCTCTCCGGGAAAAATCAAATTTCATTTATTGAAGGGTGCGCGCTTTAAGCGCGCCCATTGAAAAATCAGAAATCAGGCAATTGGAAATTCATCCATCGCGGTTTGCGCGTCCAAAACGCGCCAATTGGAAATCGAAAATCGAGCAATTGGAAATTCTTCAATTGTCAATCCTTGAACATTTTTCTGATCCCAATTCCAGAAATGCATTGATTATCAGACCTGTACCCTTGTGGGACACTTCCGTGACAATTTCGTGATATCCCGCCCGTACCATTGCATCAAAGCATAATCGTTGAACAATTAAAATGCAATCATGAAATTTAGAAATCTCATCTTATTCTCCATCCTTTGCTCCTTCGTACTGGTCGGTTGCTCCAATGACGACGACGAAGATCCCGTCGCCACCACCCAAACTTTCCGGGTGACCGTGGAGAACATCAGCACCGAATTTGAATACTTCCAGTCCGGCATGTTCAATACACCGGTAAACGCGACCACCGCGGGGCCCGCCATGCCCGGCAATGCTTACGAATTTTCCTTCAACGCTGGTCCCGGCCACAAGTTGAGCTTCGCGACCATGTTCGTGCAGTCAAATGACTTGTTTTACGCACCGTCCGGGGACGGCATTGAATTGTTCAACAATGGGACTCCGGTGACGGGGGACATCACCGCTCAGGTCCAACTGTGGGATTCAGGAACCGAGGTGAATGAGGAGCCGGGCGTAGGGATGAACCAAGCCCCCCGTCAATCGGGTCCCAATACCGGTGCGGACGAAAACGGAACCGTACGCGAAATTTCGGCGGTGGCCGATGGATTTACCTACCCCGCAGTGAGCGACAACATCCGCGTAACCCTCAGCTCCACTGGCGACAATGCCTTTACCGTGCGGATCGAAAACCTGTCCGCTTCGAATACCCCGCTGGCTCCCGGCGTGTATGTCGTCCACAGCAGCAGCAATCCCCTGTTTGAAGAGGGGGCGGCTGACCGCGACCAAGGCCTCGAAGCCCTCGCCGAAGACGGAGATGCTTCCGGCCTCGCCACCTGGTTGGGTGATCGCTCGGGCGTGACCTCTCCCCTGGCTCCGGGAGTCTGGGCGGTTCACGGCACCGGCAATCCGCTCTTCACCACCGGCACCGCCGACCTCGGTGAAGGCTTAGAAGCCCTCGCCGAAGACGGTTCCCCCGACGCCTTGGCCACTTCCCTGGAAAGCAAAGCCATCGTGACCAGCAGCGGCGCCTTCAATACGCCCGTCGGCGCGAGTGCCGCTGGCCCCCTCATGCCCGGAAACAGCTACGAATTCACCTTTACCGCGACCCAAGGCGAATTCCTTTCCTTTGCCACCATGTACGTACAGTCCAATGACCTCTTCTACAGCCCGGGCATGGCCGGCATCGCCCTCTGGAACGGCGACAGCCCGATCAGCGGCGACATCACCAGCCAGCTTCGCCTCTGGGACCCCGGTACCGAAGTCAACCAATTCCCGGGGGCCGGCGCTGACCAAGCCCCCCGCCAGTCCGGACCGAATACCGGCGCAGCGGAAAACGGCACTGTGCAACCGATCGAAAACGTAACCGATGGATTCACTTACCAAGCGAACACCGATGTAATTCGCGTCACGGTAAATCTCCAATAGCGATACAACTTTCTATTTCACAATGTTCGGGGAACGCACTGGCAGGCGTTCCCCATTTTTTCTTGGCGGTCCCGGATCGGGAGAAACATTCAGCGGGATTTGCGGGTTTCCTAGCGACATACAATCCCACACGCATGAATACCACTCCTCCCGATAGCATCATCGCCAAAGCACCGCATACCCAATACCCCATTCAGGACTTGATCCGCAAGCGCTGGAGTGCCCGCGCTTTTGCGAATCGCCCGATTGAAGCGGACACACTCAATACCCTGTTCGAGGCCGCCACCTGGGCGGCCAGCAGCATGAATGAGCAGCCCTGGGTCTACCTCTACGCCCACCGCTCGGATTCCGAAAATTTCTCCCGGTTCTTCGATTGCCTCATGACCGGAAACCAGCTTTGGGCCAAAGATGCCGCCGTACTGGTCCTCGCCCTCGCCCGCAAAACCTTTGCCAAGAACGGCAATCCCAACCGCCACGCCCTGCACGACGTCGGCTCCGCCAATACAACGCTGTTGCTGGAAGCCGCCGCCCACGATATTTACGGGCACATGATGGGCGGCTTTGTCATGGAAAAGACCGTGGAAACCTTCTCCCTGACCGAAGATTACGAGCCGGCCTGTTTCCTCGCCCTCGGCTACCTCGGCGACCCCGATGCACTGCAAGAGCCGTTTCGGGAGCGGGAACTGGCGGGACGTTCCCGCAAGCCCTTGAACGAGATCGCGTTCCGGGGAGGCTTGCCCCAATGAAACAAAAAATTATCCGCGCCGACGAGCGCGGCATCCTGGACAAAGGCTGGCTGGTAAGCAATTTTCTTTTCAGTTTCTCGGAGGCGGTTTAAAATTGGTTTGTGAAATTTGCTGTAGCAGATTTTTTTGTCCATCGAAGCTCATTTTGGAGTCCATCGCCCGAGCTATGGGCGAGAAAATAGCTGAACAGGGGCGGAAAAAGATGCCATGGCAAAATCGCAGAATTAAATTTAAACCGCCTCTAAGATTGCGTCTCCGCCAGGCGGCGAATGGCTTCCATGGCTTCGGGCAACATCTTGCGGTAGCGCTTGCCCAGGGAACGGGCAAATATACCTTTCAGCGGGCCGGTGAATTGTACATCGTGGGTGAATACCGTTTGGTTGCCTTCCCGGTGCAGGCGGCGGGCCACAATCAGTTTTCCTAAGGGGATCGAAGTCGCAAAAGTATAGCCCTGACCTTCCGAAAATTCGGTGATCCGAAACCGGGCTTTGGGACCTTTGTCCGGGAGAAGCTTTCCTTTTGTGCCGAGGGCGAATGGTCCCAACAGCTCCGCCGAACGCAGACCGCTGTCCCATACGTGCCAATTGGGTACGTCCGTCCAAATCCGCCAGATATCACTTGCCGGAGCACTCGTGGTGAGGGTGTGGGAAAATTGCGAGGAGTTTTGTCCAGCCGCCGTATTGGCCGCCAAAGCGAGCAAAATCATCATTGTCAGAGTTTTCATCGTTGCGTGAATTGATTTGCAGGACTGCAATATCCACCGCACCACACAAAATCCACTTGACCTATGATAAGTTCCTTGCGGCACCTTTTTGACGGTTGTAGCACCGCACTCCCCCCATGTCACCTCAACGACCGAGCTTCCCCCCCTTGTCATCTCGACGACCGAGAAGATTGCGATGAATAAGCCGCAATCTTAAAAAGGAGAGATCTTTACCCGTGCTACTTTCCCGGACAGTTGACGCCCCCATCCCATATTCACAGAAACTGAATCGCATCCCCTACGCGGATCGTGCCGCTACGGATGACTTTCGCGCACCACCCGCCGTGGCCGCGCATCGCATTATAGCCGCCTTCTCCCAAATTTTCCTCCATCCGAGAACAAGGATGGGCCGGGCCCGTCAATTCAAAAACCGCATCCCCGATCTGAAATCGGCGGTCTTTGAGGGAAAGCAAATTGATGCCCCGGGTCACGATGTTGCGCCGCGTCAAACTCGGATCCACCGAGGTCCGTCCGAGAATCATCCCGGTAGCATCCAGGTGTTCGCCCATGATGAGGGTCACCTGGCGCTTTTTCCCCGGCTTGTCCGCCGCTCGATCACCTTCCAGCCCGCAATCCTCCAATGCCTCAACTTCCTCGACCACCCGCATTTTGGCGCGCCGCTCCGGACGCAACCCGATCCAGGAAACCCGCCCCGGCTGGGCCAGGCGCTCCATCATCTCTTTTATCGTGTTTTGAGAATCCATCATGGCTCAATGCTTCATTCTTGTTCAAGTCAACGGATCATTCACACACAATCTGGATCCACTGATCCGCTTTCTTTGCGTGAACCCCACCTTCGGCATCGTATTTTAACACCTTTTGCCAATCCCGGCAAGCCGCCTTTTCGTCGCCCCGGACCCGCTTGGCTTCTCCCCGATTCAAGTATGCCTCCGCATAGCGTGGGTCCAGCGCCAGGCAGCGGTCGTAGGCCGCAATCGCCGCCACGTAATTGCGTTGCCCAAATTCGATCCGGCCCCGCAACAGCCAGGCTTCCGCATCCTTGGGCGCCAATTCGGTCGCTCTCTGGATGGCGATCCGCGCCGGAGCCACGCTGTCTTGTTCTAGCAGCAAGTAGGCCAGATTCCACCACGTATCGGCAAAGGCCGAATCCAGCGCCAACGCCCGTTCAAAATCGGTGCGTGCCGAGGGCAGCAACTCCAACGCCAACAGAGAAATCCCCCGGTTGAGCCAGGCATCGCGGTCTTCCGGACGGCGGTCGATCACCATCGAAAAATCTTTGACCGCCGCGTAAGGATCCCCGGAAGCAAAGCGGGCACTCGCCCGGTTGAAGTAAGCTTCGGCACTTTCCGCGTCCAGCGCCAGCACCAAATCAAAATCCCGGATCGCCTCGGGCAGATTTCCCAGCGCCAGTTGGGCATTGCCCCGCTGCAAGAAATTGTCTTCGTCCAGCGGATTGCTGTCCACCGCCTCAGAGTAATTGTCAATGGCAGTGCGGTAATCACCCGCCACAAAAAAGATGGCCCCGAGGCGCTTCCAGGCCAAGGTGTACTTTGGATCGGTTTCGGTGGTTGCGCTGTATCCCTGAACCGCTTTTTTGAGCTTGCCCCACTCTTCGTAGGCCAGCGCTTTGTGGAACCGAAACTCGGCATTGGTCGGCGTCTGCTTGAGGGCCTTGCGGTAGTACTTGAGTGACTTTCGGAACTGCCCCCGCTTGCGGTAGCACTGGCCCAGCAAAAACCAGGCATCCGGGTACAATTTTTGGATTTTCAGGGCCAGCCGGACCCGCTCTTCTGCTTGCGTGTACTCATCGGCGAGGTAGTGGTTCAGGGCGTCGTTGTACAGCCGAATGGCCCCCTGCGCGGATCCACGGGAGGAACAGCACAGCATGCCTACAAGCAGGATTCCCCAAAGCCAGACGGATTTCATGGGGTAAATATACGAATGCGGAGCGGCTCTGCGGTTAGGTGCGTCGACCTCACCAGGGATTTTCCAGGTCCGCCGCTTCATACGTGTGGTTGCGCTCGGTGTAGTAGCTTTCCCCATCTTTTTTTCGGAGCTGCAAACTGTCTTTCCGGCTGAAGGCACGCCGCAACAGAGCCAGCGGGGTGAGGATCACAAAGAAGATCACCCCCAATAAAATATGCGAATTGATGAAGCCGAGCACTTTGGCCAGTCCCATCCAGCCCAGGTGGATGTATTTCGCCGCCAGCGGCACCGCCAATCCTGCGGTGGCGACCCCCAAGGCCACGTACAGGAACGCGACCTGCCGAAAAATGAAGAAAAAAACGATCATGCCCGCCGTGATGACGAGGATCGTTTCGAGTTGCTTCGCGCGGGTGGGCACCGGATTGGCGGCACTCATCTAAGAAGCACTTTCTTTATGATTCCCGGTTGATTCTGGGCCTTGAGGCGGAGCAAATAGATACCGCCGGACAGGCCCTCCCGAACGATTTCGGTACGTTGGCGGGCCGGTGCATCCACGAAGGTGCGGACAAAATGCGATTTCCCTTGCAGGTCGATCAGTTCCAGTTCCCACGCACCCGTAAGTCCAGTTTCCCCTCCGATTTCGATTTGGAGGGTCTCACGCCCCACCTGACCGAGCACCCGCAAAAGATCGGCGTCGGGAAGCGGGGCTTCCGCCGCTACCGCCCGGTCAATGCCCAGTGTGAGCAACACCGGATAGTGGTCACTCAGCGGAATCAGAGAGCCACTCGCCGAAGCGGGCAAACTGCGGTTGGGCGCATTGGGATTGCCCGGAATCCAGTACGACCCCGGGCGATACCCCACGAAATCGGAGTTGTTCATGATCGCATCCGAGCACAAAATCAGGTCAAAGCGATCATCGAGTCCACCACCGACCCCGCAATCGGAACCGGACGAGTTCCGGGTGGATTGCGACCAGGCCCGCCGGGCATTGGTGTTGTTTGACCACGTGCCGCCGAGGTTGATCGGGTCGTTCAGGCGGGAATCCGGATTGCTGTGGGCCACCATCGCCTGAAATGGCGCCTCATTCGCGGAATCCATGTTGAAATCGCCCATCACGATGAAATTCCCCGCGCGGTTGAGCCCATCGAGGTAAGTCATGATGGCATTGGCCTGGGAAAGGCGGGTGTTCGAGGAAGAGGCCGAAAAATGGACCAAGATGACCTCAATAAACGTGGTATCGCCGAGGGCGAGTCCCGGGCCTTTGTAGTAAAATTTGTAGTAATCGAGGTTGCGAAACGATTGTGGCAGGACGTCTTGTTCGACGATCTCGACCTTGTCCGAATTGTAGAACATGGCGTTGGTGATGTCCTGCGAATTGTTGAAGGTGACCGTCGCGCGACGGTAAGCCGGATCAATCGGCTGGAGGATATTGAGCAAGATGTTCTGCGCGGGGCTGTTGGCGGCCTCAAAAGGCCCGACTTCATTGACCCCAAAAATGTCCGGCCGGGTGGCTTCCATCACCGGGGTAAAGAAAATATTGCGGGCCGACACCCCGGTCGGCGTGCAACCGATTCCGGCTGCTCCGTAGCGCAGCAAATTGTAAACCATTACGCGCAGCGAATCCTGGGCCACTGCCGCATTGCCGATCCCCAACCCGATCACGAGGGTAAGCAAGGCGAGCACCTGTTTCGTGTTTTGCTTCAACTTCATTCTGTAGGCACTTCATTTGTGAAGGCTCCGGAAGATACAATTTTAACTTCATTTCCGGTGGGAGAATTTCTGATTTCCGATGGGCGGAGAGAATTTCCAATTGCTCGATTTCCAATTTCTGATGGGCGCGTTCCGGACGCGCAAACAGCGATGAGTAAATATTGAGCCCAAAAGTCCCTTCGTTACGCGGATCGCAGCCCCACGGAATCACACGCAACGGAGGGTCACCCATAGCACATGAAATTCCCCCAGAAAATATCCAACGGCTCTCGCCGCAATGCGGAATGAACGCCAACTCCCGCCTCAACTTCCCCAAGTTTGATTAGATTTAGGCTATGCGCATCGTCTTCATCTCCGATACCCACAATCGCCACGCGGACCTGGAATTGCCGGCGGGGGACTTGCTCGTTCACGCGGGAGATTTCTCCAGTCGCGGCCGGGAATGGGAGGTCCGGGAATTCATGGCTTGGTTTTCCCAACAATCCCATGCCCGAAAGGTGGTAGTCGCTGGAAACCACGATTTTCTGGCCGAAAATGATCCCGCCGCCTTCGCCGCTCTGGTCCCGGCGGGGGTCGATTACCTAAACGATTCAGGGGTGGAGATTGGGGGTCTGCAAATTTGGGGCTCGCCGGTGCAGCCCGAATTTTATGACTGGGCTTTCAACCGGAAACGGGGACCGGAAATCGCCCGGCACTGGGCCTTGATCCCGGAGGGCACCGACCTACTCGTGACGCACGGACCGCCTTACGGGGCATTGGACAAGACTACCCGCGGTGAGCCGGTGGGCTGCAAAGACTTGCGAAAGCTGGTCGAAGCGATTCGGCCCCGCATCCACGTATTTGGGCACATCCACGAAGCCTACGGAACCTACACCGAAGCCGGGGTACACTACATCAATGCGAGCAGCCTGGACGAGCGCTACCTTCTGCGACACGCACCAGTCGTGGTGGACATCTAAGAGGCTGTTTAAATTTAATTCTGCGATTTTGCTATGGCATCTTTTTCCGCCCCTCTTCAGCTATTTTCTCGCCCATAGCTTTGGCTATGGACTCCAAAATGAGCTTCGACGGACAAAAAAATCTGCACTAGCAAATTTCA
>JBCCQH010000045.1:0-53902 GCA_039024435.1 Bacteroidota bacterium
AAAAATTTCAAATGCCTCATGGCCCAATTTCAATTCCCAATGGTGCGCGGAACCTGGGGGAGTGCGGCTGAGTGGCCATCGGAAATTCGACACCAGAAATTTGAAGCCATCGCAGCAAAGCTAAGGATTTTTGATTTCCGATTTCTAGTGTCGAATTTCCGATGGCCACTCAGCCGCACTCCCCCAGGTTCCGCGCACCATTGGGAATTGAAATTGGGCCATGAGGCATTTGAAATTTTTTGCGTCGGTTGGAAAATCCGCGGGGGCCGCACGGCGTGCCGTGAGGTAAGATCCGTGTGTTGAGGCGACGTTTTGGGTCGCTTTCATAATGGTAGGTTGCGCGTTCCGAACGCGCCCATTGGAAATCAATCCTCCACCGCGCGGTGTTCAAATTGATAAATTTGAATGCGGCTACGGGAAAAATCGTGTCTTGAGGTTGGTTTTTAAAATCGTAGGATGCGCGTCCAGGACGCGCGAATTGGAAATCGGAAATTGAGCAACTGGAAATTTTCCCAGCAATTGAAAATTCTCAAGTAAGTAATTTCCTCATTCGGGCGTCGACGAGGTCGAACAGTTGCCAGGGTTTGAGTTTGCGCCAGAATAGGTCATCGAGGTCGTCCGCCCAGAAGAAATATTGGTCCAAGTCAAAAGCGGTAAACTCGCGCTTCACGTGCTCCCGCGCCCGCAACATGCAGATCCATCCCTCCTCCATCTCGTCCTGAAAAGCGTCGTAGTAATCCTCCGAATCCACGTAGACATTGAGGATATTTTCCATGATGAACACAAACCGATTGATGCCCGCATCGATCAGGAAAGAAAGGCAGTTCTCGGTGAGCAAGCGGTAGTCATTTTCCAACAGATCGTTCCACACCCCAAACAATTCCAGGATAGCGTACCCGTGCTCATAATTGGCGTAAAGGATCTTGACCAGCAGGCTTTCCGATTCGATGGTGTCCCACTGCGGGTGGGCGAGGTACTGGTAGACTTGCCGATCATAATGAAACTCGCTGTGCTCGACAGTTTGGAATGGCGAGTACAAATCGGTTTCGTTGTCGTAGTACTTCAGCCAGCCATAATGGGGTTCAACATTGTGCATATCGTGTGCGAGTTCTCGATTTGTTCCGGGGCGGTTTGAGCATGATGGGGGCGATTTTAACCGCCTTCCGGACCCACCGCAAAAGTAAGCAGGTCTTCAGGAACCTGTTGGAAAGTCAAGCAAAAATTACCGCTTACCCAAGGCATTGTCTTATCGGAGACCGGACCACCCCCAATATAAACCCTCGGAAAATTTGCAGAAATGCAAAATTTTATTCGGATATAAAAGTATATTTCGACATAAAAATGAATCCTGCAATGCTTTCCGCACCCGGTATGGATTTGGATTGCCCGGGCGATTTGCCTATCTTTCCATGTTTTCCGTCAACAGCATTAACCATCCGTTGTAGAAAGCAGATTTTTATCAATCAACCAACGACAATCTTTGAAGCTACAGAGGAATAGCCAAATGAAGCGTATTCTTTCATTTTCACTTACTCTTTTCCTGTTCTTCGCGTTTTTGGGCGTGGAGAATCCAGAGGTAAAGGCGTGCGACCGGACGTTTACCCAACTTGACAGTGTGGTATTTACGGGCGGTCTCTACACAATTTACACCACAGTTTGCATCGGTGGGGGCCTGACCGGGATCAACACCGGTGCCGGAGGTGACACGCGGGAAATTGCTTTCGGCTTTTTTTCGTCCACCATCGATACGATCAATATCATCACCTTCAGCCCAATGATCATCACCGGAGATTCTACCGGTTGCAGTTGGTTTGGGTTTGATTTTATGCCCCAGGGAGCGCCTTTCAATTCGCAGGCCACCGTGGGTTTCATTGATCTATTTGGCTGTGCCACGGGATACCAATGCATCAATTCTACGATGCTGTGCGGTCAAGCCCACGCACAGTGTACCCAATTTACTTTTACCGTGGACGCCTTGCCCGACTCGGCCCGGGTATTCGGACCCGAAGGTGCGGGAAATCCGGTGGCCGGCTGCTATCCGGACCCCGACATGCTGCTTGACTTCACGATTCTTCCGGTAGAATGGGGCGATCTCTACGGGGCCGTCGTGGAAAATGGAATCAATCTCGATTGGTCCACCCTCAGCGAAACGAACAATGACTACTTCGATGTGATGCGCTCCGCTGATGGAGTGAATTTCGAATCTATCGGTACGGTGACCGCCCAGGGATCGAGCCAGCGCTTGATCAGCTACGGTTTCCTCGATGACCAGCCCATTATCGGCACCTCTCACTATAAGATCATTCAGGTCGACCTCGATGGTTCGCGCAGCGAGTCGGAGACGGTGACCCTGGAATATACCGTTCCCTCCGGTTTGCGCTGGGGTGACATCGGCCCGGTGCCAGCCAGTGACTTCGTGAACCTCAGCTTCAGCACCGAGTTCGCCGAGAGCCTGCAGTTGGCGGTCTACGACGTCAAAGGCAGCCAGGTATTGACCCGGACCATTGACGCGCAGATTGGGACCAACACGATGCACCTGAACCTAGAAGACCTGGAAGCGGGGATTTACTACCTGCAGTTGAAAGGTCCTTCGGGTCGACTCGATCATAAATTGATGAAATTCTGAGCCCTGGCTCAGCCAGATGATAGGAACGCCCTCCGGTCTCGGGGGGCGTTTTTTGTTGTATCGATTTAGAAAGGGTAAAATTTCGGGAAAAAGTGAAAAAATTCTGTACTTCCGAAAACCTCTTCGGAGATTTCGCCGTAAGTAATGCGTATGTTTCGACTGGCGTTTGGAGTAACCCTAAGCATTTTGTTCCCTTCGCTGTGCCTCATGGCCCAGGGAGTATCGGTAGCAGATAGCTTCACGACGGATCGGGCGCTGGGCCTCTACCAGTACCGGGTCCACATGCCGCTGGGCCAGACCTTCGTCAATTGTACCACTGTTCCCAAAACCAGTACCGTCCGTTTTCACCTTCCGAACAAAGAAGCCGAGCCGCTTTTGCTCCGCGACACCTTGCCCGGTCGCCTCCGGACCACGGTTTCGCTCGCCTCACCCAATACTTCGGGTTATTCGCGCAAGACGACCGCCACCATGCGTGGCGCAGTTGTCCAGTACGACGCCTCTGGTTCTATGACCGTCGATGATGATCCGGCCCGCTACCTCATGGAATTGCGGCCGGATACCGATATTCCGCTTGATCTGGAAATGAACCTCGGCTACGGGAGTGCCTGGCTCGACCTGACCAACTTGGATCTGCGCACCATCAATATTTCTTCGGGCGCGGCCGACGTGTACATCAGCTACAAAAACGTGGGCAAGTCGCCGGTCAGGGAATTCATCATCAATGGCGGCATGGCCAAAGTGGTCGTCCGCAACCTGGAAATGGCCCGCGCGGAAAATGTGTACATCGAAAATGGAATGGGTGATACCAAGCTCATCGTCGGGGACAAGGTCATTCAGCGCACAAATATGCGGGTCATCGTCGGGACGGGCACCTGCACCATGCTTGCCGACCAGGATGTCCCCATCCGCCTGATCATGAATAGCAATGTATTTTCTTCGGTAGAGATTCCGGCAGACTTCGTCAAAACCCGCGATGGGACGTTTGTGAACCTCGCTTTTAAGAAGTCTCCTGAGCGCGCGATGACGGTCACCGTCGATCCGGGACTGGGCAAATTCGTTTTGGTATCCTACGAATGACCTTTGTGTCATCTGGGTACTTTTTCCCCTCAACATTTATTGTCAATTTCCGTTTAACTATGGTACAGTCCTGCCATTGTGATAAACAGGAAATTTCAGTAATTTCATACAGCTTTGAATCATATCCTGCGAAATAGCGCTTTCATCCTGCTTGCATTGCTGCTGCTCAATTCCTGCAATGATGAACCGGTGTTTTCCATTGTACCGGAGATCACCTTTGTGAGCATTACCCCGGAGCAAGCCACCCAGTTTACTCCCGATGAAGTCCAACTGACCCTCAGTTACCAGGATGGAGACGGAGATCTGGGCTACGAAGGCGAAGCCACGCCAAATTTATTCGTAGAAGATACCCGAGCGGCGTTTGCCGGCAATCCCGGACGCATTTCCAGCTACTCGGTGGAAAGCCTGACCCCCTCGACGCGCAAGCCGTCCATTCAGGGCAACATCACCATTACGATGCCGACCCCCATTTATGAGTCTTCGGAAGAACCCCTGGTATTCCGGGTATACATTGTCGACCGGGCCGGCAACAGTTCCAACGTGATCGAAACCACGCCGATCACGATTCTTCCCTGATCTTCGCGCAATGGTAAGCAGCAACGACGCCTTCATTCCCATCGCAGTGGCACATGATCAATCGGAGGCGATCCGCATCAGACTGTTGCTCAACCGGGCCCGCATCCCCTACCGCGTCATCGGAGAACACATGCACAATGTCTACGGACTCGCGGGCTCCACGCTGTTTGGTCCCATGAAATTTGTGATTCCGGCGGAGTTGCGCGAACAAGCCGAGCGCGAACTCCAAAATCTCTTCGACGTAAACCTCGACCTGCCCGAGACCTGTCCCGCGTGCGACTCATCGATCCCGGAAGGCGTCGTGGACTGTCCCGCCTGCGGCTTGTTTCTTGGGTAGGAGATTTCGGATTACTGATGAGTGCTTCGCACAATTTTACATTGGAACTGCGTTCGAAATTGGAAATCAATCCTCCGCCGCGCGGCGTTCAAATTGATAGATTTGAATGCAACTACGGGATAAATTGGGATTTGAATTTTGTTGATTGCGCATTCCGAAGGCACCGATTGAAAATTCTTTGATCGAAAATCGGTATTTTTAAAGAAACAACAATTGTAGTTTGGCAATACACGACATCAAATACCTCGACCCAGTGGTGGTCAGTAAGCTCAAAAACATCGAGATCAAAGCCCGCATGATCGTCGAAGGCTTCATCACCGGCTTTCACAAAAGTCCCTACCACGGATTTTCCGTCGAATTTGCCGAGCACCGGCCCTACAATGCCGGGGAATCCCTCCGCAATGTCGACTGGAAAGTCTACGCCAAAACCGACAAGCTCTACACCAAGCGCTTCGAAGAGGAAACCAACCTTCGCTGCCAAGTCGTCCTCGACATCAGCGATTCCATGCGCTATCCCAAGAGCGGGATCAGCAAGATGGAGTACGGCGCTTACCTTACCGCAGCCCTGCAATACCTCATGGTCTTGCAACGCGATGCCACCGGACTGACCCTCTTCGATGAGGAAGTACAATTTTACGCCCCGCCCAAATCGAAAAAATCCTGGCTGGTTCCCATGTATAGCAAGCTGGAAGAAATCGTGGCCACCAAAGACAAAGAGCGCCACAAAACTGCTTACGCCCGGATCATCAATCAGTTGGCCCGGAAATTCAACCGCCGCTCGTTTGTCGTTCTCATCACCGACTTGTTCAACCAGATTGAGGCCCAAGACGAACTCTTCCGCGCCCTGCGCCACCTGCGCCACGCCAAGCACGAAGTCATCCTGTTTCACCTCCTCGACCGCAAAACCGAAGAGCGCTTCGACTTCCCCAACCGCCCCTTGGTCCTCGAAGACCTGGAATCCGGCGAAAAAATCCAGGTCAATCCCACCCAGATCCGCGACAAATACGAAGCCATCATGAAGGAGCGCAAAGCCACCTTCAAGCGCAAATGCCACGAATTCAACATCGACTTTGTGGAAGTGGACGTCGCCCAACCCTACGATAAAGTGCTGACCGATTACCTCATCAAACGCCGCGCCATCAGCAAATAAGCCGGATACACCGCTCTACTCCGCATACAATTCGGCATCTACGCCCGGGCGATCTCCTTCCCGGAAATCTTCCGGCTCCGGATTCATGCCCCGCACCCGGATTTGATCCGTTTCCCGGGTCAAAACGGCCCGGGTATCCGCAAAAGCTTCCCGCATCCGGGCTTTGTCCCGCGCCCCCAGAAAAGTAAAGTCGTGGTCCCCAAAACCCCATTCGGCCGGCAAAATGACGTGGCGCCGCAAACTCGGGTGCGTCCCCCGGTACGTCCAGGTCGGCACAAAGTCTACCCCATCCAGGTAGATCGAATCGCGCACCGGATCCTTGGTGAGCTTGAGGTGCAGCACCACCCCGGCATCGGCCCGGCGGCGAAACTCATTGGAAAGGAAATTGCCGAGGGAAAAACAGATGACACCACTGTCCAGGCGGGCATTTTCGGTTTTGAAGAAGCGCACCGGCTGCACTACATGGGGGTGGCTGCCCAGGATCATGTCCGCGCCGCCGGCAATCGCCGCCTTCACCACCCGCTCCTGCCAGAAGTTCGGCTGCGTGCTGTACTGCGTCCCAAAGTGAAAGTAAGTCAGCACGACTTCTGCTCCTTGGGCGCGCGCCGCCGCAATGTCCCGAGGCAACTGCTGAAAGTCCACGTAATTGACCAGATACCCCTTACCGCGAGGACCTTTGATCCCGTTGGTCGTGCTCGTATAACTCAAAAAGCCGATTCGGATCCCCTTCACGTCCACAATGCGCACCCGGGCGCGATCCCCTGCATCCCGGTACGTGCCCGTGTGGGCGATCCCGAGCTCATCCAGCTTCCGGATCGTTCGGCGAATGCCCGCCTCACCCAAATCCATCGAGTGATTATTCGAGGTAAACAGCAAGTCAAAACCCGCCTCCCGCAGCGGCTCCAGGTAATCGTCCGGAGTATTGAAGCGGGGAAAACCCCGGTAGGCTTGCCCCGCCCCCCCGATATTCGTTTCCAGGTTGCCAATGGTTAGGTCCGCCCCGGCCAGCAGGGGCCGGATCATCTGGTAAGAAGGAAAGAAATCAAATTGGTGGTCACCCACCTTCGCGATCCGAAACTGCCGGTAGCTGCACATGAGATCGCCGACCGCCGCGATGGTTGCCGTTACCGGCGGCGGGGCAACGGTATCCCGGGGCGGCAACTCTTCCGCGATGCGTTCCGGATTGCCCGCCCAAAGGCCGCGGGCCTGGGTAGTCGGCCCTTCACAGGACGCCAGCCCTACAATGCCCACTCCGAAAAGCAGGCTCCACAAATATGCTAGGAAACGGAGATTCACAGTTGTCATGTTCAAGGCATCTTAAATTCCGCTTTTTTCTCCGGAATTCCGACGGCTTTTCCCTCCGCCAAGCAATAATTTGCGCACCAATTTTCCACATCCCTCTGGCAGGATCGGGATAAAATGTGCATAAAGCTGAGAGGCAGTTTAAATTTAATTCTGCGATTTGGCTAGGGCATCTTTCTCCGCCCCTCTTCCGCTATTTTCTCACCCATAGCCTGGGCTATTGACTCCAAAATAAGCTTCGATGGACAAAAAAATCTGCGCTCGCAAATTTCACAAACCAATTTTAAACCGCCTCTGAAACCCTACTCGCGAATCACCTTGTAGACCACGCGGCCATCCGCCGCGCTGACTTCGAGGAGGTACACTCCCTGGGCAAGGTGACTGAGGTCCAGCTCCCGCTCCCGGACGAGTTGTCTCAGGTCCTGCACCAGCAACTCCCGTCCGAAAACGTCAGTGAGTCGAAGTTGCAAGCGCTCCCTAATCGGATCGATGGGCGCTAGAAAAACCTTGTCTCGGGTAGGATTGGGGTACAACTGCAAGCCGCGGAGCACCCCTGAACTCGGCTCGGCCGCAACCAGCAACGTCAAGGGATCCGAAGTGCGCATACAGCCATTGGCGTAGGTGACTTGGGCGGTGTAGACCCCGTTTTGGGTGATCACGTAGATCGGCTGGTTCGCCCCGGGGATGGGCGTCCCATTGAATTCCCACTGCACCGAACCCGTCACCATGACCGATAAGGTGTCGCCCGATTGAACGACGTTGACCGGGGGTGCCGGCAACTCCGTCACCGTGACCGGCGGCGCGACCGTATGGCAGCCAAATCCATTCCAGACCTCAACCGAGTAGGTTCCCGGCTGAAAAGCAGTGATGACTTGCGTCGTCTGACTGGTGTTCCAGAGGTAGATAAAATAGCCCGGGCCCGCATCGAGGTCCAGCAATTCACCTTCACAGTAAGTCGCCGGATCGGGCGGCGAAATCGCCGGATTGGGCGCCGGGAAGGGCACAAAATCAATGTCAATTCCCCGGACCAAGCGGCAGCCGCCGGTGTCGATCACTTGGACCGTGTAATTGCCACCGGTAAACACCTGCGTGGTCGGCGTGGTGTCCCCATTGGACCAGAGATAGGTTGCGTAGATCGGATCTACCTCTAGGCGCAAGGAATCATTTTGACAGATCACCAATTCGCCACTTTCCGTCCGGAGATTCGGTTCGGGAATGTTGCGGGTGCTGATCACAATCGTATCGGTGCCGAGGCAGCCCGCCGGACTCACTACATCCACCCAGTAAGTGCCCGCAGAATCCGTGCTGATCACCGGGGTCGTCGCACCGGTAGACCAGAGATAGCTCGCCTGGCCCAGGCCCGCATCCAGGAACAGTGTGTCGCCGTTGCAGACCAGGGTATCGTTACCGAGGCTGATGGATACATTGGAAATTCCCGTGGTATCGACCACTTCTACCAAGCCTACGCAGGAGTCACGGTTAGAATATTGGTCTTCCAGAAAAAGCGTGGCGGTCTGCATCCCAAAGTCCGCACAGGTAAAGGTATCCGGGACAACCGTGCTGCTAATCAGGGCACAATTGTCAAACGCATTGGGGCCGAGCAGGGCCGGAGTCAGCACGGCAAATCCGGTGGAACCCAGTTGCAACTGGAGGCTGTCGCAGATCGCAAAGGGCGCCAGGGTATCGAGCACCAGCACACTGGCCGCGCAGGAATCGGCATTGCCCGAAGGGTCTTGCACTGTAAGCTGGACCAAATTCGTCCCGATGTTGCCACAATTGAGTACCTGCACATCGGTAAACGCGGTATCGATGCCACAGACATCGCTGGAACCCGCATCGAGCGCCGCCGGAATGACCACCGCGAGTCCATTGCTGTCCAGGTAGAGCGTGTCCACCTGGCACGAGATCACTGGGGAAATGGTATCGCGCACCGTGACCATCACGGTGCAGGAATCACTGTTGCCCTGGGTATCGGTGACGGTCAAAGTCACCCCGGGAATGCCCACGTCCGCGCAGGCAAAATTTGACTGGCTGAGGGTACGCGTCGCAATGCCGCAGGCGTCGGTGCTGCCGGTATCCACCATGCTGACAAGCAGCGTGGCCGTACCTCCACCGTCCAGGAAAAGGGTGGTATCGCGACAGGCAAGCATAGGCGGCGTGGAGTCCCGGACCGTAAGATTGGAAGTACAGGAAGACGTATTTCCACTCGGATCAATGAAAGTCGCGGTGATCACCTGCAAACCGGTATCCGCACAGGTAAAGGTGGCCGTAGAGACCATCGTTGCGGCAAAACCGCAATTGTCAAATGCGGTCGGCGCAATGTCCGCCGTGGAGATGTTCAAGTTGCCATTGTTGTCCAGGTAGAGCGTAGTATCGGCACAAATCGCCGTGGGAAAAGTCGAATCGACCACGGTGATATTGACCATGCAGGCAGTTGCATTTCCGCTGGGATCCTCAACGGTCAGCGCGATCGCATTCACCCCGGTATCGGAACAAGCATAGCTAAGGGTGGACAACATAAAGGTATCGATGGGGCAATTGTCAAACGAGCCGCGGTCCACCGCCGCCGGGGTGAGCGCAATCGTACCCGCCGCGTCCAGAAACAGCGTGGTATCCCCACACACCGCCGTCGGTGCAATGGTATCCCGCACCGTGACCAGCGAAGTACAGTTGGTGACATTGGAATCGGCATCGATGACACTCAGTTGAATATTGTTGACCCCGGTATCCGCGCAGGCAAAGGCCAGTTGCGCCGCCACCAACGTATCGATCAGGCAATTGTCGCTGGAGCCCCCGTCCAGATCCGCCGCTACGATGCCAGCATTGCCCGAGGCATCCAGGAACAAAGTCGTGTCCCGGCACACCGCCGCCGGGGGCACCGTATCCCGAATCGTCACCACTGAGATGCAACTCCGCTGATTGCCAAAGACATCGATGGCGGTCAAAAGCACGTTGTTCGCACCTACATCCGCGCAGGTAAAGGCGCTCTGGCTGATGAAAACGGTATCCAGCGTGCAGTTGTCTACCGTGCCGCCATCCAGATCCGCCGTGGTGAGGGAAGCATTGCCCCCCGCATCCAAAATGAGCGCCGTATCCCGGCACACCACAAAGGGCGCAGTGCTGTCGGCAATCGTCACGGTCCCCGTACAACTGTCGGTTCGCTGGTTGATATCGCGCACCACCAGGGTCACCGACTGGCTCCCGGTATCGGCGCAGGTAAATGGGCCGACATTCACAAAGGCTGAGTCGAAAAAGGTGCAGTTGTCCACACTGTTGATCCCAAAAATCGCTGGGTCCACTACCGCAACCCCCATCGAATCGAGGTAAAACGTCGTATCCGAACAGACCGCCATCGGCGGGACCGTATCGCGCACCGTGACGACGGAGATGCAACTGGAAATGTTCGTATCCGCATCCTGCACACTCAGCGTGACGTTGTTCGCGCCAGTATCGATGCAGGTAAAAAGGGTCTGGGAGAGGCTGGACAGATCAATGCCGCAATTGTCGCTGCTACCGCCATCCACATCCGCCGGCGTCAACAAGGCCTGCCCCGTACTGTCAATGTAAATGATCGTATCCCGACAGCTCACAACGGGCGCCACGGTATCTTCCACGCGAATGAAAGACTGGCAGGTGCCCGCATTGCCGCTGACATCCACCACGGTCATCGTGATGTTTACGCCCGGCACATCAGCGCAGGTAAAGCTGGTCTGGCTGAGGAAACTGGTGCTGATGCCGCAGTTGTCCGACGAGCCATTTTCGACATCGGCGAGGGCAATCGAAGCATTTCCAGCATTGTCGAGGATGACATTTACGTCTTGGCAGACCGCATTGGGACGGGTGGAATCCGCAATCGTGAGATTGGCAGTGCAAGCCGCCGCGGATCCGCTGACATCGCGCACCGTCAAGGTCACCACCTGCACGCCGGTATCGCTACAGACAAAATTGTTCGGGGTTACGAGGGCCGACCCGATGCCGCAGTTGTCCGCACTCCCGCCATCCACCAGCGCTGACCCCACCGTCAATTGGCCAGATGCACCCAGATAGCCGGTGGAATCCACACAAACCGCACTCGGGGTGGTCGAATCGATAACTGTGACATTGCCGGTACAGGCATCGCTATTGAGAAACTGGTCAAACGCGGTCAGTGTCACCACACTTGTCCCGGTATCCGCACACAGGAAAATTGACTGGCTCAGGGCGAATGAATCCACTCCGCAGTTATCCGTCGTACCGTCATTCAGCATGGCCGGCGTCAGCGTCGCACTGCCACTCCCGTCCAGGTAAAGCGTCGTATCACCGCAAACACTCACCGGATTCTCGAAGTCTCCGATCAGGATTTCGTGGCCGACCGCCGCGCTATCTTGGCACCCATTTGAGTCGGTGAGGATGACATTGTAGATCCCAGTCATATCTCCGAAGAAAGGATTCGTATTTGCGCCGGGCAATAAATTTCCGCTCCGGTACCACTGGTAAGCGGTGTCGCCGGCGGCGGTTGCGGTCAGAGCCAGGCTGTCTCCCGCACAAAGGGTATCGGCCCCCGCCGGATTCACCGTCACCACCGGCAGCGGATGGACGATGAGTTGTACGCCCGTTGCGGCGCTGTCGGTGCAAGTATTGGCGTCGGTGAGCAATAAGTTGTAGCGGCCCGCCGTACCGGTCGTAAGCGTCTGGTTGGTTTCGCCGGGCAGCGCCGAACCGTTTTGGAACCACTGGTAGCTCACCCCGGCAGTTCCCGTGATCACAAGCTGGTTCCCGATACAGATCTCCGGCGCACCTGAGGGGGAGAAGGTGACGGTGGGCAAGGGATTGACCACCAGTTCAAAGGCGGTGGCGGCACTGTCTCGGCAACCGTTCCCGTCGGTAAGGATGACATTGTGGATGCCGGACTGGGACGCAAAGAAACTCGTACCGGTAGCTCCCGGAATCAGGCTGCCGTTGCGGTACCACTGGAAAGCATTGCCGCTACCCGCGGCAGAAATTTGCAGACTGTCTCCGTCACAGACCGGGCTGGTACCGGTGGGAGCAACCGTCACCACGGGCACCGTATCAAGGCTGATGTTGAGCGTATTCGTGAAGGCGCAACCGCTGGCCGCGCTGATTTCCTGGACCTCCAGGGTATAACTTCCAGTCGTGGCCCCCCAATCGATCAGCACGGTACTGCTGTCGGTGCGCCCATCAAAAGTGCCCCCTCCCCCGGGCAAGTTCCAGGCGTAAAAATTGGTCGGAAAATTGTTGTTGGTGACGGTGTAGGCAAAGTCGTCGCCCCGGGCGCAGGCCGGATTGGGACCGGTGATGGAATTGGCGGTGGGAAAGGTCTGCGCCACCTGATTCTCAAACGCCCCGATGTCCCAACGGGCAATCAAATCGCCGTCTCCATCAAAGGGGCGGGGATTTCCGTCTCGGTCCGTCACAAAAGCGGTCAGAGAATCACCCGCATCGACCGCCGGCGAGCAGGCAAAGATCCGGTAGTCACCGTCCCGAAAATTGGGGTCGGCGTCGATGATGTCGCTCCCGGCGGAGAATCCCCCCTGCACGATGCAATGGTCCACGATGGGATTGGTGCCGGCAATTTGGGTCGGGGTATTGCCCCAAAAAATGCAGTTGCGGAACTGAATCGCCGCACTGAGGCTGAAGACGCCTCCGCCCGTGCCCGCATTGTTGTTCGCAAAGGTACACTGGATGAAACGGGTATCCGCACTCCCGAGCAGGGCCCCGCCCCCCAGATTCCCCCCAAAATTATCGGCGATGACCGTGTTGGAGATCCGCAAAAAAGAGGTCCCGGCAAAGTAGAGCGCGCCGCCCTGCCCCCCCGGTCCGGTGGCGTTGTTTTTGATGATGCAGTTCTCCAGGTACACGCTGGAACTGCTCACAAACGCCGCGGCCCCAAAATTGTTGGCAAAGTTGTTTTCGAGCCGGCAATTGAGGATCCGCGCTCCCGCCGCAACGACGTAAAGTGCGGCCCCCCGGTTGTTGGTTCCCGGTCCGACGGCATGGCCCCCGGTGATCGTGAATCCATCCAGGACGGCAGTGGTGTCTTCGCCCAAGCCATCGACCACGTGGTAGGCATCGGCGGCGGTAAATGTTCCCGAGGTGTCCAAATCACCGGACAGAATGCAGACATTTTGCTGAAAATCGCGTTGGGTCGGGGCGGTTTCCTGGGCGCCGGTCAGCCCTTCGAAGCCGCCGAGCACGACGACATTCCGCTTGAGGGAAAACGAGGAAGCATTCGCCCCGGATGGTCCGGGATAATAGGTGCCCCGCGCCACCCACAGGGTGTCATCCGCTACGGAAACGGTGAGCGCGTTGGCGACGGAAGTGTAGGCATCGGTCCAGGAAGTGCCGTTGTTGGCGCCGAGGGTGGCGGCTGAGTCGACGTACACCACGCGTGCCTGCACTTGCCATCCAGCCATTACAAGCAACAAGGTAAACCAGTGGCGATGCCACCGCAAGGGGAAGAAATTCATGAAACTACAATTCTCCTAATACCTACAAAGTGCAACCGGCATGGTTACCGGCGAAGAGCGATTGGCCCTGCGCCCATTACATCTAAATATAGTTTATTTGTGCAGGAATCCCAGACATTTTTCGCCGTTTGCGCCTCCGTTTGCGCAATTCTCAATCACCACCGAATCGGCGTGTCGCGGAAAAGGCGCTCGCGCTGAGGGAGAGGCTTTGCCGGGGCTACGAACGAAAATTGCCGGGACACCCTCCTGGGCATCCCGGCAAAATTCATTTTGATCCGGGCAGTGCGCAGTGGCGGTTAATCCTGCGGGGGCGTCGCCTTGCTCATGTCCAGTTCCGTAATGCGGATCTCGGTGCGGCGGTTTTGTCCGTACTCTTCATCGGTACACGGCACACCATCCTTGCACTTGTTCACCGGATTGGCTTCGCCGAGGCCTTTGGCCAGTAGACGTTTCCGGGAAATGGACCGGGTGACGATATAATTCACCGCCGCATCCGAACGGCGCTGCGAAAGCTTTTCGTTGTAAACATCTCCCCCCCGGGAATCGGTATACGAATCGAGTTCGATACTGGCTTCGGGATTGTCCTGCAGAAAGTAGACAATTTCGTAGAGGTCTTTGGAGGCGATTTTCTTGATGGCCGACTCGTTGTAATCGTAGTAAATCGTCTTCACCAAGGCACCGACTTCGTAAGGTACCATGTAGAGGGTGACCGGCGCCACGCTATCGGTCCAGCTAGAATCGGGCAGGGGCAGGTCAGCGCGGGAAGCGAAAAATCCCTCTTTTGAGCCGACCACAAACATTTCGATGCTGGGGTCGAGCACTTTCCACCACTTGCCGTCAAGGCGGCTGCGGGTGGCTTTGCGCTCCTGCCGGTTGTTCACGTCCACCGTGCGGACATTCACGCCCGCCACTGGAGATTCATCTTCCCGCAGCAAGGTTACCCCTTCCACCAGGAGGTAATTGCCCCGCTCGAGCTTGGGATTGAATTCAAAATCTTCCGGATCGGTTTTCCCGATGGTACTGAATTCATAGACCTGCGGGATGTAGCCATTCTTCATAAAAATGACCGCGTATTCGGTGTCTTCATTGACATTGTCGAAGTACTTGCCATCGTTGCCCGAGCGCAAAGGCTTTTCGCTTTTACCAATCAGGCGCACCTTCACGTCGTCGACGGGCGCTCCGTCGGTCGCATCGGTCACGGTGCCAAAGATTGTGAAAAGCATGTCGCGCTCCATGCGCATCACAAACTCGATGTCTTCCATCGGTCCCATACCGGCACCGGAGATTTTTTCGCGCTTTTCGACGTATTCTTCTTTGTTCGCGGTCACGAAATAATCGCGGCCCCACTCACCGAGGTGGATAAATTTGCCCTCGGGATTGGTGATGTATTTCGCTTCTCGGCCGCTGGCATCAGAGATCGAAATCGCCGTGTTGGGGAGAGGGGCCCCAGTGCGGGAATCAACGAGTAACCCGCGGACTTCCATTTTGCGGGAGAACCGGTAGATGTCGTCGTCGCCGTCCCGATCCGAAGCGAAATAGCCAATGGCTTTGTTCTTGATCCAAGCGATGCTGAAGTCGTCGGTGGGGCTGTTCAGAGGGTAGCCGGCGTTGACCGGTTTGCTCCAGCCCGCTCCAGCCGGATCGGAATAGAAGATGTCGTACCCCCCAAAACCCGGATGACCGGTAGAGGCAAAAAACAGCGTGCCGTATTCGTGCAGGTACGGAAAGCTTTCGTCTCCTTCAGTATTGACCGCCGATCCCAGGTTCTGCGGGATACTCCACTCCCCCCCTTCGAGGCGGGAGATGTAGAGGTCCGAACCACCGAAGCCGCCCGGAATGTCGGAGGAAAAGATCATCGACTTCCCATCTTTGGAGATGGTCGGATGGCCGCAAGAATAATTGTCGGAATTGAACTTGGGCATTTCAATATTTTTCCACTTTCCTTTGTCGTTTTGGGCCATGAGAACCTTGAGTTTGCTCAGGTTTTTCGCGTTGCGGCCTTTTTTCTCCTGCACGTAGTTGCTGCGGGTAAAGTACAGGGTGTCCTGACTCGGGCTCAGGGTGGCCGGACCATCGTGGTACTTCCGGTTGACCTTGCCTTTGAGCGCCTTCACGGTGAAGCCTTGCTTATTTGTGGAGCGTTCGGTGTAGTAGAGGTCGTAGAAGCTGTTTTCATTCCGGAGGTTGAGGCGATCTACGGCGCCGCCCTTTTTCTCAGCGGTGAAAATCATACCATTTCCGTACAACACTGGGCTGAATTCCGACTTTCCGGTATTGAAAGTTTCCGGGGTGATCTGATAGCGGGCACTGTCTTTCTTGCCTTCCAGGGCAAAGTCGCAAGACTCTTTCATGCGGGCAGCAACCTGAGGGGATTCCCCGGTTTGGAGATAAGCGTCAAACCATTTGCGGGCCTCGCTGTACTTCCCGTTGCTCTTCAGCATTTGGCCGTAGTGCAGCATATTGATCGGAGCCGCGCCACTGGTTTGGACCACTTCGGCGTACCATTTTTCCGCTTCCTGGTACATTCCAATCTGGCGGTAGGCGTCGGCGAGGCGTTCCATGGCCCGGAGATCGCGGTTTTTCTTCAGCCCCTTTTCGTATTTGCGAACGGCAGCCGGATAGGCCATCAGTTCGTACCATTTATCGCCGCGCTTAATTTTGCCGTTTTGCGCCTGAACCGGCAATGCGGTCAGGAAAAGCGCAAAAACGATCAGCAGCGTTTTCAGTTGGTTCATGTTTCTGGAGTAAATTTTACTGCTCAATGGGTTCGTCGTGTACATCAGAAATAGCGCGGTGAAATCATCGACCGCTTCTGGAAATTCAAATCAAATCCCAGCATGAATTCATGCGATCCCGTCGTGTAGGTGCTGAGATCAGAAAGGGTGTAATCGTAGGCATAACCGACCCGCAGCCAGCGGCTCAGGTTGATTTCGGCCATGAATACCAAGGCATCTTCCAAGCGATAGGAAGCTCCGAGCCAAAAGCGATCCGCAAACAAAAAGTGAGCGTTGAAATCAAATTGCAACGGCGCGGCGGGCTGGTACTTGGCCAAAATCGAAGGCCGGAATTTCACCGCGGCATTGTCGGCTCCGATCACCAAGCCGGTGGTGGCGAAGTAGTGCCGTGACTGAATGGCCTGGGAAACCGTCTCGTCCTCCGCAAGATCTTGTTCGATGAGCCGCGGTGCCGAGGCCCCCAAGTAGAAGCGCTTGGTGTGGAAGAAGATGCCCGCGCCCGCATTGGGAATCAGCAGGTTGATGTCGTTTCCGACAAATGCCGGGTCGGGCCCAGTGGAAGGATCGATGTCACTGCCGGTCCGCACCCCGTTCAGGTTTGCATTGTAATTCGTCAGCGCCCCCAGGATGCCCAAAGCAAGCCGGGCATTCTCCCCGAGTTGAATCCGAAAAGCGTAGTTCAGATTGACCGTCGTGTTGCGGGTGACCCCGATCTGATCGTTGTAAAGCTGGATACCGTAGCCGTGCCGATCATTGCGACTCGGTGCGTGCAGGGCAAAGCTGGCGGTTTCCGGGGCGCCTTCGATTCCCGCCCACTGCCGACGAAAAATCAGCGTGGTAGACAAAAAGCCATCCTTGCCGGCATAGGCCGGATTCAAGGCCAGATGATTGAACATGTACTGGCTGTACATGGGATCCTGCTGGCCGTACACACCGCAACCCAGGACGGTGAGCAGCAGAAAAATGAGTGTATATCTTTTCATAGTTGGTTGTGCTTAACGGTTAATGATCACGTAACCGGAAATGGGGTCATCGCCATTGCCTGGGTCAAGAATGTAGAAGTAGGTGCCATCGGGAAGCCGGTTGCCATTGGCGGAGTTCCCGTTGAATCTATTGAGATAAGGCGACGCCTGGAACACCTCACTGCCCCAACGATTCAGAATCGTCATCGTGCTTTGGGGGAAAAGTTCAATGTTCAAAATCGTGAAGGTTTCGTTGATTCCGTCTCCGTTCGGCGAGAAGCCTTGCGGGACATCCTCCGGCATGATCCCGAAAATCACCAGGATATCGGCACTGCTCACCGTCCCACAACCATTGGGATCGGTCACCTCCACCCGGTAGTTGCCCGGCTCGGAGGGAACCAGCGTTCGGTTTGTTTCGTTGGTCAGCGCGGTGCCCTCGAAGAACCACTGGTAGTTCGGGGCCTCCGAAGAGGTCAGCAGGGCCTGGCCGCCGGTGACAGTCGGCACGGCCAGTTCGGGGAACTCTGAAACCATCACAAGATTACTCCCGCCCTGGCAGCCATTGCCATCGGTGACGACGACCTGATAAGTACCGGCGCCGGCATTGATACTGGCTTGGGTTTCGCCAGTCGACCAATCGTAAACGGCAAATCCAGCGGGAGCCGTAAGGGCGGCCGTAGCGCCCGGACACACAGTGAGATCCCCCCCGATGTCGGGCACCGGCACGGTATCGACACTGACGATGATGGTATCCACCGCCACACAACCGTTGGTATCGGTGACTTGTACATTGTAGCCGCCGGGCAGCCCCACAGTAATCGAATTGCCCATGCTCATGTCCGACCAGAGTACGCTGTCCCAAACCATTGAGACACTCAAGGTCAGGGAATCACTCCCGCAGATCGTCGTATCCGCCCCCAGGTCCACGACCGGTTGCGCGGCGAGATTGACCGTTACTGGATCCGAGGTACCGGCGCAATTGAGACTGTCAAATACGGTCACAAAAAAGGTTCCGGCCGTATCGACGGTTAGGTTCGAAGATGTTTCGCCGTTGACGTTCCATTGGTAGGCAAACCAGTTGGGATCAAAAGATTCCAAAGTCACGGTTGCTCCCGGACAGAGAGTTATGGGACCCGAAGGAACAATCACCGGATTGGGCAGAGGCTGAATGGTAAGGGTAACCGTGTCGCCGAAGGTGCAACTGTTGGTGTCGGTCACCTGGACCGAATAGGTTCCACTGGTGTCCACTTGCAGCGTTTGCAGGGTGCTGTTGTCCGACCAGAGATAAGACGTAAAGCCCGCCCCGGCATCGAGGACGACTCCGCTGTCGCTGCAGACCACCCGGTCCGGACCGAGATCCACCAGAGGTGTGATCGCGACCACGGCCACGGTGTCAGACGTGATCGATTGGCAATTATTGGCCCAACTCGCAACGCAGTAGAAATGTCCCGAATCCAAGGCCATGTATACCGTGTCGGTCGCCCCTGGCAGGAGCACACCGTTGGTGTACCACTGATAGTTGGGAGCGCCAATGTCATTGGCGGTCAGCCGAACCGAATCGCCAATGCAAAATGTCGTGGTGCCGCCGGGGGCGGCATTGAAAGTCACCGTGCGGTCGATTTCCGTCCCGGTCTGTAATGTCGGATCGATGAACAAAAACTTGCGGTACCAGATTTTAATGTTGGGCAGCACCCCACAAGTGATCTGATCCACCTGTCCGGCCGGTTCAAATTGATTTCCCGCTTCGAAAGCGACATCCCCGCAACTTCCCGGACAAGGGGTCACGGGGGCGCAAGGCGTCAAAATGCCCAGTGCGTCATTGGTGTAAAAGCCTACGTGGGCGCCCGGTACCGATACCGCTTCCCAATCGATCAGGGTGGTAGCCGGACCGGCGGGCAGCGAAAAGAGGGGGGAAGTTTGGTTGACCTTATTGGTGTCGTCAAACATCTTCAACTGAATGTCGCCCGCGCCCTGGGAAAATAGCTGCCAGCGAACCGTACGGCCGTCGATGGGAATGGCAATCGACTGGAACGACACGATCGTATCAATCGGCGCTGCCACCGTCTGCATCGTACTGCTGGTATCAAATCCGGTCGAAGCAAGCACCGAATCGATCGCGGAGAGGTTCGTCGTTGCCCCTGAATTGCCGTAATACATCGTCAGGGAAGGAGAAGACCCAAAGGCACCTAGCGATGACATCTTAATCCAGATTGTCGTATTCGCAGTATTGATGCCGGATTGAATCCAGTAGTGCAGTGAGGCACAGCAGTCGTCACCGACAAACCGGATGTCGGAGCCGTCGGGGTTCATTTTCCCCGCTTGGATCAACGCTTGGGTGTTGAGGTCCAGGCGGACTTGAAAATCGGTTTGAGGAACGCCGTTGGGGTTGAAAATCGGGATGTTGTAGACATACCGCCAGCTCTGGAAACACGTATTTTGCGCGGGCAATTGTGTACACAGGAGCAACAACAGTCCCAATAGGCTTGGAAGTAAAGCTTTATTCATATCCTTGTAACATTGCAGCGGATTTCGCTGAATAATTCCGTAGCTACATCGTTGGACATAGACATATTTTAAGGTGCGAACTTGCAGGAGGCATCAATGCATCCATCTCGTTATCAGTGCCCTTAGCTCAGGTTCTGGTTCTGGGAAATTTCCCTCGCCAATTACAAAAAACAGTGAAATGGTCACTTGAAAATCCACACCAGTTGTTTTATTGATCGATTACGGGTTCAAGTTATAAGGTTTTTATGGATCGACAAAAGAAAAAACTGCGGTTGTTAGAATATTCGGCCGGTTTGTGGAAACCTTTTTCGATTTGATCTTGGAGATGCGGAGCAATCCTGGAAATTGGTTACCCGCTTCCTGGGGGGGAGCGGATTGAACAACTCGACGGTTGATGGGTTTTGCCTATCATTGGAGAAAGCACGTCATGGCATGAGTTGGTTCAAAAAAATCCTCGGACTTTACGATCCTTTCAGTTCCCGGAAACAGAAACTCAGTTTTCGGGAAAACCTGTCGGCACTGCGGGTTCTGCCCCGCCTATTTCGCATGATTTGGGAGACCGACCGGAGCCTCACTCTGCTCAACATTGTCCTGCGCATCATCAAAGCGGCCTTGCCCCTCGCAACCTTATATGTGGGCAAACTCATCATTGATGCGGTAGTCGTCTTGCAACAGGAAGGCGGCCCGACAACCTTTCTTTGGACGGTGGTGGGGATCGAGCTGGGGTTGGCTTTGCTGTCGGACGTGCTCAACCGCCTGATCGGGCTGACCGATAGCTTGTTGGGGGACCTGTTTGCAAATATGACCTCGGTCAAGCTCATGGACCACGCCGCGCGCATGGACCTGTCCATGTTTGAGGATGCGAAGTTTTACGACAAGTTGGAACGGGCCCGGCAACAAACGGTGGGCCGCGTCGTGCTCATGTCCAAGATGTTGTTGCAGGTCCAGGACCTGCTCACAATCAGTTTCCTCATTGCCGGCCTGGCCGTAGTCTCCCCTTGGCTTATTCTCCTTCTGATCGTGGCGGTCCTCCCCGCTTTTCTCACCGAGGTCTACTACAACCGCTCCTCATATTCACTTACCCGGTCCTGGACACCCGAACGCCGGGAACTCGATTACCTGCGCTACATCGGCGCCAGCGATACCACCGCCAAAGAAATCAAGATTTTCGGCCTGAGCGACTTCCTGACCGAGCGCTTCGGAACCCTGGCCCACCGGTACTACCTCGCCAATCGCAACCTCGCCGTACGGCGCACCGCCTGGGGCACGATCTTCAATGCATTCGGTATCGGAGCCTACTATGCGGCCTACGTGTACATCATCGGGGACACGATTCAAGGCCGGTTGAGCATCGGGGATCTGACCTTTCTTGCGGGCTCGTTTATGCGCCTGCGGACACTGTTGCAGGGAATGCTGTCGCGGTTTTCCAGCATCGCGCAAAACGCACTTTACTTGCAGGACTTGTTTGACTTTTTCGAACTCAAGTCGGACATCGCTTCGCCGGAAGCCCCCGCACCATTTCCGGTTCCGGTGCAGCAGGGCATCACGTTTGAAAATGTAGGCTTTCGCTATCCGGGCACGGACCGCTGGGCGGTGCGGCATTTAAATTTCACCCTGCAAGCGGGAGAAAAGCTGGCCCTGGTCGGGGAAAATGGCGCGGGCAAAACCACGCTGGTCAAACTGCTGGCACGCCTGTACGATCCCACGGAGGGACGCATCTTGCTGGACGGGCGCGACCTCCGGTCTTATGACCTAAAAGACCTCCGCAATGCAATTGGAGTGATTTTTCAGGATTTTGTCCGGTTTTATTTGGCAGCCCGGGAAAACATCGGCGTGGGGCGGGTCGAAGCCATGGGGGACCGGCCGCGGATCGAGGACGCAGCCCACAAAAGCCTCGCCGACACCGTCGTCAACCAGCTCGAAGGCGGTTACGATCAGATGCTCGGCCGGCGCTTCAAAAAGGGCGTAGAGTTGTCCGGGGGCGAATGGCAAAAGGTCGCATTGGCCCGCGCATACATGCGCGATGCCCAAATATTGGTCCTGGACGAGCCCACCGCGGCCCTCGATGCCCGGGCCGAATACGAGGTTTTCCAGCGCTTCTCCGAATTGACCCAAGGCAAATCTGCCGTGCTGATCAGCCACCGATTCTCCACGGTTCGCATGGCCGACCGCATTCTGGTCCTGCGCGCCGGCGAAATGGTCGAACTCGGCTCCCACGAAGCTCTCGTGACCAAAAAGGGCCTCTACGCCGAACTCTTCGAGCTCCAAGCCCGTGGATACAAGTGAGGGAATTTCCAATTTCCAATTGGCGCGAGAGAATTTCCCATTGACGGATTTCCGATTGGCGCGTTTCGGTCGTGCAACCTACGTGTACAAAAAACCGCCCCCGAAATTGATTTTTCCCGTGGCTGCATGCAAGTTTATCAATTTGAACGCCGCACGGCGGAGCATTGATTTCCAATTGGCACGCTAGAATTTTCAATTGCTCGATTTCCAAGCTCCGGTGGGTGCTGCGCTTAATTTTTAATGGTCCCAAATCACCGCCCCTGGAAGTTCATTGAAAATCGAGAATTGGAAATTGAAAATTCGATCATCGGAAATTCTTTACATTTGTGGCATGGGCAGTAAAATCCTGATATTGGGCGCTTCTTCGGACATTGCGCGGGCGATTGTTGTTGAATTTGCCCGGGCCGGACACGGGTTTTACCTCGCGGGGTTGCGGGCGGAGGAGGAAATTGCGCCCGAAGTCAGCGACCTGCGCCTGCGCTACGGAGTGGAAGCAGAAGCCCGGGAGTTTGATGCCCTGGCGTATGCGGATCACCAAGCATTTTACAACGCGCTGGACCCCAAACCAGAAGTCGTCGTTTGCGTAGTGGGCTATATGCCGGAACAGGCAGATGCCGAGCGCGATGAAAGCCTAGCGCGGCGCATCATGGAAACCAATTATGTAGGCTGCGCCCACTTCCTGGGGATTGCGGCAAATGATTTTGAACAACGAGGCTCCGGCTCCATCATCGGAATTTCGTCCGTCGCGGGAGACCGCGGACGCGCCACCAACTACCTCTACGGCAGCGCCAAAGCCGGATTTACCGCTTTCCTCTCAGGATTGCGCAACCGCCTCCACAAATCGGGGGTCCAGGTACTCACGGTAAAACCGGGATTTGTCCGCACCAAAATGACCGAAGGACTCGACTTGCCCGGACCGCTGACCGCCGAGCCGCAACAAGTGGGACGGGCCGTATTCCGCGCCTGGAAAAAGCGAAAAAACGTCCTCTACACCAAGTGGATGTGGCGCTACATCATGTGGATCATTCGCAACATTCCCGAGTGGCAGTTCAAGAAGATGAAGCTTTGACCGGAAAAATCCATCCGGAAAAACGCGATCTGCGGGCACTGGGCACCGCTGCGGTCGCCCTCCTCGTTTGGCACATCATTTCCTGGCAATTTCCCTTCTTCTGGGACACCGTCCTCAATGCAAAAATCGCCCATTGGTACCTGGAAAGTGACTTTGCGCAGTTGACCGTTCCCGAGCGCCTCGACGCGGGGCACCCCCCTTTTTTTAACCTGTACCTGGCCGGGATTTGGGCCGGGGTGGGAAAGTCCCTGACCGCAGCACACCTGGCCCTGCTGCCGTTCCTGCTGGTGCTACTGGTGCAATACTGGAAGCTGGCGGTGCGATTTTTACCGGAAAATGTCCGGGCTTGGGCCTTGGTTCTGCTGTTTTGCGAACCGACTTTCCTCGCGCAAAGCAGCATGATCACGCCAGACATCGTGCTGGTGGCGATGTTCCTCACCAGCATCAATGCAGTCCTGGAAGGGCGGCGCCTGCGCCTGGCGCTGGCCTTGATCGTGATGGCCTCGGTGACCTTTCGGGGAATCCTGGCCGTGCCCGCGGTGTTCCTCATTGAAGTGGGACTCGGCTGGCAGGCGGGCCGGCGCAAGCCCGATTGGGGCAAAATCCTCGCTTACCTACCAGTGGGCGGACTGACCCTGGTATGGTTGTGGGTCCACTACCGGGCCGTCGGGTGGTTATTGACGCCCCCCCCGGAGACCTACGGTGCCCACCGCAAGCTGGTGGGAATCGGCACCCTGGCGCGCAACTTGGGGATCGTCGGGTGGCGCTTCCTCGATTTTGGCCGGATCGCAGTTTGGTTGGTGGTGCTCGGAGCCCTGGTGGCCGGCGGGCGGCGCTCGGTGCGCAATTGGCCGGACCTGCGGCGGCTGGGCTGGATGTTTCTCGCGCCGGCCGCTTTGTGGACCTTGCTGTTCATTCCATTTTCCAATCCCATCGGAATGCGCTATTTCCTGAGCGCTTATCTCCTGCTGATGCTGATTGCCCTGGGGCTGGTGGCCCAGTGGCCGACCGCAACCCTGCGGCGGGCGGGCCGGCTGGGAATGGCGCTGGTCTTGATCTCCGGGCACTTTTGGGTGTATCCCGATTCTATCGCCAAATCCTGGGACAGCTCCCTCGCCCACCTGCCTTACTTTGGGCTGCAACGCGATTTGGCAGAGGAGATGGCGGTCCGGGGCATCGATCCGGCGCAGGTCTGCACCGATTTTCCGATGCTGGCGCCCCCCCGCTTTGCTTACGTTCGGGAATCGGCGCCCCCGTTTGGGCGGGACCTCAAAGCTACCGAGCGCCTGGGCAACTGCGAATTCGTCCTCTGGTCCAATATCTCAAACGGTTTCGAGGCGGCCGAGTGGGAAATCCTGGACCGGGAATTTACCCAAGTGCTGGACCGCCAAAAGGGCGCAGTGCGGATGCGCCTCTTTCGCCGGGTCGGGGTGGAGTAAGTAAGTAACCCAAGGGGGCTTTTTGACCCGCACAACAACGCAAATTTGCCTATTTTTAAATAAATCATTTGCGTATGAACCGATCATTTCTTCGTCCCCTCTGCGCCATAGCTCTATTGATCGGCCTGAATTTTTCTGATTTGACCGCCCAATCGGTGTTGACGGGGCGGGTGGTCGATGTCGAGACAAATGAGCCCCTGGTGGGTGCGGTGGTCGCGGAGCAGGCGACCGAAACCGGAGTCTACACGGATGAAAGAGGCCGTTTCTCCTTCGAAACCAGCAGCCCACGGCCTACGATCAAAGTGACCTACATCGGCTACAAGGAGACGGTCCGGACCCTCGATGCGGATTCGGATACGGATTACACCATCGAGCTGTGGCCGGACCCTTTGCAGCTTCCCACGACGACAATTACCGACAGCCGGCTGTCCCGGGTGTATCCGGACAACTCAATTCAGGTCCAGGATTTTGCCTTCTTGGAGGACAATACGCTTCTGATCGTCTACGATCCCGACGAAAAAACCAACGTGCTCGAACTGGTCGCCCAAGACGGAACCTCGCTTGCGACCTGGAAAGATCCATCGGATCCCCCCCGCAGTCTGGAGCGGGATTGTCTGGGAAATGTACAGTGCATCAGTGCTGCCCAAGCCGGCCAGGTCGACTACACCCTCCACCAACTGATTCTGCGCCGCGACTCGCTGACCATTTATCGCACCGCCATGGCGGCGTGCCGTACGCTGCTCGACAGCACCTATTTCTTTGAATATTCTCCTTCGCGCTGGACAAAAAGCTTTGTGTACGTGCGGACGGATGAGCGCCGCAAACGTCACCTTTATGCTTCTCAGGATACCCACGCCCTCAAGACGATTTACGATGATGCGCTGATGCCGGACAAGATTGTCTCGCCAGAAATGCTGTATTCGGGGGTTCGCGGCGTCCAGGCAAAACAATTTCAGGACGGTATGAACGGACGTTATTTCGACGAAGTACAGTTCCCCGAGCCCTACGTCCCGATTTACACCATCGGGGGAACCGTCTGCGTTTTTGACCACATCCGACGCAAACTTGTGCGCTTTGACGCGTGGGGAGAGCAGGTCGCTGAAGCGGAGATCAGCTACCCAGATCTGCGGCGCTGGAAGCGCAACGTAATTGTCGACCATGCCGGCAACCGAGCGTTTACCTTTACCGAGAAGAGCGGCTACACCACGGTTCACCGGATCGATATTGATACGGGCGCTCTGATTCTGGAGTGGGAACTGCCCCTGCCCTTCGTGCAAAAGATCCGGGTGCGGGGCGATTACATTTACTTTTTGTATCGAGAAGGGCCGTACGATCCGGTCAAGCGGCTCTATCGCTTTGAGATGATCTGATCCGTGGACCCGATGGGTCAGCCGTTGGGCGCAGCTTGTTCGACCACCCCAAACAACTGCCGGGCATTGGCCGTGGTGACCCGGTCGATCTCTCCGACCGTCGTGCCTTTGACTTCGGCCAGTTTGCGGGCGACAAGGGCGGTGTAGCTGCTCTCATTGCGCTTGCCCCGGTGAGGGACGGGCGGCAAGTAAGGCGAATCGGTTTCCAGCACCAAGTGCGCCAGGCCAATGCCCGCGACCACTTCCGCTACCCCACTGTTTTTGTAGGTTAGCACGCCCCCGATCCCCATCAGGAAGCCGAGGTCCTGGATTTGGGCGGCTTGCTGGGCGCTGCCATTAAAACAATGAAAGATGCCTTTGAGGCGGCCATCCTGCCCTTCACTTACCAGGGCGATCACGTCGTCCATCGATTCCCGGCAGTGGAGGATCAATGGCAGATCTTTTGCTTTGGCCCAGGCGATATGGCGGCGCAACGAGTCCTTTTGCCCGGCGGCAAAGGTTGTATCCCAGTAGTAATCCAGGCCCGTCTCCCCCACTCCATAGTAGCGGCGGCCCGATTCCCATTCGGCCTCCAACCGATCCAGGACCTCGGGATAATTTTCCTTGATGTAGCAGGGATGCAACCCCAACATCGGGTAGAAGAAACCGGGGTCAGCATCGGCGAGGGCGTTCATTTTGGGCAGCGATTCCAGGTCGATGTTGGGCAGGAAAACGTGGCTGAGCACGTTGCGGGCCCGGTCGTGGACCGCCGCACGATCTCCGTCAAATTTTCCCAGGTACAAATGCGAATGGGTGTCGATCATCGTTCCGGAATTAGAGGCGTTCGAGGAGTTGGGTCTTTTTCTCTTCGTATTCGATCAGGGAAAGTTTGCCGTCCTGGAAGCGCTCGTAGAGCATGTCGATGGTACGCATGACCTCATCGCGGAGCAGCAGCCAGTCGATGGCTTGCCCTTCAAACTCCGAATAATCCCCACGGACACTGTCGAGCTTCTCTTGAGCTTCCGGATCAAAGTAGGCCAGGTCATCGAGTAACTTGGCGATGGCGGCCGCCACTTCATCACCGCCGAGTTTGAGCCGGGTAGTGCGGGTGGAGCCCAAGGAGGAAATGCTGATTTCCAGGCGTTTGCCATCGGCAGAGGCCGCCCGGATGTTGGCGAGTTCCAGTGATCCGTCCGGCCAAAAGATCCGGTCGTCGGTGAGGATTACGTAGGTGCTCCCGAAAAAACCCGAATCGAGGTGGAGGGCGGCCACCTCGCCGGGTTGGCGGACCCGGGTTTCCTTCATGAGGATGCGTCCCAACTTGGTCGCCGGCAATTTGGGCGCCACAAACAGCCCCAGCTTTTCGTTGTGCGGAAGCTTCCGCTTGATAAATTCCCGATACATTGGGCAAATTTAAGAATTTCTAATTCCTCGATTTCCGATTTCCAATTCGCGCGTTCGGAACGCGCAACCTACGACAACAAAAAATGAATCCTAACCATGCCCTTTCCCGTAGCCGCATGCCGGTTTATCAATTTGAACACCGCGCGGCGAAGGTCAATTTCCGATTTCCAATTCGCGCGTTCGGAACGCGCAACCTACGACAACAAAAAATGAATCTTAACCATGCCCTTTCCCGTAGCCGCATGCCGGTTTATCAATTTGAACGCCGCTTGGCGGAGGTCAATTTCTGATCGGTGCGCCGGCGCAGTGAGCACGGAAAATTCTTCGCTGCGGCAAGGATGGGAGGGACATTGGTCCCGCCGATCCGGCGGGACGGAGCCGCGCGAACTCCCGGAACAGCCTGGTGCTGACGGGGTCGAACCCTGTCAGTAGCCGCCCCCAATGAATGTAAGCCCAAATACTTCAAGGCACCGTCTTTTCTCGGAGAGGTGCGGAATCACACGCGGCGAAGGTCGATTTTCATTTGCGCCAGAATGGCAAGTAAGCAACGCGCATGCCAGCAATTGAAAATCTCAAATTGGAAATGGAGATTTGTAATTCATTTTATCGTATTTTTGGGTTCAGTCCTCTTTACATGAAAAATATTCTTGGTGCCATCGCCTTGCTCCTCCTTGCCGCTGCTACCGTATTCTTTATCGCCCCCGAACGGCCGGACTCCCCCGAGGAATCCAGTGATCCAGGAAACCACGAGGAAAAATTGCACCGCCCCTCGGAGCAGTTTTTTCTGCAACGCAGCTATCCCGACCCCACTTTTGACCTGCAGGCCTACGAAGCCGCCTTTCAGGAAGCCCGGATGAGCGAAGCCGCGCAGAAAACCGCCATTTCGTCCGTCTCCACTACGCCCTGGACCCTCCAAGGCCCGCAAAACCTGGGCGGACGCATCAACGCTGTCGCCATTGACCCCAACGATGCCAATACCATGCTCGTCGGCAACGCCAGCGGGGGCATCTTCAAAACCACCGACGGGGGCGGCAACTGGAACCCCATCTTTGACGACAAAGGTTACCTCGCCATCGGAGACATCACTTACGAGCCGGGCAACTCCCAAGTCATCTACGCCGGAACGGGCGATCCCAACATCAGCGGCTATCCCTTCATCGGCGACGGCATCTACAAAAGTACCGATGGCGGAACCACCTGGACCCACCTCGGTCTGACCGATACCCGCGTCATTTCCCGCATTGTGGTTGACCCGAACAACGTCAACAAAATCTACGTCGGGACCATGGGTTTGCCCATGCAACGCAACAATGACCGCGGCCTCTACATCTCGAATGACGGCGGGCAAACCTGGTCGCAGTCCCTCTTCATCGCCGACCAAGCCGGCATCATCGACCTGGTCATGGATCCCAGCAACAGCAACGTCCTCTATGCATCGAGCTGGGACCGCATCCGTACCAACCAGGAGTCCACCGTCTTCGGCTCCAATGCCAAAGTCTGGAAGACCACCGATGGCGGCACCAACTGGGCCCCGCTCTCTGTGGGACTGCCCAATACCCCCCTCAGCCGGGTGAACCTCGCCATCGACGCGGCCACCCCGTCCACCGTCTACGCTTGTTTCGTAGATACCACGTACCAAGTCTTCAACATTTACAAAACGACCAACAGCGGCAGCAGTTGGAGTCCCATCGACATTTCCACCCTGAGCGGCAATGCCTTGGGGGGATTCGGCTGGTACTTCGGCAACATATTCGTCAATCCCTTCCAATCCAATGAGATCTATCTCCTTGGGGTCCAGCTTTGGCGGACGTCCGACAACGGTACGACCTGGACGCAGGTGGATCCGCCCTGGTTCATTTATGATGTCCACGCCGACAAGCACGACATGGTGTTCACCGGTCCCAACAGTTTCTACCTCGCGACCGATGGCGGCATGTACGGCACCACCGACGACGGCCTGACTTGGAGTGACGTGGAAAACATCCCCAACTGCCAGTTTTACCGGGTTGCTACCAGTCCGCACCAACCGGGTATCTATTACGGAGGACTCCAGGACAACGGCACCACTTCCGGAAACGCGGCCACCATCAACCAGTGGGACCGGGTATTTGGGGGCGATGGCTTCCAGCAACTCTTTACGGCTACCCCCGACGAGATGGTTACCCTCACGCAAAATGGCGGGTTTTGGTACACGACCGATGCCGGTTACCAGTGGTTTGACTTCACCATCGGGATCGATCCGGATGACCGCCGCAACTGGGATTCCCCGATCATCGTTAGTTCCAGCAATACAAATACCTTTTACGCCGGGACTTACCGCGTGTACCGCAATACCGGTGGACTCAGCAATCATTTCTGGACAGCGATCAGCCCGGATCTGACGCAAGGCATCGTCTTCGGACCGCGCTACCACACCCTGTCCACGATTGCTGAATCGCCGCTGGATCCCCAGATCATCTACGCGGGCGCAACCGATGGCAGTTTACACGTCACCCCGAACGGTGGCACCAACTGGAATCAAATCTCGGCGGCTTTGCCCGTCCGGTACGTCACCGCCGTGGAAGCCTCGCCATTGGCCACCAATGAAGCCCTCGTGACCATTTCCGGGTACAAATACAACGATTACATCCCCCACGTCTACCGGACCACCGATCTCGGTGTCAACTGGACCAACGTGTCCGGTGATTTGCCACAACTTGCCCTCAACGACGTGCTGTTTCACCCCACGCGGGACAGTGTTTGGGTCGTGGCTTCCGACGGGGGCGTTTACGTCACCCAAAATTCGGGACAAAACTGGCGGCGCGTGGGCAGCAATATGCCCATGGTCGCGGTTTACGATGTGGAATGGGACCAAAACGTCACCCAGTTGGTCGCGGGTACCTTTGGGCGTTCACTCATGACCTTCCCGGTGGATTCCTTGATCGAGGAAGAGGTGATCGTCGGGCAGCCGGAACCAGCGTTTGCCCAGTTGCGGGCGTACCCCAATCCGGCGACCCGCTACCTGGCGCTGAGCGGAGGACCGGAGAATGCTGAATATGAAGTGATCAACGTCCAGGGGCAAACTCTGCTGCGGGGAGCCCACAACCAAAAAAGCCGCATCGACGTTACTTCCCTCAGTGAAGGCGTTTACTTCGTAAAATTGACCAGTGATACGGGCACAGCCGTGGAGCGATTCATAAAGCAATAGCGGCAATCCGCAAATCGACCGCGCAAAGGGAGGCGGGGAAATCGTACGGTGACCGGCGATTCATCAGTTCTCTACCATTGCCCAATTTTACCGCCCAACCCTGCCTAACGGGTTGTTGGTAAGGCATTTGCGGAGGTCGGAGCGGCAATTTTCTCGGAAACTTTTTCTGCTTAAAACAAGAATTTGAAAAAGTCAAGAAAATTCTACAAAAATTTGCGTCTGTGGAAAAATTTTTCCATATTTGCATGCTGAATATGTTTAAACATTAATATTAAGAGAGGTATATGACTGTTAGTGAACTCCACGCCAAAATCGTAGCTGCAAAAAGATTCCTCAACGCTGAGATCGTTCGGATCCGCACCAACGGGGATCAAATGTCAGATCTCAATTACCGCGAGATTGGCAACCGCCTCGACATGATCCACGAAGTGGAGCGTATCGGAGTGCGTCACCTCGGCGACCTGCAAAAGCGTCGCATTTCCCGCGTGATCGACGAATTGGACCGGTTCCGCGCGTCGGCAAACTAAAACGAATTTTATGCAAAGAAGAAAGCAGGAGGATTGCCCTCCTGCTTTCTTATTTTTTTGGGGTTGGCATGTTGTAAATTATCTTGCCTTCTTCATGTTATTTTAAACCAATTTTTGCCGCCCCCGTTGGCGATTCCGGAACTCGGTAAAAAAGCGGACAGACGGCATCTACCCGGCCGTCTGCCCTGGTCTTCAACGGGATTCGAACCCGCATCACCCCCTTTGGTCAGAGGGGCACCTACCATTCGGTCATTAAAGACGCGTCCTACTGAGCAGTAGGACCCATCTCCGCCCAGCATAGGCCCAGGTTTTACATACCACTCTTGCTCTGCCACTGAGCTACGGCTGCTGGTGTTGGAGAAGTTGCCCCCGAAGGCACTTCGAGCAGCCGGGGGGAATCGAACCCCCGACACTAAGTTTTCCTGGACCCATCTGGCCCGGAGAAGTCTTCAGACTAACGCTGTGGAGCGAAACACTGAAGCTGATGGTCATCACCATTCGACTCGGCGCAACCGGTGATCAATACCGGCCGCGGTCTTCGCCGACGGAAGGACCTGCGACTGAATCTGAGGCTCAGTCTACCTCCAATTTGGGTCTACAGACCACCAGGAATGGAAAACGATTCCGCACGGGTATACGCGCCTCCTGGATTCCCGATGGTTGGCTGCATCACAAAATATCTTGGTGAACAAAGGCGAAGAGCTGCTCTCCGACCTTGATGTCGAGCGCTTTCACATCGTTGGCCTGGGTCCGGGCGATTTTCACCGCATCTACCAATTGGTCCAGGCGTTCAACCAGGGTCCGGCGTTGCGTCGGGGTCAACCGCCCGGAGATATAGGTGCTCTCGTACTTCCCGACTTGCTCGTCGAGGTACATCAGTTCGGTCTGTGCGGGGTGTTCCTTGGTCGCCTCGTACTTGACGATAACCCGCGGACGCTTCACCGAGCGGAATTTCACTTCAGCATCCGTCTTGTAGGCCCCGCGCTGTTCGTCGTATTCCCACTTGCGAGCCGGGTCCAGGGTCGGAATGGCCAGGTACATCTCCCGCACCCGGGCGAGATGGCTTTCCAGGGCCAAAAGGGCGGTCGCTGAGAAGGTTCCGAAAGACTGGCCGTCGACCACCAATTTCGCGATGGCGGTGTTTGAGGCATTGGTCTGTTCCTTCGAGAGCTGGGCGTCGAGGGCTACTGTAATGTCTTTGGCGGCTTTTCCCAACTCGTCTTTTACCGTCGTGACCATCTCTTTGTGTTCGTCCGGAATCTGCCCGGTGCCTTCTTCCAGGGAAACGTAGCGCTTGATCATCCCGTCGAAAAACGGGGCCTTCTTCGCAAAGGTGTCTTTGGTGCGGTTGATCACTTGGTTCGCCTTGTTTTTGCGGTCTTGCTCCACCGCAAGGAGTTCATATAGCTTGCCCATAACTGGTTGTGTTTGTTTTGGAAATCAAAAACGGAAACAATCTTTTTGTGTCGGGGCAAAACTAACGGACGAAATGGATTTTCCCGAGGCCATACGGTTCGGGCGGACGGATATGCCCGCTCAACGGATAAAACCAGAAGGTAACCGGAGAATCAGACTGCTTTGGCGCGGTCCAGTACGATGACCAGAAAGCTGCTGAATACGATCATGCCGAGTACGGCGAGGATCACGATGATACTGCGTTTGGGGCGATCCTTGAAGGCGCTCGGCGCGGGCTCTTCGGTCACCCAAATCAGGCTGGGAAACTGCTCAATGTTCAGCTCGCGGGCCATTACCTCCCGCTTGAGGTCGCCGTAGCGCAATTCCAAAGTCGAGATGTAGGTCTCCATCGACTTCACCGCATCGTAGTACTCGTGAAACTTGGGTTCGTTGCGCATGGACTGGGCCAAGATCGCCGATACCGCTTCCCCGGCATTGTCGAGGTGGTACACCCCGTACTGAGAACGGAAGTAGGCAAGGGAATCAAGAATGGCCTTGCGCTCATCTTCTACTGTCTGCAACTGCCGGTAGGAAGCCGCCAATCCTTCTTTCCGCTGGGAGACATCCTCAAAATAAGTGGTTACAATTTCCAGGTAGGCGCTGGCCATGTCGGAGGAAAACTGTGGATCGGGATCCCAGCATTCCACCTCGACGACGGAGTTGCTGGCAAAGCTGATGTTGATATTGCCCCGGAAGACATTGTAAAATTTCTTCGCGGCATTTTCGGCCCCCGGATCGAGGCCATAGTGGGCGTACAGGTCAAATCGCTTGGCGATGGTGTCCATCACCTCGGTCGACTCCAGATATGCCACCGTCCGGTCGATGTCTTCTTCGTCGGCCGCGTAGAAACCGCGGTAGGCGATGCCATTGCCAAATACCATGGTTCCCAGCGAGGTATAAGAAGGCGGGACAAAAGCAGCGGTGCTTTTGAATTCGTCCGGCATGCGGCTGGTCAGGTAAATGGACACCACTGCGGCGACCACGCAGGCACCGAAAATCCACCACTTCCACTTCCACAGTTTTGCGATGCCAAACCGAACATCGTATTCCACCGAGCTATCTTTCATGTTTAGAATTTGCTTATTCCGAAGTCGCCCAAAATTAGAAAATAATACGGAAAGCAGAAATCCCAATTGAAATGCCCGGCAGTTTGTCGGACTTGTACCGGGGACAATGTCCTGATACCGCCTCGGTCCTCTCGCCAACTGCCCACGTCCGCTTTTGCGGACCGGCCCTCGCGCCGCAGAAAACGCATTTGGCTTCCCGACCAGCTAAGTCGGATAAAGTAGCGCGAGATCTTTATATTTGCCACTATGTCGGAGGTGCGGAGCAACATAGAACGGGTCAAAAGTATACTGGTGCACTCCGTGGAGCGCGCCAAGCCCCTGCTGAAGGACCTCCACCCCTCCGATCTCGCCGACATCCTCGAGGAGATCACCCCTGAGTCCCGCATGATCCTCTTCAAGATGCTCCCCGTGGAAACCGCCTCGGATGCAATCAGCGAAATGGACGAGGACTCGAATCCCGAAGAACTCCTCCTCAGCATCAGCCCGCAACGCGCCGCCAAAATCATCGAAGAACTCGATCCCGATGACGCGGCCGACCTTCTGGCCCAATTGCCCCGCAGCGACCTCCGCCTGATCATGGAGCGCCTGGGTGACGAGGAAGAAAAGGTCATCCAGTCGCTCATGACCTACGACGAAGACTCCGCCGGGGGGCTGATGAACCCGGATGTCCTGGCCATCCCCGAAGACTGGACCAAGCGGCAGGCCATGGAAGAAGTCATCCGCATTTCGGAAGAAATGGAAGACTTTTACGCCATCTACGTCGTCGACGATGAAAACCGTCTCCAAGGGGTGGTCCCACTAAAAAGGTTGATCCGGGCCCGGCCCCATACCCGCATCGGGGAGCTGCTCGCCGAAAACCTGGTCACCGTATTTGTGGAAATGGACCAGGAAGAAGTCGCCCAAACAATCCTGAAATACAACCTCGCTGCGGTTCCGGTGGTCGATACCGAAAACCACCTGCTGGGCCGAATTACCTTCGACGACATCATGGACGTCTTGCAGGAGGAAAGCACCGAAGACATCTTGAAAATCGCCGGGGTTTCGGAGGATGAAGACCTGGACGGTGGCTGGGTTGCAGCCGTGCGGTCGCGTCTACCCTGGCTCTTGATCAATCTTTGTACCGCTTCCACCGCCGGTTTCGTGATCTCTCGCTTCTCCAATGCCATCGACCAGTTGGTGCTGATCGCCAGCTTCATGCCCATCGTTGCGGGGGTCGCGGGCAATGGCGCGACGCAGGCCCTAGCGGTAACCATCCGGCGGATCGCCACCGAAGGGATTGTCCCCAAGCAGTACGTAAGCGTCGTCGTCAAAGAACTCGCCGTGGGCCTGACCAATGGCATTTTGCTCGGCTTGGTGGTCGGGCTGGTCGCCTGGTGGCTGGGTGGCAATCCCTTGCTGGGCCTTGTGGTACTGGCCGCAATGATCGGCAACCTCCTCGTCGCCGGCTTTGCCGGATCGGCCATTCCCCTCTTTTTACAGCGCCTGGGCGTCGACCCTGCGGTTGCCTCCTCCATCCTCATGACCGCCTTCACCGACATCCTCGGTTACACCCTCCTCCTGGGATTGGCCTCCCTGATTCTGGGGCTCACTTGAGAATTTTCAATGGGGGAGGAGGAAATTTTCAATTTTCAATGGGGAAATTTTCAATTGTTTGGTTGCCAGGCGAAATTTCTCAACGGCAAGCCTTCGCCGTGGGGGCCGCACGGCTACGATCCCCGTGCTGTAGCGACGTTTTGGTTTACTTGTTTACCGCTACTTGCGCGGCCAAGACGCGCCAATTGGAAATTGAAAATCAGACAATTGGAAATTCTCTATCCGTGTTTTTTCATCCAGTGCAAGGCCATCTGGAAGTGGTCTTCTTCACAAAGCGGGTGGGTCAGCATGTCGATGTGGCCGTAGTCGTGCAGGTGGCAGTTTTGCTTGGCCAGCAATTCAAACTTTACCGGCTGGTCGGGTCCGAGTTCGTTCAGGGTGAGTTGCACGTCGGTAGGATTGCCGAGTACTTGGTCATTGGCCCCGGCAAAAGACAGCAACGGCGGCACTTTCATTTTCCGCCAAGCCGCCGAATAGTCAAACCCATCCTCCCAATGCGTCCACTCCGGTCGATAGATCCACTCGTTGGTCTCCCGCCAGGTTTTTCGGCTGATGTTGTCCGAGCCCATCCCGAAAATACGCCCCGATAGATAGCCGCGTGTGGCCAGCATCACCCGACCGAGTGTGTGCCAGCCAAATGAGATCATCCAATGGTAGCGCAAGCTCCGCACGGTAATCCGGCGCTTGGTCCCAAAGAATACCAGCGAAGCGACCTTGACCGGAACCTTGGGCCGGGCAAGGTAACTCAACAGGTTCACTCCCCCCCAGGAATGCGCGCCGAGGTGCATCGGAACATCGCCCCGCTGTTCCACAATGTGCGCCAAAAACCGAGGAATTTCGACCGCAATCGCATCGGACTGTCCGTAATCGGAGCGCCGACTGATGGCGGGTACGCTTTTGCCCCGACCGCGGAGGTCCGCCACATAGACGTCAAAGCCTTCCCGGGCCAGAAATGGCGCAAAGCCTTTGCCATTGGCCGAATAGAAGATGCGTCCATTTTCGATGGAACCGTGCAACAAAAACACTGGCGTACCCGGCTGTTCGGGGTCGGCCACGATGCGCATCAGGTGGAGTTGCTCGCCCTCCGGGTAGGAAGGATCCGCAAGAAAGTGAGATTCGTATTGCAACTTTTGGGGCACACACAAAAATAAGGTTACGCCCAAATTATTCAAGACTTTTCCGCCCATCTCTTCGATCCCGTCGATGAAACCAGGGAGACAATCGACCGTCCGGCAATCGTTTCTTGCATCCCGCAATCGAATTCCGTTATTTTACGATCAAGAGAGCGGAACCAAATATGAAAATTGCGCAAGTCTTTATCCAGGACACCGGCGGCTTCCAAGGCCTGCAACTGGATCTGACTTATCCCGAAGGACACGAAAAAGCCGGCCAGGCGCTGGAAAAAGTATGTTTTATCGGCCCGAATGGCTCCGGAAAATCCCGGATGATGGCCTTGTTAATGGACTACCTGCGCAACATCATCCGATTTCGCAGCAAGTCCCTGTTCGTAGCCCGCTTACAATTGGACGACAGATTCATCTACTCGGTCCACTTGATGAACAACACCCTTTTCTTTCGGGAAGACATCGACACCGAGCCGCAGTGGATGGCGGAACTGATTCGGGACCAGGCCTTTACGATGGCCTTCAATACGAATTACGAAAAATTCTGCATCGGTTTTGAGGAAGATCCGGAACTGTTTGACGCGCTGTGGTTCGACAACAACACCGACGACGTGGTCGTCTATCTTCCGGCGGATTATTACAAGGATCGTCTCACTCAGCTCACCGACGTTCCGCACACCAAGGGGCACGAAGCAGAGAGCTTGAAAACCACCTTTCCGCTCTTCAATGAAATCTCACCGGAAAACGTCACCGAGTTCTGGGCGCTGCTCATTTACCTGATCGTGCAACGCGAAGACGCCAGGCGGGAGTTCATCAACTCCCCGGAAAATCGGCACAAGCCTTCCTCGGTGATGGACCAAGTGTTTGACCGCCGCATGCCGCCGGTTTTGGCATCGCTGAAGGCGGTTTGGCAGCCGGTTCTGGACCCGCTCGGCCTGGAACTGGACGTGGACAGCGCGGACCTTCCCCGCCACATCAAAGACCGACTCAAGTTGTACCTGATTCGGAAATCTGACGGAGAAAAACTGGAATACAACCAGCTCGGCAGCGGTTTGCGGCGCCACCTCTTCAATCTCGGCCATACTTGGGCGCTGTTCCACAACCGGGAAGTGAAGCAAGCATTTTCCTTCCTGGAACAGCCGGAAGCCAATCTGTATCCGGGCCTGTTGCGGGATCTCATCGGACAATACGGAGAGCTGACCCAAGGCGGGCAGATGTTTGTCACCACCCACAATCCGCTCATTGCCCAAGCCTTTGACCCGGCAGAACGCTACATCTTTTCCTTTGCCGAGAATGGCGAGCTGACCCTGAAGCGGAGCGAAGCCCCCGCCGATGCGGAATTGGCTACCCTCCTGGAAAGTGATTTTTCCTGATTTTCCCCACCAATTTCTTCACCGGACCGCTCAACTACCGGCCGGGCCATTCCTCGGGTGAATTCCCGCACCGATCCAGTAAAATCGCCCAATCGTCCTGACACCTGTACACAATTGTAGTCACTTTTTCTGTAGGTATCCGGCAAACTGGGCCGTCAATCGGCCACTGTTTTCGCGCCGCAGTGCCCATTGCCCTCGCGGACTAAATCCCTTTAGACCGGGAGAAAAACCCCATTTTTTCGGAGGTGTAAGATTCAGAAACGATTTGCACGGTTGAAAATCAGCCTTTTCCGCCGGCTGGCACTGCGCTTGCCGCAAGGAAGACGTATTTGACTGACAATGCAACCATTAATCGGAGGTCAACATGGAAAAAGTAACCCTCATTGAAACAATCGTCGGCGTCACCTTGATGATCACCGTCTTTGCCCTGGGAATGGCCCGGGCCTACGTCGCCGCCAAAAAATAAATGCCGGGATGAATTAAACCCCTGCCCCCCTCCTAAATCTAAAGAACAAGCACTTCAGCCCCTAAAATTATGCAAGCAGCAACGATGATGGAAGCAGCGATGGGAGTAGCTCTCATGCTGACGCTTTTTGGGATCGGTTACGTCCGCGCCCACCGCTCGGTCCGTACCAAGCGCCACTGATCCCCCCCAACTGGCCCATTGGCCCCCACAAAGCTCCTCGGCCGTTTGTTTCTGCCCGTCAGGACCCAACGGATCAGTACCTCGCAAAGTCCCGCTATCAATTGCCTCGATCACAATTCAAAACAACCCAACATCATGGAACAAATCGCACTTATCGGCACTTGCCTCGGACTTGGCCTCCTGTTTACGGTACTGACCGTCCGCCAAATCCGCGCGATCCTGAACCAAAACCGCTTCGAGCCCTAGCACAATGCCAACCAATATCAACCTGACTCAATAAATCCCCGCTGACTGACCGACTTCACATCACTTTCCGGTTTTTATTTTATTGATACTTGAGGAGGCACCGGTGGTGCCTCTTTTTTTGCGAGCAATGGGAGGAGCGACCGACTGCGGAAATCCGCATCTTAACATCACAATCCCAACGACTAACTCCGCAAAATCTCCATACTCCCTTGAGTATCTTCCCACAAAGGTTTATTTATCGCCATGCGCAAACGAATTTTTCAATGGTACCAAAAGATCGCCAGGCCCTACGCTGTTAAGCGCGTGATTGCCCTCACTTTTGGAGCTGTGGTCACCACAATTACCGGTTGGTTCTACAATCAATTCTTCCAGTATGAGAAAGTTGTACTGAACTATACCGTCACCGACAGCAAGCGCCCCGTAGCCCAGGGCTGGTCAAAGTGCTATACCTGCAAAGACAAAATCGATACCTATACCCAAGAAATCCTGTTGCTAAATCGCGGGAATCTATACCTCGACTTTGACCGCATCCTCTGGGAGCAGACTGTATACTACACACCAGCAAAATCGGGTTTCCAGATCCATCAAATGGAAATCCTCGCGGTCACTAAAAGCCGTTCCTCTCTACCGATTCAGGCAAAAATAATCGGCCGGGATACCCTCGCTATCGAGTTTAGCGGAAACGAGGCCATGGAAAAATTCGATGGAGCTATGATCAAGTTCCGTTACCAGGGCAATCTCGTGCCCCAATGGAAACTCAGCGCAAGAATCAAAGGTATCCCTCCAGGATTCGCCCGGATCGGAACCAACTACTTTTCAGAGCACTCTATCCAGTGGGGCCTCATTGGGTTTATCCTGGTCTTTTTTATCGCGGGAGGATTATTTCTTTGGGGGTCCATCTCAAAGCGATTCTGGTTCCAGCAAGACTCTGAGCCCATTTTTTACACGATGGTAATGAGAATCCTGGGCTTTAGTTTAGGGATTGGGTTAGTCGGCGGTGCCTTTTTCCTCGCCTTTAGCAGTGATCGACTGAATATGCAGGTGCCCATGTGGGCCATAGAAAAGCGGGACCGCAAACTTTGGTTCAATGAGCACTGCGGCGGAGCAAACGACATGCTGTGGATTGAACGAAACGCCGCGCACTTCTGCCATGAAGAGTGAGCCGTACGCTATTTCGCATTGATCCCCTCACTCCTCCATCACCGGCAATACCACTCCCGAGGGATGCGCCGCATCCCGCAACAGCTCATACACACTTCCTTCCGGACAGATCGGGGCAAAATTGTCGCGGTCAGCGGTGGCGAGGGCTACCCGCAAGCGGCTGCCTTTGCGCAACCGATAGCTGATCGGCAGCAAGTCAAATTCCAGCCGGGCCACTTCCCCCGCGACCAGGGGGGCGCCCGCCGCCTGCCGGTAGGTGCGGGGCGGAACCACATCTCGGTATTCGGGAACCTCCGCCAGATTGCGGTGCAGGGCCCGCAAACCGCCTTCGGTGATGTAATGCACCGCGCCCTTCACCGTAACTTCTTCCAGGTAGACAAAAAAACTCCCGTCTTCCGCCCGGCTCCGCAGATACAGCACTGCCACCGGATGCCCGGTCACGGTCAGATCCGCCGCCAGCGGCAAGCTGTCGTACACCGTCAACTGGCGATCCCGGACTTTGCGGTCCGGGTAGTAGTTGGGGGTTTTGACCTGGCTCCGCAAGCAAGCCCAACGGGTCGCCTCGCCGGTCCCCTGGGCGGGATCGTGCCGGAGCTCGTCGCGGGCCTCGCTTTCCGTCGGAGGCTCGGGAGCGAGCCCGCCGTTTTCGCGCAGGTACCACGTTTGGGACCGGCTGCCCGGGGGCGGCCAGGTCGGCGCAGTCTTCCATTGCTCTTGTTGCAGGGTAAAATAACGCACCGGAGGATCGCTCGCCAGACCATTGTCCTGTCCTTTGAGAATGTGATCAAAGAAGCGGACCCCTTCCCGCACCGCCTCGGACCCCAATTTCCGGGACTGGCCCGGCGTGATGTGATATTTCGCACCGTGGTCCCACGGTCCCAGCAACAGGCGATTGAACTTTGCCCCGGAGTTCAGGTAACGGCGAATCGACGCATGGGGATACGCTCCGTCGTACCAACCACTCGCACTGTAGACCGCCGCCCCCGAACCGTCAATCCGGTCCTGAAAATGGTGGGGGCTGAAATCATCCATCGACGTCACGATGCCATTGCTCGGGGGCTGGTCCCGGTAAATGATCCCCCGGGAGGTCTCGCTGACGTGCAGATTTTCCCGGTGATCGTGCAGGGCCGCGGCGAGTTCACGGTGGCCCCGGCGCCCACCCACCGGCTTGACGCCCCGCACCAACAGCCGGGGGAGCAAGTCGGTGATCGGGAGGCGGTTTTCGTCGAGCAGCGCATTGGCGCGGCCCCACTCGCGCAGAAACGTAGCGTGCGGAATGCCAAAGGGACAAGCAATGTCGTCGTAGACATCGTACAGGGAAAACAGCGCCATGCTGCCCTTAACCGCCGGGTGCTGATTCACCAGCAGCATTTCCGCCGCCGTCCCCGTGTAGGAGATGCCCACCCCACCGACCTGCCCATTTGCCCAAGGCTGCCGCAAAATCCAGTCTACCACCTCCCCGCCATCGCGGATTTCATCGGGTGACCATGGATAGGGGCGCTGCCCAAAAGAGGCCCCCGAACCACGGCAGTCGACATTGACGAAGACGTAGCCGCTCAGCACCAATTCCTTCACGTAGCCCGCCTCGTGCCCCAACAAACCCTGAGAAAACCAGCGAAAAGGCCGGCGCAACTCGGGCAAGCGCCAATAGCGGGTCTGGTGGAGTAAAACCGGAAAGCGGGTGCCCGCCGAGGCCGGAGCCGGCAGCAAAATGTCCACCGCCAAGCGCACCCCGTCCCGCATTTTTATGTATAGGCTCTCGATGCGGATCTTCCGGTAATGGGCGCGGTCGGGGGAAACATAATCGGTAAACATGGATGGGCAGATATTGGGTGAGCGTTGGGGAAAGATATCAATTTCGCGGTTAGAAAGCGGTAAAAATGGCTAAATTTACCGCAAATCGAAGTGCATGCCGGAAACCTTCACCGATCACCTGGGCCGACGGGTGCGGGTCCCTTCCCCGCCCCAACGCATCATCTCGCTCTGCCCATCCCAGACCGCAACGCTGTTTGCCCTGGGCCTGGGGGGAAAAGTCGTGGGGCGCACCCGATTTTGCATCCATCCGCAGCCCGAAATCACCACCGTGGAACGCGTCGGGGGCACCAAAGCCATCAAGTACGAGCGCATCTCCCGCCTGGCGCCGGACTTGATCATCGGGGAAAAAGAAGAAAATACCCCGGAGATGGTCGCGCAATTGGAACGAGAATATCCGGTGTACATCACGGACGTCCGCGACCTGGGGAGCGCCGAGCAAATGGTGCGCGACTTGGGAAGGATCACCGGGCAGCCGGCCGCCGGTGCTGCCCTGGCCGAGGCAATCCAGGACGGGATGGCGAGCATTCGTCCACTGGCGCCCCGGCCCCACTGTGTGTATTTGATCTGGCGCAAGCCCTGGATGGCCGCCGGCGCGGACACCTTCATCGATGCAGTTCTGCAACACTGTGGGTTTGACAATCTGGCGCGCGCCTGGGAAGGGCGTTACCCCGAATTCAGACTGGACGACCTGCGCCAGTGGGCGCCCCGCACGGTTTTCCTGTCCTCGGAGCCATTTCCCTTTGCCCAAAAGCACCGGGAAGAAATCCGCGCGGTCCTGCCGGAGGCGGAGGTGCGGTTGGTGGACGGCGAAATGTTCAGTTGGTACGGCTCCCACATGCAGGCAGCACCGGACTACCTCAATGCTTTACTGGAAAATTTTCGGTAATTCGGCGGGGCGCTAGAGACGCGTGCTGCCTTAGAGGCGGTTTAAAATTGGTTTGTGAAATTTGCTAGCGCAGATTTTTTTGTCTCTCAAAGCTCATTTTGGAGTCCATAGCCAAAGCTATGGGCGAGAAAATAGCGGAAGAGAGGCGGAAAAAGATGCCATAGCAAAATCACAGGATTAAATTTAAACAGCCTCTTAGCCGCAAGTGCAAGTGGTGATCCGGCTAATGCGGTATTCAACCTCAACCTCCAGGTCTTCCGTAGCAGGGCCCCGGTGAGCGAGGCGGACGGTTCGCCAGAATCAATACTTCCAGAATTTTTGAGTGGCAATAATCTGATCAGTAAAGACCTGGATTAAGTACATCCCCGCAGGGTGCTGTGAAATGTCAACAAATGTTTTGTTCGAAATGGTGGTTTTCTCGGCGATGGTTTTTCCATTCAAATCAAAAATCCGGACCTCAATTTCAGGGTTTCCGTCGCTGATATCGGTCAGATCGATGGCGAATCGCCCATTATTGGGGTTGGGAGAGAGTTGCAGGCCAATCCCGTTCGATGGATCATCGAAAATCGCAGTAGGGATTGCGCAACAGTCGCTAAACCATTGGGGATCATTTGGATCTCCCATCATGCTGCCTCCCAATTGCCCATTGTAATTGGTTGTTTTATCGAGGATCACCTGCCCACTTCCATCGTTCAATTCCCAATATGCAGCAAGGCCCGGAGTTGATCCAGGTAGGCTTACATTCATATTGTTGAAAATCTCGGAGGCAGAGCGGGCAACGTCCCAGATACGTACCTCCGAGATAACACCTTCGAAGGAATTGTTGGTTGGGCCATCCTGACCGATCCATAAATTGGCAGTTGAAGAAAGGGTCGGGATGGTATTGAAGATTTTTCTAACCCCAATCAGTGAGCCATCCGCGTAAAAGTAAAGTGAGTCATTGTCTCGGGTGATTGCGACATGATGACATCTGCCATCAAGTAAATTGTCATTGAAGGCACCATTGTCGATCAGAGAGTAATTGGCATTTTGATTGAGTTGCACCGCGAGCATTTTGTATGCGGATCCCCCCCAGAGATTGTGAAAGAAAAACATGATGCCATTGCCTACACTTGAACGGTTTGAAAAAATGACGGGATGCGCCGGCTGAACCGCCACATCGCCCTTGATCCACGCCTCAAAAGTGAAGTTGTTGAAGCCGATGTTGTTCAAGGCGGTATTGGGTACTTCGACATAGTCATCAGTGCCGTCAAAGTTGAGGCACGGCTTTTGAGCCCAGGCTTGGGGATGGATGCAGAGGAGGAGAATAGCAAGCGAAACATATCGGAATGCAATTTTTAAAGTAAAGTTTTCCATTGTCATGTTTTTGATTGTGAACAATCCCGAATTTTGGTGGATTCGGGGCAAAAGACAGCAGTAAAAGAAATATGAAGTTGGGATTCCTCCTGGAACGATTGTTCGGGAAATGTCGACAGACTTATTGATTGAAGGCTGGGATTCCCCTTCTATTGCTTGGCGTTCTAAGCAAATCAACGAGGAATAGGTCTGCACGTTTATGACAACGAATTGCAGAATACTTTTTTCTGCGGAGAAGTCAAGTGCCCCTCCGATACATGCAAGAACGATTTATTACCAGAATCGCAACTTTTCAGGCAAATACCATCCTTGAATGGGGCCTGATTTTTGTGGAAGCTGAGTTGGGGAGGATCAATTGATGCATAAAATTGAAAAACTGGTATTTCAACTTTATTCGCAGCTTTTTTGAGTAAAAACCTATTCGCTATGGCCAGATATTGCTTCATTCCCCCAAGTACGGGTTTGGGAATGATGATGCTTTTCCTGCTGCTTCCCGCGCAGTTCGCAGCCGCACAGTGCGATCCGGAAACAAATCATTTAAGTCCTCAGCCGCTTTCGCTTTCATCCTGGTGGAACTCTACCGATCTTTCTCTGGACATTCCACTTGGTCAACGTGGGTACGTATGCCTGACGAATTTTGAAACGCTAACAAAATTTCAAATCATTGTTTGTGCTGACGTGGACGTGCAAATCTCGCTTTATTATGCAAGAGCTGGAACAACAGAGTGGTGGCAATACAACGATGATGATTGCGGAGACTTGACCTGCACCAGTGGATCAGAACCCGCTCGCCTGGTCTTTGAGGTTCCGGAGGATGCATATCCCCAAGATCAATTGCAGGTTCATATCTCTTCTTTTCCCTGTGATCCGAGTATTGAGTTCAGTGGAACTTTGACCGTCAAGAAAATGGATTTGATAACTACTATAGCTGCGGGAACTTCTTCGCGTGTCAGCGGAGGTAGTTCGCTTAACGTAAAGGGTGAATCCCCTGCAGCGAGAGGGACGGGATCTGGATCCCCATTGCCCCCGGTCTTGCCCCCGAATCCAGATGTAATGATGACCATAGCGATCAATGATATGACCACCTCGCAAGATGTTGTGGTCGACGGAATCACGTCCCCTGCTTCGCACCGGAATATGGTTCAGCCTGGCAAACAAGCTTCTCCTACCAAAGGATGGAAAGCGCCCCATTGCATTAGGAATCCGCGATGGTACGCATTTTCGCCTCCTGAAAATAGTAATTATAGTATCTATTACCATAGCCCAAACGGAGAGGAAGTCCGGTCTGCGCTGTACCGTGAGGAGCGGTTCAGTGTCACGAATTCGGCTCTTGACATTCAATTAAGCGAACATTACTCACAAAATGGCGGAGGGCATGACCCTCCCTGCGATGACAATGCAGAATCTGTTTCCCGCCTAAAGCCGATGGAGGCCGATGACAATTGGATTCCTTTATCAAACGGGACAGGTTCAGGTGGAGCAACAGCACTGAATGAATGCTGCCTTACCTCCATGTCGTTCTCAGAAAATTCGGTCTACTACATTTTGTTGGATGGTCCGGTCTCTGGTTATAACGGGACATTATACGTTTCCGAATGTCCACAACCGCACTCTGGTGCAGTATATGAAAATGTTTGGGGTGAGGAAACTTATTTAAACACCATCTGCGATTACTCTATCAACTCACTCCCTTTGGGACCTTTGGAGGGACTTTTTACTGGAACCGCGGGAACTGTTGACAAACTTAACCAATGGGAAGGAATTGACCCAGCATTCCACGACCTGGTCGGTTTTCCTTTTGTGGCTCCCTACAGCGGAGGCGTCACCTTTCAATTCAACAGCTATCCTATAAAAGCATTCCTCTTGGAGGCAGCCCCCAGGAACAGTGAGGTGCCGTGGCACCTGATCGCTGCGACCGACACCTACGTAAGCGGCCACACCACCGAACTGAATTACCGCAACCTCAAAGCCGGAAAGAAATACTTTGTCGCCATTGACGGAATCAATGGCGCAAAAGGAATGGGAACGGTCAAGGCGATCAAGGCGGATTTTCCCGAATTCCCCCCAGAGGAAAAACCGCTCAAGATCCGCTTGGGGATCGAACCCGGGACCTTCGTCCAACTGCTCAATCCCGTTTTGAATACCAATTTCTCCCTCAATGCGATCTACCAACAGCTGCCCAGGCTCCGCAATATCATCCCTGGCATCACCCTCGACTTCGACGTCGCTGACCGATTGACCGTTGGTGTCGGAGCGGATTGGGTCCGGGTCTTTCTGAACCAGGATTCGATCCCCCGCGTTTGGGATCTCTCCGCAAAAGCCCAATTCAATTTGCTGCCCGAGCGCGACCTGCTTCGCCGTTTTCAATTGTTCGTCAATGCCAAAGGTGGATTCCGGAGCATTTCCCTGACCGGTGACCCGGTTGTCCAACTGCCCTCCGCTTCGGCGGGCGGCGGGGTCTTCTTCCGGCTTGGGAAAAGGCGCAGCAATACCTTCAAAATTGTCTATGAGAAGGCGCTCTTGAACTGGGGCTTGCTGGAAAATCCCGGCTGGATAGATCTCGGTTTCGGCATTGGCCTCGGGGGAGGATCGGGAGAGGATTAGCTCGATTTTTGTCGTCGTTTTCTCCGCGCACGCGAAAAGATGGCAATGAATACAAATCCTGTCAGGGAAAAGAAGGCCAGCATTAGCCAGCGATTGTTTTGGGCAGGGGCAAATTTCAGGGGCCCAATCGCCCCATAAATGGCCAGATGGGCCCAATGACGGGGTTGCGCACTGATCGGATTGGTTCTTTCATCATCCAAGAAAGTGACAGTTGCCTTCTGCAGGGCAATGTCGAGCGGGACTCTGTCCAGCAATTCCGCATAGAACTGCTCGTAGATGCGATTCGAGGTGTTTTCGGTGGCAGCCCAACGACTGGTCATGACCGAAGGACATCCACCAAAGCGAAAGCCTCGGGCAATCGACAACGAGCTGAAGCCTTTCACGTGCGTACCATATCCGGAATGGCAGGCCCCCAAAACTGCAAGGTGGATGGAATCTGTGCGTGCTTTGTACAGCTCGAAGTTGTAAAGCTTGGCCTCTTCTGTGGGCGCATCGTTCGGGAACAGCAGGTAGGAATAATGGTCATTGCTGGAATCGGGGATTCCGTGAACCATGGCATGAAGAATTCCAGGAGTACCCAACTGATGCTCAAAGTTTTGCTTGTTCACTTCGGCGCCAGAATATTGGGTGTGCAGGGAATCCGGGTAATCCTCCGGAAAGAATTGGTGGATCCTCAGATGGGGCAAGCGGACGATGGTGTCGATCGGCTTTCGGCAATAGGAAGCCGGCAGCGAAGCAAAAAACAATGTAATCTGTTTGACCAATGGAAGTGCTTTTTGCTTCTGGGTGGCCCGAGAGGCCATTGCGCATGAGTTTGCGTAGCTGATGGCATGGGTCCGGATCAGGAAGGGAACCTTTTTGACCGCAGCCGGTGAGATTGCCTGGGGATCTTCCGTTGGCAATGCCGAAAATGAAAGTGCTGATATCGGCCCATCGGGAACGATCAGTAGTCGGTTTGCTTCCTTGATTTCGTGCTTGAAAGGTAGAAGAGTTTTATAGATTTCGTACCCATTCCGAAAGAATTCCTTTTCGGCTTCTAGACCTAAAGGGCCAGAAGAATAGCGGTTTTCACAATCACTGCGAAAGCTATCGATTCGTGTCAGCAGTTCTTCGGTCATCGGAATCGTCCTTGCTTTCAGCGCATTCTCCGACAAGAGAAAAGCATAAGTCGCTCCTTCCCCCCAAAAATACGCAATAAGGGCTCTGTTCTCTGGCAAAAGTGACGCCCGCAGATCGGAAATTGAGGGTGGCGATTCTTCGTATCGGTAGGCAAAATACCGGGGAAAGAAACTTTTGAGACAATCCCTGAACTTTTCATATTCGCGTTCTAGCTCAAAGATCTCTTGTTCCAACTGTTCGTTTTCTTCCCCTTGGAGCATCCATTGTTCATCCTGTGCTTGACGTAACTTTTCCTGAAGCGCCCAATCTCGTTTCTTGATATTGGTGGGAACGGCCATTCCCTGGATACTCTGACCAGGAAAGCGGTTTTTGCTCAATAGCCGAGCTTTGCTGCGGTCGGCAAGGAAGAACGCTTTTTCCAGATAAGAATTGGCTGCTTGGGGATCGTCGTCGATGATCTGTTCTTGAATTTGGAGGGCAGTTGCAATCGCGTCTTCAAATACGCCATAGTTCTGGATCCACAACTTGTCCCACGAGTAGTTGCGGGCACCAAAGTTCATACGCAATTGGTCCAGTTTCACGATCTCAATTGCCGCCATTTGGGAATGCTCGAAAGCAGAAATCAGGAATTTCAGATCTCCGGTAACGTCCCAACTCTGCCGCATCATTTCTGCTTTTCCCCTTAGAATTTGCATCAACTCGGCCTGCAATACAACTTTCTCCGCTGCTGGAAGGTCGAAGAATGATCCTGCTGAGGAATCGGGAGCAGCGAGATGTTGTGCCTGCATGTAATAAGTCTGTGCAGAATCGGTTTCTCCCAAGCCTGAATACCCCTGCGCTACCTTGATAAGCGCTTGACACCTTTGGGCGATCCGTTTCCCTTTTGTTCCCGTGCTGGCGCAGACGGCGCGCTCTGCGTACATGATTTGCTGAGCGTGGTCCCCCATCGCTTTACTCAGGCTGGCGAGGTGCAGGAAATCACTGGCCATGCGTGGGTTGGAGTCACCGTACTGCTGAAGATGAGCTTCGCAAGCAGCGTGCAAGAGCCTCGATGCTGGTCCGTATTCACCTTGCTTGAGATAGCAGTTTCCAAGATTGGCCTTGTTTGTTGTAAGCGAAATGGAATTCGCACCGTACATCGATGTCCGTTTTCGAATCACTTCTTCCAGGACTTCCGCCTCCTTCAATAAATCGCCGGAGTCACCATAGATCAATGCTTTCAAATTCATACATAGCAGGATTCGGAATTCATATTTGGGGGGAAGCAGCCGGAAGGTTTCAATCGATTGGTCTACGTATTGAAGTGCTTTTGCATAGTCGCCCAATACGCGGTAGAGATTGGCCAATTTATGATAGCAAGTAGCCACCACGGGATTTTTTCCCAACCCAATTTTTTGTGCTTCGTTGACTGCAACTTCATATTGATCCAATGCTTCCTGATAGAATCCCCGTTGGTGCGAGATGATCGCGATATTCTGCAAGGTCCAGGCACACTTGATCTGTCCAACGGAATCGCATGGGGCGTATTCGCGGCAAAGATCTAAGGCAAGGTAGGCAGCACGATTTGCACCTAAAAAATCCCCCAGCTGCATGTCGATGGCAGTAATGGTATTGAAGATATTGACAGCAAACCCAGGATCGTCGTAATCGGACCGTTGATAATTGATATAGGCGGAATCGAAACAACTCTTGGCCATTTGAAATTCGTTCTTTCGGTAGTAGGCAAATCCCAACTCCCGGTACGTCCTTGTGAGCCCTTTCCCGTCTTCTTCGTCAATGAAATAGGTTAGTGCCTTGCCATATTGGACCAAGGCATTGTCGTAGTTCAATGCATCGTATTGCGCCCGCCCTTTTGCAAGGAAGCGGTCTCCTTGCGTCAAAGTGGGCATTGTTTGAGCGGTTGCACCAAAGGCATAGATCAAGCACGCATGAATGCAAAAGGCAATGCGCCTGAGCACGCTGTTTGTGATTCGGTTCTTCATAAAAATGTATTAATTCCAATACTCAATATCCTATTACAAAAGACGATCTCCGTGAAAACTTCTCACTTCAAAATACAGATTTTCGATCATTCGATCAGGTTTTGAAATTTTTTTTCGAGCCGATGTTTGGTTTTTCATTTCTCGTTCGTCGTACCCACGAAAAGCGATAAATCGCTGGTTCTTTATGGGATTTTGCTTCTGATCTGAGCATGCAAAGAAGCCTGATCCCCGGATCCGGAACCACCTTTTGAAATCTTTAAATACGCTAAAAACCGAATATCATGTCCACCAACGATATGCATGAAGGTGCAATGCACTTTCACCAGGATTCTCTTGCCGCAAATTCTCGTATGCTCAGCGTACGCGGCCTTCTCACCGCCGTCGTCATCGACTACAAGCAGTTGTTCTTCCTTTTGCTGGTGCTCTTTTTCTTTTACCTGTTCAATGTTGCAAAAGCTCAATCGCCTGGTTGCAAAACAATCCCTTTAACGATCAATGAGATTGGGTACTCGACGCAAGTGGAGCGCAATCCGGCAGAAGGCGCGGCGGAGATGACCGTGACCTTTATCCCTCATTCGACGCTTGATCCGTTCACCGATCTTACGCTGGTCATGGAATTCGATGAACTCGATGTCGAAACCTTGAATTTTGAATTGGAGGTCGGCGGACAGTTTCCGGTCCCGACAGAAATGGTTGCGCAGGAATTCTTGATTGACCAAGCTTCCCAAGAGGTCATTTGCTGGGTAGACCTTGAAGAATGCCCCAGAGATAAGATCTCTAATTTTTCTGTGACGCTGCGGATCTGTGGAATCGAAGAAGAAGACCTGCCTGAATTCCTGAAGGCAGATGGAATCTTCTCGGTAGTGCTAATCGAAGGATTGTAGCAAGTAGGTATTCTCACGAAAAGGGAGTGCTTCGCAAGGAGTGCTCCCTTTTGATTTCGTCAAAACTGATCCAGGAGCCATGCCTTGTTTACGATCTTGGGCCGGCCCATCATCTCTTTCTTGAGTTGATCGAAGTCAGCTTGCGGAGCGTTGCGAATTTTCAAGCGGGAAAGTTGCTTCAAATAGTGGTTGAAATCGCGGTACTTTTCTAACGGCAGACCTGTTTTTTGCTTCCTGCGATCAATGCGCATCCGCACTTTTTGATAGTCGTAATCAATGATATCGTTCCAGTCACCTTCCAGGAATTTGATCTTCATCAGGTTCAAAATGCTTACGAACTCATGCACGAAGTCTTTGCTTTGGTTGAATACCTCCAAGAAGCTTTTTTTCGCCGCCACGAGGTCGCCTTTGGACAAGCTGATGATCCCTCGGCAAAACTCTCCCGTAAGCGGTCGATCAGTCTTTTGCAGCTTTCCCTCATGCTCGAGATAAAACTCTTCAATAAATTCGAAATCTGATCGGAATGCCGCCAGGGAAATCAGATTTTCAAAGTGCTCACGGGGAAACCCTTCTGAACTTTCCAGGAGCCCTTCACCAAGCAGGAATTGATAGACCATCCAAACTTCATCGTGAAAGTTACTGTGCCCCCGATTCAATTGAATGAGCGCTGAGTTCAACAAAAGCAGATAGAATTCCTTGCGCATTTTGGCGGGCAATTCATTTCCATGTTCCTGTAGCATTTGATGGAGCGTCTTCCAAACCTGCATGTCTTCGGTCTTTAGAAGCTTGATGAATTGCAATTGCATTTCAGCAAATTGATTTTTGCTGCCCAAGCGTGCATACCACTTTTCTAGCTCTTCCGATCCGATCCCTGCGGGTTGATTGCCGGCTATTTTCCCTTGGTTCAGGATGGCAGCTTCATAGCGGAGGGTTTCCAGAAGATGGAATTGGCTGATCTCCAATTGCGCCAGCGGAAGTTCTAGCCGAGGTTTTCCATACTCGACCCGCGACTTGTGTGCCGCCTCCACTTCCAAGATCCTTGATCGGAGTAGGTGAAAGCTGCTGTCTTTGGGAAGCGTGAGCAATTTTTTGTGGGTAGACTCCGCCTCAAGGATAAACATTTGGTTGAGGCCCTTTTTTGACATGGTTTCCATGACCTCGATCCCGCGTTCGACGGCAATTCGGGATTCGATCTCTTGGTTGGCAGGACTGAAGGATCGTTCAAAGTGCCAAAAAGCACGGATGGCTTCCACAAGCAAGTTCTGAATACGGCGAATCGTTGGGAGGCTGTATGGTTTTTGCCCAAACAAATCGGTGTGCAGGTCCTCTTCCCGAACGGTTTGTTTCAGAATAGATTTACAATTGGCATCCAAGAATTTGAATGCAGTAATCAGGTCGCCGCGGCTTACCAGCGCCGGAGAACGGAGATATTTCCGAAAACGACGTTTTTCCGTATTGTCGAGTGCTTGAATTAGCTTCAAGACTTTTGAATCGTGCAAGGCCATTGTTCCAAAAAAGGCGGTTGATAGAAGTTTTGATCTCTCACTCAAAATATAAAATTTCTACTATCTTGTCATAGAGAACATTTTGAGAGGAATTCATGCGTCATTTTTTTCGGAAGTCGTTCAGTGATCAAAGACTATTGTCGATGATCAAGGAGGGAGGAAAACTCCGGGAAAAGGCATTCGACCAAATTTATGCGACTGAATTCCCGAAGATCAAAGCCTTTATTCTTTCACGCAGCGGCTCCGTTGATGATGCACACGACGTTTTTCAGAATGTGCTCGAAAAATTCGTGTTGTACATCAGAAGTGGAGGTGAGCTAAAGTCAATTGGCGGATACCTGTATTCGAATGCCAGGAACGCGTGGATCGACGAAAAGCGGCGGGAGAAGCGAAAGCATAATTATGAAGCTGAGGAAGCCCTTGATATCTCGCCGAAGGAATTGCAGCCTGAAATGGAATCGGTCAAGGAGTTGCTACGCACCCTGTTCGAACGCATCGGGGAAAAATGTCGACGCCTTTTGGAGCGGCGATACTTTGATGAATGGACCATGGCCACAATTGCGGAAAATGAAAATTACAGCAGTGCAGAGAGTACCCGGGTTTCGGTCAAGCGGTGCATCGATTCGCTTCGAAAAGTCATCCACGACGCGGATTTAGACTGGAATATGATGAAGTAACCATGGATTCTAATCCCCAAGACATAGCGCTGATCGACCAATATTTTGCCGGATTGCTGAACGAGTCCGAACAGGCTTCTTTTTCGGCACGCAGGGCTTCCGACCCTGAGTTTGCGGTTTTGGTTAGGGACATGGAGTTAATCCGGGAAATGGCAATCGATTCCGGGAAGGAAAGATTGGCCGAAGATATACGTGCTGCCAGAACGCGATTTCAAGAGGACGAGCACCCCGGGAGCAATAGGAGAATTATCTGGGGGATAGCAGCCTCGATCGTTCTATTGGCGGTCATGGGATGGATCTACATCTCTTCCAATAACTCTGTTGATGGAAAGGAAGTATTCAAGCGTGAGTTTTTCGCGATGGAAGAGTTGGAGTCCTCTTTGGGATCGGTCCAAGATTCTGGGTTTGCTGCCTATCGGGATGAAAAATACGCTAAGGCCTTGGAATATTTTGACCGGATTCTTCCCTCGGATGAGAACTATTGTGAGATTCAGGTTTACCGTGGCGTTTGCCATTTGGCCCTCACGGAGCCTGATTCGGCAATTTCAGTGCTGGAGACGTATTTGAATGATGCGCAAAGGCCCTGTGCCGAAATTGTATTGTACCATACCACAAGGTGGTACTTGGCCCTGGCCTATGTTTGGAAGAATGATTTTGAAAATGCGAAGACCTCCCTGCGGGAGATCCTCGATGAGCCTGGCCATAATCTTTACCCGGCGGCGGTTCGGGTGATGGGTGAGATTGACTGATGGAAGGACTATTTTCCAACCGTAAACCCAAATCCGGTTTTTGGTTGCAATTGATCGGGGAGAATACTCGTCATTGAAAGCGCATCATCAGCACTTTTCTCCGCGGAAATGCCAGGGAGCAACGTGACCTCAAATCCAGTTCCTCCCGCTACATAAGGATGCAATTTGTTTGCGTATTCCTGACCGTAAAAATATTGACCGCCATATTCAAACTGGAGATATGGGACTACTGTCGGTAGCATTTCCGTCAAATACGGGATCAAGCGATGCATATAGTATCCACCCAATTTTACCACCGAAAAACGCCCCGAAGTTTCCGTGCTTCCTTGCAGCAGTTGCATTTTTCCACCCCACGATGCGTGTTTGGTCAAATCCCTCCGGATATCAAGCATCGTGGTAGGGTTGGTCGTGGCCGTCACTTGGTCAAGTTTTGCGTTACTACACAGTGCCGCACCGATACCCTACCCGGGAAGGAGAATTATTTCTGGAAGGTTTAAGAGGCTGTTTAAAATTGGTTGGTGAAATTTGCTGGTGCAGATTTTTTTGTCCGTCGAAGCTCATTTTGGAGTCCATAGCCTGAGCTATGGGCGAGAAAATAGCGGAAGAGGGGCGGAAAAAGATGCCATAGCAAAATCGCAGAATTAAATTTAAACCGCCTCTAA
>JBCCQH010000046.1:0-53859 GCA_039024435.1 Bacteroidota bacterium
ATTTTGCTATGGCATCTTTTTCCGCCTCTCTTCAGCTATTTTCTCGCCCATAGCTTTGGCTATGGACTCCAAAATGAGCTTTGAGAGACAAAAAAATCTGCGATAGCAAATTTCACAAACCAATTTTAAACAGCCTCTAAGCCCAGTCCGGCGGTAGGTTTCGCAATCCATTTACGGCGAGTGCTTCATCTTTCTCGCGGCAGTCGCGCTCGAAGTCATACATTTCTCAGGAATTTTTCCGGTAGCCCACAGCGTGCCTCCGGTAGAGGTAATCGCCAATGCACCCAACTCAACGAGGCGAAAGATGCCGAGTTTGACCACCTCGCCTTCCCCGCGCAGGCGGGCGGGAGTCTACGGATCAAAATGGGAGGCAAGAGTAGGAGAGCGGCGGTTTTCCCGGGGCCTCGGTAGCGCAGGGCAAGCTGCGTCGCCAGAATCACCAGCACCGCATACCCGCAGGAAAAGGAGCGAAGGGCAATTAAGGACCGGGCCAGAACAAGGTGGGCATAGAAAGCTACTACGAAAGGCTTGTTCCCGAGAGGGTAGGCTGCTCATTTAGGATGGCAATGCCATTTTGTTGATTTGCGTGGAAGATTGGGGGGGGACTTAGCATAAACATTCTGAGATGGTGAAGGTTATTTTCTTGTGAACATACGCCTTAGATCCACCGCGTCATACTATTTCGCAGTAATCCTTGCCTCGCTATGAACATTGGAATTGTTTGCTATCCAACTTACGGAGGAAGTGGTGTCGTCGCTACCGAGCTGGGCAAGTCCCTGGCTATGCGTGGACACAAAGTGCATTTTATCACTTACAGCCGGCCCATTCGACTGGGACACTTTACCCAGAACATCACTTTTCACGAAGTACGCATCGCGGATTATCCTCTGTTTGAGTACCCGCCCTACGAATCGGCACTGGCCAGTACGATGGTGGACGTTGCCCGGTATCAGGATTTGGATTTGTTCCACGTGCACTACGCGATTCCGCACGCTTCCGCGGGATTGCAAGCACGCAATATTCTCCGGGAAATGGGCCGTTACGTGCCGGTGATCACGACGCTGCACGGCACCGATATCACGCTGGTGGGCAAGCGGAAGGTTTATGAGCCGGTGGTCGCCTGGTCGATCAACCACAGCGATGGTGTGACGGCGGTATCGGATTTCCTACGCCAGGACACCTACGATACATTTTCCATCAACCGGGAGATCGCGGTGATTTCAAACTTTGTGGATCTGGACCGCTTTTCAAAGCAGGACAAAGAGCATTTTCGCAAGATCATCGCCCCGAACAATGAAAAGATCATCGTCCACACTTCAAACTTTCGGAAGGTGAAGCGCACCGAGGATGTCGTCCGCACTTTCGAAAAGATTCGGCAAGGGATTTCCTCGAAGTTGCTGATGCTCGGAGATGGCCCGGAACGCCAGCGCTGCGAAGCCCTCTGCCGTGAACTCAATCTGTGCAGCGACATTGTATTCCTCGGCAACCAAAATCCGGTCGAGGAAATTTATTCTCTGGCGGATTTGTTTTTGATGCCTTCGGCTTCGGAGAGTTTCGGTTTATCGGCGCTGGAGGCCATGGCTTGTGGTGTGCCGTGCATCACCTCAAATGCGGGGGGATTGCCAGAAATCAATCGCAGTGGTGTCACCGGTTTTTCCATCGAGGTGGGTGACGTGGCCGAGATGGGACGGCGGGCATTGGAACTGCTGAACGACGATAAAAAGTGGCGGGAATTTTCCCAAAATGCGCGCCGGGTGGCCGAGGAGTACGCTTTGGACAATGTAGTCCCGCACTACGAAAAATACTACGAAGAGGTCCTGAACGGTGTCAAAACTGGAGCGTAGTCCCTATATTTGAGCATGATTATTTTGAAGCTCATATTTTGGGTCGTCGTATTTTACGTGGCGGTCTATTTGTTCTTCAAATTTTTTGGCCCTCTCATTTCCAAGCGTGTTTTGCGCTATTTCGTCAAAAAAGCCCAAGAAGACCTCGACCGACAAACCCGCACCTACGAACAGCACGCTGAAGGTTACAGCCCATTTGAAGACAACGTTTTTCTGGACGACGACGTCAAAGTTTCCATCCCCAAGGCCAACGACAAAAAGGAAGAAAAGCCTTCCATCGATGAGAAGTACATCGAAGAGGTGGATTACGAAGATGTAGATTGAGTAAACAGTTCCAATAGGCAAACAAATCTTTCCAAGGTTCAGTAAACGATCAGGCGCTGGCCGCTGCCGGGATATCCGGTCCGTAGGCGAGCAGTCGTCCTCCCTGGAAAAGGGCGGGTACGATCAGGAGTCCTTCCGGGGTTTCTACCTCGGGATCACTGAGGTCGACCACCCGGAAAGCAATGCGCTTCTCGCGCAGGTGGTGGGCCACTTTGTCACAGCTTTCGCAGCCGTCGCTGATGAATAAGGTGTATTCCATTTCAATCACTTTAGTTTGCGCACGTCACGGACGATGATCCGTTTTCGTTCGAAATTGATGATGTTGTCGGCGCGAAGCTCATTCAGAACAGTGGTGACGGTCTGGCGGGAACTGGCGGTAAGGTTGGCGATTTCCTGGTGAGTCAGCGAATGCCGAATCAGAACTTCGTCGCCAGCGGGTCGACCGATTTCTTCGGCCATTTCCCGGATAAAGTCGATGATGCGGGTGCGGGCATCTTTGAAAATGAGCGCCTTGAGTTTGCGCTCGATTTTCCGCATCCGAAATCCGATAAGTTTGGTGAGGCGCAGACCCATTTTGGTGCTGCGCTCCATCAGCGTTTCCATGTCATCGATTCCCATCGCACAGATGACGACGCCTTCGTCCATTGCCTGGGCGTAGTCTTCGCGTTGGCCTTCGCCGGTCAGCGCCAGTTCCCCAAACACTTCTCCTGGTTGCAGGATGGTCAGGATATTTTCCCGGCCATCTTCCGAGGTATTTCCGATCTTGATCCGTCCTTCTTTCAGGAAGAAGAGGGACCGGGAGGGGTCTTCGGGGAAATAGATGTACTGCCCTTTTTTGGCGTTCATCATCACGGTGGTGTCGTGGATGTGCATCATTTCGTCCTTGGACAAACCTTCCAGAAGGTTGAAGTTTTCGAGGTACCAAAGCTTTGAGCGGTCGGCCATGTTTAAGTGTGATTGCGGTTGGATACGATACGAACAATGTTCATGCCAGAGGAAACGGTGTACTTCAGTCTACCGATTTCCCCGGGGCATGTTCCAAAGGTGAGACTTTTCGGGAAATCGTTTTGTTCAGGCTTTGACAATTGCCCGGGTGGCGTGACCTGCCTGTACGGTCCAGTTATAAGATCGCCTCTTACCCGATCCGGAGAGCAATGCCGGAGTGCGGTTGCGCGGGGTTGCTCGGCCCAAGTGATCGGGGAGGGGGGGGTAGTACGGGATAGCCAGGGCAGTGTTCCTCACTGATCAATGTATTTTTCCGTTTACTCCATCACCATGCGCCGGGTTTCGAGGATGCGGCCGTCGATGACCAGGCTGTAGAAGTAGACCCCCCGGGCGTGGAATCCATGGTAGAAGTATACTTCGTTGATGTCGGCTTCTAAGGTCATCGGTATGCGCTCGACTTCCCGGCCTTTGATGTCGGAAATGCGGATAAACGCTTCTTCAAACTGGACGAAGTCCTCCCGGCGCACAGTAATAATGGTCTGTTCGTCGAAAGGATTGGGGCGATTGGGCAGGAGACTGACTCCGGAAGGGTGGGCTCCATCGATTCCGGTGAGCGTGAGGTTGTCTTCGTTGCTGAACAGACTCTCGATTCCGTTGCTGTCGACCGCGGCGACGCTGAGGATGATCGTTGTGCCTTGGGTCAATCCCAAAAGGGTGTCGAGGGGCCCTGTAAGGGTGTAGACGGTGTCCCAGTCATTGTTGGTCTGGCGGATTGCGACGCGGTAGGCAGGGTAAGGGATCGCCGAGGCAATGTTGACCTCGATTCCCCCGGCGGCCGGGACCGCACTGAAGGTGGGCGTTTCTGGTCCTATGCCGATCAGGCCGGCGGCATTGGCGTTGATGAGCGCGTTGCGTGCCAGATAATTGAAGTCGACGTAGAAGCTGTCGAGGTTTCCGTCATTGTCGAGGTCAATGCCGATGCTGTCCTCGGAGGTGTGCTGCCGGTCCATGTAGCCGGGCGTGCTGGGATTACCGTTCCCGTGTTCATTGGCTGAGGTAAAGCGAATGGCAGAAAATCCGCGTTGGCGGAAGGGGATGTGGTCGCCCCCGCGTCCCGTTCGGTCTTCACCGGACATGATGTTGATGGCCATTGGGACATTGATTTGGGACAGCAATTCCTCTTTGTACTCCAGTTTCACGTACCGCGCCAATTGTTTGTTGGGACTGTTGTATCCGCCGGAGGAATAGATGCGTACGTTCAGGCTGTCGATGTCGCCCGCGCCGGGGCAGCCGGGGGGCGAGGCGGTAGTCCCGCAAAAAATTCCACCGACGATATCGTTGTTCAGTACGGCTTTGACCGGAATATTGCTGCTGAAGCAGTAATTGGCCATGGCATCGGCACCGAACAATCCCTGTTCCTCCCCGGTGGTGAGCATAAATACAATCGTATGGTTGAAGCTGTAGCGGCTCAGTACCCGGGCCAGTTCCATCACCAAGACGGTTCCGCTCCCGTTGTCATCGGCCCCGTAAGCCGCACAATTGATGTCGCAATTGCCGTCACAACGGCTGTCCATGTGGCCTTCAATAATGATGATGCCCTCGGCATCGGCGTCGATTCCGGGCAGCACGCCGAGGACATTGCGGTGCTGTCCCATGCCGCAGACGGTCCGGTCAAATTGCAGGTAGCCCGTCAGGAGGCGGTTTTCGTTTTCGGCGCTGAATTCCTGGAATTTGCCCAAGGCCCAGCGGCGTGCCGCACCAATTCCGGTCGTGGAAGAGACGGTGTCCGAGCCGGTATTGCGGTTGAAAAATTCGCTCAGGCGCACGAGGTAGCTTTGCAGACTATCGGGCGCAATGCTACCCAATAGACCACCGATGATGCTGTCGGGATGATTCAGTACGGTACTGGCGAGGTAGTCAGCGGGGTTGTAATTGCCCTTGATGACTTGATCGGCGGTCGGATTGGTGATTAAAATGTTGCTGGTCTGAGCGGGAAGCCACAGGAAAGCGGCCGCCATTAACAGCCCGCACAGCAAATGAACCGAATTGCGCATAGTGAGTAATATTTTCTTGAGAAAACCGCCGCTGGCGTTGCAAGCTTCCACACCGGGGCGTGCGTTTTAAAATACGTTTTTCTGCACAGGTACAAAAGGGAAGTAGGCCCAGGGTACGGCGATCATGGTCGTTGCCGCGGCCAGATCGAGATCCGTTGGTGAAAAATGATGCCATCTTTTAGGTCTGAAAATCAGGCAATTATGCGAATTTTTGATTTTTTTCTTCTTCCGTGTACGTGTAGTTGGGCCGTAGCGGGTCTAAGAAGCAAAACGAGAACAACTCCGACTTAGAATTAAAGAAACGCAGAACCCTAAATCAAAAATGAAATGAAATTTACGAACAGCATTCTCCTCGCCCTCTCTCTGGTCTTTGTTCTTGCGAGCTGTGGGCGGCAGTCCGATGAACCGGCTCCTGAACTGCCGCCGGAAGCTTCTTTCCTGATGGATTTTGCGGACTTTTCCGACGGTAAAATGGCGAACGGGCGCCTTTCCGACGACTCCACCTACAGCAATTTTGGTTTTGCTGCCACGAATGTTCTGATCTGGAATGTAGTGATCGCGGTCAATGCCGTGGTTCCGGTAGCGGCCTTTGGGGAGTCGTTTAACCACACGCCGCAGTGGGATCGCCGATTGCAGCGGTATGTCTGGGAATACAGCGTAACGGTGCTGGGGCGTCAGTATGATGCTTCGCTGCAAGGCTGGATCGACGGAGCCGATTCACGCTGGGAAATGTACATCTCGCAGCAGCGTGGATTTCAGAACTTTCTGTGGTACAGCGGTCGCTCAGCGATCACCCGTGGGAACGCCAACTGGACGTTGAACCGGGACCCGAGTGCACCCACGCCCTACATCGCGATTGAGTACAATGCCACGAGCTTCAATGATGCCCGCATCCGCTACACGAATATCATCCCCGGAGATGCCGGAAATGGGGGTTATATCGAGTACCGCATTGTTGATGATCCGGAGCGGGACCGTGCTTATACCATCTACGGCCCGCAAGAAAACCGCATGATTGAGATCGAGTGGAGCCACTTTGACTTGGTGGGACGGGTAAAGGATGAGATTCACTTTGGCGACAGTGATTGGCGCTGCTGGGATGCCGGCTACATCGATGTCGACTGCCAATAAAAGCCAATTAACTGTGGAAATTGAAATTGTGACTGGGGAGGCAGAAACTGAGCTTTCGATTCCCTGGAGATTACCAAGCAACCGATAAATAAGCAATACAAATACAGGCGATTCAGTATTACATCTTTGATCTGACGAACCATACGAACGTGAGCCGGGATTGACCATCCCGGCTTTTTAATTGCGTAGCAATTAAAATACTACAATTGTTTGCGGAATTTTGGGGATTAATTTGGTTTATAGCTAAAAAAAGTGGCGAAAAGTTTTTTATCCCGAAAAAAAGAAATACCTTTGGAGAGCTGGCGGGTAAAACCTGGAAGAGCGTGATGGTGAGAAACTATCATAAGTGTGTTCTTAAATACACCGCAGTCAGGGTCCGCCACTTTTCTTTTTACCTATATGAAGTCAAACGTCTACCTCGATGAGAGCGGAGACCTGGGATGGAAATTTGGGGCGGAATATCGGAGGGGAGGATCGAGTAGATATTTGACACTTGCCTACATTATTGTTCCGAGAGCATCCAAAGCGCTGCCCAAGCGTCTCGTGCGGGAATGCTTCCGAAAGTGGGGAGCAGATCCAAAGCAAGAATTGAAAGGCAATCGCATGTCCCTTGAGCAGCAAGATCTGATTATTGATCAAACAATACAGATGCTACACAAGGAACCCAATGCGCACCTGGGAGCCATCACCGTCAAAAAGCAAAACGTTGCGCCGCATATCCGGCAAGACGGAAACAAGCTGTACAACTATATGATTGGGCTTGGGCTGTTGAGCGGAATACGAAAATGTGACCACGTTAATCTCATCCGCGACAACCGAAGTGTGAAGGTTAAAAGTGGCAATAGCATTGGGGATTACCTCCAAACGAAATTGTGGTTTGAAATGTGTAGCTGTACAGAATTGGTAGATATGCCGCAGGATAGCTTGGGCAACAATTCGCTGCAATTCATCGATTGGATTTCCTACATGGTCTGGTCAGCTTACGAGGATCGCAATATGTATGCTTTTTGTCGGTTGCAGCCCTACCTATCGACGAAGGATTTGTTCTTTGGTCGTTGATTGATTTTACTTTGCCTTCATGAACTTCCAAGCGCGTTCCCGGTGGTTCAAATTGTACGGTCTAGAACTCCAATTTGCTCATCCGGAGCCCAACAAGAACGAATTGTTACGGCCGTCGCCGCGCTTAACTTCCGGCGGGAAGATAGCCAATCAACCGCGCTGCGCTGGTGGCTTGGGTTCAGCGGGCCTGGGATATTCCTCCCATCCTTTTATCGCTCTCCGGATTGCAATCCAGGTTGAATCAAGGGGTTTGCCCCAATGAACGCCCCCGATGAGGCAATTCAATCTGAACGAGAAGAAAAGGATCATTTCCGGAGGGAACGCACAATCTGGGTGGCTGCGGCCTTTGCGCTCGGATAGAGTCCGGCGAGGATGGAGAGGGCAAATACCGTCACGAAGGTAAGTGCGTAATCTTGCCAAGCCATTTCCAAGGGGAAATATTCGATTTCGGCGAAACTTTCCCCTCCGTTGATGCGAATTACCCCGACCGCGAGGTGGACCTGAGAAAAAACAAAGGCGGCAAGCATGCCCGCAAAGCATCCGATGCCTCCCACAAAGGTACTCTCGACGAGGAAGAGGCGGCGGATTACGCTCCGTTGGGCTCCCATTGAACGGAGAATGGCAATGTCCCGGGTCTTCTCCAAAACAATCATGGAGAGGCCCCCGATGATATTGACTCCGGCGATGATGAGGACCAAGGTCAAAATGAGATAGGCGACCAGCTTCTCATTTTTCATTACGTTGAAGAGCGTTTCGTGCTGGTCGTACCAGGTCTGGACCTGATAATCCGGTCCCAGACGTTCGCGGAGCTGGCGGGCGATCAACTCGGAATCATCGAAATCATTGAGTTTGACGTCGTAGGAGCTGACTTTTCCTACCATGTCAAAGGTTTCCTCCGCGAGGTTGTAGTCCACCAGGGCATACTTGGTGTCGTACTCCATTTGCACTTTGAAATATCCCGCCGTGAAGATATCGACCGGAGGGCGCATTGCTGCCTCGGGATTGCGCAGGAGTTGCTTGACGTCGCCGATGGCCCAAATCTTCATGGGATTGATGCGGTCGCTCATGCGCGAATTGATGTAGTAGGCGACCGAGCCCCCCAGAACGGTCATCGGGTAGCCGTCCGCCGTTTCAAATTGGTAGTCACCTTCGTAGACCAGGGTATCGAGGCGGCTGACATTCAGGTAATCGCGGCGCACGCCTTTGATTTCGACCAAGTATTGCTTGTCAAAATAGGTGAGCATGGCTTTGTCCTGGATCGTGGGAGAAACAAAATTCACCCCTTCGGTTTGGGCGATGCGCGTGATCAGTGAATCTGAGTAGGGGAGGGTCTTGCCCCGTTCGGCGACGATCTTGATATCGGGGTCAAAGGCGGTGTACATGCCTTCAATCAAGGTTTGGAAGCCATTAAAAACGGAAAGGATCACAATCAAAACCAGGCAAACGTAAGTCACCCCAAGTACGGAAATGAACGTGATGATGTTGATTGCGCCGCGGTGTTGGCGGGAAAATAAATAGCGGTCGGCCACAAAGACCGAAAATCGCCCCATGATGGGCCGTAGGATACTGGCGAGGCCGTATTTGACCAGAAAATAGGAGAGGACAATTGCCACCAGGGGAAAAATTCCCAGCAATCCTATCAGCCAAGCAATCTCTCCGGGATTAAACATAAGGGCAGAACGGCGGTTTGGTGCGGGGCGTCGACATTATTCCTCTTCGTTGCTCGAGCCTTGAATACTCGAAAGCAAGCTCTCGATGTGGGCCACTTCCTGCTGGGTATCGTCGAGATAAAAGAACATTTCCGGAATGTGTCGTACTTGCTTGCGAATGCGCCTTCCCAGGAAGCCGCGGACTTCTTTTTGGCGCTCATTTAACTCGCGAATGTGGGTTTCGGCATCCTTGTCCGGAAAGATGGAGATATATACCCGCGCTTCCCGCAGGTCACCGGTGACACGTACGACCGTCACCGTCAACATCGCGCCCGCGGGCATCTCCATCTCGCGCTGGAAGATCTCGCTGAGTTCTTGCTGGATTCGCCGTCCCAATTTCTTTTGCCGGGTGGACTCTTTCATCCTCTGTTTTTTCCTTAGTTTTGCTCAAAGTTAAGAAATGAAGCTCTATTTGCGAATTCTAGCCTACGGCCGCCCTTTTCTGCGCGAGGGCATCATCGGTTTCATTTCGCTGTTTCTCTACAACTTTTTCAGCATTTTCTCCATCGCGCTGGTCATTCCTTTTTTGCAAATCCTATTCAGCCAGTCCGACGGTGAAGGTGCCCTGGCCGCGGCCAAAGCCGCCGATGACCCCAGCCTGATGCAGCAGGCCTACCTCGCCATCGACGCGCTCATCGCCGCCAACGGCCGGTGGCAGGTGCTCATCTGGTTGTGCATCGCGCTGGGCATTTCCATTTTCCTGAAAAGTGCTTTCCGTTACACCGCAGCTTTTTTCATCGCCCCTTTCGAGCAAGGCGTGATCAATCTGATGCGCAAGCGCCTGTTTGAGCACCTCACCCGATTGAGTATGCCCTTTTTTACCGGCAAGCGCAAAGGCCGGATCATCAATGTATTGGTGACCGACGTCCAAATCGTGCAGGAAAGCGTGATCGGGACGGTACAAAACATGGTCAGTGATCCCGTGGCGATGCTGTTGATTCTGGGCTCGCTGTTCGTGATTTCCTGGAAACTGACCCTTTTCACCCTGCTGGTACTTCCGGTGACGGGCTTGTTCATCAACTACATCTCAAAATCACTGAAAAAGCGGGCACGCCGCGGGCAGGAACGACTCGGCAACCTCATTTCGGTACTCGATGAATTTATCGCCGGGATTCGCATCGTGAAAGCTTTTTCAACGGAGCGGCATGAAGGTGCGAAATACCAAGCCATGAATGACGATTACCGCGATCAAATGGTAGCGCTCAAGCGGCGCAGCGACATCGCCTCGCCGTTGACCGAGGTGATGGCCATCGGCGTTGTCATCGGGGTGATTCTCTACGGGGGCAACCTGATTCTGATTGGGAATGGGGAGTTGGAGCCGTCGGCATTCATCGGGTTTGTCGCCCTTTTCGGCTCATTTATCCAGCCGATCAAGACTTTTTCCGGGGCATTGTCGCGGATCCAGCGGGGCATCGCTTCTTTCCAGCGCGTCGAAGAATTCTTGTTGACCCCGGAAGACGTCCAAGAAAAGCCCAATCCCAAGGCCTTGCCCAATTTTACTGCATCAATCCGTTACGAAGGGGTTTGGTTCCGCTATGCCGAAGCGGATGTGCTCAAGGGCATCGATCTGGAAATACAAAAAGGGGAAACGGTTGCTTTGGTGGGGCCATCCGGGGGAGGAAAGTCGACCCTGGTGGACCTTTTGCCCCGTTTTTACGATCCGTTTCGAGGTAAAATTACCGTGGACGGGCACGACTTGCGCGATTTGCGGGTGGCGGATTTGCGGACGAAAATCGGCGTGGTAACGCAGGAAGGGGTGCTGTTCAATGATACTGTGCTGAACAACATCGCCTACGGGGACGCCCAGCCGGACCGGGATCGGGCCATGGAGGCAGCCCGCATCGCCAATGCCCACGATTTCATCGCGACGATGGCCGAGGGTTACGACACGAACATCGGTGAGCGGGGCACCAAGTTGTCGGGGGGACAGCGCCAGCGCATGGCAATTGCCCGGGCGATCTACAAAAATGCTCCGATTCTCATTTTGGATGAGGCGACCAGTGCCCTGGACTCGGAATCGGAGCGACTGGTTCAGGAAGCACTCGATCAACTGACCCAGAATCGCACCTCGATTGTAATCGCGCACCGCCTGTCAACGATTTTGGAGGCGGACCGGATCTACGTGATTGATGAAGGTCGGATTGTGGAATCCGGCCGGCACGCCGATTTGGTGGCCCGTGGCGGATTGTATTCCCATTTGTACAATATCCAGTTTGCGACTTCGGTGTAAGAGGTGGGTTACCTTTAATCTTGCGGGTTTGTGGTAGCCCCTTTTTCAATTTCTGGGCCGAGATCTTACCGGTGATTTCCCGAGTGCGGTGATGCAGCTCAGAATTCAGATTACCCATTGCAAAACGGCGCCTGGATGATGAAAAAATGTGGGATTGCCTACCTCACAAATTCGTTTTTCACCACGCCTGAGAGGCGGTTTGAATTTAATTCTGCGATTTTGCTATGGCATCTTTTTCCGCCCCTCTTCCGCTATTCTCTCGCCCTTAGCTTTGCTATGGACTCTAAAATGAGCTTTGATGGACAAAAAGATCTGCATTAGCAAATTTCACAAACCAATTTTAAACCGCCTTTAAAGCTGCGATTGCCTTTGCGGAGGTGGAGGGATAGCGGCGCGGTCGAACTGCGCTCGGCGCAGCGATCACCTCCGATCCTGCGGCCTGATTGTCCGCAACACGCAAGTGGTTTACGCGCAAATTCCAAATGGAACATCCGGTGCAATAAGCGCTGGAAACGTTTTGTAACATCAAGTCAAAGTAGGAGAAAATTGCCCGGAGAATGGGCGAAAAAGAGGAAAGAAAAACGCCTGCCCTCAACGGGTTGTTGAGTGACAGGCGGCAAACTAACTAACCATAACAAACAAACCTAGGACAAATATAGTAAAATTTTCGATTCACACATAAAGCATCGTAAAAAAAGGGCGAGAAAATACGGGAGATTCTTACCGGCAGCCTAGCGGACTGTAAATCAGCCGACGGTAAAAATGATGGTCTAACCCCTCAAAAGTCCGTTTCGTGGGCAAAATTTGCCCGGATCCTTACACAAAATTGGTGCGAAATACCCCGCGGAAAGGCCAGTTTTCTGAGTGATCTCTCACTCGGGCATGTTCGATTTTCTCCTGCCGGAAGTGGTTTTTGGCCGGTTTTCCGGTTCCCAATCCGGAGAAATCCTTCCCGAAATTGTCCCCCAGGTAAACAACTTCTTCCCCCAATTTTCCCGAGGTCAATCATTTCTTGCTTTGACTTTTCCTGAATCGATTTAGCAGTTGTGTGGAATTCTGCTGTAGTAGGGGGCGGCGTCTCTCTAAATTATTGACCAATAGCCAATTAGGAAGCACGAATTCAGTCATTTGTGCATCGCCCGTACCGCCCTTCGACAATAGCATTTCCGATGGAAAAGTTGTACATTGATTGTTGATTTGCGTAATGGAGAGTTGACCGACTTACTAGAGCTACGAATGTTTACCGATTGAACGACCAAAACAAACCCTTCGCGTTTGCTCACGGCAGCGATCCATCAGCGTTTTTTATGGTTAAAAGCTATTTGTAATGCTATTGGAACTACTACATGATTCATTCGGGTGGACGAAAAAAAGCTTCCTAATTTTGCTGGGCGGATTCTGTCTCGCATTATTTGGATCCCCGAGTATCAGCTACGCCTCGCACGCCCAGGGAAACGATCTGTCCTACACTTGTATCGGAACCAACCAGTACCAGTTTACGCTGAGTTTCTACCGGGATTGTGATGGAATTGCGGTCGGAAATGCCCAAACCATCAATCTGAGTTCGGCTTCCTGTGGCCAAAACTTCAACATCAACTTGTCACTGGTTTCGGGGCCGACCGAGGTCTCGCCCCTGTGTGCCGCCCAACTCGCCCAGAGCACTTGTGCGTCGCCACCTTGTACCGGAACTTGCCTGCCGGGGGTGGAGCAATATGTCTATCAGGGCACCTTTACCTTTACCCAGGCGTGCAGTGATTGGGTGGTTAGCTTCGAAGAATGCTGCCGGAACAATGCGGTGACGACCCTGGACAATCCTTCGAACCAAAGCTTGTTCGTTTCTGCTACCCTGGACAATACCAACGGCCTCTGTAACAGCTCGCCGGTCTTTACCTCTTCGCCGGTTCCCTATATCTGCGCCGATCAGTTGTTTTGCTACAACCACGGTGCGGTCGATCCGGATGGTGATTCCTTGGTCTATTCTCTGGTGCAACCCCTGGACGGACCGGCACCCGGCACCCCGATTGCCTATTCGGACCCGAGCTTGAACCCGAATTATCCGCTTTTCGACAACCGCGGATTCATCGATTTTGACTCCCTGACTGGATCCATGTGCGTCAATCCGGTGGATACGATCCCGGGACAAGTATTTGTAGTGGCGGTGCAAGTTGCCGAATACCGCAACGGTACGCTGATCGGGACATCGACGCGGGACATCCAGGTCGTCGTCTTGCAGTGCATCAACCAACAGCCGCAGCTCAATCCGAATGACATCAACAATCTGGTCGGTGGGATCAGGGTGGATTCCAACTCGGTCGAGATCTGTCCCGGCGTTCCGCTTACCTTTGACATCATTGCGGACGATCTCAACCTGACCGATAATGTCACCATGACCTCGAATGTCAACCTGGTGGCGCCCGGGGCAACCTTTACCACTTCGGGCACAAATCCGGTCACCGGAACTGTCTCCTGGACCCCAACCGCAACCCAAACGGGTTTTTTTAATTTTACGGTCACCATTCAAGACGACGGCTGCCCGATTTTGGGCTCCCAGATTTTTAATTACGACATCACGGTCGTGCCCTCCACTGAGACCACGTCGGATACGACCTACTGCCCCGCCGGGTCACCGGTCCAGCTCAACGCGGTCGGGGGAACCACCTTTACCTGGAGCGAAATCAGCGGCGGACCGAGCAACCTGAGCTGCCTCAACTGCCCGAATCCTACGACCGCGCCGAGCAATACCGTTTCGCTGGAAGTCCTCAGTAACCTCAGCCCGATCTGTAAAAATCGGGACACAGTCGTGGTAACCGTTGTGCCCGATTTTGTCCTGGATGCGGGCAACGACACGACGATTTGCCGCTTCGGGTTGGCCCAGCTCAATGCTTCGGCAACGCCCACCGGGACCGGATTCACGCCCTATTCCTACAACTGGACGCCGGCGGATAGCTTGAGCAGTACCAATACCGCCAATCCTACCGCGAATCCCCTCGACAGCACCCGCTATTTTCTGACCGTGACTTCGGCGGATGGATGTACCCTGACCGATTCGCTGGATGTCAATATCGATGGGGTTGCCCCCCGGGTGGCCATTGACCCAATCGATACGATTTGCGAAAACGCGCCCTTGCAACTCAACTCGGTCGTGTTTCAGGAGTGCGGCCTCACCACCAATGCCTGCACCGGACCGGTCACGACGGGTACGATTGGGGCGGGGGGCAGCAGCTTGCGTGACTACGGTCCCTGGGTGATCGACCCCGGATTTCAATATTCCAATATCAAACAATACATCTTTACCGCCGCGGAACTGAATGCGATGGGCTTCGTTGGTGGGGGAAGGATTTCGGCGATTGGGCTGTTTGTCAATACTCCGGGGGACATCGTGACCGATGTCGAAATCGCGATGGGCTGCGTGGCCGATTCCGCATTCCTGAATTCGAATTTCTATACCGGCTTAACCCAGGTTCAGCCGGCGTTCAATCTGACGCCGGTCGCCGGCCTGAACAACATCCCCCTGGCCAATCCCTACATGTGGGATGGATTGTCGAGCCTGGTTGTTGAATTCTGCGTCAACACCCAGCAGGCCCTCGGCACCCCCTCGGATGTGCAGTACGACTCGTACCCCGCCAATATGATGTGCCTCTTCAATGATCCCTTCAATCCGGGAGCTTGTGGGGCAACCGGTGGCGCCCTGTTTACGGACCGGCCCCGGATGCAATTTACCTTCTGCGAAGCACTGCCCCCGACTTTGAATTACAGTTGGACGCCGACGACTTTCCTCGACAATCCTGCGATTGCCAATCCGACCACAACGCCTTCCTCCACGATCACCTATACGGTGTCGGTAGACGATGGCACCTGCACCGGTTCCGACGCGGTGACGGTCAATGTGGCGACTCTGTTCAATCTCGATGTGGGCAATGACACCACCCTGTGCCTGAACCAGCCCTACCAGGCAAATGCGGTGCTCGATCCGGGCACTTACACCTACTCCTGGACGCCGCTGACCGGGGTCAACAACCCCGTCGCCGAGGATCCGATTATCCTGGCCATCGATACGACCGATTACATCCTGACCGCAAATCGCAGCGGATGCGAAGTCAGTGATACCCTGACCATCAACATCGACGGAATCTCCCCGATCGTTTTGGCCCAATTGGATACCGCAATCTGCCCGATTGGGGGTGCGGCTTCGTTGAACACACTGATCACTCAGAACTGTGGTCCTACGGCGATTCCTTGTTCGGGTCCGGTCAATACCGGTCTGATTGGCGACCCCGCTGGATTTTCCAGCAGCCTCTACGGTCCGCACTTTATTTTCCTAGGGGCGAGCTATTCCCTGCGGCGCCAATTCATCGTGACGGCGGCCGAGCTGGACGCGATGGGTTTTGTCGGTGGGGGGCGGATCAATTCGATTGCGCTGGATTACACTTCTGCCGGAGAGGCCAATACCGACGTGACCGTCAAGATGGGCTGCACCACCCTGGATGAGTTCGATGCGTCATTGGCGTTCATCCCGAACCTCGATGTGGTATTCCCTTCGGCTTCGGTAACCCCGACCCTCGGGCTGGTGACCTACAATTTTGCGACTCCTTTTATGTGGGACGGCACTTCGAATTTGGTGATCGAGTTTTGTACCGATGCCCTGCAGACCGGTACGACGGCGACTTCGTTTTCCGAGGTGCGCTTCGCGCAGACGGGCACGAGCAACCGCACCCTCTACCAAAATCTCTTCAATGTCACGGGGGCTTGTTCCTCGCCCACGGGATTGGCGCGGACCTTTTTCCGGCCCAATTTTTCTTTCTCATATTGCCAGGCCCAGCCGACCGGGCTGACCTACACCTGGTCTCCGTCCACGACCCTCGACAATTCGGGGATTCCTGCACCGACTGCTTCTCCGACGGTCACTACGACTTACAACGTGGTGGTCAGCAGTGGTGGACAGTGTGACGGTGGTGACAACGTCACGGTGTCCATCGACAGCACGAATTTCGTGGATGCGCTGCAAAATACCCTGATCAACTGTCCCGCGCCGAGCTATCAATTGAACGCCGCCGTGACCGGACCACAGTTCGTGCCGGCACTGCCAAACTGCGGGGTCAATGGAACGGTGTGCTCCCAGACGCTATATTCTGGCCAAGTCGGCACGGCCACCACTTCCACGAATACGTTCTATTCGCCGTTTTGGACCACGACCACCGATTTCCGGAGCCAATACCTCTACCGAGCGGCTGACCTCACGGCCGCGGGGATCAGCTCCGGCACGATCACCGCGATTGCTTTCAATATCGTCAGCATCAACGACTCCCTCCCCCTGGACGCACTGACCTTCCGGATGGGTTGCACCACGGACAACAACTTGAGTACCACGACCGGTTTTCTCCCAACCAGCAATGTACTCGGGCCGATTCCCTTTGCGCGGGTAACTGGTTTGAATGTCTTTACCCTGGCCAATCCCTTTGACTGGGACGGTACCAGCAACATCGTGGTCGAAGTGTGCAATACCAATGCGACCACCGCTGCGGCCGCCAATGTCGAGTACACTGATGGCCTGGGCTACGACGCAACCATGCTGCAATTCGTGGGCGCGCCGGGTTGTAACCTGGCCGCGACCGGTGGGGTAGTGCAGCAGGGCCGGCCCAATATCCAGTTCAATGTCTGTCCGCCCCCACCGACTCCGTTTACCTACAACTGGTCGCCTTCCACGGGCCTCTCAAATCCGAGTACGGACAGCCCGGTGTATACTGATCCCACCCCCTCGGTAGCCGATACCTTTACCGTTCTGGTGACGGGAGGCGCCTGCGATGTCTTTGATACGGTGATCGTACCGCCCTGTACCTTGCCGGTGGAATATCTCGAGCTTTTCGGGGAGCAAGACGGTCCCACCGTGAAACTGGATTGGCTCACGCGCTTCGAGGTCAATGTCGGGGAATTCCGGGTGGAACGCAGCGCCCATGGTGAACCTTTCCGGGAAATCGCTCGGGAAAATGCCGCCGGCAATACCACCTCCGATACCTGGTACGAATTGGTGGATCCGCAGCCCCAACTGGGCGAAAATATCTACCGGGTGGTGGCGATTGACCTGGATGGAGCGCAGACCCAGAGCAACGCGGTCACGATCAACTTTACCAACACCTCGGGACTGGTCGGCCTTTATCCCAATCCGACCCGGGAGCGCGACGGCTTCTTTGTGGAATACTTCGCGGAACGGGCGGCGGCACTGGAGATCGAGCTGATCGATGTCTACGGACGGACGGTCAGCCGGCGTGCGGTGAGCCTGGAAGCAGGGAGCAACAAGTTTGCCTACGCGACCCAGTCGATCGCCCAAGGCACCTACTTCGTGCGGTTCCGCTTTGGGGACCAGCGGGAACTGCGCAAGCTGGTGATCGTCGAGTAAGAATACTATCAGAGCAATGCAACTATAAACGCGCCGCCCCGGTTTCGGGGCGGCTTTTTTGTCAATGGCCCACGAGCAGTCGCAGGCTGCATCTAGGGTCCGCCCAGCCAGAACGCTCCGGGGAAGCGGTCTAGGCACGGCCAGCCTCGGTTTTCCTCCCCGTCATTTGCCCCCCGAGCAACATCCCGCTTGATCGAAAGGAGCCTAAAACTGATCGGTTCACCCGGGGATCGCCGGTCATAAAAAAGCCCGGCCCCCACAAGGGGAAGCCAGGCGTATCGAATCATCGATCAACTAAATCATTGTTAGGTTGGGTGTCCCTAGGCCGTCAGGAAGCCGCTCAGGCGCTTGGCCAGGCGCTTTCCTCGGCGGGTGCCCACCAGGATGTTCACGTAAAATACGTAATACATCACCGGAACTACGACCAGCGTCACAATCGTCGCAAACCCCAGGCCGTAGATGATCGTCCAGCTCAGCGGTCCCCAAAAGGCGGCGTTGTCCCCGCCGAAGAAGATCTGCGGATCCAGCTCGCTGAAGAAGGTCCCAAAGTCAATGTTCAGGGCCACTCCCAGGGGAAGCAAGCCCAGTACCGTCGAGGAGGCGGTCAGCAAGACCGGCGTAAAGCGGGTGGCTCCCCCTTCAATGATGGCCTTTCGGGTGCCCATGCCGCGTTTCTTCATCAGTTCGATGAAGTCCAGCAGGATGATCCCGTTGTTCACCACGATTCCTGCGAGCGAGACCAGACCGACTCCCACCATGACGATGGACAGGTCCATACCGGAGAACCCGAATCCGAGGAATACCCCCGTGATCGAGAAGATGATCTGCGAGAAGATGATGAAGACTTTCGGCATCGAGTTGAACTGCGCGACCAGAATCAGGAAGATCAGCAGCAACGCCACCCCCATCGCTGTTCCCAGGAAAGCGCTCGTCTCGGCTTGTTCTTCTTGCTCACCGGTCATGTCAATGGTCACGCCACTGAGCTTGGCCTTGTTGTCCTTCATCCAACCCGAAATCTCGGTCTGGACTTTGGCGACGACCTCGTTCGGGTTGAACTCGGACAAGACATTCGAGGAGATGGTGACCGCTTTTTCCAGATCCAGGCGGTTGATGCCCCCGTAGGAAGACTTGGCTTGGATATCGGCCACCGAGCGGATCGGGACCGAGTGAAACAAGCCCGTGGACATGTCGCGGTAATTGATCTGCATGTTTTGCACGTCGCTTTCGTTGCGGAAACGGTCGGACAAGCGCAGCATGATGGGGTATTCGTCTTCGCCTTCGCGGAACTTTGAGACTTCTGCGCCGTAGACCGCGGTCCGCACCGCGAGCCCAATTTGGGCCATGTTCATCCCGATTTCGCTGGCTTTGACCTCGTCGACCCGCACTTCAAGCTCCGGTTTTTTCTCTTCGAGGTCCCACTTGAGCTCTTCCACCCCGGCGATGTTTTTGCTGCGGAGGAACTTGCGCAAGGAGTCGGCCACCCCGATGATCTGCGGGAAGTTTTCTCCCGAAATCTCGATGTTGATCGGCTTGGCGGTGGGAGGCCCACTGGCTTCCTTTTCGACGGTGATGACCGCACCCGGATACTCCATTGCATCGCGGATTTCTTCCAGGTAATCCACCGTAGAAACCCCGTTTCGGTCCTTGAAGGGGACAAATTCGATCTGAATCCGGCTTTTGTTGGGGTAGACTCCCGACTGGTTAAAGTCCGCCGGGGAGCCGGCCCCTTTGGCGATATTGGTGATGATCGATTTGACCACCGGATTGTCGCGGCCGAGGATGGCGTAGACCTTGTTTTCCAGGGCTTGCGTGACCTCGTTGGTCTTTTCGATGTCGGTTCCGGTCTCCAATTGCGTGTACACGTAAATGAAGTTCGGATCGGCTTCGGGAAAGAACACGATCTTGGGCGGATTGGCTCCGATCACAAAGAAGGAAAAGATCAGCAGGAAGACCGTCGATGCCAGGATGGCGTAAGGCCGCCAACTGACCAGCGACCAGCGCAGGATCCGACGGTAAACGCCCATGATCCAGGGGAGGAAGCGGTTCTGGAAGAGTTTGATCAGCGGTGCCAATCCGAAGCGGTACAAGGCAAAAAGGATGCCAAAGATCATCAGCACGTTGCCGCCGGTGGTCATTTCAGACAGGTACAACAGTCCGGCAAAGGCGGCGATGATGATCAGCACAATGGCAAAGCCGCGCAGGGATAGGTTGTTGGTTTCCTCATCCCGGCGCATGAAGCTCACCGCAAAAACCGGGTTGATCACGTAGGCGACCAGGAGAGAAGCCAGCAGCGTGATGATAATCGTAATCGGCAGGAAGAACATGAACTCCCCAATGATGCCATCCCAGAACGTAAGCGGAATAAACGGCGCCATGGTGGTTAGGGTTCCGGCAAATACTGGCGCGATGACCTCGCCCGCCGCTTTTTTTGCCGCCTTGCCGATGGATACCTTCTTGTTCTCGTTGTAGATCCGGTGGGTATTTTCGATGACCACGATGGCATTGTCCACTACGATCCCCAGGGCAAAGATGAAAGTAAAGAGCACCACCAAATTCAGGGTAAACCCGATCCAGGGCAGTACCACAAAGGCGATCATCGAAGACAGCGGTACTGACAATCCGACAAACATCGAGTCGCGGATCCCCATGAAGAACATCAGCACAATCGTCACCAAAATAAACCCAATGACGATCGTGTTGGTGAGTTCTTTGAGCATGTTCTTGGTGAGGTAGGACTGGTCGGCCGAAATCTTGATGTTGAAATCGTCCTGCAGCTCCGTCGGGATGCGGTTGGTTTGGAAGTCCTCGATCAGGTCTTTGATTTTGTTGGAAGAGCTGACGAGGTTTTCCCCGGCTTTCTTGATTACGTTGAGGCTGACGGTGGGCAGCCCGTCGAGGCGGGCGTAGCTATCCTGGTCTTCAAAGGCCATTTTGACCTCGGCGACGTCGCGAAGCTTGATCGGCAGCCCGCGGCTGTTGCGGACGGTCACTTCCCCGATCTGCTCGACGGTTTTGAATTTGCCCTCGACCTGCAGGGTGTATTCCAGGTCACCGATGTTCACCGAGCCACCCGAAATGAGGACGTCCCGCTGACCGATGGCGTTTTCGATGTCGCCGAAGGCAAGGCCGGCGGCCTGCATCTTGTAAAGGTCCAGGTTGATCTGGACTTCCTTTTCTTGCACCCCGAGCAAGTCCGCACGGCGGATCTCCGACAACTGCTCGATCTCGTCTTGCAACTGCTCGGCGTAGTTTTTCAGAATGTCCGGCGGGAGGGTACTGGAAATGTTCACGAACATGATCGGGATCTCGGACAGGTTGATGTCCTCGACGCGCGGATCTTCGGCGTCATCGGGAAGATTGGACTGGGCGCGGTCGACCGCGTCCTTGACTTCCTTTTTGGCCTCGGGAATGTCGACCGAGGTCTCAAACTCCACAATGATCACCGAAAAGTCCTGGATCGACTGGCTCTTGATCTCTTTGACCCCTTCGATGGACTTGAGTTCTTTCTCAATGTGGTAAGTGACGTTCTGTTCGATGTTTTCCGGCGAGTTGCCGGGGTAGGGTGTCCCGATGTAAATCAGCGGGACGGTGATTTCGGGAAAGTTCTCCTTGGGGATGGCGTTGAAGGACCAAACCCCGACCAAGGTCACCAGCACCGTCAGCACGTAAGTCGTGATGCGGTTGTCGATGGCCCAAGAGGACATGAAAAACTCCCGGATGGAATCTATGCTGGGTAATTTTTTCACGTGAAATTTTATTTTGAGGCGGTTTCACTAGCAAAGGTGATCGGCTGTCCACTCGAAAGCGAGAGGTAGCCTTCGGTCACCATGAGTTGGCCGTTTTTGAGGCCTTCGAGAATTTCCACTTGCCCATTGTAGGACATGCCGGTCCCGACCGGTTGTTTGCGGGCCACGTAGTCGCCGCTTTCGTTGCGCTCGGCGATCACCACGTAACTGCCTTCGCCGCCTTGCTGAATGAATTCGCGGGAGATGGTGATGACGTTTTCGTTTGTGGCGTCGTTGATGGAAATTTCCCCGGTCATGTTTGCCTTGAGAAGCTCGTGCTTGCCCGGCAGGTTCACCTTGACGGTAACCGTGCGGTTGAGCAGATTAACCGTCTGGCTGACACTGCTCACCTTCGACTCCAACTGGTAATCGACCGCTGGGAAGTCAAGCTTCACCTTGTCCCCGCGCTTGATGTAGGGAATGTAGGCTTCGGAGACATCGGCATTGAAGGACAGCTCGGACAGGTTCACGACGTAAAACGAGGGGAGGCCCGGACCGGTACTTTCGCCTCGCTTCGCAAATACCTGTTCCACTACCCCGGAGATGGGCGCGTAGATCCGGGTCATCGACTTCTGCTCTTCGGTTGTAGCGATGCGCTTTTCCAGCGACTCTTTCTGGGTTTTGGCCTGGAGTAACTGTACCTCGCTACCGATCTTTTGGTCCCAGAGGCGCTGTTGCTTCTCGTAGAGCGTGGTCGCCAGTTCCAACTGGGTGGTCAATTCATCGAGGGATTTGGTGTAAACATCGTCGTCGAGCTGGGCCATCAACTGGCCGCGCTTGACGAACTGGCCCTCTTTGGCGAGGACCCGTGTGTACATCCCCGCCGCTTCCGGGCTGACTATGATATTGTTATCCGATTCGATGGCGCCTTGCACTTTTACGAAGTGCTGGAAGGTAGAGGGAGTGAGGGTTACCACGCTCACCGGCGTGCGCACGACCGACGCGGTGGTGCTCGATGAATCGCCGATTTCGGCTTCCAACGCCGCGATTTGCTCGCCGAGTTCAGCGTATTGGGCCTGGAGGTCGGCCAGCTTGGTCCGCTTGCCTTCCAGCGTATCTGGTTCCTGTCCCCCGCAAGCTGCCAGGAACAGCATGCCGGTCAGCAGCCCGGCCAGTAACGTATAGCGTTTCATGTGAGTAGATATGCTTTGATTATTCATTTGAGTCAGGATTCGAGGTGTCATACGGGCTGATTTCGCCTTTGACCCGTTTCAATTCCACCGTGGCGAGCACGTAGTTGTACAGTGCGGTCAAATAATTGATCTGCGATTGGGTGAGGGAGTTTTCCGCGTCGATGACTTCCAGGTTGGAGCCGATCCCCTCGCGGTACTTGGTGGTGGAAATGCGGTAGACTTCCTCCGCCAGTTCTTGATTTTTCTCGGCCGCCTCTACATCGGTCCAGGCATTGACGACCTGGGTGGAGGCATTGCGCAATTCGAGCAAGACTGACTGCTCAAAGACATCGGCTTGGTTGCGCAACTTGGAGATTTCCAGGTCAATCTTCTGGATGCGCGAGCGCTTCTGCAGGCCATCAAAGAAGGTCACGTTGTAGCTCAGGCCCACAAAAGAGTTGGAAAACCACTTGTCTTCTACGTCCAGGCTGAAAAATCGGGGACGGAACGTCTGGTAATTGTAATTGCCAAAGGCCACCAGGGAGCCCCAGGTCGCCGCAGCGTTGCGCTTGCGGTCCATTTCTTGCAAGACGATGCCTTGTTGCAACTGCTGGTATTCGATTCGGCCCTGGGCAAAATTTCCCTCCATCGTCAAGTCCTCCAATTGTGGGACATTGGCGAGGTCGACAATCCGCTCGGAGAGCCGCAGTTCTTCCTCAATGGGCATCCCCATCTGAAACTTGAGCAAATCGTACCCGAGTGCGACCAAAGCAGTGGTCTTTTTGGTTTCTCGCTGCAGGTTGTTGCGGGTAATCGTGAGCCGGTCCACGTCGACCTTTTCCGCGAATCCTTCCTTGTAAAGGGCGTCGGTGTTCGCCACCAGTTTGGTGATCCGCTCTAAGTTCGAAGTGAGGAGGCGGGCCCGTTCTTCGTTGAGCAAGGCCGTGTAGTAAGCATTGGTCACGGCTACCGCAGTTTCCACTTCGGTGCGGCGGATATTGATTTCCTGCAGATTGGTGAATTCCCGGGCAGCGCGGATGCCGACGAAGAAAGTCCCGTCGAAGAGCAATTGTGTGATCTGCGCGCCCAGCGTGAGGTTGTGGTTCACCCCGAATTGCGCTGATTGGTAACGCACCGCGTCGGGCAGGGTATCCAGGACTTCCTGCGGAATGGCCGAAGTCGGGTCAAGCTGGAAATTTCCAATGTCAATCAGCGAAACGGGCAATTGGATGTAAGCCTGATACTGAGCCGAACCGGTTACCTGGGGCAAACCGATACCGATCAATTCCTTGACTCGCTTTTGCGCGATGTACTTGTCGAAAGTAGCGTTTTGGATGTTTTTCTGGTTGCGCATCGCGTAGGCGATGCATTGCTCTAGCGAGTAAGCCGAACCAGAAGCTTCGTCCCCTTGGGCCTGTAGACTGCCCGCCGCCGGTCCCAACAGGAACAAGCTGAGCAGAATGTACAGCGCCTTTCGGCGGTTGACTAGGTTATTATTCATCTTCGGGCTGGTTGAGGTACTTATAGATGAGTTGTTTGCCCTTCATCGTCACGATACCGTGCAGGAAGAGCGCGTATTGTTCAATTTGGACTTTGCCGATGTCGTAACTCTGCGGCGGAAAGCGAATGGGGTCGAGCACCATTTCGATTTGTTCCAGGCGGAGCTTGGCGACAAGCTCGAGGTCCATGTCCTTACGATAAAGGCCGGCTTCAACGCCGGCCTTCAAATTTTTTCGCATCACGGGGAGCACGTATTCGGTTTTGTAGGAGTGAAATCGTGCCCAGGATTTCGGATAGTATTTCTGGACGTCGTGGATCATATTCGTTGGAATGTCCCGAAACGATTTTGCAAACGCTTTGAGCGATTGCACCATCACGTCCAGGGGGTCGGTGGCGGAACGTTGAATTTCCTCCATGAGGCACCGTTCCCCATGGAAGTGATAGTCGGTCACACCTTCGACGATTTCTGCTTTGTTTCCGAAATATTGGTAGAGAGTCTTTTTTGACATCCCCAGTTCCCGGGAGATGTCGTCCATGGTCACGCTGCGTACCCCCTTGTACATGAAGAGGTGCTGGGCGGTGGTGATTATTCTTTCTTTGGTGTCCATTGCTGGGATTGAATCCGTGCAAAACTATGGAAACATTTTCAACTTCCAAAGTTTCCTACGTTTCTTTGGAAGGAAAGTTTATGGATCGCATTGGTTTTTTTTAGCTGTGCATAACTTTTTTCGGGAAGACCCCAAAAATGCTCATTTTTGGTCTGTCCGGCGGCTTTTTGCTAGGATGTCCGGCCCCTAATTCCGCGCATTACCATCCCGTTGCCCATGGAAATTTACCACGACGTCGATCTTCAGCCTTACAACACCTTTGGTATCTCCGTTCGCGCCCGGCAGTTTGCCCGAATCCATTCCCAGGACGATGTGCGGGAATTGTTGGCCTCGGGCCACTTGCACGCGGCTCCGCGGTTGGTCCTCGGCGGGGGCTCAAATGTGCTGCTGACCCGGGACTTCCCCGGCTTGGTCCTCAGCATTGCGGTGACCGGCCGGCGGATCGTTTCCGAGGATGCCGAGCAATTGGTGCTTGAAGTTGGGGCGGGAGAGAACTGGCATGACCTTGTCTGGCACTGCGTGGACCAGGGCTGGGGGGGAATCGAAAACCTATCCCTGATCCCAGGCTTAATGGGCGCGGCCCCGATTCAAAACATCGGCGCTTACGGGGTGGAACTCAAAGATGTGTTTGCTTATCTGGACGCGATGTTTGTGGAGACTGGGGAAGTGCAGCGCTTTCACCGGGACGACTGCCGGTTTGGATACCGGGACTCGGTGTTCAAGCGGGAACTCAAGGGCAAGGTGGTGATTCTGCGGGTCGCCCTGCATCTGCGGAAAACCCCGCACCAACTGGTGACCCACTACGGCGCCGTGGCCACCGAACTGGAAAAGGCGGGCAAGACGGCGCCCACGATCCGGGACGTCAGTGAGGCCGTGATCGGCATTCGCCAGAGCAAGCTGCCGGATCCCGCCGTCATCGGCAATGCGGGCAGCTTTTTCAAAAACCCGATCATCGACACCGCAAAATTTGCCGCCCTAAAGGAGAAGTATCCCGATCTGCCCGGCTATCCCGCTCCGGAAGGCTACACAAAACTGCCCGCCGCCTGGCTGATTGATCGGGCGCAATGGAAGGGAAAGCGCTTCGGCAACTACGGGGTCCACGACCGCCAGGCCCTGGTGCTGGTCAACCACGGCGGGGCATCGGGCCAGGATATCTACGACCTTTCGTCCCGGATTTTGGAATCGGTGCGGGAGGTGTACGGCGTCGAACTCGAGCGCGAAGTGAACATCATTTAACACACGCGGAACGCAGGTTTTCAGCGTGCGATCCGAAACAATTGTTGTCCCGATGCGGTGCGCAGGAGGTAGATACCCGGCGCCAGACCGGAAACATCAACCTGGGCCCGAACCGCGTCCGCGCGCACGGGAACCGTGCGTTGCTGGCCGCGGAGATTGTAGACCTGGAGAGCTTTCGCCCCTTTGACCGTGAGTTGTTCAGTGGCCGGATTGGGAAAAATGGTCAACCCGACGGCCACCGGGGGCGCGATGCTGACCGCCGTGCAGGAAATATTCGTCTGGAAACTCACCACACTGCCGTTCACATCCGCAAGCACCGAATCGCCGCACAGGAAGGGCCGGGCATCGGGATCCGCCTTGAGGTAGTAATTGAAAAATGCCGTGCAATACTTTTTGCTCAGGTAGATCTGAATCGCGCGACTCACCGAACCGGGACTCGATACAAAATCGCAGATGGTCGGACCGTCGGTGAATTTGCAGTGCGCGCCGCCGACAATGCTCAGCCAGTGTTTTTCCCCGAGCGCGGCATTGTACATCGGGGTTTGGTTGGTGTTTTCCGGTGCGGTATTGTCGTCGGCCCCGCTGATGACCTGGTAGGGGCCACTGTAATTGCCCAGGGAGGCGATGGCGGAGGGATTGGTCTCGGCGGAAGCCAGGCCGGACACCGCATCAATCGTCGGGTAGATGCTGGGCACCAAGCCGGAAGCCCCGCCGCCCATCGAGTGGCCGAGTACGCCAGTCATCGTATCGGTGCGCTGGAAGAAGTCCGAGGCCGCATTCGCCCCTTCATCTTGCAGGTAATTCAGCCCGGCCGCCAGTTCCCGGGCGTATTCTTCGTGGTCGACGCTGAAGCCATTTTGGACATCGGGACTAAGGACGATGTAGCCCCAACTTGCGAGGTGGCCGCAGATGTCTTGGTAATCCAGGTAGTTCAGGTTGAATCCGTGGCCGAACGCGATGACCGGGAACTGCCCGTTGGCGACGGGGACATTGTTGCCGGGGTTCGTTCCGGGATACCAGATCCGAGCATCCACAGCCGGAGCATTGAGGGAAATGTCGGTGAAGGTGACGTCGCGTTCGCCTACGGCAAATGGTCCCAGAACCCCAGTAGCGGGAACCTGCGCGGCAAGGTGCAGTGCCCCACCGAGGAGCACGAGCAGACAAGTCAGCAGCTTTTGCATAGTGAATTGATTTTCCACAAATAACGCAATTCCCGCTGACTTCTTCCCACTCAATACAACTCCGAAACGTCGCTGCGGATTTTTAAATGGCGCGGCAGGTGGTTGTTGACCCGGTTATCGAGCACCTTGACCCAGCCGAGGTTGCGGTTTTGGTAGCGGACGATGGCCCAGCCTTTGTGGCCCCCGGTGTCCATTTTGAGTTCGTCCCGCGCGAGGTAGCGCAGGGCCTCCCCGCGCTCCAGTTTGATGAGGGGCAGGGATTCGGCCTGGACTTCGCTCAGGGCCAGATCGTGTTCCGGGATGAGCCGCCCACCTTTGGGCTTGCCGAGGGCAATTCCTGCTTTGATGACCCGCAAATGCTGCTGCAACTGACGCAAATCGTCCGTGAGGTCACGGGGAATGGCCGTAGCGATGCCCGTATGGTCTTCGATGACAAACTGCTCGGGATCGCGCAGGTACTCTGCGGCCATTTTGCGGTCAGCTTTGGTCAGGGGGCGTTGCCGCGCGGGTGATCCCGCCTTTTTGTTGCGCTTGGCCAGCGACTTTTTGGGCGCGCGGGGCCGGTAGGCTTCGCGTTCCGGTTGATCGAACTGGAGGCAGGAGACAAAGAACCCTTCGCCTTTGAGCCGGTGGGGGTAGCAGCGGCCGGCCCCGCTCAGGGTTGCGGCGTAGCCGTCGGTCCGCCCGGGGGCCAGGCCCCATTCCGCCCGGTGAGTGGGCAAAAGCTGTGGGGATGATTTGCGCGCCAGCACCCAGTCCACAATCGCCTCGTTTTCGTCTTCGCTGTAGGTGCAGGTCGAATAAATCAACTTGCCGTGGGGGCGCTTGATCGTCGGCAGGATGGCCCGCAGAATATCCCGCTGGCGTTCTGCACATTGTTGCACCAGGGCGGGCTTCCAGGCCCCGATAACGGCCGGATCCTTGCGGAACATGCCTTCCCCGGAGCACGGCGCATCCACCACGACCAGATCAAAAAAGTTTTCCAGCCCGGCGAAATCCCGGGGATGGTTGCAGGTCACGACGATCCGCGGATCTCCCCAGCGGGTCACGACTTCTTTGAGCACTTGGGCGCGTTTACCCACGATCTCATTGGAGACGAGCAGAGCGTCCTCCGGCAGGAGCGAGGCCAGCAGTGTGGTTTTGCCGCCGGGGGCCGCACAAAGGTCGAGCACCCGCAGACCGGGCCGAGCCGCAAGGTGTTTTCGGGCAAAAGCCCCCACGAGCATTGAAGCCGCTTCCTGCACATAATAAGCTCCCGCGTAGATAAGCGGGTCCTGGAAAAATTGCGGCCGTTCCGGCAGGTAGCGGCCCGCCGGACACCAGGGAATCGCTGCGGCACCGCTGAACTCCGCCCCCGGCTTGTTCGGATTCAGCCGCAGGGAAACCGGTGGCGCCGCGTTGAGGGCGGTGAGAAATGCCTCGAATTCCCCACCGAGTTGGGTCCGCATCCGGCGGGTAAATGCTTCCGGGAGTTGAAGTGCCATGCACCGAAATTCGGGATGAAAATGCGCAATGACAAGTTGCTGGGCCCGATCGGCTTTTCCATCCATCCCCGCTCCGCTCAATCGGCGATTTCGACGGCCAGATTTATCCACATCCACGCGTCTAAACCGATTCAAGTTCCTTCATTTTCTTGAAGTCTGCTCCTTTATTGATCTGATTGACAATCGCTTTGCCATCCACTTGCGGTTGTGGAAAAAAACCATCCTTTTGCATTCTTACAAGCGCTAATTTTAAATGTCGGAAAAAATTTAGTCTAAACGCCCCAGCAGATATTGAGTCGGATCAGATCCGAGAACTTCGAACGTATTACCGAAACGTCATGCAGCGGTTCAATCTTTTGCTCGTAAAAACGCCGGCGAGTACAGGAAAGAAGGCTTTGAAAGCCATCTCCAAGGTATTTCGCCGCAATTTTGTGTTTCACGTTGAAACCAAAGATGAAGCCAGCGAATTGCTCGCCAAGCTCAATATTGACCTTGTGTTGGTTGATTTAGATGCTTGCTCCGTGGATTTAGCGGCATTTACCCAAAAACATCCCCGCGCGATTGTCTGGGGGCTGAGCCAAGATCCGTACCGGATCAATGTGCGCATCAATCCCGAACGCAATCGGATTTTTGAGAAATCGGACTTTGCCAGTCAGATGATCGCCGAACTCAAAACGATCAAGCGCGAACGGCAACGTCCGGCCAAGCCGGCCCGGGAACGGCAACAAAAAGCAGGCTCGGATGACTTCAATTTTGTCAAGTTGGTCATGAACTGATTCAGCCGGACCTCCTTGAGGTCCGAATTACCCCGAATTTAGAATCTGGCCTTTCAAGCTATTGAAATCAATGGGCTTGGCAAAGGTTCCGTGCGCCCCGGCCGCCTTTACTTTTGCCTCGTAATCGGTCTCCCCAAAGTAAGCACTGACCATGTACACCTTGGGGTGTTCGTAGCGGGCGACGATTTCCTTGAGCAGTTGCAAGCCATCCATCCCGGGCATATTGATATCGCTGAGGACCACCATCGGCGATAGATCGCGGTTTTCGGCCAGAATGCTCAAGGCTTCGGCGCCCGATTTGGCGGTTTTGAGGTCAACCAAGCCCTTGCGGATCTCGCGGCGAAACCGCTGCCGGAAAAGGCTGACCATATCCGGCTCGTCGTCTACCATCAATATATATATCATTTCACTTTTCATGGTTGTTTGGCAAGACGATGATAAATTCAGTATAGCTTCCCGGGGAGCTGCTGACTTCCAGAGTGCCGCCGTGGCCCTGCACCACCAGTTCGTGGGCGAGGGAAAGTCCTAGCCCGGTCCCTTTTCCGGTCGGTTTGGTGGTGAAGAACGGTTCAAAGATGCGGTTGCGGACCGCTTCGGGGATTCCGGGGCCATTGTCCCGGATACGCAACTCCACTCGGTCTCCCCGCATCGTCGAGGCCACTTCCAACTGCGGGGAGTAGTCGACTGTGTGTCGTTTTTCTTCCATCGCCTGGAAGGCATTCTGGAAAATATTCAGCAAAGCGCGCGAAATGTCCTGTTGCCGGAGATTGACCTCGCCGATTCGCTCATCCAAATCAAACTTTAACTGGCAAGTAAAGTCGGTCAGCCGCCCCCGAATTCCGTGGTAGGCCAGCAGTGTGTACTCCTTGGTGAGCTTGTTGAGATCGACCCGGGAAACTTCACCTTGCCCCGAAGCTGCATGCATGAGCATATTGTGGACGATACTTTCCGCCCGTTTGCCGTGGTGCTGGATCTTCTCGGCATTGCTGGCGAGATCGTCCAGGTATTCTTCCAATACACCAATCGCCTCGCGGTCCAGCAGCTTGTTTTGCCGCTCCTCCAATTCTTCCCGGAGCTCTTGGGCCAACTCAATCGACAATTCTGAGAAATTGTTCACAAAGTTGAGTGGATTGCGGATTTCGTGGGCAATCCCGGCCGTCACCTGCCCCAGCGAAGCCAGCTTTTCCGATTGCATGAGTTGGTCCTGGGTAGTGCGCAGAAATTCCAGGGTTTCTTCCAGTTCGGAAGCACGCTGCCGGACATTTTCTTCCAGGCGTTCGAACCGCACCACATTTGTGAGCGCGATGGCGGCCTGCCCGGCCAAAAATTCCGCGATGCCACCTTCGAGCGCAGCTTTGCCCCATTCCAACTGGTCTCCTTCCAGGTACAGCACCGCGTGGACCGTATCCTTGTGCTGCAAGGGAAGGGCGATCAGACTCGCCGGCTGCTGCGCATGGAAATAGGGGTCTGGGGCGAAATCCGGATCGCGGGCGGCATCCTGGCGCAGGACCACCGCCCGGTCCTGGCGCACCCGATCGAGGACCTGAGCCGGAGCCAGGTTTGCCGCAAAGGATGATTTGTCCAGCACCTCAATTGCGTTGCGGGTGCGGGACAAACGGCTGATCGGCATCCACCGGCCTTTCTGCCACAGCAGCAAAGCGGCATACGTCGGTTTGAGCAGACGCTGCCCCAGTTCCAGCGTGACCCGGGTCAGCCATTGGATTGAAGCCGAGCTGGACGTTTCCCGAGCAATTTCCATGAGGGGCGCGATGCTGACCGTACCGTTGATTTTCGGGGGCGAGGAAGTGGGGACAATTGGGGGGGGCGCTGTACCTGGGGAAGCCGCTTTTCCCACGCGCAAACCGTAGCGAAGGTGCATTTGCTGGGCTTTGGCCAATGATCCCCACCGCCGAAAATCTTCGTAGGACTGCTGCAGCAAACCATCGATTTCGGCGCTTTGGTTGCCGGGTTGGGTCAATAAATGCTGGGCGGTCCACTCCGCCGCAATCGCAGCAAAGCAGTACGAGTTTGCGTTGCGGGCCAGGGCAATCGCGCGGCGTAAGCCCGCTTCCGCTTGCCTTGCATTTCCGTTTAAATCCTGAAGCGCACTCTGCAACAAGGCGCAGCGGTAGGCTCGGTGGGGGCGTTTGGGACCAGGATCGGGGCCCAATCGGTCGAGGGAATCTCGCACGTGCTGGATGCGCCGGCGCCGTGCCGAACCGGTCTGCGGAAAAGCCAATAGTGCGTGGCCCAGTCCCGTCCAAAGGTCAAATTCTCCGCCGGGATAGCCTTCCACCGCGGGATCGTAAGTCGCCAAAGCTTGCTGAAGCGGCTCCAGATCGCGCAAAATCACCGCCCGCTGGAGGCGAAGCAGGTGCCGCACCGCCCGGGAACTTTCGCTTGCAGTGTGGGGGGGCGCCAGGTAGGCAGTGCCGCGCATCAGGGCAATGTGCTGACGGACAAGGGCCGAATTTGGGGCCGCAACCCGTTGCAGGTAGGCCATCTGCTCACCCAGCCAGGCTTCCAGGTCGTGGAGCGGCACCCCGATTTGGAGCTTGCTCAAAGCCCAATCCGGTAAAATTCCTGCTGCGTCTTCCCAATTTTGTGCCGCACACGCTTCCTCGTAGCCCCGCTGGGCCTGCTGGGCGGCGACTTCTGGGGCGCCTTCCACCTCGGCTTGCATGACTTGGGACAAAGTGTAGAACAGTCCCCGCAGGCCGATTCGGTCAGCGATTTGGACGCCCGTACGCAAGATACCGGCGGTAACGGATGGGTGGGTGGTCATAGCGTTGTAGCGGGCAAATAGGTAAAACGCGAGGCTGCCCTCCGCATGGAATCCGTGCTGCAGGACCGCCTTCATCGCTTGGACGGCAAATGCGGTCATCTCTTGCGGGGCAGTTGCTTCCAGGCCCCAATAGGTTAGGCGCCACAGGGCCGCCAATTGGGTGGCTTCCTCGTTTTTCCAAGCGGCCATCCGGAGCAAGTCTGCCTGACGGCTGCGGTACTGTCCGCGGAGGCGCTGCCATTCCCGGTTGGTCTGTTTGGCGCTGGCCCCCGTAGCCAGGTCAAACTGCAGGGAGGAGAGACCCGATTGCAAGGCCGCCATCAATTGGGGCCATTTGCGGCGGGGATAGCAATACTGGGCTTTGGCGAGGAAAAACGCCGCCTGTTCGCTGGGCGTCTGGGCGATTTGCAGGATCTCTTGCTCGATCTGGTGGAGTCGTTCCTGGTCATCGCTTTGGCCGGCGCTCTGGTAGGCAAGGTAGCTGAGTTTGAGATGGAGGGAACGCCACTCGCCCGTACGGTGGGGCGGTAAGATCGTTCGTGCGGTGGCAATCGCGGCATTGGCCGCTTCGAGATGCTCCTGGTAAATTGCGTCTTCTGCTGCCTGAATACCGACGCGCACAAACCGCTGTCTTTCTCGATCCGATTGCAGGTGTTCCAAGCTTTGGTTGAAATGAAAGAATACGGTTTGGGCGGGGATGCCCGATTCGGGATCGATCCGGCCTTCCAGGTAGTTTGCAATCCGGTGATGGGTCGTAGCCCGCTCAATGGGGTCCATGAGGGCGTAGGCACTCGATTTGATCTCGGGATCGGGAAAATGCAAGCGTGGGACTGCCCCGTTGGTGGTATCTGATTCGGCCAGCCAGCCCCGCTTCAAAGCCAGGTCGAGCGATTGGCGGGTGCGATGTGCTTCCAAGGCAAATAGCTCGGTGAGCAACGCCGCGCGGAAACCATCGGAAAAGCAGGCCGCGTACTTCAGCACCCGCTGGTCGGCTTCCGGCAAGGCCCGAATCTGATTGGAGATCGTTTCTTTCATGGTAGTACCTAAATATAGCCGGAAATTACAGTTGTCACAATTTCACGAGGGCGATCATTTTACTTCCCCGAGGGCACTTGAACCTGATTTGTGAGATTTGCCGGAGCAAAATCACCGTGACAAATTCAAATGACTTCCGAAGGGCTGATCTTGAAGTACTCGACAAAGCACTTGCTGAAATAAGAGTGGCTGTTGAATCCGGTCAGAAAAGCGACTTCCCCAATCGGGCCGGTCTGATTGCGGAGCATCTCCATGGCGGCTTCCAGGCGGTAGCGCCGGATAAACTGATTGGGTGAGACGTCGGCAATGGCTTTCATCTTGCGGTGCAAGGTTTTGCGGCTCATGCCCAGTTCACGGGCCATGTCTTCGACACTGATGCGCTCATTGGCGAGTTCCCGCTGCATAAATTCTCGGACCCGGTGCAGGAATTGGTCTTCCATCGACATTTGTTCCCGGTCGGGAGGATGGAGGAGAAATTCATCCCGATACCGGGCTTTTAGTCGGGCCCGCGAATCGAGTAAGCCTTGGACGGTGGCTTGCAGTTCTTCCTTGCGGAAGGGCTTGCTCAGATAGGCATCTGCCCCACCTTTAAGACCGGCGACGCGGTTCTCCGCCTGCGCGAGCGCGGTTAAGAGCACCACCGGAATGTGACTGGTGGTGGCGGCGGATTTTAGTTGCTGACACAATTCCTGGCCGTCCATTTCCGGCATCATGACATCGCTGATTACCAGGTCGGGGATGTATTCCTGGGCGAGTTGCCAGGCCCGGGCGCCGTCTTGGGCTTCGCGGATTCGAAATCCTTCCCCCAAAGCCCGGCGGATGTGGCGGCGCATTTCTGGGTGGTCCTCCGCGATGAGTACCAGGGGCAGATGGTCGGATTCCCGATCTTCGGGCGAAGCGATGGGCTCCGATTGCGCGGCGCGGTGGTCGACGTCCGGCAGTTCTTCGGAGACCCAAGCAGTTCCGGGATTGCCCGGGGCGGCGTGGTTGTGTACCGGCAGCCGGACGGAAAATACCGCCCCTCCCTCATTGGTGGCGGTGACCGTGCCGGCGTGCATTTGGATAAATTCTTGCACCAGTGACAGCCCAATGCCTGTGCCGCGGATCAGGAGGGTCTCCCCACTCGAAGTGCGGAAAAAGCGGTCAAATATTCGGGTCAGATCCGCCTCGGGGATTCCGGGACCGGTATCCCGAACTTCTAGCTCGATCCCGTCTGGCGCCGCCGGACGGCAACTCAAGGTCACCGATCCCCCGGAGGGCGTAAATTTCAGGGCATTGGAAAGGAGGTTGCCGATGGCCCGGCGCAATTTGCGGGGATCAAAGTCCATCGGGCGTTCCACGAGCGCGGTTGTGAATTGCAACTGGATGTTCCGGGTGCGTGCCAGGGGCTGGAAGCTGTCGGTCAGGTCACGAAGGAAAGCGATCAGATCGGCCTGGATCGGATTCAGCACGAGAGCGCCGGCATCAATGCGGGCCACTTCCAGCAATTCGTCGATGAGGTCTTGCAAAACCTGCCCGTAGCGCCGCGCCAACTCGATTTGCCGCAAGATGGCATTGCGCTCATGCAGGTCCATTACCTCTTCCAGGGGTCCGAGTAGCAGCGTCAGTGGAGTGCGGATTTCGTGGGTGACATTGTCAAAAAACTCCTTTTGCAGGCGTCTGGCTTCTTCGGTGATGGCCCGCTGTCGCTCGGCTTCTTCCAGGGCAGCGGCGGATTCCTGGCCTGCTTTGCCGAGGGTCCATTCCTGGATCGCTTTTTCCAGCGTGGTTTCCAGATCGCTCAGGTCGATGGGCTTGACGATGAAGTCCAGCGCGCCGGCGTTCATGGCCCGGCGGATGTTGGGCATGTCTCCGTAGGCTGAGATCACGACCGATTTCAGCAGGCGATTTCCCCGATTCTGTAGCCGTTCCAATAGCTCAAGGCCATCGATCTCGGGCATGTTGAGGTCGGTGAAGATCACACCGATGCCGGCTTCCCGTTCGATGACTTCGAGGGCTTCGCGTCCATTTTGGGCGAAAAAGAATTGAAGTTCAGTTTGGCGGATTTTGCGGCGAAACTTCTGCCGAAAAAGCGATTCGACGTCGGGTTCGTCGTCGACCACGAGGATGTAGGGCCGGCGGGGCGTTTCCATTGCTGCTGATTGGACTGCAAGCCAAAATTGCTTAGGTTAGACCTGCTCAACAAAACTAAATATTTTTGTGAAATCCCGAAGCAATGCTTGAATTTGCCCTCGAATCGCTGCGACAGGTGCGTCAGAATTTTCTCCACCTCGCCGATGAACTGGATGCCACGACCTTGAATGCGATCCCGTCGGGATTTCGGAACCACATCGCCTGGCATCTGGGGCACTTGATCGCGGTGCAGCAGCATTTGTGTTGTGTGCGGGCAGGAAGGGCGCCCCAAGCTCCGGATTGGGTGATGAAACGATTTGCCCGGGGCACCGTTCCCCGGGGTCCGGTCACGCCTGTAGAAATGCGCGTTCTCCGGGAACTGCTCTTCGTCCACGTAGACCAATTGGCTCAGGACTACGCCGACGGCCGGCTGACCACATTCCAAGCCTACGACAGCAGTTTGGGGGTCCGAATGGCGAGCATCGAGGATGCGATTTGTTTTTTGCCGGTGCACGAAGGCACCCATCTGGGATACGCCATGGCAATGCGGCGGCAATTGAACAATTGAGTCCCGGAACGGCTACCGAGCCGATACAGAGGAGTCACCGCGCCAACAAAATGCCGGTTATCCGCTTCGGAATATGAATTTTATCAGAAAAAACGCTGGTTTGCCTCGAATTCCTTTGCGGTATCACAAAAACCAATATATTCGCGGCGTGACTGATGTAACCAGAGCCATAATTGTTCGTGACGGAGCGGTCCTTGCCGCTCAGCGTCCGACTACGATGTCCTTGCCTCTGCTGTGGGAACTGCCGGGAGGGAAAATTGAACCGGATGAAGATCCGCACCATTGCCTCCAACGTGAAACCTACGAAGAATTGCGATTGTCGATTGGAATTTTGGAGCGTTTGCCCCACGTAGACCGATTTTTTCGCAACAAACATTACCGGATGCATCCCTATCTCTGTGAGGTGACCGGAGGAACCCTTGAAGTCATCGAGCACGCCCAAGCCACCTGGCAACCGATTGTGCATTTGTTTGACTTGGAATGGGCACCGGCCGAAGGAATGGTCCTGCGTGCCTGGATGGCCGAACGCCTTGCGACTGCGCGTTCCGAGAAATCCATCGTTACGCGTTGATTCCGCCCGCGATTGAGTAAACTATCCGATTGCACACTTTTCCTTTCGCGATCCCCCCTTTCTACTGAGCAAGTTCTGGGCTTGCCGGATCCCTTTTCGGAACAGATTTTGCGGTAAGCCTCCCGACCGGTCCCGGAAGCGCCGTCGATTGGGCGCTTGTGGCTGTGTTTTGTACATTTGCAGAGCAAATTCATATTGAGATCAACCCAATGAAACATTTTTCCCCTTCTTTGAAAGCAACTTTACTACTCCTATTCTTTTCCGTTTCGGTCGGGCAAACCGCGTTTGCGGCCAGTTACGATGTCTTTCTAGTTCGAGGCGATATCCTTTACGAAGGTTCCGGCGAGCAATTGGAATGCGGAGCGGTACTGGCTTCGGGAGAACGAATCAAATTTAGTGATCCGGATGCATTTGCGGTCCTGATCGGGGAAGGCGCGCGCTACACGCTCAGCGGAAAAAACCTCGGCACGAAGTTCAAGGCCGGTGAATTCTTCACCGTCAAGAGCGCCACCAAAAGGGGCAAAACAGGCATGGCGGCCCGCCCGGCCCCCAAGATCAAAGAACTTGCCGACATCAAGGAGCACCTCGGTGCGGAACCCTTTCTGATTTTGGGCGAGGCCCATTTGCCAGTTTCCATGGAGAAAGTGGGCCTGGCCAAAGACGCCCAATTTTTCCTGCGCTTCAAAAAGGCGGGTGAGTTGGTGCCGGCCACCGTGCGCACCGTCTACCGCCGCAATACGCTGGTGCTCGATGCCGAACCCATCCTCAATGTCGGCTCGCCGAATCAGCTTTCTGAATTTAAACTGATGCTGTTCAGCGGAATTGGGCAACCCCACGAAGAAGTCGCCGCTTTTGATCCGGTGCTGATCAACCCGACGACATTTGGCGAGGAAATCAATGGTTTTGTCAATGCCTTGCGGACGGGATTGGGGGCGGATGGTCTGGCAGGAGCTGACCTGAAGCAACATATCCTGGACTACCTGGTCGAATATTACGGACGTCCTGAGCAAGGCACGTTTGACGATTGGGTAGAAGAGTTCATTTGAACTTGTGCAATTTTTTCTTCTAAATTTGCAATGGCGCTCTCCGGCACAGGGTGCGCCGCATACTTGCTTGGACCAATTACTGTTTATGATGAAAAAAACTCTACTTTGCCTTTTTTTGCTTACGATCTTGACCGGAGGGATGTACGCCCAGAAGACGGTCGGTCTTTTGACCTACGACGATACGGCATTTCAGCCCGGGTACAACCTGATGTTTCCCCACAACCAGTCGAGCGTCTACCTGTTGGACAACTGTGGTCGCGTCGTCAACTCCTGGGAGCAGCCGTCTGACCGGCGTCCGGGAAACTCGGTTGAATTGATGGAAAATGGCGATATCATTTTCGCTTCCCGTCCGGCTGATTTTTCGGCGGACCGCATCTGGGCCGGCGGTGGGGGCATGTACGTGGCCCGTCACACCTGGGACAATATACCGGTTTGGGAATACGCCCTCAACGACTCGATGAACCGCTTGCACCACGACATTGTGGTGATGCCAAACGGAAATGTCCTGGCGATTGCCTGGGAAGTCATCGAAATTGCCGGAATGCTGCAAGCGGGCCGGGATACCGCGGCGATTCCGACCACGGAGTTGTGGCCCGACTGGATTCTCGAACTGGAACCAGACGGCAATGGTGGGGCCAATATCGTCTGGGAATGGCATGCGTGGGACCACCTCATCCAGGATTTTGACGCCAATGGGGACAACTTTGGGGTAGTGGCCGATCACCCCGAGCGGATCGACGTGAACTACTACGACAGTTCTCCGGCCATCGAAGACTGGCACCATTCCAATGCCATCGATTACAATCCTACCCTCGACCAGATTGCACTGAGTGTTCCGGCTTTCAATGAAATTTGGATCATCGACCACAGTACCACGACCGCCGAAGCCGCGGGTACCACCGGGGGCAACAGTGGCCGGGGTGGCGATCTGCTCTACCGCTGGGGCAACCCGGCCGCTTACCAGATGGGCGATTCCACCACGCAGCAGTTGTTTTTCCAGCACGATGTCCAGTGGATCGACGATCACCTGGATTCAACGGTAGCCGATTTCGGTAAGATTGGGGTGTTCAACAATCGCGTGGGGTCCGATTTTTCCACCGTGAACATCATCAATCAGCCCTGGGACGCCAGCACGAGTTCTTACACCATGAGCAGCGGTGTTTTCCTGCCGACGGGCTTTGACTGGACCTATTCCACTACGCCACCGCAGGACATGTGGTCGACCGGACTTTCCGGACTGCAGCGCCTCCCGAACGGAAATACGTTGATCTTGATCGGCCGTTTTGGTCGTGCGATTGAAATCACGCCGAACGAAAATATTGTTTGGGAGTACAAGCAACCGCTGGTTCAGGGCAATGCGGCCAGCCAGGGCGATACGCTCAACGTCAACCAAAACTTGACTTTCCGGATGGACCGTTACATGCCGGATTACCCGGCGTTTGCGAACCGGACGCTGGTTTCCGGGGACTATTTGGAGGTCAATCCAGACACTACGATTTGCACCCTCCCGGTAGTAGCCGCGGACGACGTTGTGGAGCGTGCGGTTACCATGTACCCCAATCCGACTACGGGCTGGCTCTCCCTGCAACGTGAAACCGGACGCCCGGCCACGGTCGAGGTATATGACGTGGTGGGCCATCGGGTTCGCCAGGCGGAAATCAGTGGACTGAATCCCAAGATTGATCTGCGCGGACTACAGCGCGGTATTTATTTCGTACGCCTGGACCAGACGTCGGTCGGCAAGGTCATGGTCAGCGAATAAGTTGCGTGTGCTATAACCGCAAAAACCCCGCTTAAAATTGCTTTGAGCGGGGTTTTTGGGTGAATCAATTTAGCTTACTGGTCGGAGATCGGGTAATCGGTGTACCCTTGCGGACCAGGTGTATAGAACGTCCCGAAGTCGGGCTGATTGAGTTCCAGGTCATGTTCCATGCGGTGGACGAGGTCGGGGTTGGCCAGGAGGGGACGGCCAAAGGCGACCAGATGGCCTTTGCCGGCTTCTAAATCACTCTCGGCACGGGCTTTTTCGTAGCCCCCGCTCAGGATGATGGTGCCCGAATAAGCCCCGCGAATCGCTTCTCTGACCGACTCGGGAACCGCCGGTGCCCCCATGGCTTCGTGGTTGACGATGTGGATGTACACCACCCCGATGTTGTTCAACTCTTCGGCCAGTTTTGCGTAGGTGGCGTCGAGTTCGTCGTAGATGGCGGTTCCGTTAAATACGCCGTAGGGCGAAAGGCGAATCCCGGTACGCTCGCCTCCGATCTCAGCGCTGATCGCCTGGGCAACCTCGACGACGAAACGAATGCGGTTTTCGATGCCGCCGCCGTATTCATCCTGGCGTTGATTGGTGCCGGGGTTGATAAACTGTTCCACAAGGTAGCCATTGGCCGCGTGGATCTCCACTCCGTCAAAACCGGCGGCAATGGCGTTTTTTGCGGCATTGACGAACTCAGCGATGGCCTGATCGATGTCCGCCTTGGTCATTTCCCGCGGTACGGGGTGGGGCTGCATCCCCTCTTGATCGGTGTACATCTCACCCGGATTGGCGAGGGGCGAGGGCGCCACAATTTCGGCGCCTTCTTCCATGTTCAGCGGATGCCCGACGCGTCCGGTGTGCATCAATTGGGCAAAAATCCGACCGCCTTTGTCGTGGACCGCTTGGGTGACGAGCTTCCAGCCTTCCACTTGCGCGGCGCTGTACAAGCCGGGAATTCGGGCGTAGCCGAGGCCATTGGCACTGGGGGCGGTCCCTTCCGTGATGAGCAGCCCTGCGGTCGCGCGCTGCCCGTAGTACTTCGCCATAAGGTCAGAAGGAATATTGCCAAGGGCACGGTTTCGGGTCATCGGAGCCATGACCACTCGGTTTTTCAGTTCCAGGGATCCAAGTTTGTACGTGGAAAAGAGTTGCATAGGACTGTGTGTATTTTGAATAGTTTTGGAATGATCGGTACAATATGAATTAAATAACGGGTTTCCTGGCAAATGGTTGCTTTTTTCTGCGGCGGAGGCCTAACTTTTTTTCCACCGCCGCACCAACGCGATGATTATCAGGCCGAAAAATGCACCGGTACTGTCGATCATCACATCGCCGATGTCGCCTACTCGTCCGGGGATAAACAATTGGTGGAATTCGTCGCTCGCCGCGTAGAGCATACAGAAACCCAGGATGTACCATTTATTCCGGGCAAAATTCCCCCAGCCGATGGCCACGAGCAGGTAGAGGATGAAGTATTCGGTAAAGTGGGCCATTTTGCGGATCACCCAGAAAGCATGGTCCCCAAACCAAGCGCGCAGATCGATGCCCCAGGAGGCCAAGTATTCCAAAATGAGTCGGCTCAAATTGCCGGAATCACCGCCGGGTTGGTGGGACATTAAGAAGATCAGGGCCATCCAGAAGAGGGCCGGCAACCAGAACCGCCAGCGTGTTGGAACAATTTTTCGGGCGGAGGAAGAGCTCATTCTGGGTGGTACTCGGTCAGGATGCGGGCCGGTTGATTGCGGACGTGCTCCCACATCTGCCCGATTTGTAGATCATCGCTGGGGCCGGTGGCTTCGCAGTAGACGTATTCGCGGTTTTTGTAGCGAAAAGTGTCGCCGGTGATTCCGGGCAGTTCCACGGCGGTCCCGACGTGGTTGTTGAAGTCAAGCACGATGGCGGGTAGCCCCACCAGCTTGCGGTTGAGGTAGAAGAACAGGGCCGAGCGGTCCTCGCAATCGGAATACGAGTGGTAAAGGGTCTGCTCCGGCGTCATCGGCTTCTCCCGTCCGTAGCGCCGGCGGTCATCTTTGTAGAAAAAGGATGTCCGCGTAAAGGAAAGCAGAAATTCCACCTTTTCGCGCGCGGTTTTGCCTTCCAGAAGGGCTTCCAACTGCGGGAGTAGCGAGCGTTCAGCCTCCCGGGACAGCCCGATATTGAAGTAGGCGGTTTGGTTGTAGTACGGGTAGTCGTCCATGATTTGCAGGTGATCCCGGTTGAGATTGACCCGGATTTCGTACTCGTGGCCACGGTGGCGGAAGGTAATCAGGCGCTCGATGGTATCGGGCGAGGGCAAGGTCGGCAGCCGGTGCATGTCCATGACTAGGGGGAGGGAGGCATTGTCCGGATGGTAGGTGGTCAGGAAGGCTTCGACCGATTGGAGTTTGAGATTTTCCCGGCGGGCGGTCAGGTTCACGTAGGTATTGCCCCGGTGGGCAATCAGAAAAAATCCAAACTGGATGTCTTCGGAGCGGGCGTGCAGGTAGATGTCTTGCGCAGTGTGGAACAACTGTACGTCCAGCCCGCTTTTGCGCAGGATAAACCAGCGAAAGAGCACCCGGAAGTTCGGCGGCGCGGTAGGGAAGCATTGGTCCGAATAATCGGCGATGAGGTTGTAGTAATGCCAATCGCTCATGCTCATGCCGCGGCGGTAGTCCCCCGCTTTTTTCAGAAAGGGGAAGTAATCGTGTTGGTTAAACTTGGTGTAGGCGGTTTTGAAGAGATCGAGGCTGGGCGGCTGTTCCAAGGGAAATTCTACTTCGCGCAGGGCGGGAAGGGAAAGTACCGCCGAGTAAAAATCGACCGCGATGTAGCGCTCTTGCACGATCTGGTGGGGGGCTGACTGAGCGGACGCCGCGCTAAACGGCACGGCGAAAAATAGACTCCAGACCAAGCGGTACAGCAAGCGATTCATCGATGAGAGGGTGAGGGGTAAAAATGCGGATTCCTCCCGCCATTCGCAAAACGGTTCGGTGGATTTCCTTACGCGAGAGTAGAGCCGGTCAGTCCAGGGGTCAGTACTTAGGCAGTTTGAAAAATCGCTTTCCGCGCAGTTCGTATTCTGTATCGCCGAGGGTAAGCCGGCCGTATTTTACCCGGGCTCCGATGTTGAGATAATCCTGCTCGGCGGTGTGGATCGATCCCTGGGTAAAATGGGCAATGGTCAAGTAATCGGGGTGGATCTCTTCGTGGTAAACCCCGCATAGTACAATCCTGAGAGGGCGATTGATTTGGGGCAGGAGGGACAGGTCCCGCACCGGGCCGGAGTTGTCCGCGATCAAAACGATTTCTCCCGGATTGGAATCGCTTTGCGTGGCGGCAAGTACCGCTTCGAGGTCGTTTTCGCGGTGATCACCGCCCTCGCCGCCCAAGGTCACGGCGAGCAGCGCCCGGTCGAGGGCCACCGAATCGAGCAATTGGGTGACGTAAATTCCGCCGGTGCTGCCGATGACTTTTTCATCATCGTACTGGCCATCGCCGTCATTGAAAAGGAAGATTTCCGAGATGTTGCGGGTGTAGGGGCCGGAACGCAGCCAGCCGAGGGTTTGGGCACCGTGTTGGTACATGCTTGCGGTCCAATCTATCACCAAGGTGGCGCCGTTTTGCGGGGGAATGCGGGTGAGCACTTTGATCGCGGTACTGTCGTGGTACTGGCGGGTGCCCCTAAGGAGCTTTTGGGCCACGTCGAGGTTTTCGCGCAGCCGCACGGAATCGAAGCGGGGTGGACGGAGCGCCTCGGAAATGGGGCTGGTGAGGGGCGAGGCGGTAGCCGGTCCGGCTTGGCGGTACACCGCGATGCCGTGGGGCATTTGCTGGGCGGTGACGAGGTCCTGGGGTTCGGTTTGGAGCAGGACGCGCCAGCGCAGTTCTGGCGTTGTGCGGACGGCCGGGATGAGGGCCGCCAATTGGCGGAGGCGCTGTTCCATCAGGGTATCGTATCCGATTTCCCAGGTGCCCAGATTGCGGGGGTACTTTGTCAACACGATGTCCACCCGCACGATGCCGCGGGGGGCGGGACGCCAGGCTTCCGGATTGCGGATTTCGGAGCGGGCAAAGTCCATGGCCAGGAAGGTTGCTTCGGGAAAAGAATCCGGAAAATAGCGCTTGATCTCTAGGATTTCTGGCCGTAAGCGTTCCCGCCAATTTTGGGCTGGGCTCTTCATGGCCGCCAGTACAAGCAGCAGGACAAAACCGATCCGGTATGGGACGAGGCGGGGCAGCATTTGTTTTCTATTCCAATGCAAACTTCGGGGGAAAGTTACACCTTTGCTGGCGATTGGAGGAACAAATCGTCGCCTTGGGGAAATGAGCCGGCGATGCTGGTTTGTCACCGCTCCCGGGATTTGCCTAATTTCACCGCATGGAAGAATTCCTCCGGGAGCAATTGGGTGGCAGCGATGGCCGGGATGTGGTGGACCTTTGTTTGGACCATTCTCTGATCGTGGACATTCACCCGGAGCGATTCACCACCCTGGAAGGATTGGTACTGTTCCCGGACTTGGAGGAGCTGTCGGTGGCCAAGCATGCGCTGCGTTCGCTCGATGGGTTGGTCCATTTGCCGCGCTTGCGCCGGCTGAACCTGACCTTGAATGAGATCTCAGAAGTGCCCGATCTCCGGCAACTTCCGGCCCTGCGGCAAATCGACCTCTCCCACAATGAGATTGCGGCGCTCGCTGCTTTTGTCGGGCATCCGGGGTTGGAAGAGTTAGATCTGGCGCACAACCAGTTGACGGACATGGACTTTCGGGGGGACTATCCTGAATTGCGGACTTTGGTGCTGTCCGGGAACCGGCGGATTCGAAATCTGGGCAGCTTGACGCGGTTTCCCAAACTGCGGGCGTTTTACTTGCGCGGGTGCTTCATCTCGGATTGGGAGCGGTTGGGGGAAGCACGGGCCCTGGAAGAAATCAGTCTGAGTGCGGGCAATTTGCGGCGGCTGGCTCCCTTGGCGGGTCTGCCGCGCCTGGCGCGCATCCTTCTGGGCGGGCAGCGTCTGCAAGGGCTCCAGAATCTGCCCGATCTGCCCGGAATCCGTTCCCTGCAAATCGCGAATACCGGAATGCATACGCTCTTGGGGTTGCCGCAGTTGGTGGGCTTGGAAACGCTCGTCTTGCGGAAAAACAAGTTGCTGTCGGCCCCGGAAATCGGGGCGCTGGGCGAACTGCGCTACCTCGATTTGAGTTACAATCCGCTGACTGAGTTGCCCGACCTCGGACAGTTGCCGCGCTTGGAAACCTTGTTGTTGGACGGCACGCCCATTCATCCCAAAGCCATCCTTGATCTGCAAGCCGCTCATCCGGCGGTCGATATCCGGTTTTGACCCGGGTCTAGGTCCTTAGGGGCGGGTGAGAAAGCCCGGTGCAGGGTTTAAATGCAATCGGATGATTTTGGCAGCAGATTTTTTGCGCCTCTGATCTCCGCCCTTCCTGGGCATATTCGGCGTCCCGAGTTCCGAAGAGATGGGCTAAAGTGACCCTCAATTGACGAAAAGGTCTGCGATCACAAATTTCACCTCCCAATTTTAAACCGCCCTCTAAAAAATTCGTACCTTACCACCGGTGCAAAACGAAGATCAGTGCGCCGGTTTTCATTATGCAATCGACGAATTCAATCCTCATGGTGCGGCCTGCAAGCTTCGGTTACAATCCGGAAACCGCACCTTCCAATGCGTTTCAGCACGCGGCAGTCAGCCAGACTGCGGCGAACATCCAAGAATCGGCCCTGACGGAATTTGATGGCCTCGCGGCTACTTTGATCGATTATGGGGTCCGCCTCACGGTATTGGAAGATACGGCGCATCCGGTTAAGCACGACGCCGTATTTCCCAACAACTGGCTGTCGACCCACGAGGACGGTACGGTGATCCTCTATCCCATGTTCAGTGAGATGCGCCGCCAGGAACGGCGCCAGGATATCCTGGATGAATTGGAGCAGTACTATGAGATCCGCAAAGTGGTCGACCTCAGCCACTATGAAGCCGAGGGGCGCTTTCTGGAAGGAACCGGGAGCATTGTGTTTGACCGAATCAATGGCGTGGCCTTTGCCTGCCGGTCGTCCCGCACCGATCCGGGATTGCTGGATGAAGTTGCTGCGCAATTGGGGTACGAGGCGATGCTGTTTGACTCGGTGGACGTGAGCAGAAAACCGGTGTACCATACGAATGTCATGCTATCGGTAGGCACGCAATTTACCGTACTGGCGGAATCGACGATGCCGGATGCCGATCAACGAGATCGCCTCATTGCGGCTTTGGAAGCGGAGGGGCGCCGGATCGTAAAGCTGCGTCCCGGGCAATTGGAGCAGTTTGGGGGGAATATCCTCGAGATTCAGGGACGGGACCGCCTAGTGGCCATGTCGACCACGGCCTTTCATTCGATCAGTGCCGCCCAGCGGGACTTGCTGGAAGTATTTGCCCAGTTGATTCACGCTCCCATTCCCACAATTGAGCGGGTCGGCGGTGGAAGCGTGCGCTGCATGATGTGTGAGATTTTTCTGCCGCGTAAATAGCGGTGGCGGGTACATTCGCCGAAGGTATTTCAATAATTCTTTCCTTTGTACGTTTGATTCGTAGTGTTGGGGCAAACCCAATTTCTCCGGTCAATTCTTCTCGGTCAGAAGATATCTGACTGCAAGCTGAACTCAAGATTCAGACATTGACCCAACACCAGGCAACCTTTACCCGAAAGTACGGTCCTTTTGGGTGTTGAATTCGTACCCATTTTGGGAGCGGAATCCGGGGATTGAGGCGGGAGCAATGTCCTCCTACCGTGGCCAACGATCCGGCGGTTCTGGGGCGTAGTGGGCGCACTTGGACCCGCCATCCGGGTTCGGGAAATCTACCCAATGACGGGCAAAATGTTCATTTTTATCCAAAAAATCGTACCTTTTCACCATGCTGAAAGATAATGGAAGCCTCTTGTTGGCACTTGTACTGGTGGTCGCAATGCTGGGCGGTCAGGGCTGCGCGTCCACTGAATCCAAGGACATTTTTCGGGAGGTGGAAAAAGGGGACCTCGAAGTGGCGGTGACCACGACCGGGGAGTTGCAGGCCAAAAACAGCATTGACATCGACGGTCCGGTCGGCGCGCGCAAGGCGGGAATCTATCAGCTCAAAATATCGCGTCTGGTGCCGGAAGGGACGATTGTGAAGCCAGGGGATTTTGTGGCCGAACTCGACAAAAGCGAAATCGTCGCGAAGGTCAAGGAGGTGGACATCAATCTGCAAAAGTTTACTTCACAGTTCACCCAGGCGCAACTCGACTGCACGCTGACCTTGTCCCAGGCGCGCGACGAGTTGATCAACTTGCAGTACGCCATGGAGCAGCGCAAGCTGGAAAAAGAAGAATCGATTTACGAATCGCCTTCGACCAAGCGGCAGGCGGAAATCGAGTTTGAAAAAGCGGTGCGGGCCCACCGCCAGGCACAAACGAATTACCAGACCAAGGTCCGCCAGGCCGAAGCGAAAATCAGTGAGGTCGAGGCGGATTTGCGCAAGGAGGAAGGCAAGCTGGAGAGCTATCGAGAGATTTTGAATGAGTTTACCATTGCCGCGCCCGAGCCGGGCATGGTCATCTACTTCCGGGAATGGGACGGAAAAAAACGGGTCGTGGGATCTACGGTGAGCCCTTGGCAGCCGACGGTGGCGACGCTGCCTGACCTGACCATCATGGAATCGGTCACCTACGTCAACGAGGTGGACATCAAAAAGGTCCAGCGGGGGCAAACGGTGCGCGTGAGCCTGGATGCCGACCCGGATAAGAAATTGAACGGGCAGGTCACCCAGGTCGGCAACATCGGGGAGCAACGCCCAAATTCGGATTCCAAGGTTTTTGAGGTCAAGGTGATCATCAATGAGAAGGATTCCACGCTGCGTCCAGCGATGACCACCAGCAATGAAATCATTATCCAAACCCTCGAAGATGTGACTTACATTCCCCGGGAGACCGTCCACGCGGTCAACGATTCGGTCAATTATGTGTACCGGCTGGAGGGGGGTAATGCGGTGAAACAAGAGGTCAAGTTGGGCGCGGAAAACGAAAACTACGTGGTCGTGCTGAGTGGTGTCACAGTGGGAGAGAAATTGTTCATGTCCATTCCGGAAAAAGCCGAAGAATTGGAATTCATCACGTTGTCGAACTGAGCCAGCCATGCAAAAGCTGACCTACAACATCCGGATGGCGCTCGACTCGTTGCTGCAACGGCCGGCGCGCTCGGTCCTGACTTCATTGGGGATCATTTTTGGGGTGGCGGCGGTGATCGCAATGATGGCCATCGGCAAGGGAGCCGAAGCTGAGATTGTCGAGCAGATGCGCATTCTCGGCGCCAACAATATCATCATTGAGCCCATTGTGGAGCAATCGGAGCAAGAGGTTACCGATGACCAGGAAGAGGAAGGCGAAGGCAATCGTTTCTCTCCTGGGCTGACCGTTTTTGATGCCGGTTCCATCCAGGAAATTATTCCCGGGGTGGTTTCGGTGAGTCCGGAGATCGTATTGGAATCGACTTTTTTGCGGTCGGGCAAAAAGCGGAGTGGGAAACTGATCGGGGTCACGCGTGACTTTTTTCGTTCCACAAAGCTGGAGTTGGAACGGGGCAAGCTGTTCGACGGGCTGCACGAGCGCAATGCAGAGCGGGTCTGTATTATTGGCTACGATGTCCGGTCTAAGTTTTTCACCCAAGAAAGTCCCATTGGCAAGCGCATCAAGGTCGGAAAAGTTTGGCTCACGGTAATCGGGGTGGCGGCGGAACGGAAGTTTTCCAAAGCCAGCATTCGCGAGTTGGGTATCCGGGACTATGACCAAGATATCTATGTCCCCTTGAATACGGTCCTGCTGCGCTACAAAAACCGTGCGCGGGTTTCGCCGAGCGACCTGAGGACGGCGGCCATGAACCGCGACGATGATGAAAATGGCGGTCTACCGAGGCTTCGGCCCAATTACCACCAGATTGATCGGCTCGTGGTGGCGGTGGAGGACGGAATGGATATGTTCAAGGTCGCGGAAATCGTTCGCCGGATGCTTGAGCGCCGCCACAACGGGGTTGTGGATACCGAGGTGGTGATTCCGGAAGAGCTATTGGCCCAGAAACAGCGCACCACGGAAATCTTCAACAATGTACTGATCTCGATTGCAGCGATTTCGCTGTTGATCGGGGGGATTGGGATCATGAACATCATGCTGGCTTCGGTTATGGAGCGGATCAAAGAAATCGGCATCCGTCTGTCCCTGGGGGCGACCAAGCGCGATATCGTGATTCAGTTTTTGGGTGAGGCGGTAGCCCTGAGTGTGGCGGGGGGCATCCTCGGGATCCTGGTTGGGGTGGGGCTGAGTCTGGGCATCGAATATTGGTCCGAGGTACAAACCATCATTTCCGGTTTGTCAATTGGGATTTCCTTTTTTGTGGCGGCGAGTATCGGCGTCTTTTTCGGTTTTTTCCCCGCTCGCAAGGCGGCTCGGCAGGACCCTGTGGTCTCGCTGCGGCACGAATAATGGATCATTACATGCAAAAACTTACCCGCATATTGCCCCTTGTTTTCCTCCTGTTGGCTACGGAAATGTCCCTGTTCGCCCAGGTCAATGACCGGCGTGAGTTGACCCTGGAGCGTTGTATCCGGCTGGCCCAGCGGCAGAGTCCCGAGGCAAATATCGCCCGTAAAACCTTCGAATCGGCCTATTGGAGCTTCAAGTCGTTCCGGGCGGGGCTGCTTCCCCAGGTGCGCCTCGACGCCGATCTGCCGGGTTTGGTCCGCAGTTTTATCCCGAATACGCTGGACGACGGAAGCATCACCTTTTCATCGCAAAACGTGGCCAGTTCTTCCGCGACCCTGTCGATCAATCAGACGTTTGCCCCGACGGGCGCCAGCATCTATTTGCGCTCGCGGCTCAATCGGCAGGATGTTTTTGGGACCAATGCTTCGACGATTTATCGCTCGACGCCCTTTGTGGTCGGGGTTCGGCAGCCCTTGTTTGGGTACAATTCGCTGCGGTGGGACCGGCAGATCCAGCCTCTGCAGTACACTCTGGCGGAGAAGCGCTACCTGGAATCGCTGGAAGACATTGCGATTGACATCACCGGCAAATATTTTGACATCTATATCGCCGAAATCCGCCTCGTCAATGCGCTGACGAATGCTTCGATCAACGATTCGATTTTTACCATCGCCAAAGGCCGGTTCAACGTGGGCAAGATTGCCGAGAATGATCTGTTGCAAACCGAACTGGCTTATCTGAATGCCATCGCTGCCGAGCGGCAAGCGGAGGTCGCTTTGGAAAAGGCGCAGACAGAACTCGCGATTTCGTTGGGGATGAGCGATCCCCGGAGCATTGGGGTGCGCCCGCCCCTTGACATTCCGCAGGTAGAAATCGATGCGGATTTTGCCCTGGCCCAAGCCCGGGAAAACCGCAGTGATATGGTGGACTATCAAGTACGCGGTCTTGAAGCGGAAAGCAACGTGGCCCGGGTCCGCTCGGAAAATCGCTTCAATGCAAATATCCTCGCCGAGTTTGGCCTGAATCAGGTGGGCAATACGCTGACGGAGGTCTATTCGAATCCCCAGGATCAGCAGACGGCGACGGTGGGGATCGGCATTCCGCTGTTGCAGTGGGGGCGGGGAAAGGCGGCGGTGGAATCGGCCCTCATCAGCCAGGATCGCATCCGGGAGCAAATCAAGCTCGACAATCGGCGTTTGGAGCGGGACGTCCGGTTTCAGGTGCTCGATTTTTTGCAGTTGCAGCAACAAACCCGGCTTTCCGCCAAAGCCGATACGATCGCCCAGCGCCGTTACGAAGTGGCCAAAAACCGCTATCTGATCGGCAAGATTGACATCACGAACCTCCAGATCGCCCAGACCGAGAAGGACAATGCCCGGTCCACGTACATCCAAGCTCTGAAGCAGTTTTGGGTCGCCTACTACCGCCTGCGCCGCAGCACCCTGTACGATTTCATTGAAGACGCGCTTATCGTAACTCCGGAGTTCTGAGAATTTTCAATGGAAAATTAATCGCAGGGTTCCATTGGAAAATCTTTAGGGCCGCACGGCGTGCCGTGCGGCTATGATCCCCGTGTTGTAGTGGGTTTTGGGGTTATTTTTTCATTGCTGTTTGGGCGTTTCGAACACGCCAAATTTTTTTCCAGAAATCACCGAAGCAAATCGTCCAGCATTTTGGTCACGATTTTGCCTTTGTTGTCTTGGCGGAACTTGACCTCTTGCTTGGCAGCGTCGAGCATCTGTTCCAACTCGGTGATTTCCATCTTTTGGTTGTGCTCGTTGATGTCGAACAATTGGTCCAACAACAGGCGCATCTCGGCTTTGAGCTTGGCCTTTTGCTTTTCGGGGGCGACTTCGTATTCGATCAGCAAGCTGCGGACTTGTTCGACCAGGGCGGCTTCGCGACTCAAGCTGTAAAATAAGCCCGGGGCATCCTTTTTGAGTTGCGAATAGTAGGCCTTCTTGGCTTCGAGATCGGCGTAGCCGCTGTTGGTATTGGATTTGGGCATCTTGGGCCGCTCCAGTTCGACGATCTTGCCGTCGCGCAGCAGGTAGTTGTATTCTCCGAGGTTGAAGGCGACATCCTGAACGCCGAAAACGGCGGTCTCGTAATAGATGCCTTTGTCGAGCTCGCGGAGACTTTTCGGCAACTCTTTTTTGGGGATGAGTTTGTCATTGACCCAAATCTTTCCCTCCTGAATGCGCATGCTCACCCGGCCCGCCGGCAGGTTGCTCTGCACCCGGGCAAAGTTTTTTTCTACCGGCAGGGAGACCCGGGCCGGCTGCTGTGCGAATAGTCCGGCGCCCATGAGCAAGGCCAGCAACACTATGGAAATTCGCTGTTTCAACGGATCATTTGATGTTGAGGAAGATCACCGGTTGGGGCTCGGTGGAAAACAAGTCTGTGTTGACCAAGCGGTAGGTATTGTGGTGGACTGGCATCACGGCTTCGTGGCTGTCGTCCATAATGTCATCCAGTTGGTGGCGGATGAACTGCAACCGATTGTCGAGGGATACATTTTCAAATTGATCGTGGGTCTCGGTCATGCCCCAGTTGTTTTCTGGTTCAGCGGCCTTGCGGTAGACTACCGTCGCCAATCCCACCGTGAGGAAGGTACAAATGACCATGACCAAGGAGACCATTTGGTGGAAAGCGGAAAGTTTTGGGTTTTTGTGAATCGAAAACGGGCTGCGTGTAGCTGGGTTGCGCCGGCGGTCCCGGGCGGCACTGCGGGCAAAATGCATTACGCGGTCGACCGAGCCCTCGGAAGGCGCCATTTCCACCGGCTCCAGATCGTCGGCGGCTTTTTTCATGGCTTCGAAGGCGGAGAACAATTCCTCATCGGTACACAAAGCATCCAAAAAGCCGTCCTGCTCGGCAGGAGACATTTCCCCGTACAGAAATTTCAGCACGTCATTTTTCGTGTACTTACTCATTGACTCTCACTTGGGTGTTCATCCCGGCGTGTTTGCGCAGGTTGATGAGGGCGTAGCGCATCCGCCCGAGCGCGGTGTTGATGTTGACGCCTTGGACCTCGGCGATTTCCTTGAAGGACATGCCGGCATAGTGGCGCATGATCAGCACTTCGCGTTGTTTTTCCGGAATCCGCTTGATCAGCTCGCGGATGTAACGGGCATTTTCTTCTTTGATGATGCGATCTTCGACGGTTTCTTCGATCTTGCCGATCCCGTTAAAGATGTCGTATTCATCGTTTTCCCGCACCAACTGCGGGCTGCGCTTGTCCTTGCGGTAGTAGTCAATGGCGAGGTTGCGGGCGATGCGCACCGCCCAAGACACAAACTTGCCTTTTTCGTCGTACTTGCCGGCATTGATGAGGCGGATGATCTTGATCATCGACTCCTGGAAGATGTCCTCAGCGAGCGGACGTTCCTTGACAATGAAAAAGATCGTGGTGAAGATGCGGCTTTGGTGCCGATTCATGAGTTCGGCAAATGCATCCTCACTGCCCATGACGTACCGGTGAACGAGCGCCTGGTCTTCCAGATGTTCCAGTGGATTTTGCTTATGGTGATTCATGTTCGCTGATCAAGAATTTATGCAAAATATTTCGTTAATGATCGCCCAATCGGGCCAAACACGGGAAATGGCAGGCTGCAACACCTCAAAATGCCTTTAACAGTAAGCTTACGTCTACCGTCCATGTAGTGTTACGCTGAAACACCGGCAAATATTGTACCAAGACCGATATTTTTCCAACGTTTGCGTGGGGCGGCAAGGAGGCATCCGATTATTGGGAATGTTTCTTCTTGTGGAATAGTCGGGAGATGGGATAGGCGATCCCGATCTGCAGGGGCAATTGTGAGCCTCGACTGGTAAACTGACTCAGGCGGGAAAAATTGCTAGGATAAATGACGTAGCCGGTCTCGCCCAAGACCTGGGGGGACAATCCGTAGTGGTACATGGCCCGCAGAGACACCAGCATGCCATTGGGCAGCACGTAAGTAAGCCGAAGCGCTGCGTACACCGAGGTGGCAAAACGACCTCCGGCCGGAGCCAGGAATACGTATTGGTCAAACCGCTGCCCATCGGCAAAGTAGGTTTTGACGAAAGGTCCCGGGTCGTTGCGCCGGGCAAAATGGAGTATGTTTCCGCCGATTTGGGGGGCGAAAAAGAGCCGGTCGCGGATCAGGTCCAGGCGCTGGGAGATGCCCACGCCGAACTGCCCGACCTGGCTGATCCGAAAGCGATTGGGCTGGGCCCGATCCAGAAAGGTAAAGCCGGCAAATAGGGGATGGGCGGTGGTTTCGAGATGGAGAAAGGTCCGGCGGTGGTCCAGGCGAATGCTCAAGGCGGCGTTCCAAGAAAACTGAGCAAAGGAATACGCAGCCCCAAGGGCGGGATCTGTGCTTTGAAAATCGGTGAAATGGGCACTGACTCCCCCGTAAAACGCCAGGTAAACTGCGTCTCGGGGGGCGCGCAAGTGCTGGCCGCGTACCGAAACTGCCGCGCACAAAGCAAGTCCCCAAATGACAATAGATCGCATGTTGATCGCTGTGTTGTTTGGTTGTGGACCTAATTTCGGGAATTTTCCGCAAAGCGGCAGGGGTATAAAATTGACACTTTGGGAGAGTGAAGGGTAGGCGGATGATCAGTCTGGGTTAATTTTCCCCTGCCAGATGCGGGAGATGGGGTAGGCAACGCCGAGAGTGATTGGGAGGTGGGTGCCGCGGTGGTTGAATCGATAACTTTCGGTCGGTGTACCCGCCCGGGCGTACAACACTTCATGGTCAATCAGCTTGCGGAGCCCTTGGTTGTAGACCGCGGACAACGACAGGCGTACCCCACTGGCAAAAACCCATTCAATGTCCAGACCGATGGCGACAAACACCGCCATTCGATCCGGCAATTGCGGCGATTGATAAGCGATGGAAAAGGTGTCTTGGGCCGTGGTCCAGGATCCCCGGAAGGCTCTGCGGTGCCGGGGGACCCAGCCTCCCCCGATACCCGCAAGCGGGGCGACGTACAGCCGATTTTTGTGGAGGGGAAAAGCGCGCTTGAAGTAGATTCCCAGTTTGAAAATGTCGTCAACTTCTGGATTGAAAGGAGCGGGGGCTTCTGGGCCAACAAATTGTAGGATCTGATTGACGTAGCCCACTTCAGCG
>JBCCQH010000047.1:0-53439 GCA_039024435.1 Bacteroidota bacterium
ATTTGCTAGTGCAGATTTTTTTGTCCGTCGAAGCTCATTTTGGAGTCCATAGCCAAAGCTATGGGCGAGAAAATAGCTGAAGAGGGGCGAAAAAAGATGCCATAGCAAAATCGCAGAATTAAATTTAAACAGCCTCTTAAAGGTGGAGTGCAAGGACTATTGTCGGGCGGCTCCGCTGGAGGCATTTTCCTGGCCCAATCGCAGACAATAGACAACGGACAGTTCGAGTGCATGATCCGGAATGTCACCCACTGCATCGTTGAGTTTGTAGGCGTAGGTGGCGAGCAGCCGGAAGCGGTCATTTTTGTAGCCGAGCGAGGGCATCAACATCCACTGGGGGGCGGTGAAATACCAATGCGAATTCACCGCGGCGCCCACTACGAGCCACCGCCGGCGAAACCAGGTTTCCAGCAAGGCCCTCTGGTCCCAGCGGCGGTAAGTAAACAAGCCATTTACCGCGAAGTAAGTCGGATTGTCGGCGTCGAGCGCTAGGAGGTAGCCGCCCTGGGCGGTGATCCGGCGGGACTTCTGGTAAAATGCCCCAGAATCCCGCAACACCAATCCGCGTTCGAGCAAATTGTCAAAGCTTACCCCAAAATGAGCATTTCGGGAATTGATCAGCAGTCCGATTTCCATTTCGCCGTAGTAATTGTTGACCGGATCGAGAAGGGGTACGCCCTGGATCTCCCGCTGCCGGTCCAAGCGATCACGGCGCAACCGCAGCCGCAGCCCCGGGGCCAAGGTCCAGCGATTTCCCAGACTCAACTTGGGCGAGTAGATCCCCGCAAGCTCCCAGCGGGTCAGGTTCTGATGCGCAGTAAAATTGGCTTCTACCGCGACCGCACCGTGTAGTGCTCCCAGGTTGCGTTCGTAGCTGACGTAAGCGTTTCCAATCGGGAACTCAGGTCTCCCCAGCCAGTCCGTGCTCGGAGCGACGATGACGCGGTCGCCTCGCTGTGACCCGGCAAAGGCCGGATTGTAGCGCAACGGGGCGTGGGTGGGGAGCATCGGAAACGGAAACTGCGCGACCAGTGATCCGAGCGGCATGGTCAGCAGGACAAAGATCAAGGGGAGGCGTTGGCGCATGGCGGCGATGGTTTAGTAGATCGACGAGGAAGGCTCCGGACTGCTGGGGCGGTGGTTGGCCTTGCGGGGAAGGTAAAACAAAAGGGCCGCTTCCACGGAGCTCGTGGCAAAATTGATCGTTGAATTGGTGAGGGTCCGCGAATACAGGAAAGAAGCCCGGAACCGCGGACGCTGCACGCCGAAACTGCCGAAGAGTTCATTTGCCGTTTCGTTGAAGGTGTATATTCCCGCCCCGAGCAAGAACCAGCGGCGGTGGTAGGTCATCTGCAACTGCCCGAAGCTTTGGTACATTGCACCGCTCAAGATACCCGATACCGAAAGGGACCAGAGCGCATCCGGATACGGCTCGTACTGGTAACCCGCCTGAATATTCAGGCGGCGCACCGGCAGCAGGCGGGAAGTCTCGGCGATGGGGACTTCCCGCAAATTGAACCTCAGGGCATGGGGCATCGAGATACCCACGTAAAAGCGACCGGAGTTCAGCAGAAATCCGGGAGTCAAGTGGATCAATTGCTCCCGCGTATCGGTGAGCGCGGGCCGACCGGGAAAGGTCAGGGATCGAATGTCATTCGAGGCGGTAAAGCCCGCTTTGAGGGCCAGGGAGAGCATCCAGCGCGGACCCAGATTGATCTTTCCGGAGTACATGGCCGCTAGGCCGTCCTGGGAATAATTGCCCTCGCCGGTGGAAATGCGAAGCGCTTCAAATCCGATGCCTCCCCGCAGCCGATGGGACATCCAGTCTCCCGCCAGGTAGATTTTTCGGGGTGCCCCCGGCAAATTGGTCCAGTCCGCGCGGTACACCGAGCCGATCCGGAACTGGTCCAGGGACCCGGCAAATCCGGGATTGAAGAGGAGTTGGGCGTTGGAAGTTTGGTTGAAAAAGGCGATTTGTCCGGGACTGGGCGCAGCGCAGAGGAGCAAAGTAGCGGTAAGGAGAAGCAATTTTCGTGACATGGACCGTATTTTGTCGGATTCAGTTGATCAAAAGGGTTTCGCCACTGCTGGCGGTAGATCGGCGGGGCAGGTAGACGCTCAAAGCAAAGTCGGCGGAGGCGACGGGAAAGGGCACGTTGCCCATCCCAGGATTGTCGTAGCGCACTACGCCCATGATGCGGAAGCGTCTGTGGCGGATCCCAATGGACCCGATAATGCTGCGCACTGGGACGTCATAAAACCCTTGCACCCGCGCCCAGCCACCGCCCAGTATGATGCCGCGCCATTCGCCCGTCAACTGCAAGAGAAAATGGTTGCGCAGGCTGTCCAGACTGGCCAGTCCCGTCGCGGAGAGGTACATCTTTTCCCGGGCGGAGATTTCCCAGCGGTAGCCCCCCTGCAAGTTCCAGCGGACCTTGGCCACGCCCGGCTCCGGCGGCAGCGGATCGTTTTGGCGTTCGTCGAAGAAAGCAATTCCATTGATCCATTCCGCCGAAACCCCGAGGTAGGCATTCGCGGAATTCAGGAGAACCGCTGGATTCAGGCCGATTCCGTGGCGGCGGACCCGTGGGGTATCCACGGAGATGACCGCATTCAGCGCCGCTAAGTTGGTGAATTCGTAGGCGTGGAATCCGGCTTTGAGCGCGGGCGACAGCGTCCAGCTTCCTCGCAGGCGAAACTTGGGCGCGTAAATCGCCGAAAAGCGGGTGTTGTGCATCCGGGAAGTCTGGTTGGGGCCGTAGGTAAATCGGTAAGCTTCGACGCCGATTCCTCCACGCAGCCGGTCCGACAGCCAGTCGCAAGCGCCGTAGAAGGTGTTGAGGCCCCGTAAGGTGGCGGTATTGTTTCGGTAGGTGAGTCCGACCCGGGTAGTGCTGAGGGCTCCGGCAAATCCGGGATTGTAGTAGAGCGGGACATTTACCGGCTGCGCAAAATCGGTGTACTGCGCTTGCAGGGTTCCGCTCGCTCCGGCCCCGATCAGTCCCCACCCGATCAGCAGGGATCTGAGGACCGCTTGGGCGAGGTTTTGGGGTTTATGTTGGAAAATTTGCATGCAGATTTTGCTTTTGTGAGGGTACAATTTACCGGTGATCCCGGAGGGCCAGCGGTGGAGCTAATTTTTTGAATGGGGTGCGTCAGAACGCATCGCTGTTCAGCGGAACCACGCGGACGCGTTTGCGCGGTGGTCGGATCTTTTTTTGCTTTCGGCGCCGTTTGCCGGGTTTGACCAAATGCTGTTGTGAGGGGTACTCACGCTGCACGATGGGTGCGGCGGCGGGGGGCGGTGCGGGGCCCGCCCGTACATTGGTGTCCGAGGGGGGAGCCACGGTGGGTACGGGATCGGCGGCAAAGGAGGGCGGTGCAGGGGGCACGGTGATCGGCGGGTCGGCATCGGGTAGGGAGGTTTCGGTGGCGACGGGCGGATCCAGGGGCAATTGCTCCGGGGCGGGATCGATGGCAATTGGATCGGCCGTGCTGGCTTGCCGGCGGGCAAGGTGGGGCGGGGAGGTGGATTCGACGGAAGGTGGAGCTACGGCTTCTTCCGGCGGAGCCTCCTCCGGGGGGGCGACCAGGGCGCGGGACTCGGTTACCGCTTCCGGGGGACGGGTTGTGGTGCTCAATGCTGGATTTTGCGGAATTTCCGTTGGCGTTTCGGTGCGCACCGGTGCTTCCGCAAGCGCGGTTTCGCCTTGCCCGGGCCACCAAAGCAGCAAGAAAAGGCCTAGGCCCAGCAATCCCCCGATTACACCCAACGAAACACCATTCAGCCCCATCCAGAATCCAGGAGGCTTGGGCCGCACCAATTGGTCCACCCGGGGGTAGGCAATGGCGGTGCCGGCGGGTTCACGCACGACCGTCTTTTGCCAGGCCAAAAGGTCCGGCACATGTTCCGGATGTAGCGCGATGAATTGCTCGACCGCCGCGGCGGTGGGCGCATCCAGATTGCCTTCGACGAAATCGAACAGCAACGCATCCAGATTGTGTTTGTCCACCGTAATCATCGCAGTTCGAGTATTCCTTTGAGTTGTTCCTTCATGCGTTGGCGGGCGCGGTAGAGGTATACCTTGACCTGGGAGTCGGAGAGGTTGAGCATTTCTCCGATTTCCTTGTAGTTGTACCCTTCCAGATCCCGGAGTAGCAGGATAGACTTTTGGATGGGGGGCAACAGGGCGAGATATTTTTCGAGCAAATCCTGCAGTTCATAGCGGTGGCCCGCGGTATGACCCGGATCGTGGCGCGCGGTATCCATCGGTTCCTGCCGGCTTTCCCGTTTCGCATGGTTGATGAGGTGATTGTGTGCGGTGCGAAAAAGCCAGGCCCGGACCTTAGTGGCATCCACCCGTTTGCGGTGGTCCCAGAGTTTCAGAAATACGTCTTGTACGATGTCATCGGCCACGACATCATCCCGGAGAAACTTCCGCGCGTAGCGGTAGATTTGCCCGGAGTAGGTTTTGACGGCGTGGTTGTATTGTTTTCGGTTCAACGTATTCCAGCGTTTAGGGGGAAGACAGTTGAGGGATGCCAGAAGTTACAAGGTGGCGAAAAAAAAATTCATTTCCCGTTTTTGCCGGAGTACGGAGGAGCAAGCCGGTGAAGCAGACCACAAAGTGGGGGAAATATTGGCCTAACGCTCAATCCCCCAAAGATAATTCAGGATTTTTTGAACATATCCTATCCCGGCGGGTTCAAATTGCGATTACCCTTGGGCAAAAGTTTCCCGACCGTTGCCCAACGCACACAACACTAAAGAAAAATCCCAATAATCTACGCACATGAAAATCAGGATGTTTTTTATGCTCGCGCTGCTATTTGCTGTGATAGCTGGCTGTGAGTCCGAAACCAAAGGCGGCGAAGAAAGCGCCGAAAACACGACCGAAAATACGGAAAGTGCCGAAGCAACGGAAAACGCGGAAGCCGGCGGGGCTTACATGGTCGATGTTGGCCAAAGCGTAATCAAGTGGACCGGTTCCAAGACCGAAGAAGATGACACCCATACCGGCGAGATCAAACTGAAAGACGGTAAGTTGGAAATGGATGCCGAAGGCAATCTCACTGGCGGTAGTTTCAGCATCGATATGCTCAGTCTGATCAACACCGATCTCGAAGGCGGTATGAAAGGCGATATTGAAACCCACCTCAAGTCGGCGGACTTTTTTGATGTGGACCAATTCGGCACTGCGACCTTCATGATCAAGGAAGCCAAGGCCGACGCCGAAGCGGGTGGCTACATGATCACCGGCGAAATGAAGGTCAAAGACCTGAGCCAAGAAATTACTTTCATGGCCATGGTCGCCGAAGAAGGCGGTAAAGTGCAAGCCAATGCCGACATCGAGCTGACCCAAGAGGATATGGGTCTCCAGGCTTTCCCGGCTAAGATCATGCTTTCGGTAAACCTGATGGCCAACAAAGGCTGATTTTTTCATCCCGAATCCGATTTGCCAAAGGCGCACCCGCAAGGGCGCGCCTTTGGTGTTCTGGCCCCGCGATGAAGGGCCTGGCTCGCAGAAGCAATTGAAGGTCTTGTCCCGGTAGGCGCGCGGAATGCACGTGGCCACCGGCGGATTTTCTGAGGTAGGAAGGGAGTAAAAAAGCGAAGTTGGGGTGGTAAGGGTTGTCCCGGTCAACGCACACAGGTACGGATCCAACGGGGCCGGCAATTCCAACGCGTGAAAGTCAGATCGGTGGTCCGGGATCCTCCCCGGTCGCCGAAGCCCGTCGAAAACTGAGCCAGATCGCAGCTTCCAGATTGTAAATGGGGGCAAATTTTCGGAGATTGACCTCACTAGAGAAGTTACCAGCCTTTTATTTAGTCACACAAAACAGTAGCAATGATGACGGAAGACCACGCCAACGATCCCCAGGGCAGTAGCGCCGCTGGACAACCCCAAGACTCTGATTCTTCACAAGCCGAAGCCACCACGGAAGACGGTGGACTGATGGTAAGCGTAACCGATTCCTTTGGCCAGACCGGAGGCGACGACGGTGAGCAAAAAGATTCCGATACGCACGACTGATACGTCAGTTGGAGCGGTTGCGGCCGCTCTTGGTGAGGCGGCTGATTCTGCGCAGGCAGGGTCAGCCGCTTTCGTTTTGGGACTTGGCGACGTATCCCTTTGGGTGCGACGGGACGGGGGTTATCGGCGCGGTGAGGTAGGAACTTGCCCGGTTCACGGGAAAAAATGTGGGAATTGGGAAAATAAATAAGGAAAAATTGCGGCCAAAAATCTAACAAACCCTACATTTTATCCGCCAATAATCGTCCCTGAATGGCATTGGTGTACACATTGGGGTTGTGGGGAGCAAATAGAGGGCTAACATTTTGGATAACAAACTCACATTTTTGTCTTTCAGATCGGGGAGTCACTTTCGTTGCTTTGTAGTGTTCGCAAGGAACAACGCTGAAATCAACCAACGACGGCGTCCAAAAAAGTCTCACAACTAAAACGTTAGAATCATGGAAAACAATGCCAACGAAACCCAAACCAACCCGAACGCTGAAGGAGTAGTCGATGATGGAGGACTGATGGTAAGCGTGACCGATTCCTTTGGCCAAACGGGCAGTAGTGATGACGAAAACGCCGAGAATGGCGACGGCAACAACTGATCGCTGGACAAATCTTCAGAAAAATTCCTGATAACTCCGCTTTTATTCAACTGACTCTTGACTATAGGCCAACCAACTGAGAACCCACTCCCAAGCCCCGTAAGGCCGTGTGTGGTTTAGAAAGCCAACCGACTGACAACCACTCAACGACTGATCGACGAGCAACCCCGACCACCGGCCCCGTAAGGCCCCCAACATACCAACGCCAACTACAACCAACTCAACGCCACGGCAAAGCCCCGTAAGGCTGCGCCCAGCAAACCGGATCAAGATAACCTCAATAAGAAATACTCCACGGGCACGTGGTGCCCCACGTGGAAACACCAACAGCCAACGATACGATGACCAACCGACTAACTGAAAAGACGACCGACTAATTATCCCTAAGTGCAAATCCAGACATCGACTGACTGACCTCTTTACGACCACAACCCTTCTAATAACAGTAGTTGTATCTTCCTGACGAGCAATCGGGGCCGCCTCTCCAGCGGCCCTTTTGCCATTTTAACCCCCTAGTTTGTGGAGGCAGCGTAGGCAGCTACCGCAGTTTCCAGGAGGCTCCGGGCGACCCGTTCATCTCCGTAGCCCTGGCTCACCATTTCGCCGGGGCCTTTGTAGTGGGTAAACCAGGTCGCGACGATTTCTGCGACTCCGGGAAATTCAGTTTGGAGCTGGGCCCAGGTTTGGAGTTGGGCAAACGGGCCGGAAGTGCCGACCGCGATCAGTTTGTCGTCCTGCTCGCCGCCATCGAGGAGTCGAAGCACCCCAATGATCCGCACCGGGATGACCGCCCCGCGGGGTTGGGCGTCGCCGAGCAGCAGTGCATCGAGAGGGTCGCCGTCGCCTCCGGCGCTTTTGGGCAGGAGGGTTTGGGGGACCATACCGTAGTTGCCGGGGTAGCCGAGGTACTGGACGATCCGTGGCTTCCCGTTTCTCCTTTCCCAAGCCAGATCGCCGGTGGCTTTGTCCACTTCCCATTTGGCTTGGGTACCAGCCGGGATTTCCACCACAAAGTGGACCCGGCCGGAATCGACCCGTGCGGGATAGCCGCTGATCAGGTGCTTTTTTGCGTGGATCCGGTAAGGTTCGGCGCGAGCAGTGAGGGTGTCTTGGGGGGCAGGGGGGCTGGTCGTTGGCGGGGGCGCTTCGGAGGCGCACGCCCCGATCAGGAGGGCCAGGAGCAACAGGTTCAGCAGCAGTTTGGGAGCCATGCCGTGAATTAAGCATTTCCCCAGGGATGGGCAAATTGATAGCGGGCTTCCCGCGAAAATTTTCTGTCTGGGGGAAGGAAGATGTCCCCAAAGATGTTCAACCCTTCAGTGCAACCACTGGACGAAATTCAATCGCCTCCTATAATTTTTACGGCTATCTTCCCGAGGATGATTTTTCTTCCCTCATCTGTAAATCTGATGCTTATGCTTTTCCGTGCGATGTTACTATTGGGGCTGCTGCTCGGCAGTGCTGACTCCAGTTTCTCCCAGACGAATCCCGCTCAACCCAACGTCCTGCTTATCATCGCCGATGACCTCGGGATCGACGCCACCAATGGCTACCAGTCCAATGCCCTGATGCCGGTCACGCCCCACCTGGACAGTCTGCGGACGGCGGGCCTGACCTTCACCAACGCTTGGTCCACCCCGGTTTGCACCTCGACTCGGGGAAGCATTATGAGTGGCAAGTACGGGGTGAAAACCGGAGTCCTCGGTGCTCCGGGCAACCTCAATCTGAGTGACAGTTCGGTTTTCACTCGGCTCCGCACCGCCACCAACAGCGCCTACGCGGGGGCTGTGATCGGGAAGTGGCACATTTCGATGCCTTTGGACCCGAGCCACCCCCAGCAGCACGGGGTGGACCATTACGATGGCCTCATGGAAGCGGGGGTTGCCGATTACTACAATTGGACCCGCTACGAGAATGGGGTGCAGGCCCAGGAGACGACGTATGCGACCAGCTACCTCACCGACGCCGCCATTACTTGGGTCAATGGGCAAAACTCGCCCTGGTTCCTCTGGTTGGCGGAAATGGCTCCGCATACCCCATTCCATGAGCCGCCGACGAACCTGTACACTTCGACACCGGTGGGGACCAACCGGCGGAAATTCATCGCGATGATCGAGGCGATGGACGCAGAGATCGGGCGGTTGCTGGACAATATTCCCGCGGCGGTGCGCAACAACACCCTGGTCATCTTTGTCGGGGACAATGGCACCGCCGGGCAGGTGGTTCAATATTATCCCAGTACCCGAGCGAAAGGCACTCTCTATCAAGGCGGAATCCACGTCCCGTTCTTTGTAAGTGGTCCCATGGTGACCCGGGTCAATCAGGTGGAAGACGGCCTCGTGTACGTGAGCGACATTTGCGCTACGATTTTGGAAGCGACCGGCAACAGTCTGCCCGGGGGCATCGACAACAGCCTCAGCTTTTATTCTCTGTTGTCGAATGCCAACGTGCCTACCCGGCCCTACAACTATTCGGAACTGACTTCCAGTGATGTAACGGGCTGGACGATCCGCAATGCGCAGTACAAGCTGCTCGATCTGGACAGCACAGGACAGGAATTTTACGATTTGGTCAATGATCCCCTGGAAACGACGAATCTGATCGGCTCGCTGACGGTGGCTTTGGATTCGATCAAGAATGATCTGGAAACGGAGGCCCTGACGATTCGGGCGAGTTGGTCGTGTCGGGACTTGATTCAGAATGGGGACGAGACGGGGATCGATTGTGGGGGGTCAAATTGCGCGCCTTGTGCGCCCACGGCAACCGGTCCCGGTCTTGGGGGTCCGGGGGCGGAAGTCACGGTGTATCCCAATCCGAATACGGGGCGATTCTCCGTGCGGGCGGTGTCCACGGGAATTCTGTCGGTGGAAGTGTTCGATGGACAAGGACGCCAGCTCACCTCGGTTCCCGGAGAAGGCCGCGGCGAAATTATGCTGGATCTGACCGGTCGAGCTACGGGTCGGTTGTTTGTGCGCACGATCACGGCGAATCGTACGGTGGTGAAGCGATGTCTGATTTCCGATTTCTGATTGGGCGGTCGAGCCGTCGAGCATCAAAAATCAAAAAAGTTGGCCCCGGACGGATCCGAACCCAACTTTCGGGAGGCATTGCTGCCTCTAACTCTTCGTGGGGAGTCTGCGCACGGGGCGCATTCCCACCGTTCGAAAAGTATCGCCAAAGCATATTAACAAAGAACGAAATGTAAATCTGTTTCGATTATTTCTTGTTTCCTTTACAAGTATACGCCGGTTGCGGACTCGCTTTCTGCGCTTTTGGGACATCGTGATGCAAGTTTGGGACAATGGAGAATTTCCAATCGCGCAATTTCTGATTGGCGCGCTTCGAGCGCGGCAACAGTGATGAATAATTTCGAATTGAAAATTCTTTACCCCCCCCGGCTTTAGGTAGTGGGCCTCACTAAAATTGGGTATTCTTTGCTTTGGGCGAAGAAAATTTGCCTTTTTCCTTAACCTTTCCCACTTTGGGGCGTACATTGACTGACCGGTCAACCAAAAAACACACGATCAATGAGCCCCCGAACCCAAGCCCAAAATGAAGTCATCCGCGAGCACAGCCGCCAGAAAATTCTTGATGCTGCCTTGCGGCTTTTTGCTGTAAAGGGGTTTGACGGAACCAGCGTGAGTGGAATCGCACGGGAAGCCGGCGTGGCCAAAGGCCTCATCTACAACTATTTCAAAAGCAAAGAGGACATTGTCCATCAGATTGTGATGTCCGGCATCTCCGAAAGCGACCACGTCTTCGCTGAATTGATGGCCCAGGAAACGGCTCAGGACAAGATGCGCTTCTTGTTTGAATTCGTGCGGACATACCTAAAAGAACGGTATGAGTACAACAAGCTGCTTCACATGCTGGCGTTTCGCCTGGAAGAATTTCCCGGTCTGATTGATATCGTCGTGGCCAAACAGACAAGCATGATGCCACTGTTTGTGGGGATTTTGGCCGATACCGGCGTGGAAAATGCCGAGCGCGAGGCGAAGTTGTTGTCGGCCACAATGGACGGTATTGGTAACCAGTACATGTCCCTCAAAGAAAAGTTTCCCCTCGACGAAATGATTGATCTCCTGATTGAAAAATATTGTCACTGATATGCAAACAAAAATATATACCCTCATTCTACTGCTCATCGGGCTGAATGTTGCCCCCCTGGTGGCCCAGGATCCGGTAGAAATACTCCGAAAATCCGAAGAAGTACGCCGGGGCACCGAGAGTGCCCAAGCGGAAATGACGATGACCATCGTGCGGCCTTCCTGGAAGCGCAGCATGTCCCTCAAAACCTGGAGCAAAGGCGAAGAAAACGCCCTCATCCTGGTCACGGCCCCCGCGCGCGACAAGGGAATGTCCACCCTCAAAATCGAACGCGACGTGTGGAACTACATGCCCTCCATCGGGCGGACGGTCAAGCTTTCCCGCTCCATGATGTCCCAATCCTGGATGGGTTCCGACTTCACGAACAACGACCTGGTACAGGAAGTCTCGGTCATCTACGACTACGACCACAAGATTCTTGGCGAAAAGGAAATCGAAGGCCGCAAGTGCTGGATCATGGAACTGGTCCCTCACGCGGATGTCGCGGTGGTGTGGGGCAAGGTGGTGATCCACATTGACCAGGAAGACTACCTGCAGATGCGCAGTGAATTCTACGACGAAGACGGCTACCTCGTGAACGTGATGCAAGCTTCGGACATCAAACAGATGGGGGGCCACACCGTAGCCACGCGCCTGGAAATGATTCCCGTGGAGGAAGATGGGCACAAGACGGTCATGGAGTACCAGTCATTGAAGTTTGATGCGGACATCGATCCGACATTCTTCTCCGTCCAAAATATGAAACGCGTCCGTTAACCACCACCGCTATGCTTTTAAAACTCGCTTGGCGCAATTTGTGGCGCAACAAACGCCGGACGCTGATCACCGCGGCTTCCGTATTCTTCGCCGTCCTCCTGGCCAATTTCATGGTCTCCATCCAAAACGGGATGTACGATAAGATGATCGACGATGTGGTAGGTCTGCAAATGGGCTACGCGCAGGTCCATCAGGCGGGCTATTGGGAAGAGCCCATCATCGACAACAGTTTGCAGTCTACTCCGGAACTCCAGGAACAGTTGCGCTCCGATCCCCAAGTAAAGGACATCGTACCGCGCCTGGAGACGTTTGCTTTGGCGACCTCCGGTGAGTTGTCACGTGGCTGTCTGGTCATCGGGATCGATCCCGAAAAAGAAAATGCCCTCTCCCAACTCGCCCAACGCATCGCAGAAGGCCGCTATCTGAAATCAGGCTCGGCTCCCGGCGCTTTGGTGGCCCAAGGCCTCGCCGAAAAGTTAAACCTGGGCCTGGGCGATACGATTGTGATGATCGGGCAGGGTTACCACGCGGCCCCGGCGGCGGGTAAGTTTGCCATCACTGGAATTTTGCGCTTCGGCAATCCGGAAATGAGCAACGGGGTGGTGTATCTGGCGCTGCCGGACGCGCAGTTCATGTATGCAGCGGAAGAGCGGATCACCTCCTACGTATTGGAGTTGGAGCAGCCCCGGGAAGCGGCCCAGGTAGTCCATGGGATCGAGGAGCGGTTACCGGGCGATTATGAAGTCATGGATTGGCAGACGATGTCGCCCGAACTCATGCAGATGATGGAAGGAGACAAGGGGGGCAATGCCATCATCGTGGGTGTTCTCTACATGGTCGTGGGCTTTGGCATCTTCGGAACGGTTCTGATGATGACGGCGGAGCGACGGCACGAATTTGGGGTTACGGTGGCCATTGGGATGAAGCGCCGGATGCTGGCCTTCGTGGTCTTTTTGGAGACGGTGTTTGTTTCCCTGCTTGGGGTCATCATCGGTACCGCAACGGCATTTCCCATCGTCGTCTACTTCAACCGCAATCCCATCCGCCTCGACTCTCTGGCCGAAGCCTACGCCGAATTCGGATTGGAACCGGTGTTGCCGACCACGATTGATCCGGCGATCTTCCTTCAGCAAGCAACCACCGTATTGGTCATTGCGACGCTGATCTCCATTTACCCCTTCCAGCGCATCCTCCGCCTGAACCCGGTCCGGTCGATGCGGGCATAACAATTTTCCATTTAGCGGCGGTTTAAATTATATTCTGCGATTTTGCTGTGGCATCTTTTTCCGTCCCTCTTCCGCTATTTTCTCGCCCCTGGCTCGGGCTATGGACTCCAAAATGAGCTTCGATGGACAAAAAAATCTGCGCTCGCAAATTTCACCAACCAATCTAGATCGCCTCATAGAGTTTCCCGGGGAAAAATTTCCGATTGTGCTTTGCCGCAACCTTGGAAGTCTTCCAGCCCCTTGAAAATTCTCAATTGAAAATTAACGGCCATCTGAGTGGCCCCCTTGAAAATTCTCAAATTGAAAATTCAAAATAATGCAACTGATTCGAATCGCTTGGCGCAATATATGGCGGAGCCGTGTCCGCAGCCTGGTGGTGATCCTGGCCGTAGCCCTGGGACTGTGGGCCGGAGTGTTCATGCTCGCCTTTTCCTGGGGCATCAACAGCCAGCGCATGCAAAACATCATCGAGACCAAAATCTCCCACGTCCAAGTCCATGCCCCGGAATTCCGGGACGAAAAAGAGGTCGGCAAGTTCATTTCCGAGACCCAATCGCAGCAGTTGCTCGGTGACTTGTCGGCGGACGAGCGGGTAAAAGCGGTGGCCAGTCGCTTGGTACTGACCGGGATGGCCCAAAGCCCCCGTGCGGGCCTGGGGGTGCAGATCAACGCTATCGCCCCGGAAGCAGAGGCGGCCTTGACCCAACTGCCCGAACGGCTGATTGCCGGAAAGTATTTGGAAAAAGACGGACGTGCCATGCGCATCCTGATCGGAGCCAAACTGATGGAAAAACTCGGTCTGACCAAGGAAGAAGGCGACTCGACCATTTACGGCATCCGCAAGTCGGTCGTCCTCAAATTTCAGGACACCCAAGGCCAGACCCAAGGGGTCAAATTCAAGGTTCAGGGCGTCTTCAAGTCCCAGGATTCCCGTTTTGATGCGAGCAATGTCTACGTTCGGATGGATGACCTCGCGCAATACGCAGGTGTAGGCGAAGGCCGGCATCAGATCGCGCTGCTGTTCAATGATCCCCAGACCGCCGAGGATTCCACCTATCTGCAAGCTCTGCGGGCCGAGCACGCGGACCTTGAAATCGAGAACTGGAAGGAAATCGCTCCCGATCTCAAGTTGGTGGACGAGAGCTTTTCCGTCACGGTGACGATTTTTATGTCGGTCATTTTGCTGGCGTTGCTGTTTGGGATTGTGAACACGATGATGATGGCAATCCTGGAGCGCACCCGTGAACTCGGGATGCTCATGGCGGTGGGGATGAACCGGGCCCGGGTCTTCGGGATGATTATGCTAGAGACCTTTTTCCTGACGATGGTGGGCGCACCGATTGGGCTTTTGGCCGCCTACGGCAGTGTAAGCTACTTCGGCAATGTCGGCATTGACATCTCAGCCTTTGCCGAAGGCACCGCCCAATTTGGGGTCAGCAGTGTGGTCTACACCTCCTTGGAATCGGGCTACTACCTGCAGATCACCCTCATGGTGGCGGTGACCGCGCTCATCGCGGCGATATTTCCGGCCCGCCGCGCCCTGCGCCTCAATCCGGCGGAAGCCGTCCGTGCGATTTGATCCCTCTCATTTTCCATTTGACGCTGTATTTACAATTGATATCCCATGAAAGTCATCGAAACAAAAAACCTCAACAAAGTCTACTCGGGCGTAGTGGACGTCCATGCCGTCAACAATGTGGACCTGGTGATCGAAGCCGGGGAGTTCACCGCGGTGGTCGGGCCTTCCGGCTCGGGGAAAACCACCTTGCTCAATATGGTCGGCGGTTTGGACCGGGCGACCTCGGGCAAGATTTACGTGGGCGGTGAAGACATCACCCAACTGAGCAACAACCAACTCATCGATTTTCGGCTGCGCAACATCGGATTTGTCTTTCAGTCTTACAACCTTATTCCGGTGCTCACGGCCCGGGAAAATGTGGAGTTTGTGATGCTCCTCCAGAAACGGTCCAAGGCAGAACGGGCCGCCCGGGTCAAGGAATTGATGGCGGCGGTCGGATTGGAAGAGCGCATGAAAAACCGTCCGGGACAGTTGTCCGGAGGGCAGCAGCAGCGGGTGGCGGTCGCGCGGGCATTGGCTTCAAAACCGCGCTTTGTCCTCGCCGACGAGCCGACCGCGAACCTGGATTCGGTGTCCACGGCGACGCTGCTTGATATCATGGCCGAGCTGAATCAGAAGGAGAATACCACCTTCCTGTTTTCGACCCACGACCAGCGGGTGATTGATCGGGCGCGGCGGGTCATTACCCTGGAAGACGGAAAGATTGTGAGCGATGAACGGCGCTGATCCCAAGGGGGCGAGGGGGGCGGTTGTGCCCTTGCCCCGGAAAATCACCCTGGACGATCCCCCGGCAGACCCGCACCAACGGATTCTGCCCGCGTCGCAGCGCCTGGCCCCGCCGAAAGCGTGGTCGCCGGCTTTTCCCATCCTCTGGGGACTGCTGTTCGCCGTGCTTCCGCTGCTGGGCTGGAGTCAGGATGCCGGCGAGAAAAAATTTCAGGTAAATGGCTACGTGAAGTTTCTGCAGAGCAATTCTTTTGCCCCGGTGGTGGGGCTGGACACGACGGTGAGTTTTACGGACAATCTGATCCACAACCGCCTGAATCTGCACTATTATCCGGGCGAACGCTGGAAAATTGCAGTGGAGTCGCGCAACCGCTTGTTTTGGGGCGACCAGGTGCGGCAACCGGGCTACGGCGATCTGATCGATCAGTACAATGGGCTGGTGGATTTGTCGGTGCGCTGGGTCGATCAGGGGGGATTTTTGCTGCATTCGATCATCGACCGGGCCTACGTGAACTACTCGCACAAGCAGTGGGACGTCACGGTAGGGCGGCAGCGGATCAATTGGGGCGTGAACCTGATCTGGAATCCGAATGACATCTTCAATGCCTACAATTTTTTGGATTTTGACTACGAGGAGCGGCCGGGCCGGGATGCGATACGGGTGCAGTATTTTCCGGGGACGGTTTCCCGGGCGGAGGTAGCGTTTGCGCCGGCGGATACCCTCGAAAACAGTGTGGCGGCGGCCCTGTACCGGTTTGGGCTCAAGGGCTACGACGTGCAGGTAATGGCGGGCTACGCGGAAGGGGATGCGGTGTTCGGAGGTGGTTGGGAAGGCAATTTGGGGCAGATCGGCTTCAAAGGGGAAGGCAGTTATTTCTGGGCGACGGAGGTGTCCGATGATCCCCGCGACGCCTTTGGGGCCAGCGTGACCTTGGATTATTTGTTCGGCAATGGGCTGTACCTCACCGGTTCGGCCCTCTACAATTCGCTCGGTGGCGATGCGAATACCGGTGGGGCCCAGGGCGGCCTCGTCGGCGGGCAGTTGAGTGCTCGGAATATTTTCCCCACTGAATGGGCCTTCTACGCGAGCGCCGCCGGTTCACCGCATCCCTTGGTCAGTCTGAATGCGGGCGTGATTTACGGCACCACGAATGACCTTTTGATTGCGGTGCCGAGTGTGACCTATTCCATCAAAGAAAACTGGGACATTGACCTGATTGGGCAGTTGTTTTTTGCCGATCCGGGAACCGGGTTCAGTTCCGCGGGTGCCGGGTTGTTTTGGCGGCTGAAGTGGAGTTATTGAGTTCGGATTTGGGGATTTGCCTGTTTCTAGCTTGCGGAGTCGGAAATCATGCCTGAAGGGGTTCCCCGAAGATATTTCGACGAAGGCAACCGCTCGGCAACCTTCTATTTCCCCTCTCTCCACCGGGAAAAATAATCGCTCGGCAAATTTTTTTCTTTTCCGGTTATGGAATCCTCCTAGCAACCGCACCTTCCCCACGTAAGTCGGCCAAATGGGGCGGACTGAATTGAATCTCGATACACGAACTGAACGATGAATACTTCCGCAATCGGCCCGGTGGCAATGCCGCTGTGGCGCCAGGTGATCTTTGCTTTGCAACGCGATGCCCGGCACTTCCAAATCTTCTACCTTTCGATGTTCCTGGTATACGGGATTTTCTTCTTGGGTTGGGATGGCCACCTCGACCGCATCGGGCTGACCATCGGCACCTGTCTGGGCGTGCAAGCGGCCTTCATTTGGCGGCACAAACGGCGCTGGACGGGACTCAAGAGCGCTCTGATTTCGTCGCTGGGGCTGTGCCTCCTGCTCAAAACCAATGGCCTGGAAACCATCGCCATCGCAGGTTTACTCACCATCGCCAGCAAGTTTTTCGTGCGCATTGATGGCAAACACATTTTCAATCCGGTGAATTTCGGACTGATCGTGACCATTCTCTTGACCGGCGACGCTTGGGTTTCGCCTGGCCAATGGGGTAGCAGTGCGATCGCCGTGTATTTCATGGGCGCCGCCGCTTTGTTGGTACTGCTCAAAGTGGGCCGCATCGACACCAGCCTCGCTTTTCTGCTGACCTACCTCGGCTTGGAATTTGGGCGGACGGTGCTGTACCTCGGCTGGCCAGTGGACCACTGGCTGCACATGGCCACCAACGGAACCGTATTGCTCTTCACGTTTTTCATGATCACCGATCCCATGACCACCCCGAATGCACGCAAAGCCCGGGTGTACTGGTCGGTGCTGGTGGCGGTACTGACCTTTGTTCTGGCCCATGCCTTTCACCTGCAATCTTCCGCGCCCATCTGGGCCCTGTTCATCATCTCCCCGCTGACCATTGCGTTTGACAAGCTATTTGTCCAGCGGAAATACGAATGGGCAACCTGATGGCGTCCACCGCAACATAACCGCCAAAAATATCCTTCACTCAACACAAAACATTTCAAATCTGAACACCATGATCCGTTCCCTGATCCTTACCGCCGCTCTACTGCTCACCTATTCCCTGAGCCAGGCTTTCTGCGGCTTTTACGTGGCGCCCGCCGGTGCCGAACTCACCAACAAATCTTCCCAGGTCATCATCGTGCGCGACGGCAACCACACCGTCATCACCATGGCCAATGATTACCAGGGCAGTGCCCAGGATTTTGCCATGGTTGTGCCCGTACCGGAGGTGCTGGGCGAAAATGACATCCGCATCGTCCAGCAGCGCATCTTCGGCAAGCTGAACGATTACACTGCCCCCCGCATGGCCGAGTACTACGATCCGACGCCCTGCCAGACTCGGATGTACATGTCCCGGGCCAATGCGAAAATGTCCGCCGGGTCGTCCTTCGAAGATTTTGCCGAGATCAATGAAGAGGAGGCGACCGATTTGGGCGTCGTCGTGGAGGCCGAGTACTCCGTCGGCGAGTACGACATCCTCATTCTCTCCGCCAAGGAAAGCTCCGGCCTCAAAACCTGGCTCACCCAGAACAATTACTCCCTCCCCGAAGGCGCCAGCGAAGTCCTCCAGCCCTACATCAACGACGGCATGAAGTTTTTTGTGGTCAAGGTGAACCTGGACAACCAGCAGCGCGGCGCTTTCACCAATTTGCGCCCCTTGCAGATCCAGTTCAACTCGAGCAAATTCATGCTCCCGATCCGCCTCGGCATGGCCAATGCCAAATCCACTCAGGACCTCGTGGTGTACGCCTTGACCCGCAATGGCCGGGTAGAAACGGTGAATTACCGCACCACCAAGATTCCTACCGACCGCGACATTCCGCAGTTCATCAAGACCAAGGCCATGTTTGGGGAGTTTTACGAAGCTCTCTTCGAAAAGACCTGGGAGCAGGAAGGCAAGAACAGCGTCATGCTGGAATACGCCTGGGACATCAGCTCGCAGCAGCCGGTCAAATGCGATCCCTGTGCCACCGCCCCGATCTATTTCAGCGAGATGCGCGAAGCCGGTGTGTGGTGGATCAGCCCCACGGGGGGAGAAGGCTACAACGGCAATTTGTTTGTGACCCGCTTGCACGTGCGCTATGGCCGGGAAAAGTTTCCCCAGGACCTCGTCTTCATGGCCACGCCGAACCAGGAACACTTCCAGGGCCGCTACGTGATCCACAACCCAGCGGGGGGCACCTTTGACTGCGAGGAAGGCAAGAAGTACCTGGAAATGCTGGGTATGCGCAAGCGCCGCGAACTCGACGAACTGGCCGCACTGACCGGGTGGAGTGCCAAAACCTTCAAGTGGTACTTGGGAGATGCGGCGGATGTCCCCGAGGAGGTAATCGAATTGCCCCAACTGCCGGGCGGCGGCGAAACGATCAATCGGCCCACGGGAAAAGCTCCCCAACGTGGAAAAGAAGCCACCGCGGCTGTGGAGCCGGCTCCGGCGGAATCGGAAACGGCGATCACCACCACCGCCACCGCTGAGATGACCGAGTTGCCCATCCCCGCAGGACTCACCAACGTCGATCTGGATACCTCAGCGGAGGATTTCCTGGCCGTCGCCAAAGCCGAGGCCAGCGCTCCTGCGGGACCGGGGGGTCACTGGATGTTGCTGGGCATTGCCTTGGTGATGTTTGCCGGCGGGATCGGCTACCGGGCCTATCACCGCAAATCCACTTAATTTTCATCGTCCATATTGTGCTTACGCGCCGGTCCGAAGCCCTGCTTCGGATCGGCGTTTTGCTTGCGATGAAAGAAATGAGTGAAAAAAGTAGGGAGGTGATTTCCCCCCGAATTGCCCGACTAAAACCAGTTAGGCGACAGCTTGTTGTGAAGGCGAAGTTTTTGCAAGGATTTATTCACTTTTTAATGTCCTGAAATATTCTAACTTGCTGATCCCCTCTCAACTACAATCAAAATCACCTTTTTATGAATCGCAAAATTACCTCGGTATTTTTGCCCTTGCTCACCTGTGCCCTATTTTTTCAACCCTTACCTGGACAGCTCTTCCAGCAGCTCCACGCTTATGATCCCGGTACCGGAGTGGAAACCGGTCCCTACCACGATGTGGCTTGCCTCTCCGGATTTTCGCCGGTCGGGGCGACCTCAATCTCCATCGGGGAATCCTTTGGTCCCACGACCGATGGGATCCTGAGTTACAATGATCCCAATGGCTTGCCCCTGGTCCACCAGGAATGGGTCAATCCTTTCGGAAATCCCGTTGAAGGCAAGGCCATCGACGAGTTGCCCTCCGGGGACATCGTCGTGGCCTTTTACGATGCCGCCGCCGGAGCGACCGATGTCATTCGCCTCGACGTGACCGGAGCCATTCTCTGGGGTGCCCGGGTGCCCGATTTCCGGGTGCAGGATGTCGAAGCCGACGGTGCGCCTTACCCCAGCGGGGAAGGCATCTGGCTGACCGGGCACTCGTTAGGCAACAATTGGCTGTCCGCGGTCGGATTTGACGGCGGGGGCGGATTGATTTTCGCCAATGAGTATTTCATCTTCGATCCGATCTGGAATTACGCCAGTACGCTGGGTTTCGAAGTGGATTTCGACGTGTTTAATGCCCAGCTTGTGATTGCGGGCACGGCCAATATCGCCGGGCTACCGCAAACTACGATGCTGCACGTGCGCCTGGATCCGGGCGGAGGCTGGATTATCGGAACGTCCTACAGCGATGCCAGCGGAAACGATTACTACCACGGCAAGGCGCTGGCGCCCCATCCGTTTAATCCGGGGCATTACATCGTGACTTTTGAGTACAGCAACAATCCCGCGCAGCCATTTGACTTGCTCGCGGCCATGGAAATTGATCCATTTGGTGGTCCTATCTGGATCAATGCTTATCCCGGAATGGGCCTGTTCGGGGGCACCAATTTTATCACCAATGGGGTCCGCGCCGATTTTGGTGGCTTGATGTTGACCTGCGGTTGGTTTACCTCCCCTGTGACCGGAACGCCGACCAGCGGGTACACGTTTTCCTTTGATCCGTTTGGCGGTCCGGCTCAGTTCAATGAATACGAAATTGCCACTCCCTATCCACCCAGTAGCACCCTGTTCTGGGGCATGGACATGAGTCCGATTTTCGGTAGTCACGTCATCGCGGGCCGCTACGGCACCGCCGGTTCGGGTGGCTGGCCCTTCGGAACCAATTCCTTCTGGCTGGTCGGGGCTGATCCACTGGGCAATGCCAATTGCGGGATGCTTGACTTTGCTCCGGTCATCGGCCTGGGTCCGAACATTTCGCCGCTGAACCCCGTGGATATTGCTTTGCCGCCCTTGATGGCCATGCCACTGCGTCCCCAGATCGTCGACCAGCGCAACACTGACCAGTGTACGTTCCCCAAGCGCAGTTTTGCCGAAGCTTCTCAAGCCGAAAGTGGTCACGGTCTACAAGTGATTCACGCCACCGACGGAACCGTTCGAGTTGAGATCGTGGGTGAGCTTACGGGCGAAGGTAAACTGCACCTCGTCGACCTCAATGGTAAAATCCTCACGCAATTGGAAGCCCGCCTCGGGAACCAAGTGCTGAATACCGAGTCGCTGAGTGCCGGGATCTACTTCCTCCGCTATGACCTGCCCGGAATAGGAGGGGGAACCGAGAAGGTCGTCCTCAAATGATAACACCATTCAATCCGCTTTACTGCAATTCGGGTGGGGCCGTCCTGGTGGCGGCCCCACCACTGTGTCACATGTGCATGGATTTTGGTATGGTTTGCGGTCGGGACAGCGGTTATATTTGTGGAAATCGTGGGAGCGACGCATCCATTTTTTGTGCGAGAAGAATTCCTAAGCGCGATTTATCTGGCTTGCACCATTGAAAAACAAAAATTATCTTTGTAGAAACCATTGTAGCCTATCGAATAACATTCTACTTTTGTAATCCTTAAAAATCAATCTCACGGTCTGCGCACCATCAGTGCGTTGGCTAAAAAGTAGAATAAAATGAAACTCAAGGTATTATCACGAATTTTGGCCTGTGCCTCTTTGCTTCTGATTGCAGGTAATACTCAATTGACCGCGCAAACCACGACCGCTGGCACCGACGTGCAGGCGATCACGACGGCTGTCCCTTTCCTGATGATTGCTCCGGATTCCCGGAGTGGTGCATTGGGGGAAGCAGGCGTAGCCCTCACCGACAACGCCAATGCCACCCACTGGAACCTATCCTCCCTCGCCTTTACCGATAAGAAGTTTGGCGTGGGCCTCTCTTACACGCCCTGGCTGCGCCAGTTGGTTCCGGACATCAACCTCTCTTACCTGACCGGTTTTGTGAACCTGGGTGACCGGGCCGGCGTCATTGCGGGGTCGATTCGCTACTTCACCCTCGGGGAAATCGAATTTACCGACGAAAACGCGGTGCAGTACGGACAGTTTAACGCAAATGAATTTGCGATTGACGCTGGTTACACCCGCAAGGTGACCGACAATTTCTCCGCTGGGGTTTCACTGCGCTTCATTTACAGCAATTTGGCCGCAAATGCTCGTGTGGGTTCCTTCGACACCAAGCCGGGAACGTCGATTGCCGGTGACATCAACATGCTCTACACGAAAGACTTCACCGCCGGAGCCACGCCGCTCACCTTTAATTGGGGCCTGAACATCTCGAACATCGGCGCAAAGATCTCCTACACGAACTCGGCCAACCGGGACTTCATCCCGACCAATCTCCGCCTGGGCTTCTTGGTGAAGGCCGCGATGGACGAATACAACTCGATCAGTTTCATCACCGACGTGAACAAGCTTATGGTCCCCTCCGAAGGTGGCCAAAGCGACAAGACGCTCATCGACGGTATGTTTAGCAGCTTTACCGACGCCCCGGGTGGATTCACGGAAGAACTGTCTGAGTTCAACCTCAGTGCCGGTCTCGAATACTGGTACAACAACCTCTTCGCCGCCCGCGCCGGTCTCTTCCTGGAAGACGCCGAAAAAGGCAACCGTAAATTTGTTACCCTCGGTGCCGGGGTGAAGTACAACGTTTTTGCGCTGGACTTTGCCTATCTGGCTTCGCTGCAGCAGGCTCACCCGCTGCAAAACACGCTCCGCTTCTCGCTGAGCTTCGCATTTGATCCGAGCGGAACAAACTAAATCGTGTTTCGGCACGTATAAACCTTGTAAGTAGTTGATTGATTTTTTTTATAAGGTAATGGCCCTAGCTCCCCGCTGGGGCCATTCATTTTGGAGCCCCGGGATCGGGTTGATTCAGAGTCGATTCCGTAACGTTTGGCAGTGTTTTCTCCCTCGGCTCGCCCAATATAGTGGGCAGAAACTCGATTTTTCCTTTCACAATACTAGACAGTTGCTTCGACAATTTCGAGAGGACAAAGTACTGTCCTATCTAACATGCAATCGGCCCGTTTTTCTGCCCGGGATGCCATTTTTCAGCAATTCTTGTGTTTCATCTTTCGAAATACCGGCCCCCAATCGTCTAAATCCCTGAACAAAGCAACCGAGTCAGAAGGTAAGCCCCTGACAGCGAGTGGTTTAGGCGCATATACGGAAGATCGGCCCATCGGTTATGTGGAAAAAATATAATGGTCTGATTATCAGGGACAAAAAAACCTACCCTGAAACCTTAACGCAACGTTTCGGTAAACGCTAGCCATCGCCGATTGTATCGGTTGGGCGCTTCAGATCGTCTGCGGTGCGTTTTTCTTCGCGCCAAATAGACATCGCCGACCGCCCCCAGCGAAACCAAACGAAATTCGCCATGGAACTTCAAGAAAAGCTTACCCTCAAGATCGACGACATCCAGCGCAAGCTGCGCGAATGCAATTACGAATGCAATCGCCTCAAAGAATTCGTCGACGACTTGCTCCCGGACTTGCTGGCGCCTCCCGCAGCGGAGGCTCCGGTCCCTCCGCGCGCCGAGGTCCCGTCCGCTCCCCCTACTGCGGCGCGGAAGACCCCGCCGGCTCCCGTTCCGCCCGAGCGCGTCCCCCCGTCTCCACCGCCCCCGGTGACCCCCAAGCCGTCTCCCCTTCCTCGGGTGGATGCCGCGCCCAATTCGGCCGCTCGCCGAGCCCCCCAGCCCAAGGCCCCCATCAATGTGGAGGAGTTCATCGGCGGCAATGTCCTGAATAAAATCGGGATCGGTATCCTGATTATCGGGATTGGGATTTTTGTCAAGTACGCCATCGATCAGGATTGGATCGGATCCATCGGGCGGGTGCTGATCGGGCTGCTGAGTGGGGGCATCCTGCTGACATTGGCCCACCGCCTGCGCAAAAAGTACGCTTCTTTCAGTTCGGTGTTGCTCGGTGGGGGCTTGTCAGTGCTGTATTTTACCGTAGCGATTGCCTTTCACGTGTACGCACTCTTCGGGCAGACCACTGCATTTTCTCTGATGGTGCTGATTACGGGTGCCGCGGTCTTCTTTGCCATTGGCTACGACCGAAGGGAGGTCGGAGTACTGGCCTTGCTGGGTGGATTTGTCACCCCCTTTATGGTCAGTACCGGAGAAGGCAATTACGTGGTTCTTTTCTCCTACATTTTGGTGCTCAACCTCGGCTTTCTGGTCCTCAGTTGGTTCCGCGATTGGAAGATTGTGCGGATCCTCAGCTATGCGCTGACCGTGCTCCTGGTGGGGGGATTCCTGGGCCGAAACCTGTATCTCAGCGATTACGCTGATCTCGGCGGCATGCTAACGTTTTCAACCATTTTCTTTGTGGTGTTCTTTGCGATGAACATCGCCTTCAATGTCAAAGCAAACCAAGCACTCGGCGCCCTGGAGTACATTTTGGTGCTGAGCAATTCCATGTTCTACTTTGCGGCGGGTCTCACGATCCTGAACTACATCGACGCGGAGGCCTACGGTGGACTGTTTACCGCGGTGCTGGGGGCTTTCCACTTCGCCTTTATCTTTCCCGTACGCCGCTTGCTCAAGCAAGACCGCAATTTGGCGATATTGTTGGTGGGCATGGTCCTGACCTTGATTACTCTGGCCATTCCCATCCAGTTGCGGGGGAACTACATCACCCTGTTCTGGGCGGCAGAAGCGGTCGTGCTCCTGGTCATGGCCCGCCGTACGCAGTTGAATCTCCTGCAGATCGCATCGCAGGTGGTAAGTGCACTGGCGGTCATCGGGATTGCCTGGGACTGGGCGGTGCAGTATTTCGGGCAAATGCCCACCGGACGCCCCCCAGTCCTGAACGGTGCTTTCCTGACTTCTCTGCTCACGGCAGGGGCGATGGTTGCCCTCTATTTCCTCTACCGGCGGGCGAATTCGGCCCTGCGGGGGGCCGCAGGATTGAGTCAGGTCTACCGGTTTCTGGCACTGCCCCTCCTCTATCTCGGTGGGCTGCTGGAAATCATGGACCAGGGGATGGCTTTTGGCAGTTTTGGCTTATCGCTGATTGGGATGGCGACCTACACTGCGCTTTTCCTCAGTGCCATGCAGGTATGGGCCTCGCGCGATCAGCAGGCCGGGTTTGGCAAGGTCATCAGTGCGCTGAGTGCCCTCTTTTTTATTGGCTTTGGGTTTTTCAATCTCGGTGAGTTTACCGCAATGCGGACCGCTTATCTGCTGGGATTTACCAGCGGATCGGGCTTTGGCTGGCACGTGGTCCCCTTCCTGGCGACGCTGGGCCTGCTGGGATTGACGGTGCGGCAACAGGCCCGGACGACCGACCTGAGGAGTGACATCGGTAAGCTGGTCGTATGGGGTGCCTCCCTGGTCTTCATCGTGCTTTTGAGCTTGGAACTCGACCACCTGATGGTGATGGCAGGATTCAATCTGGCGACGGCCCACAAAGTTGGTTACCCGATTCTGTGGGGGGCCACTGCCTTTGCGATGATCTTGGTCGGTATGCGCCGCGGTCTGGTCTCCCTGCGGATCGGGGGCCTGGTCCTGTTCTGCTTGATTCTGATCAAACTGTTTGTGTACGATATCCGCGAGGTGTCCACCGGCGGCAAAATTGCCGCTTTCATCTCCCTGGGCATACTCTTGTTGGTCATTTCTTTTTTGTACCAGCGGTTGCGGAAACTGCTGTTTGATGACTGATGCCCAATTTCCGATGGGTGCTGCGTGTGGTTTTGCTGAGCAATGGCTGTGCGGAGTGCCCGTCGGAAGAGTGGGGAAATCCGCGCTTACGCACGGTGTCCGGCCGGGAATTACCGGCGCCATTCACTGAACCGGGGTCTTGCGACCCATCTATCGGGAATAAAGATCGTCCATTGGCAAATTGAAAAATTCGAAACGTATGCGTTTTACATTTGTAGCATTGTTGCTGTTTTCGGGGATCCTGCCGGCGCAAGTGGGAGATTGGGAGGCGCAGGTGGAACCTTCCCCGCGCCCGGCGTACTGCGATATCTTGCTGTCGCCGGAGTTGGTGGCGCGCTTGAATCCGGAGTTTGGGAATCTGCGACTTTACGACGGACAAGCGGAAGAAGTCCCTTACCTGGTTTTTTCCGAGGGCCACGTCGAACAGGAAGTGGCCTTGCGCTGGTACCCGCGGGTGCGGGAAGACCACTGGCGGCGCTGGTACAGCCGGTCCTATTTCAAGAATCCCCGGGCAGACCTGATCGACCGGATGGTGCTCAAGATTCGCAATGCCGACGTGCGCCAGACTTTCTGGTTGAGTGGCAGCGACGACCTGCAGCGATGGTACATCGTCAAGGAAGATTTTGCCTACGCGAGCAATTACGATCCGGGATCGTCCTACAACCTGCTCACGCTCGATTTTCCGCCGGTGGACTATAAGTATTACAAGGTGGAAATTCGCCACCACTGGCACGAACCGATTCAAATTATGGGAGCGGGGTACTACGCGGTGTCGGAGACGGCGGGCCATTATCAGCCGGTACCACGTCCGGCGCTGGCCCAAACCGAGAACAATGACCGCAGTGTGGTCGACCTGGACTTTGGGGCGGCACACTACATCGACCGGTTGTTCTTTGAGATCGACGGGCCGGAAATGTACCACCGAGAAGCCCGTTTGGAGCGCAAGCAAGCTTACGGTGGGTATGAACTGCTGGAAAAGTTTGTTCTGGACAGCCGATCCGTCCACCTCCTCCGCTTTGAGTCCCTGCGGGCCCGCGATCTCCGCCTCACCGTGGAAAACGCGGACGACAAGCCCCTGCGGGTGGCGGCGGTCCAGGCCTTGCAATTGCAGAAGTACCTGACCGCAAAGCTAGCAAAGGGCGATTCGGCCACTTTGCTGATCGGTCCCGAATCGCAGCGTGCGCCGGTTTACGACCTGGCCTATTTCACTTCGGATTTGCCGACCCGGAGGCCGCGCCTCAGGACCTTGAATCTGGTAGACCGGCGTCCCCGGCCCGATACGGCGTCCCGTCCGGCAGCGCCCCCCATTGTGGAATCGGCCCCAACCCCCAAAACGAAGCCTTTCCTGCAGGACAAAGCCTTTCTTTGGATCGGTATCGTCCTGATTGTAGGGCTGCTTGGCTACCTGTCGGTGCGCATGTTGCGGGACCTCAAAGAAGATGCCCCCGCGGCGGATTCCGAAAAGTGATGGCTTGTGAGTTTTACTTCATTTTATCCCCAAATTTATCCCTATGCTGGCCACCCTTCCTTTTATCATTTTGCTGTTTGCGGTCATGGTCCTGGCGTCTAAGCGGCGCTTGCGCATTTTAATCCCGCACCTCATCTTTTTTGTGGCGTACGAGACTGTGATCGGGTTCTCGGTACTCAATCTCGGAGTTCGGAAGGGATTCTGGTGGGTGGTGGCGGGTATAGGATTGCCGGTGGTCCACGCCTTGGTGCTGCTTATTATAGCACTGGTGGTAAAGGACCGGGCGAAGCTGGTGGCAAAGTCCGCCGACTCGGAGCCGGGCGGGGATCCTCTGGTGCCCCGGGCGCAGTGGCATGCCTCGGCACCCGGGTCCCCGGCGGCAGCCGCTCCCCCGGTGGCCAGGTCGGAAGCAGCGGATCGGGCGGAGCGCTTTCTCGACGATGCCTCCGGGGGGGAACTGGAGTTTGAGGATTGAGGTACCGGCGATGCGGGCAGGAGAATTTCCCGCTCTGCCGGCACAAATGCTGAATTGACAAAAATCACCTCGGTGTGTGGAATTGCAATTTGAGATCCGTCTTGTTGTTGCAACCCTTCGCGAAAAGGACGGTCTTTGAAGTATTACGCACGAAATATCTGCGCTCATGAAAGTGTACTTTTTGCTGGCTTGGTTGGTGATTGCGCCGGGAGCTGCCGTGTCTTTGGCGGGTCAAAATCTATTTGTGTTGCAAAAAGAAGTCGAGACGGACTCCACGGAATTGCTGGTCACGGCAGCCCTGGCGGGAACTGGGGGCACCCGTGCGGTGCCGGTCAGTCTGGATTCGGTGCGCCGGGAGATCTCCGGCAATCGCCGGATCTACCGTGAATGGCTGGGCACCCGGGAACAGGCATCGTTTACCGCCGAACTCGATGCCGCCGGACGGGTAGAAAAGTACACGGCCGAGGCGCCGGGCAATGGCATGCACGATTGGATGCAGGCTTACTTGATGGGCCTGGACCAGTGGATCGTGCCCAATGGCCGGACTACGGTGAATGGACAAGGCCCGGCCTACCGGGTGCTTTTGCCGGGATTTAGCTGGCCCCGCTTTGAGCAGGAGTATTACCTGGCGGCTCGGGTACAGGCGCGGTGCGACCGCGAAAAGTCCAGTGAGTGCATCGAAGGCTACATCCGGTTGAAGGTTCTGGTGGACCAGACGGGCAAGGTGCTGACCCACCAAGTGCTCAAATCCGAAGATGCTTTCCTGGCTCGGGTGGTCGCCGAGGAGCTGTCGGCGATCAATTTTCGCCCGGCCGAGGCCCTGGATGGCGGCTCTCTGCCGCCGACCCTGTGGGGATTTCTGGACTTCGAGTTTCGGTCAGAGCGGTGCCGGTGATGCCCGCAGTGAGATGACGGGCGAGTGAAGAATATGCCGCGTGCAGTTGTGGGGGTGCGATTGGCATTGGCCCGGAAAATGAACTCCAAAAAAAGCCCTACCACATTCGGCAGGGCTTCTTCGGCATACAGGAGAACCTGTTTTTTTATTTTTGTACGACCACTTTTTTGACGAAGCGCTGGCCCTTAAAGGTGAAGCGGGCGTGGTAGAGGCCATTGGCCAGAGTTTCGGGAACATTGTAGCCCAAGAGCAAATCACCGGCAGTGATGGACTTTTCCTCGCTGAATACGACCTGACCATTTAGATTCAGCAGTTCCAGGTTGAGGTTGCCGGCTTCGCCCGTGGCAAATTCCAGGGTAAATTCGGTCTGAACTGGATTTGGGTACAGGGTACCGGCGGTGTAGAGGTCATCTGTGCTGAAAGAGGCGGCGAGGACATCCGAGTGGAAGGTTTCCCCGTTCGGGCTCACGCGGCGGAGACGGTAGAAGTATTCCACGTTGGGCTTGGCGGTCCGATCTTCGTATTGCAAAGTTTGGCCGGCCATCAAAGAGCCGGCATCTTGGTAGGCTTCAACGGTGGTGAAGACATTGCGGTCCTTCGAGCGTTCCAGGGCCCAGTCGCCTTCGCCATCCACTTCGGGGATGTTCCATTCCAGGACGACGGCTTCTTTATTGCTGACTTGGCGGAGGGCCAATTGATCGGCGGGAAGCGGAGCCGTGGGCGAAACGTTTACCATGTCCATGAAATAATAGGCGATGGCCCAACCACTGGTGACGATTTGGCTCATCGTGTTCGCATCGTTGCGGAAGTTGCCGATGGTCATGTGGGTAAACGGCTGGGTCGGCGTGAAGGTAAATGTATATTGTACCCATACGCTGTTGTGGGTAATGGCGGTGATTTCTACTTGCGGATTCAGCGGAACGACTTCGCGCTGAAGTTGATTGGGTTGACCGGTGGTGAATGCGACTCCAATGTTGTTGGTGGCGCGGGCACCGTAGTAATTTCCGGAACCATTGGTCAGAAAAAACGAGATCGTGTAGGGGATCCCCGGAGTCATCGTTTGGTTCAACTGGACCGATGCATATTCCCGAAAGTTTGGCTGGAACATATTGAAGGTGATGAAGCCGATGCAAGCATCGCCTTCGACGGCATCGACGTCGCCGAAAACCGTATTGGGCAGGGCGGTGCCTCCGTTGCCGTTTTTGTGAAAGTAGTCGGGAGTAGCGAACGGCCAGTCCGTCCCTCCGTTAAGGTTGGACCAGTTTGAAGCACGGAAGAGTTGACCTATGGTATCGGGAAGCACGCCATTTGCCTCAAATCCCGGATTGGGGACTAAATTCTGACCGAAAGCAGCAGCAGAAAATAGCAGGAACAAAACGATGGGTACAATTTTTTTCATGACGTTCGTGAATAAAGTTCTCCTAATCGGGCACGTGCCCGAGATTGCTTGATTGAAATTCTATGATTGATTTAAAACGCTTGGTAGATAGTTGGTGGGTCGCATCATCGACCTTCGCTGTACAATTCTAATTACGTAAAATGTACACTATTTTCTTCCGCGTTCCCCGGTGATTTCTAACAGCGCCGAGAGGGTATCCTGAGTCGGGGTAAACCCCAAATCGGCGTGCGGGGCGGGGGTCAGGATAGGTTACAACCACCAGGACGCATTTTCTTACATGTGCAATCAAAAGGATGTTAGGTTTGGGGGAATTCCGCAAAAAATTACCCGCAAGTAATTCCGATTTCTGGTTTGAGCATAGGAATCATTCTTAGGAACTCAACCGGTTTTTCTCCTGCAAATCAGTGCCTTATATCTGTCAATGGGTAATCTTGTTGGGGTGGAAATTTTGTATTATAATTGTGCTGGAATTAGGTTATTTCTGACTCACAATCGTACCAAATACGCAGATGAACGGCCTCAAAGTGTATTTGAAGTCGGGGGTGGCCCGCGTCTACCAAGGATTTCAACTGGTGGCGGGCATCCTCCTTATCGCCAATGCTTACCACTTCCTGGAAGGGGAGCAGAAGCTGGTTTTGGAGGTGCTTTTGAGTGCTTCTTGGGGCGTGCTGTGCATTGCGGCGCTATTTGTGCCCGCGCGGTGGAAAAGGAGGTCCCGAAATCTGGTTGCCCTGTTGCTGCTTGGGGCGGGAGGCATCTTGTTTGGGAATGCGGTTACGGCTTTGCAGGAGATCATTACGCAGTGGTATTCGGTATACTATTACATTGGGGTGTTCCTCATGGTCCTGGCGGTGTTGACACCGTTTATGAATCGGCGGAACTACATTTTTCTTTCCCAGCGGAGCATTCGCATCCGCAACAATCCTTTCACCACCCACGCGCTGACTTGGGCGGACGTCGTTCGGGTGCAAATGGAAGAGCGCATTCTGGAAATTGAACTGCGTTCGGGCAAAATTTTTCGCTTGCGCCCGGAAAGCTCCTCCTCGCAACACCTGCGCGCCCACATCGACGAAGCAAGCCGCACCGGGCTCTACCAATCCAAGCAGGAGAGTTCGGCGAGCCTGTCTGCTTAGTTGCGCTTACGGAAGACGCAGTTTCTGTGTCCTCAGTCTTTCGTTTCGCCCAGGTATTCCCGGGGGGACATGCCGGTAAATTTGCGGAAGGCGCGGTTGAAAGTCGCCTTGGAATTGAAGCCGCAATCATTGGCGATGGCGAGGAGGGTCAGGCGTTCGGAGTCGGGTCCTTGAAGCTTGGCTTTGACGGCCTCCACCCGGCGGCTATTCACAAAATCATTGAAGTTCTGGGCGAAGCCGGTATTGATGACCTTGGAGAGGGTCGAAGGATTGGTGTGCAGGCGTTTGGCCAGATTTGTGAGGGTGAGGTCGGCTTCCAGATAGGGGCGTTCCTCCTGCATGAGCTTCAGCAGACGGCCTTTCCACTCCTCGAGTTCATTGGGGACCTTGGCCGCTTCGATGGCCGGGGTCTCTTCCCGGCTTTGCGGCCGGGCCGCTTCAAAACTCAAGGCGGGCAAGGACTGAGTTGCACTGTAACCTACGATGCTCAGGATATAGATCATAATCGATATCACAAGGTAGGAGTCCCAGGTTTCGACGAAAAATGATTCCACACTCGCGATCAGGTACCCGTAAAAATTCAAGGCCCAGCCCAGGATGATGCCGGCGAGCAGTAGGTAGAGTAGGTTCCGCAGCCAGGTAAACTCGATCCCCTCAGTGTCGGAAAAGTTGTCGAGGACGTAGCGCCGGTAGCGGCGGTAGGTCCGCAGGGTCAGGATGAGGTACACAAAAATGGAGATGCTGTACGTAATCTCGAAAAGCTCGGGGATATCGTAGCGGATGTAGGACGAGAACGGTCCCTGGATGCCGTGGTGATCGCACAGTTCCTCGCCCAGGATGCGCTGCAGGTACACCTTGTCGTAAGCAAACATCGCGAGGTAGAGCAGCAGGTACAGCGCTCCGGGGAGCCAGTGCCAGAGGTCGCGCCGGCCAAATTGGAATTCGACATTGGTGAGGCTGCGGAAGTAAAACCAGATCAGTGGCCCCAGCAGGTAGAGGTTGTGGACGGGAAAATAGAACATCAGCGCCGTGCGCACATCGTTGGCTTGAAACCAGCCGGCAAATCCCAGCATGTAGTGGCTCACGTGCAGGCAACACACAATCAGGATCAGTGCTAGCAAGCGGTCGGATAAGCGACTCCGTTTTGCGCCCCGCCAGAGCAACATACCGGCGTAGGCGATGCCTTGGACAAAGCCGAGCAAAAGCGGGCCGCTGAATCCATTGAAATCGAAAAACATGTTCAGGTAGTCTGCATTTATATCTGAATACAGGTCCAAGAGGCGGTTTAAATTTAACTCTGCGATTTTGCTATGGCATCTTTTTCTGCCCCTCTTCCGCTATTTTCTCGCCCATAGCTCAGGCTATGGACTCCAAAATCAGTTTCGATGAACAAAAAAATCTGCGCTAGCAAATTTCACAAACCAATTTTAAACCGCCTTTAAAGCAACGGGAATTCCCGCGAATATTCAAGCAGAGACCGTCCGCGAGCGATGATTTCTCCCCGCGGACGGGGGATTGATCTATTTGCTCAGTAGAATATTTTGTAAATTTCCGCTAACCCGGCAAAATTCAGTGTCCTACTGGTTTGCCACCACTACAGCCAAGACCGTGCTTATGAATTTAAATGAAGTCCTCCAGGAACTGGAAGCCATGGGCAACCCCCAAACCAAGTCGATTCTGACCAAGCACGGGGCGCAGGAGCCTTTCTTTGGCGTCAAAGTCGGTGATCTGAAAAAGATCGTCAAGAAGGTCAAGAAAGACCATGCCCTTTCCCTGGCCCTCTACGAAACCGGCAATGGCGATGCCATGTACCTGGCCAGCTTGATTGCCGACGAAAAGCAGATCACCAAGGAACACCTACAGCGGTGGGTCCAGGGTGCCCATTGGTACATGCTCAGTGAGTACGCTGTGGCTTGGATCGCTGCGGAAAGCCGCTTCGGTTGGGAACTGGGGCTGGAGTGGATCGATTCTGAGAAAGAAATGATCGCCACGGCTGGCTGGTCTACCCTCAGCAGTTACGCTTCCATCAAGAAGGATGAAGACCTCGACATCGAGGTGTACCGCAGCTTGCTGGACCGGGTGGAGGGGACCCTCCACGACTCCCCGAACCGGGTCCGTTACGTGATGAATGGCTTTGTGATTTCGGTGGGGGCTTACATCGAAGCGTTGACGGAGCACGCCCTCACCGTGGGAGAAAACCTCGGCAAGGTCCACGTCGACATGGGGGGAACCGCTTGCAAGGTGCCGGTGGCCACCGCCTACATCCAAAAGATCATAGACAAAGGCCGCATCGGGAAGAAGCGCAAGATGGCCCGCTGCTGAACCGGTGTGCTTGATCGTAGTTGCGTTTGCGGCTCCGGGACGGATTCCCGCTGGTGTTCAGTCTTTGATCCGCAAGCGGTAGAGGCGGTTCGTAGTGTCGTAGTCGAGCTCCTTGTACATGAAGAATACGACCCCATCGCGTACGGTTACCTTCATCGGGAACTGCCGGGGCAGTTCGTAGCTCGCTTTGAGCGCACCCGTTTCCAGGTCAATTTCCTTGAGCGTGAGAAATCCTCCCCGTGAATACGCCGCGTAGGCTTCTTGCCGCACTTCGTCCAGGTAGATGATGCGCTGCCAGTGGGGTTCTTTGTGGTAGCTGATGTCGGTCGAGGATACGTGGGCGCCGAATTTTTTGAGCTTGTGAATTTGCCCGTTGGTGTGGTCAAACAGCATTACGTGCTTGTACACGACGTGCAGCGGCGCCGAGACCGGGTAAAAGAAGGCCAGTCGGTTGAATTGGTAGTTGCGATCAATCTTATTGATTTTTTCCCAAGTTTCGGGGGGAATCGCCAGCAGTTCGGCTTCATTGCTGGCCAGGCCGGCATACAGCCCTTTGGGATCGAGCAGTTGGTGGAGACGGTCTTTGTCCCGGATCACCATGAGGCCGTGGTTGGTCTGTTTTTCGACATTGTGGGCGAAGTAATGCATCAACTGGTCATTGCCGTAGCCGCGCTTGTAATAGCGAAATTCATCCAGGCTGGCCAGGCAGGGCTGGACCACCTTTTCGAAGGTCGACCGGGGATCGCGGTACATCGCGATTTGGTTGCCACTGCCGTCGGGATTCACGACAAATAGCTGGCAGGCGTATTGTTTGCCCAGCACGTGGACATTGCCCAGGCAATCTTTGAACAGTTTGCCCGGCTCTTCCACCCCATCGGTAACCGCGATGATGCTGTCCTTTTCGTTGACCAGCGCGATGCGGGAGCGGCGGCGTTTGCGGTCGTACAGGATGACAAAGAGGTGCTCGTCGTAAAACTCGTAGTCGTATAGGTGGAGGGTCGGATCTTCAAAGACCCGCTGTAGCCCGTCCGAGATCACGACATCGTCGAGTTGGATGTCACTGGTCTCCAGGACGATGTCGAAACGCTGTACCGAGGCGCGGTGCTGCACCCGCAAAGTTTGCCGCCGGTAGCCCAGCCGGGAAACGACCAGGTCCACGGTTTCTCCCTCGACTTCCAGGCGGTAGGTGCCATCCTCGCGGCTCACCATGCCCTGACCAGTCCCCTGCACCCCGATATTGACGTAGGGAATTGCTTCATCGGTGCCCGCCTCGGTGATCTTGCCGTGGAGCACCCAGTTTTGGGCGTGTCCAGTGAGGACAAAGCCCAAGAGCAAGCCGGTTAAAATCGCGGTATGGAGAAAGCGCATCATGATCAATGGTCGGGTTACCGAATATCGCAAATCGGCACGGAGCAATCAACCAAAATTTATCGTGTTTGTTGCACAGCCATTGGTGCCAGGCGAGGACAAAAGCGCGGAAATTGCGGGAAAGGATGGTCTTTTGGGGGAATATTTAGGCGGTTCGGTGACACAGAATGCCGAACCGCGACAATCCGAAACGGATCAGCTTTGGGGACGAAGCCGGACTCTGGGCTTCGGTGCTTGGGGGCGGATCCGAACGGGAAAAGGAGGGGACAAAAATAAAAAGCGGCCTTCGCGCAAACGAGGCCGCTTTCTATGTTTTTCGAGATCAGATTACAGACCCAGATTGATGTCACAGACTTTTTTGAAAGCTTCCTGGACTTTTTCCTGGAATTCTTGCTCATCGTCTTTGTGGGCTGCTTCAATCTTCTCTTCAAAAGCTTGCATTTCTTTGTCGAGGGCTTCGATTTTGTCTTTGTTGCCTTCGAGATCCTTGGCAAACTCCATCATGTCTTTGGTTTTGTCGCACATATAGGTTGCGACAGCTTCCGGATTGTTGAGGTCCGGCTCACCACCACCACAAGCGGTAAACGTCATTGCAGCAGCTGCGAATGCAAACAGAACAAATGCTTTTTTCATGATCATCAGGTTTATCGTAGAAAGATTTTACGAGTTAACTCGCGGCAATTTAAACAATTAAACCGCTTAATGGAAAGGAAAAGCCTTTCGGTCAGGATTTTTTTCGGGAATTGCGGAGCCGCTGAATCAGAATTGGATGCCCAATCGGAAATTCGGGGACTGGATCCAATTGGTGCGCGTAGTGGTGCTCGTCGTCGGATCATTTTCCGTGAGGGGCATCGACTGGAAACGGTAGCCCAGCGACAGGTTCACGGCAAAAGACCGGGAGAGGAAGATCTTCAGGCCGGCTCCCGGATTGATCATGGGGCCACCGCTGAGCAGCGGATCAACGTCCACCGGAATGGCGTAGCCCGCATCGAGGAAGGCAAACGGAAAGATGATGTCACCCAGCACAAAGCAGTAGCGGGCATCGGCAAACACCGAAGTGAACAGATCCGACTCGTAGCTGTCCAGCCCGACTCCCCCACCCACGTACCAAGGACCGGCGCACACCCCAAAGATCGCATCGATGTTAAAGGCGAGGTCATAGGTATTGGAAGGAATGAGTACTGCTCCTTCAACGATGGGAGAAAAGCCTCGGTCTTTGTAGCCGACGCGCCAGCGCTTTTGGGCCTGCATTTCCGTGGCGAGCCCCAGGACAAATACCATGACCACCAGGCCACGCAAGATCGAAAAAAGGGATTGGGTAGAGAACTTCATGAGTATCGTGCTTTGTTCAGAAAGCAAGATAGCAATTTCCGGGGCTTCCGGTCAATCCCTACCCGCGGTGATCACTGAAACGGATCCCAGTAAGCTTCGTTGTTGATGAAAGAGGTATCGGTAAGGGCTTCCATAAAGGCCACCAGAGCTTGTTTCTCATCGTTGTCGAAGTTCAAGCCACCGGGCCGCCGCAGAAGCACTTGCAGGTTAGAGGACGGCCGAATGCCGCTGCTGTAATGCTCCACTACCTCGGCCAAAGTTTCGATGCGGCCGTCGTGCATGTAAGGCCCGGTCAGTTCGATATTGCGCAGGGTCGGTGTGCGGAACTTGCCGATGTCATTGGTATCACCGGTCACAAGATAGCGTCCCATGTTGCGGGAGCCATCAAAGTCGAGGCCATTGTTGTGGAAGAGATTGTCTTGCATCAACAACTCCGTATGGCAATGGAAACATTCCGCTTTCTCGGAGAAAAAGAGTTTCATCCCTTCGATCTCCAGCGGGGTCAGCGCGTTTTCGTCCCCCCGGAAATAGCGGTCGTAGGGAGAGTCGGCGGAAATCATGGACCGTTCAAATTGGGCGATTGCCTTGACCGCATTTAATCGGGTTACCTCTTCCGTGCCAAAAGCTTCCCAAAACATGCGCTGATACATCGTGTCGGCCTGCAGGGTGACCTCAACGTTGGACCAAGTATTGTGCATTTCAATGGGATTGACAATGGGATCGATCGCTTGCACTTCCAGGCTCGGTGAGCGACCGTTCCAGAAAAACTCCCGGCTCCAACCCAGATTGATGATGGCCATCGCGTTTCGGTCTCCGTCAAATCCATCGATCCCGGTGCTGAACCGGTTGCCACTGTCCGAAAATCCAAAAGCCGCATTGTGACAGCTTCCGCAGGACTGCGTTCCATCGCGCGACAGGCGCTTTTCGTAGAACAGGTAGCGCCCCAATTCGACCCCTTCCACGGTCATTGGGTTGTCATCCGGAATGCGCATCCGCGGCATGTGCGAAGGAATATTCAACGTGTATGGCGTAGTATCCAGCGGATTCAGCTCAATGGGTGCATCTTTTTCGCAACTGGCGAAAAAAGTTGCCCCTCCGAGGATCAGAGCTAGCCAAAGTGAAAACTTCTTCATTAGGATCAGTAGTCCATTCGCTAAAAAAACACAGGAGCATAGGAAGTGAACTGGAATCAAAGATACATCAAGCCCGCCACAATCAAGGGGTGAATTCTGTAACACATCTGACACAGCCCAAAATCTGCGGATCGCGCCGGCGGCGCAAACTTTGCTTTACCCCTAAAAAAACGCAAAATAATCGTATTTTACAATATAATGATACGTGCAGGTGCCATCGGACTGGTCTTATTGTACGGCGTAGCGATGCTGCGTCCGGCCGGCCCTTTTCTGAGCTACCGGTACAATTATGCCTACATCGCCACTGTGCTGTGCATTAACCGAGACAAGCCGGAAATGCGCTGCAATGGCGCTTGTCACCTGAAAAAAATGGTCAAAGAGACCCAAAAGAGCGCGCAACATCCGGGTCGGGAACTCATCCGCCTAGCGGACTACCCCCTGGCCATCCCGCCCCTGCCCCGGGAAACTCCCGTGCGGGGAGCAGATTTGGTCCGGCCGCACCCCTTTGACCGAAATTCTACTTACACGGCCCATTTGCAGCAAATTTTTCATCCTCCGACCAGTTGAAGTTGTGTTGGGGAGAATTTGCGGTAGCTTCTCCGCTTGTGTGCGCTTGTACATGGGGTACATCTCGCGCTTCCCTAAGAGGCGGAAAGAGATGCCATAGCAAAATCACAGGATGGAATTTAAACAGCCTCTAAGTTATCCTGATCGGATGCGTTGACAAGCCTCTTTCCCCGGCTCAAGCAAAAACCACCTTCGCCCATCCGGAAAATCCCACCCGGTTAACGCACCGACCACCCCAAAATTTATCGGAAAGCAATCCTTGCCTCGGCGCTCCGGATATTCTGGAGGGGCGCCGTTCATCTGATCTTTTTGTCATCAAACTTTTTAGACATGTACAACAAACTTTTGCGGCTGCTTTTGCTCGGCGGGCTGCTCTTCTTAATGCCGCAGGGCAATGCCTACGCTTGCGACGCCTGCGGACTGTTTGCCGGGGTGACCCCGATGGACCTGCAAAGTCAGGCCGGCTTGTATTTCCGCTACCGTTCTTTTGCCGGATTGAACGATGCAGCAGCGCTCGGCTCGGGCAAAACCCAGCACGGTCCCGGCGACACCGGTCAGGACCACAACGACGGGGGCGATTATCGGGAAAATTTTCACCGCATCGCTCTGAATGTCCGTTGGTTTTTGGGCCAGAAGTGGAACCTGCAAGCCTCCATTCCCGTGACCGCCAACCATGAACGCTGGCCGGACGGGAGCAAGCAGGGGGCGGGCCTCTCGGACGTAACGCTCATCCTCAATCGGGGCCTTGTCGTGCAGGACAATTTCAACCGTTCCGGGCGGATTTTCGTCGGAGCCGGCGTGAAATTGCCGACCGGATGGCGCTTCCGCAATGTCAATGATCGCATTTCTTTCTTTGACATCCAGGGCACTACCGAATCCCTGGACTTCGTATTTCAGACCGAAACCAGCTTTCGGTTTGGCAACAATGGTTTCCTGGGAAATGCGATCTACCGCGTCAATACAAGCAACGCCAACGGCCTGCGCTTCGGCAATTTTTTCAACCTGACGGTGAATTACTTCCGCAAATTTGACTTGCCGGGAATCGGGATGCGCGTGATGCCCTTCGTCGGAACCTACGTGGAAGCCTTCTCCGGCCGGTACCGCAATGGGGAGCGCGAGTACGCTACCGGGGGCGAATTCCTATTCGCCAATCTCGGGGTCAATGCTTTTGTGGGACGCTTTGCGTTTCGGCCCCAGATTCAAATTCCGGTGACCCAACGTCTGAACGACCGGCAGTTGAAGAGCCGTGCCATCGCCAATCTGAACATCGATTTCTTCTTTAATTAACCGCAACCACCGCGAAGCAAAACGAGCAAAGGACTCCCGATATCGGGAGTCCTTTGTTGTATCTGAAGTTCGCCGCAAACAGCGGCGTTATTTTTCATGCGATCTGCGATCTGCGATCTGCGATCTGCGATCAGCCCCGTAGCTTGTCCAGAATGCGGTTCAACTCGGCTGCTTCGCTCTCGGTAATGGATTTAAAGTTCTGCTCGACGATGTCCATTTTCGCGTCGATGCGGCGAAGCAAATCCAGGCCCTTCGCGGTGATGCGGACGTGTACCTGCCGCCGGTCCGAAGGGCAGATGTCCCGGTCAACCAAACCTTTCTGGCGGAGTTTTTCTACCAAGCGGGAAGCGTTTGACATTTTGTCTAGCATCCGCTCGGTCAGCAGGCGCACCGTAGCTGGATTGGGATGTTGTCCACGCAAAATTCGCAGGATGTTAAACTGTTGCAAGCTCAATCCAAACTCCTTCAGCATGGCCGAATGCTGCGAATTCAGCCAACTGCTGGTAAATATGATGTTCACGACTGCCTTTTGCCAGGCATTCTTGAACTTTGATTGTACGATTTCTTTCTCCAATTGCATCGTCAGCCTCCTCTGTATTCGTTTACTGGTGTAAGTACAATTAATGTTTTAACATACATGTACTAAAATTGTTGCCCGGAGCGATCGGGCGGGTCGGCAATTGCAGATATTTAGCTTTGGTCAAAACGGGTAAAAATCGCCTTTAAATCCAATAAAAACGGAGTTTTATCGCGAACTCCGTCTGATTTGATTTAACCGAACTATTCTTTAAATTGTTTATCCAATTTCCCGGAAAAGCGGCCTGATCGCAAAAAATTATTCGGGTTTTTGCCCTCATTTATGGGTTTAACTTTACAATTATAAACGGATCAATATGAAGGTATTCGAGACGCAACACATCAAAAATGTTGTGTTGCTGGGAAGTACAAAGTCAGGGAAAACCACTCTGGCGGAAACGATGATGTTTGAGGGCGGGGTGCTATCCCGCCGCGGAAGTGTAGAAGAAGGAAATACGGCCTCTGATTTTACCGACCTGGAAAAGGAAAAAGGCTATTCGATTTATTCTTCGCTGCTGCACACCGTCTGGCGGGACACCAAGATCAACATCATCGACACCCCGGGCAATGACAACTTCATCGGTGAAATCCTGCAAGGATTGCGGGCTGCCGATGCCGCCATTCTCGTACTGAACGCTCAACACGGCGTAGAAATCGGCACCGAAATCATCTGGCGCTACCTGAAAGAATCCGGACTACCCGTCATTTTGGTCGCGAACCAGGTTGATCATGAAAAAGCCAACTTCGATAAGCTCCTCGAAGAGGCCAAATCCCGCTTTGGCAACGCCGTCATCCCCATGCAGTTCCCCTACAACCAGGGCGATGGTTTTGATACCATTGTCGACCTGCTCAAGATGACCACCTACAAATTCGGCGCCGACGGAGGCAAGCCGGAAAAGGTCGCCATTCCCGATGATGTGCGCAACAAAGCCGATGAGTGGCACAACGAACTCGTCGAGGCAGCGGCCGAAAATGACGAGGACCTGATGGAAAAATACTTCGAGCAGGGTGAACTCGACGAAGATGACATGCGTGACGGGCTGCGCAAAGGGATGTCCGCCGGTGATGTCTACCCGCTGTTTGTGGTTTCGTCCAAGCGCAACATGGGCAGTGGCCGCATGATGGGATTCATCGGCAATGTCTGCCCCAGTGCGGCGGATGCCCCGCCGACTCCGGTCGTGGATGGCGATCCGGTGGCCGTCGATTCGGAAGGTTCCCTCAGCCTCTTCATCTGGAAAAACACCGTCGAAGCCCACCTGGGCGATGTCACCTATTTCAAAGTGCGCTCGGGAACGCTCGCTTCCGGATCCGACCTGGTCAACGGTCGCACCGAAAACAGCGAACGTTTCGGTACGATCTACGTCGCCGAAGGGAAGAAAAAGCACCAAGCGGAGGCGCTCAAGGCCGGTGATCTGGGCATCGCGGTCAAGCTGAAAGACGCCACCACCAACGATACCTTCTACAGCAAAGGTTTGCCGGTCGGGTTCCAGCCCATTGCTTTCCCTACCGCGCGGATCCGGGTCGCGGTCAAAGCGGCCAGCAAAAATGACGAGGAGAAGATGGGCGAAGGATTGCACGCCATCGCCCAGACCGACCCCACTCTGCAAGTCGGCTACCGCCCTGATCTTAAGCAGACCATCGCCAATGCGCAAGGCGAGATGCACCTCGCCAACGTCAAGTGGCTGATGAAGAAAAACAACAAGATCGACATCGATTTTGTCAAGCCGCGCATCTCCTACCGAGAGACGATTCAGGGCACCGCCAAGGCCGACTACCGGCACAAAAAGCAGACCGGAGGTTCCGGACAGTTTGCCGAGGTTCATCTCCGGATGGATCCTTACGTGGAAGGAGCAAAAGCGCCCAGTGAATACAAAGTTCGCGACCAGCAAATCGTCGAACTCGATACCGGAGGCGTCCTCGAATTTAACAACTGCATCGTCGGGGGGGCCATCGACACCCGCTTCATTCCTTCGGTCTTGAAGGGCATCATGGAGCAGATGCGGGAAGGGCCACTCACCAGTTCGCCGGTGCGCGACATCCGCATTATCCTGTACGATGGGAAAATGCACCCGGTCGATTCGAACGAGATGGCCTTCAAACTGGCTTCCTCCCAGGCGTTTAAGGATGCCTTTGAGCGGGCCAAACCCAAACTGCTTGAGCCGATCATGGACGTGGAAGTTTTGACCCCTTCTGATGCCATGGGCGACGTCATGACCGATCTCCAGAACCGCCGCTCAATCATTATGGGCATGGATGCCGAGGGCAACTTCCAAAAGCTGAAGGCCCGGGTCCCACTGGCGGAACTGTACAAGTACTCGACTTCGCTGCGTTCCATTTCGCAGGGGCGGGCCATCCATACCCGGGAGTTTGCGGAGTACTCGTTGGTTTCCGACAACGTCAAGGACCAAATCATCAAAGAGATCAAGTCCACTGTGGAGGAGTGATCTCCGATCCGAAATTGAATTGAATGACTTTTGGGGCGCTTAGGCGCCCCTTTTTCGTACCCTATATTGTGCTTATGGGTCGGGAGAAAGAGTGGCCGGTGGAAGTCGATCCGGACGGCAAGCCGAATCAATAGTAGTATTCATCGTCCGGGGCGGCCTGATAGATGGGGAAGGTCCAGCCCGCCTTTACGCCGTAGAGCAAGTCGAGGCGGGTGCTGCGGTTCACCGGACCCGTATCGTAGTTGTAGCTGCGGCGGCTTTGCGTGAAATTCTGCGAAAATTCAAAACCCAGATAAAAGTTTATCGTACGGTGCCGGCTAAAAAAGCGGTATCCGAAGCCTTCTACCGCCCCGAAGCCATTGGTGAGGCGGTCGTAGCCCCGGCGCAATTCGGACGTCATAAACGGCACGTTTTGGCCCACCACATCGATGAACACCTTGTGCAACATAAACTGTCCCCCGGCTTCCAGGTAGACGCCCGAGTTGGGATTTTTCGGGGAAAGGGAAAATATCCGGGAAACGGTCAAAGGAATCACAAACCCGCGCTGGCTCATGCGCAACTGATAAAAACGTCCATCGGCTCCGATGGCTTGCGTGGTAAATCCGGCTTCGTTCGTTCCAATCAGTTGGGAAACATTCGCGGCAATCGGTTCCCGCACTTCGTTGCCGAAGAGGAAGCGAACCCCAGAATTGATCATGAAATTGTTGGCAAATTTGTACCCGATGCTCCCGCCGATTTGGTTGGCGAAACCGTAGCGGTCGGCGAGGTCACCGCCAGGCGCGCTGGCGGAATAAACGATGCTGATATGGGCCAAAGAAATTGTGCTGTCCTTGATGCTTTTCTGACCAAAAACGCCGGAAAAGGTAATCAGGAAGGCAAAAAATAAACCGCTGAGTTTAAGAGAATTCATCCGTTTTCAGTACTTTTGACCCCGGAATGATAAAGTTAGGCATATTCGCCGATTAGTGAATGATCATAATGTACCGCCGATGACAGAGAACGCGGAATACTTCGCGCACGAAACGGCCGTGATCGACCACCCCGTAAAGATCGGAAAGGGCACTCGCATCTGGCATTTTTCCCATATCATGCCCGATTGTGAGATTGGCGAAGGGTGCAACTTTGGTCAAAACACCTTTGTGGGCCGCGGCGTAAAGATAGGCAGGAACGTCAAGGTGCAAAACAATGTCTCCATTTACGCGGGAGTTGTCTGCGAGGACGATGTATTTCTCGGCCCCTCTATGGTCTTCACCAATGTCATCAACCCCCGGAGTGCGGTCAACCGCAAATCCGAGTACATGGAAACCCTTCTGGAACGGGGGGTAACCGTCGGCGCAAATGCGACCATTGTTTGTGGCGCGCGGCTCGGTCACCACGCTTTTGTCGGCGCGGGGGCAGTGATCACCAAGGATGTGCCTCCGTACGCGCTCATGACAGGGGTGCCGGCGCGGCACACCGGATGGATGAGTGAGCACGGTTACCGCCTGGAATTTGATGCCGCCGGTATCGCCGTGTGTCCGGGCAGCCAAGCACGATATGAATTGAAGGACAATCAGGTTACTAAAATCGTATGACGACGAAATCGAAAGAAATCAGGATGGTGGATACCATCACTCAATACCACCACATCAAGGACGAGGTGGATGCCGCGGTGAGTGCTGTGGTTGCTTCCGGCATGTACATCAACGGTCCGGCCGTGAAGCAGTTCCGGGCCAGTTTGGGCGAATATCTGGGCGCAAGCAAGGTAATCGCCTGCGGCAATGGTACCGACGCGCTGCAAGTAGCGCTGATGGCCCTGGATTTGGCGCCGGGTGACGAGGTGATTACCTCGCCCTTCACATTTTTTGCCACTGCGGAAGTCATTGCCTTGCTCGGGCTGGTGCCGGTGTTCGTCGACATCGAAACCGATACCTACAACCTCGATCCCACCAAGATTGAAGCGGCGATCACCGACCGCACCCGGTGCATCATGCCGGTTCACCTCTTTGGGCACGTCGCCCACATGGAGCCGATCATGGAGCTGGCCGAGCAGCACAAGCTATACGTGATCGAGGATGCGGCGCAGTCCATCGGCGCCGATTACATCTTTTCCGATGGCCGCCGCCAGAAAGCCGGTCTGGTGGGCCACATCGGGTGCACTTCCTTTTATCCCAGCAAAAACCTCGGCGCTTACGGAGATGCGGGAGCCATCTACACCAACGACGAAGCTCTGGGTGACCGTTGTCAAATTGTCTGCAACCACGGTTCCCACAAGCGGTACCACCATTCGCGCATCGGGGTAAACAGTCGCCTGGATTCGATCCAAGCGGCGATTCTGGACGTCAAACTCCGTCACCTGGATGCCTACAACCACGCCCGGCAAACTGCGGCGGCCACTTACGACGAGTTGCTCGCCGGAGTGGACGGACTCATTCGCCCCCACCGGGCACCGTACCAGACCCACGTTTTCCACCAATACACGTTGCGTGTGGAAGAAGGCCGGGCAAAGCGGGATGCGATCCAGGCCCAACTGCGGGAACGGAGCATCCCTTCCATGGTCTACTACCCGATTCCGCTGCACCTGCAGGAAGCTTATGCTCCCTACGGATTTAAACATGGCGATATGCCGGTGGCCGAGCAGTACAGCGCGGAAGTCATCAGCCTGCCCATGCATTCAGAACTGGACCGGGAGCAGCTCGAGTACATCGCGCAGAACTTCCTGGACGTTTATCACAAAAACTAAATTCGCGCAACCATCGCGATCAAGTACAACAAGACATCATTCATGAGAATTGCAGTCATCGGAACCGGCTACGTAGGTTTGGTAGGCGGAACTTGCTTTGCCGAGTCGGGCAACGACGTGCTCTGCGTCGATAACAACCAAGAAAAGCTGGCGAAGCTCCGTGCGGGTGAGATTCCCATTTACGAGCCGGGCCTGGAAGCCCTCTTCGAGAGAAATACCAAGGAAGGCCGCCTCACCTTCACCGATTCGGTCAAGGAAGCGGTCGACTTTGCGGAAATCATCTTTCTCGCGCTGCCCACCCCGCCCATGGAAGACGGATCGGCCGACTTGCAGTACGTGCTTGCCGTGTCGGAAGAGATCGGAAAATGGCTGCGCGAATACCGCGTGATCGTCAACAAAAGTACGGTGCCGGTGGGAACCGCGGACAAAGTACGTGACAAGATCGCCAGCCTCACCGACGTCGAATTTGACGTGGTCTCGAACCCCGAGTTTCTCCGCGAGGGCGCGGCGGTCAATGACTTCATGAAACCGGAACGCGTCGTGGTGGGCACCCGCTCCGAACGCGCCCAGAAGTTGATGGCGCGGCTGTACAAGCCATTTGTCATGTCCGGCAACCCGGTCATCTTTATGGACGAGCGCAGCAGCGAGCTGACCAAATATGCCGCTAACTCTCTGCTGGCCACCAAAATCTCCTTCATGAATGAGATCGCCAATCTTTGTGAGCGCGTCGGCGCAAACGTGGACATGGTGCGCCGCGGCGTAGGATCGGACAGCCGGATCGGCAAGCGATTCCTCTTCGCGGGGGTCGGCTACGGAGGTTCTTGCTTCCCCAAGGATGTATCCGCTCTCCACAAGACTGCTCGCTCCTACGAGTATGACTTTCAGATTCTGGACGCGGTGATGAGCGTGAACCGCGCTCAGAAACAAGTCATGGTCGAAAAGCTGGAAACCTATTACGGCAGCGACCTTAGCGGACTCACTTTCGCGATGTGGGGCCTGGCTTTCAAACCGAATACCGACGACATCCGCGAGGCACCGGCCCTGACCATCATCCGGGAAATCCTCGAACGCGGCGGCAAAGTGCGGGGTTTTGACCCGGAAGCCATGTGGCAGGTCAAACAGTATACCGACCTCGACGTCGAGTTGGTGGAAAGCCAATACGACGCCCTGGATGGAGCGGATGCCCTCCTCATCGTAACGGAGTGGAACGAATTCCGCACCCCCAATTTTGACAAAATCAAAGCAAAGCTGAAAGCGCCGGTGGTCTTTGACGGCCGCAACATCTACGACCTGGACATGATGGGCGAACGCGGCTTCTATTACAATTCCATCGGGCGGGGCGTCGTGAATGCCTGGTCCCAGGATAAAGTGAACAAATAACCCATGCACGTCCAGCGCAAAAAGACGGTACTGATCACGGGGGGAGCCGGATTTCTCGGGTCCCATTTGGTTGACCGTTTCATCGCCGAAGGCTACTCGGTCATCGTGATGGACAATCTCCTGACCGGGGATATGGAAAACATCGCCCAGCACCTCGGCAGTCCCAACTTCAAGTTTGTCTTGCACGACGTGACGGAGTACAACCACGTCACGGGTGATCTGGACTACATCTTGCACTTTGCCTCGCCGGCCAGCCCCAAGGATTACCTGAATCTCCCGATCCAGACCTTGAAGGTGGGTTCGCTCGGCACCCACAAAATCCTCGGCCTCGCCAAAGCGAAAGGTGCCCGCATGCTTATCGCCAGCACCTCGGAAGTGTACGGTGATCCGCTGGTGCATCCGCAGAGTGAGGGATACTGGGGCAATGTCAATCCCATCGGGCTGCGTGGGGTCTACGATGAGGCCAAACGCTTTATGGAGGCGATGACCATGGCCTACCACCGTTACCACGGACTTGAAACCCGGATCGTGCGCATTTTTAATACCTACGGGGCGCGGATGCGGCTGGACGATGGCCGGGCTTTGCCCGCCTTTGTGGGGCAGGCTCTGCGGGGAGAAGATATCACGGTCTTTGGGGATGGCAGTCAGACCCGCAGCTTTACCTACGTGGACGACGAGGTGGAAGGCATTTACCGCCTGCTCCACTCCGACTACCATCTCCCGGTCAACATCGGCAACCCCGATGAATGTAGCATTCTGGAATTTGCCCAGGAAATTGTTGCTCTGACTGGCACCCAAAGCAAAATCGTCTTTCAGCCTTTGCCGCAGGACGATCCCAAAGTCCGCCAGCCCAACATCGAGTTGGCGCGGGAAATCCTCGGTTGGGAGCCGACGGTGCCGCGGAGCAAAGGGCTGAAAATCACCATCGAGTACTTCAAGGAAAAAATCCATGGCCTTCAAAAAGTTTGAGACTGAACTAGAAGGTGTGGTTTTGCTGAAGCCAGATGTCTTCGGAGACCCGCGGGGATTTTTCAAGGAAACGTACAACCGCGGGGAGTTCGCCGCGATTGGGTTGGACCTGGATTTTCTTCAGGACAACGTTTCCTACTCTACGCAGGGGATTCTGCGCGGACTGCACTTCCAGGCACCGCCGTACGCCCAGGGCAAGTTGGTAACTGTATTGCAGGGTGAGGTGATCGACGTTGCGGTGGACATTCGCCGAAGCTCTCCCACTTACGGACAGCACATCGCTGTGTACCTGAGCGCGGACAACCACCAAATGCTGTACGTTCCACCGGGGTTTGCCCACGGTTTTCAGGTGATTTCCGAGACCTGCCTGTTCTGCTACAAATGCACCGGACTGTACAATCGCCCGGCCGAGGGGGGACTGATGTGGAACGATCCGGCACTCGGCATCGATTGGCCGGTGGACGACCCGGTGATTTCTAACAAAGACAAGAATTACGGGCCTTTTGCGACGTTTGAAAGCCCATTTGCATAACCAAAGCGTACGATTATGAAAGGCATCATCCTCGCCGGCGGTTCTGGAACCCGGCTTTATCCCTTGACATTGTCGATCAGCAAGCAACTCATGCCGGTCTACGACAAGCCGATGATCTACTATCCGTTGTCCACGATGATGATGGCGGGCATCCGCGAGGTGTTGATCATTTCTACCCCGCACCACCTGCCGCTTTTTGAGCAATTGCTGGGGGATGGCTCGGCGCTGGGGATGCGGATTGCGTATGCGGCCCAGCCCAATCCCGAGGGGCTGGCCCAAGCTTTTATCATTGGGGAAGAATTCATTGGGGATGATTTTGCCGCCTTGATTTTGGGGGACAATATCTTCTACGGCACCGATCTGGACCGCACGATGCGGGAGGCGGCCGCGACGGTTCAGGAACAAGGTGGCGGCATGGTATTTGCCTACCACGTATCTGATCCGGAGCGCTACGGCGTGGTGGAGTTTGACGAGCAGGGCGATGTCATTTCCATCGAAGAGAAGCCCGCGCAGCCCCGTTCCTCTTACGCCGTACCGGGGATCTATTTCTACGACAACCGGGTGGTACACATCGCGAAGAACCTCAAGCCTTCGCCCCGCGGCGAACTCGAAATCACCGACGTCAACAAAACCTACCTCGAGCGTGGCCAACTCAAGGTCGCGATCCTCAGCCGGGGCACGGCTTGGCTTGACACCGGCACCCACAACTCCCTGATGGATGCCGGCCAGTTTGTACAAATCATTGAGCACCGCCAGGGCCTTAAAATCGGTTGCATTGAGGAAGTGGCCTACCAGATGGGCTTCATCGACGGAGAAGGGCTCCGCCGAGTCGCCGCTCCTCTCCTCAAAAGCGGCTACGGCGAGTATTTGCTTTCCCTCATTGATGAGTGAATGGGATAATTTCCGGTGGGAGAATTTCTGATTCTCGATGGGTATTATTGAAGCGATTGTGCAATCCTTGGGGTAACCAGCCTCATGGCTGAGGGTTCCCCGACTTGTCATCACAACACCCGCCCCCCCTCGCTGTATTGTCATCTCGACGCCCGACGAAGGAGGAAGGAGAGATCTTCCCCATGGCAATATTCCCGTCCAGTTGACCGAAAATCAAGGAATACATCCCGTGAAAGATTGATGGCCCCAATCGCCGTCGCGATGTCAGGTGAGGATACACAACAATGATTTAGAAGTCGGAGATCACCCAATCGAAAATTCTTCAATCCATTTCCGCACGCCCTTGCCGTAGAGAATGAAACTGTTGTTGATGATGTTCTTGCGGTTGTAGGTAAAAGGCAGCCCCGTGTCGGCATCGAGGAGTTCGCCGCCGGCCTCTTCGACAATGATTTGGCCGGCGCTGGTGTCCCACTCACTGGTCGGACCCAATCGGGGATATAGGTGGGCTTCGCCGCCCGCCACCAAGATGAATTTGTAAGCGCTGCCCGCGGCGCGGAGGGCGTGGGCCGGCAACTGGTCCAGGTAATTCCGGGTCTCTTCCCGCATGTGCGAACGCGAGGAGAGCACGGTAAAGTCCTCCCGAGTGGTCGGGGCCGCTGCGGACAGGCGGTATACCCTGCCGTCGGCGTCGCGCCGGTAAGCGCCTTGTCCCAGCTGCGCCCAAGCACTGATGTTCAAGTAAGGTACGTGCAGCACTCCGGCGATGGCTTTGCCCTGGTGCAGCAAGGCGATGTTCACCGCAAATTCGCCATTGCGCTTAATGAACTCTTTGGTGCCGTCAAGCGGGTCCACTTGCCAACAGTAGATCCAATTTTGGCGCTCGGTGTAAGGAATGTCGCCCCCTTCCTCGGAAAGAATCGGAATCTCGGGGAAGAGGCGGGACAACTCCGCGTTGATCCATTCGTGGCTGGCCTGATCGGCCTGGGTGAGGGGCGAGTCATCGGCTTTGGTGATGACCTCGATGGGATCGGGACGGTTGTAGACCTCCAGGATGCGCTGTCCGGCAGCTTCGGCGATGGCCACCACCGCGGTCATATCAATGGATGGAAGGGTATGCATTTTCGGATAGAATTTGCGGGAAAATTACTGAACTCCGAAACGACCAGGAAAGTTTGCCGGCCGGTCACACTGTTGCGGCAGATGGGGACGGGTCAATGGACCTTACGGTATGGCTTCCTGCACGACGTATTGCACCAGCCGCGTGGAAGCTTCTTCCACCGTCAGCTTATCGGTTTCGAGCCGCAGGTCGGGATGGGGTGGATTTTCGTAGGGCGAATGGATGCCGGTGAAATCTGGGATGACCCCAGCCCGGGCCTTGCGGTACAAGCCTTTGGGATCGCGGGCTTCGCAGGTCGCCAAGCCGGCACTCACGTGGATCTCGCGGTAGTAATCCGGCCCGATGATGTCACGGGCCATCGCCCGGATCTCGATGGTGGGGCAGATAAAAGAGCAGATTGTGATCACTCCGGCCTCGCGGAAGAGGCGAGCGATTTCGGCTACCCGGCGGATGTTTTCCTGCCGTTCGGCCAGCGAGAAGCCCAAGTTTGCGTTGATGCGGTGGCGGATATTGTCGCCGTCGAGCACCTTGGTCAGGTGGCCTGCGGTGTGCAAGCGGCGGTCGGTCTGGACGGCGAGGGTGCTTTTGCCAGCGCCGGAGAGTCCGGTCAGCCAGAAGACCATGCCGCGCTGGCCCAGCAGGGCTTCTTTTTCCGCTTGGGGAACGGTCCGGTCGTAAATGGGGTGGATATGGTTGCGAGGAGCAGTCATAGGGGGCGGGGCAGCGCTACTTGATCATGGCCGGGAAAATCACTTGGTACAAGCGGTCTTCAGCTTCTGCGAGGGACTCCTTGAGGGGATCGATTTCGTCGCCCATCTGCTCGGGGGTCCGCAGCATTTTGATGACATCGCGGTAGAATTTTAGATTTTCCTCCACTGCCCCTTCAACTTCGGGATTGAGGCCCTCGCCAAAACTGTCGAGCAGATTTTCTTCTACGAGCATAAATTCCGCCCATTCCTCGTCGTGCTCGATTTCTTCGCGGAGGTGCTTTTGCCATTCCTCTTCAAAGTCATCTAGCGGTGTGGTGTTGAGCGGGTGGATGGACCAATTGTCGAGGAGGAGTTTGACTTGGGTGTGGAGGTAGCCCAGTCCCTGGACGACCTTGTACTTGTCCGGCACCGTGTTTTGGCCCACCACCCAATCGGCGGACAGCAACCAGACTCCCATAAAAGTCAAGGCAATACAAAAGCGCTTCATAATTTCAATCAAACTAAAAAATTTCCAAATTAAAAATTTTCGAATCTCAATTCTCAACGGAACGCCCTAAAAGCACAGCAACATTGACAATTGGAAATTGTGGATTGAAAACTCTCAACTCTTCCATTCAAAGTAGACATCGGTGAAGCGGCCGTCGAAGTCGAAGTCGAGGCGGAAGCGCTTTCCCTCCACCGGTGCATAGATAATCGGCCAGTTGTAGGTCCACCACATGTTGAGGACGTGCTTGCCTTGGTGGGTGATCTCACCGCAAAACGCGAGGAAATCCGCTGACTCAGGCAGTTCAAACTCATAGACCGGATTGTCGCCGCCTTCCCCTACCCGCCAGTGAAAAACTTCCCATTCGGGCCGGAAGGGAATGCCTTCCAGCAGGTCGCTGACCATGGCTCCCGACAAGGCTTCCCGCCAGCTCGGCTCGTAAGTGGGATCGCAGGCGAGGATTTGTTCTTCCCGGATCGGCATGGCCCAAAGGCGGCCACCATCGGGTAGGATTATTCCCGGATCAAATTTGAGCCCATTCAGCACTAAAATCGTCTCGTCCAGGACCAGCGGCCCGTAAAATTCGTGGAAGAGCAGATCAATTTTTTCCTCCGGGACAAAGTTGATGATGTCACCGCCGATCAGTTCCACGTTCTCGACCCCTTCGAGATGGGCTTTTAGCACCGCGTAGAGCGCGGCGGAGCGCTCCACCGCGATAACCTTTTTGGCCCCCAATTCGGCCATACCCCGGGCAAACAGGCCGCGCCCCGCTCCGGCTTCCAGGACGACCTTGTCCCGGATGTGCTTGTGGTTCCGCTTCAACAAGGCATTGAGACTGCGGGCTCGGCGCTTCGATTCGTAAATGGGAAGAAAGGAGAGGAAATCCTCGATTTCCTGGCTCCGCTTTTCGGTAAGCTGATTAAAAAGTTCCACGACGCTTGAGTTGTTGGCCCAAGTTGCGCAGCCACGGCAAGCCTGCGTTAAAGCTGCACCTTGACCGGGGTCCCCGCGGCGATTGAGCGGCAGGAGGAACCTCCGTGTCTGTAAATAAGCAAAAAAACTTTGTATTTTTCCGCAGGAAAATCCAGTCCACCATGACCAAAACCCCCGCAAGACTGCCGTTTGGGCAGCACTCACCTTTCGCGCACCCGGTTACTTTTGCGACCGAGCGGCTGCGGCTGCGCCCGATTGTCCTTACGGACGCCCCGGCGGTATTGACCATCTACTCGGATTCCATCGTCGGAAAGTACAACTCCTGGGCTCCCATAACCGATTTGGGCGGTGCCCGGACAAAAATCGCCCATTTCCAGCGGCAGTTTACTGAGCAAGAGCTACTGCGTTGGGGCCTGGCCCGCAAGACCGACGACCGGATCATCGGCGACTGCATGATCATCCGCATCGATGAGCGAAGCCACAAGGCCGAGGTCGGGTTCAATCTTGCGCGGGACTGCTGGCGACAGGGTTACATGCGGGAAGCAGCATCCGCCATCATTGCGTACGCTTTCCAAACCATCGGCCTGAACCGACTCGAAGGCTACGTCATTCCGGAAAATACCCCCAGTTCGGGCCTTTTGCAGCGCCTGGGTTTCACGCGGGAAGGCCACCTGCGCGAAGCCACCATCAACGAGGGCCACTACGCCGATCTGGAATTGTGGGCCTTGCTCTACCGCGATTATTCCGGGCAATCCCCCGCCAAACCCGATTGAGTTTTCCCGCCGAAAAGGATAAATTACCGTTCTCAACCAAGACCTTTTTTATGAAAAAATTGCTGTTTTCTTTCGCTTTATTGCTGTGGGTGGCCGGATTGCTCCCGGCGCAACCCGGCAGTGAATACATCGTTACGAATGTCCCCGAATTGTTGGACGCCATCGGCCCCCAGCGGACGATTACCTTGCAACCGGGCAATTATGACCTTTCCGCGCACAGCGGACAGCAAGGGGAGTACTATTCCTTTACCGGAGCGTATGATGGTGTGGAGCTGGAAATCAGTGGCGTGAGCAACCTCCTAATCCGGGGAGCCGGTGATCGGGAAGCCCACCTCATCGCCCGGCCCCGCTACGGAAACGTGATCCGCTTTCGTGGCTGTCAGGACATTACCGTTCAGAACATCAAGGCCGGGCATGGACCGGAAAAAGGATACTGCACCGGCGGGGTCCTCCTCTTTGAAGGCTGTCAAGGGATCCGGGTCGACGATTGCCACCTCTACGGCAGCGGTACCGAAGGGCTGACCCTGATGCGCTCGCAGGGCATCGCGGTTACCCAAACCCTTATTCAGGGATGTACCTACTCGATTGTGAGCATGGCCCAGTGTCAGGGCGCAACGTTTGATCGCTGTGCTTTTTTCGACAACGAGCAATTTGACCTGGTCAATATCAGCCAATGCGGACCGGTCGTCTTCCGAAAGTGTACCTTTGGCCGCAACCAAAATTCGAGCAATAGCCTCTTCTTCTCGGTCAATCAGTCGGAGTTTCCGATGGTGAAAAAATGTACCTTTCGCAAAAATCAAACCGGTTTCCTGGCCCAGAAAGAAGGCATGCTCGTCCTCAAAGGCAACCGCTACGAAGACAATAGCTGGGATGAAAACAGCATGTACCGCGAATAATATTCCCCTCTTAGCGGCAGTTTAAATTTAATCCTGTGATTTTGCTATGGCATCTTTTTCCGCCTCTCTTCAGCTATTTTCTCGCCCATAGCTTTGGCTATGGACTCCAAAATGAGCTTTGAGAGACAAAAAAATCTGCACTAGCAAATTTCACAAACCA
>JBCCQH010000048.1:0-52021 GCA_039024435.1 Bacteroidota bacterium
GGGGGGGGGGGGTGTGTTTGGGGGGGGGGGGGGGGGGGGGGGGGGGGGGGGGGGGGGGGGGGGGGGGGGGGGGGGTGGGGGGGGGGGGGGGGGGGGGTGGTGGGGGGGGGGGGGGGGGGGGGCCTGGGGCGCGTCGCGGCCGCCACCCCCCTGGACCGGGTTGCGCTGGCGGACATTGAGGCGGTAGCGGTCCCCGACCAATTTCAGGGCGGCGGTGAGGGGATAGTCCCGGCTGAGGAGCCAGGAGAGGTCAGCGGTGGCCGCGCGCAACGCGGGCAGGTGCTTAGGGCCAAAAAGGGCGGGGTCTTCGGGGTGTTGGCCGCGGTTTTTTTGTTTGCTGGGCATGGGGAAAGATAGCACATTGCGACAGAAAACCTTTTGTTTGGGTGTTCCTTGGCGAAAAGTTTTGCGTACGTGATCCATTCTTCTTCGGCGGTGGTTTTGAGATTGGGGATATCGATTCCCCATCGCCGCATTAAATCGATGGCGCCATTGTTGCTGAGGTCGTTGCCCTCGCCGCCAACTTCATACACCGAAGCTTTCCAGTCGGGGGGCGGTGTAAATTTCGCCGTTCATTGCTACTCCAGTGTCCGCGACGATGCCTTTGGTTTTCGGGACAAACATCGAGGCCAGTAGTTCGACGCCTTGGGCAATCAGGCTTGTACCTGTGGTAGGGGCAAGTCCTATATCCCCAAAATTTACCCATTCAGAATGTACCCTTAGCGCACGCTACCCCCTGAGCGCGCGAGAATTTTCCAAGCCCCACTTTATTGTTGCCCACAATGCCCCCTCCCGTCGCGCATTCCTTGCCGAAAAGTAGTAGCTTTACTGTCTCAAAGTATTGATCGACCTAACGAATGATCTCAGAATGTGAAGGAACCGCCCAAATTCCCGGGAGTCAGCCGGGAATTGCCCTCGGGAAGTGGCTGTTGCTCGGCTTGCTGTTGTTGCCAATCGTGCTGTTTGCCGAAACCCCGCGCCAGGATTCCTTGCGGGCAGCCATCGCTGCACCTCGGGCGGATACCCTGGAGTTGGACGCCTTGGTGCAATTGGCCCGTTCCTATTTTGCCACCAATCTGGATTCCGCGTTCTGTATTGGACAGCGGGCCCGCGTGGCTGCGGCAAGGCAAGAAAACCCCGAGTATTTTGCCGAGGGTGAAAACGTGATGGGCATCGCCCGGCTTTTCCAAGGGCGCAACCGCGAAGCATTGGGGCATTTTGAAAAGGTATTGCAGATCCGCGAAGGGTTGAGGGAAAAGAAAATGATTGCGGCAGCCGCCAACAACATTGCCCTGGCGCATCAGGAATTGGGAAATTCTTCCGAGGCCATCGATTACCACTTGCGTTCCCTGCGCATCAAAGAAGAACTCGGCGATACCGCCCGGATTCGGATCAGCTACAACAACATCGGTCTGATTTATGAGCAGTTGAAAGACTACGCCACGGCGCGGTTCTACTACGGAAGTGCCCTGAAGATGATTCCGCGGGAGTCGGATACCATCGGCTACCTGACCTGTATCTACAATTTGGGGGTGACCCATCTGGAAGAGGGAAACAACGACTCGGCGCTCTTTTTTCTGCGCCAAAGCTTGCCCCTGGCGGAAAAAGTGGGCGACAAGCGGATGCTGGGCCTGCACTACATGCTCTACGGCGTCGTCGACCAGCGCAACGGGCAGTACCGGTCCGCTGGTAAGCGGATTCAGCGGGGACTGGATCTTTTTCGGGAAATCGGTAAGGAAGACCAAATGGCCGCCGCCCTGGCCCACCTGGGCGATAATTGTTTGGCGTTGCAAAGGCCGGGACGGGCCCGGGAACTTTGCCAGGAAGGATTGGTCTACGCCCGTCGCTCGGAGAGCTTAGAGAAGGAAGCCAATTGCCTGGAATGCTTGCACCGGAGCTACGCCGGACTTGGTCAGTCCGGAAAAGCCTACGCTGCCGCGCGGGAATTCATGCAGTTGCGGGACAGCATTGGTTCGGAAAACACCCTCAAACAGATCATGCGCAAAGATTTGGAATACAGCTTCCAGAAGCAGGCCCTCGCCGACAGCATGCAGTCGGCCCGGTCCAGCACCCTCCTGCGGATGAAATACGAAAACGAGCTGCAGCGCCAGGAGGCGGTGACGCTGTACCTCATTGTGATCGGAGCCTTGCTGCTCGGGTTGGCGATCCTGTTCTACGTGAACAACCGGAACCGCCAGCGACTCAACTTGATTTTGGAGGAGCGGGTGCGGACCCGGACCCAAGAATTGGAAAAACAAAATGAGCGCCTCGCTGAATACGCTTACATGAATGCCCACCTGCTGCGCCAGCCCTTGACCCAAATCCTGGGCTTGATTTCGCTTATTTACCTCGCCAAGAGCCCGCAGGAACGAGAAGAATATCTGAAACTTCTTCGCCACTCCGCGGAGCGCCTCGATCAGGTGGTTCACGAAATCCGGGACGTGGTCGAAGAGGAATCGGTCGGAACGATTTGAAACGAACGGCGCCCAGGTGAGGCGCCGTTCGGGATCGTAGTCCAAAATCTTTTCGATCAAAAAAGGAGATATAAATAGTTAACCTGTTTGCGATTGAAGAGGGGGCAAACCACTAAGCGCAGGCCTTGCTCCGCAGAGCTTCGATGGCGAGTTGGATCCGGGCGACGCCGGTCCGGATCTGTTCCAGATTCGAAGTCGAAAACGAAATCCGGACATTGTTCACGAAGTGCCGGCCAAAACACGCGCCGTAGACCACCGCCACGCCGTGGGAAAGCAGGTGCTCAAAGATGTAGGTCTTGCGCTCCTCGAAAGGCATCGCACTCGGGATCAGGGCACTGAAATCGGGGAAGACGTAAAAGGCCCCCTGGGGCTTTTCGACGGTGATGCGGTCCAGTTTGCCCAGCAATTTGATCAAGAGGGCGCGGCGTTCATCGTAAATGGCCATCATCTCCGAGAACACCCGGGCTTCTTCTTCGGCGTCGTTGAGGGCGTAGGCGGCGGCATGTTGCACAAAAGTCACCACCCCCGCCGTCTGGCTGTAGTCGCCGAGACGCCCGAGTTGAATGATCTGGGGATCGCGGCAAACCACGTAACCGACCCGCCAGCCGGTCATTGCGTAGGCTTTGCTGAAGGTAAAGCAGGTGATGATGAAGTCCTGCTCCAATGACGCCGCGCTGAAGTGGGTGCGCCCGTCAAAGGTGACGCGTTCGTAGGCTTCGTCGGCGATGAGATAGACCCCGTGGCGGCCGCACAACTCGGCGATTTTGCGCACTTCGGCTTCGGAAAAAACCTTGCCGGTGGGGTTCTGCGGATTGTTGAAGTAAAAGAAATCAACCCGGCGCAGGACGGTCTCAAGCTGCGTCCAGTCCACGGAAAAGTCGGATTTGAGTGGGATGAGCGTGAATTCAATGTCGTTGTACGGGACAAAGTTTTCCAGCACACAGCTCCAGCAGGGCGAAAATCCCGCACCCTTACCGCCTTCGAACAGCTTGAAACTCAACTGCAGGGCTTCCTGCCCGCCGTAAGTGACAAATACGTTTTCCGGGCGGAGTCCGTGGGCGTCGTTGAGCCGGGCCAGCTTACCGATGATCGCTTCTTTGAGGACCGGTTCCCCGCCCGATTTGGGGTAGCGGGTGTGGCCTTCGCGGAGCGCGCGGGCCGCGGCTTCGATGATGTATTCGGGCGTATTGAAGCCGATTTCTCCCCGCTGGAAGTAAATGAAATCCTGGCCGGTACTCGCCCGGTAGCCGGGGGCCTTTTCGCGCACGAGTTCACTGATCTTTACGATGGGCGACAACTTGACCGCGCTGATGTTCTTACTGAATTGCTTCGGATTCATGGGATACTGTTTTGTGGTTAAGCGAAGCGTAAACGTAGCGTCATAGAGAAATTTATCCGTGTTTGGGGTAAGGAAAGTCGGTGCCGTTTTCCGGCGGGGTAGTGTCTATCCTCCGGGAAGCAAAGCTCACCTGAGGTAGCTTCAAGTGCTGATCGGGCGGGAGACCTTCCGGGGGGGCAGCGTGGGAAAGCACGATGATGTTGCGCCGGGTCCGGAACCGTTCCAATCTGCGGATCACCGCCTGCCGGCAAGCCAGATCCAGGTTGTGTAGCGGCTCATCCAGCAGCAGTATCGGCTTGCGGGTGAGCAGGGCCCGGGCGATTAGCAGCAATCTGCGTTGCCCGGCGGACAATTTCCGCCCCAATTCCCCGATTTCGTCGTCGAGTTCCAGCCGGAGATGAGGCGGCAGGGCGGCTTGCAACTTGTCCAGCGCTTTGCCGGCCCGGGGGCGTTTCTGGGGTTTGCGGCTGTAGGAAATCGCTTCGAAAACCGTTCGACCCAGGAGGGGCCAGGCTTCGGAGGCCACGGCCATCTGCCGGCGCACTGAGTGCGGGCTAAAAGCTTCCAGGGGTTGTCCATCCAGCAAAATTTGGCCTTCCAGGGGGGCTTCCAGCCGCAACAGCACCCGTAAAAGACGGGTTTTGCCGGTGCCGTTGGGGCTTTGGATCCAGGTCAATCCTGGCGCCGGCAGTTCGGCTGACCAGCAGTGGATAAGGGGGCCGCGGTCCGGGCTACCGACGCTCAGACCCGCGATTTGCAGGTGACCGTCCCCCGGAACCAGATCGGGTTGGGGGACTGGTTCGGCGTCCGGCAGGTTCAGCACCACGAGGAGCTTGCGCATCGAGAGTTTGCCCAGCTCCCAGTGGACCGTCACCCCGGCCAATCGCCGCAGCACCGGCGCAATCGCGATCATGAGCAAGAAGGCCAGCGAAACCGATTCCGGATCTTCCCGGGCGGCAGTCCCATCCCCGATGCCCACCGAAAGGAAGACCAAACCCGGAATCAGATACACCAGGCCCGGGATCAGGGTGCGGATCAGCGCCTCGTAGCGGAAGTAATGCTGACTCGCCTGGGTGACCCGGCGGGACCGCTTGCGGAAACGCTGGTTTTCCGGAGCCTCCCGGTTAAAAGCCTGGATGACTTCGTGGCGGTGCAGGCGCTCGGTCACGAAGGCGAGCAAGCCCGATTTGCGGTCGCGGCGGTGCACCGAAGTGCGGTAGAGTTGCCGGTTCAGCAGAAATATGGGCAAGAGGACCAAACCAAATCCCAAACCGACCGGCAGGGCGAGCTGGGGGAGGAGCATCGCAAAGGTCAATGCGGCGGGGATCAGGAGCAGCAGGTCGCGGGCCAGGCCCATGATTCCGAGGTTGAAGAGGTTTTGGATCTGCTTCAGGTCACCGCTGTAGCGGAGGAGGTACTTGCCGGCTGAGCGCCGCGCAAATGCTTCCGGAGTGGTGCGCAACTGCTTGCGGAACAGTTCTTCGCGCAGCTTTTGGACCAAGAACTCTCCCAGCATCAGCGTGTGGAAGCGTTCCAGGTAGCGCAGGAGTCCCCAGAGCGCAACCAGCCCGATGGTGACCTGCAGGAAGCGCCCCGGCAGGAGCAGCCAACTGTCGAGCAGATCGCTCAGCAGGTCGGTGCGCAGTGATGCGTAGCCAAATTGGAGGGCGAAGTACCGACCGATGACCAAGGGAATGGTCAGGGCGACGATCCGGGCGAGGAATCCCGTCACAAAAGCCAGTCCGATGCGGGGGGCGTTGCGGCGGGCAAATTCCCGAATGATCTGCTTGCCGGTTCTCATGCGATTTTGGCCATGGCGTGGCGGAGGCGGCGCACGATTCGGCGGTCGCTGAGGTGTTCCAGTCCGAGGACGGGGAGGGCGACAGTTTGGCGGACTTCTTCCACCATGAGCGGACTGGCATTGATCAAGCCGCTGATGGCAAAGGGCTGAAGGCCCACCCGGGCGAGGAATTCCAGGCCGCTTTGCACGCTGAGGCTGTCGCCGCAACTGAGGAGGACATGGTCCACCACCGAGCGGAAGGCGGGGTTGTGCAGCAGCATGCTGGTTTCACGCTGCAACAGACCGTCGGCGATTTCCACCACGATGTAATCGGGATCGATGGCTTCAACCTTGCGGCTGAGGCCCGCAAAGATGTCCAGCAGTTCCTGCATCTCGTACATGTAGGTCGAGGGGAAGCCCAGGTTTGAGAAGTCCACTACTTTGTGGGCCCCGCAATCGTGGACGAAGTGTTTGTCCCGGGAAAATACGGTGCCGGTGAGCTTGATGAAACCGACTTGGTGGCCGGCGTTGCGCAGTCCACGGCAGAGGTAGGCCGCCGAGGTGGTTTTGCCGCTGTCCATGCTCGATCCCAGGCTGAGGATGATTTTGTGCTTGCGCATCCGATTGGGATCGAAGCTGACCGGTTCTTCGGTGAGGTACTGGGTATTGACGACGCGGCCCTTTTGCATGGCGTACCCCACGAGTTTGACCCGGGTTGCGCCCAGTGCTTGCATCTTGAGGTGCATGGAGGTGAGCTTGCCGACTACGCCGCCCTGTCCGAGGATTTCGTATTCTTCCTGGTAGCCGTCCGGCACATAGCCCTCAAACTGGTTGGAAGCGTAGCGGTTGCCGAAGGTGGCCATGATCAGGTCTCCGGGAAAGATGTAGCGGTTTTTTCCGGTGTCGCCCTGAATGGCCTTGTGCTTGCCGATTTCGAGGACGCGGAAGATGGCGACATCGCCGGCGCGGGGCACATAGGTGCGGTTATTGAGCCGATTGATGGTGTAATCGGTGACGTGCTTGCAGATGATGGCCTTCTTGATCCTGTCTTTCAGTTTCATATCGATATTTTTTTGAGATCTGGGTCAGAAATTGTGATTCAGTATAATTTGAGGGTGTAGGAGAGCCCGACGCCGATCAGGGCGTAGTTGTTAAAGGGGGCCTGGATGCGGCCGTTGGGACGCTGGACATTGAGGCCGCGCTCGGTCCAGGGGACATTGAATTCCCGTTGCCAGGTGTAAAACAGGGAGCCGTAGAACCGCTTGGCGAGCCGGGCGCGCACGCCCAAGGTCATCCGGTAGCGGTGAAACCCATTGGAAGGGGCGGTTTCGACGATTTCCCCGTCTTCGTAGTAATCGATGGTGCGGCCGCTTTGGTACCAGAAGATTTGCTGGCGGAGGAAGGGGGTCAGCCGACCCGGCGCATCGCGGAACTGGTACGAAATCTTGTTTGAGTAGATGAACCGCATCCGGTATTTCCGGATCTGAGGAAAGTGGTACTCGGTGCGGAGTGAGTGTTTCATCCGCAGGCGACCCCACCGCTGTTTGAAGTCGACCTCGGTGAAGACGCGGTTGAACATCTTCACCCCGTCCTCCTGGGTGAACCAACTGGGCATGATGCCAATGTCCAGGTTCCAGCGTTCGCCGATCCGCCGGTTCATCGACAGGGGGACCTGGAGAAATTGAAAGCGGGTCGGGGCGAGGTCAATCGCCGAGAGTTGGGTGATGGTAAAAGAGGTGTTGCGGGAAAAGCGCAGCTTCAGGGTACCGAGGCCCCAGGCTTTGAACTCGGGCGACACATCCTGCGCGAACAGGGAAGTTGTCAGCAAAAGGGCGATGGTGGTCAGCAATAATTGGTGAAGAGATTTCATGGATGCTCGATTTCACTTAGAACGGGCATCCGAAAAATCCCCCTACCCCGGGAAAGGAATTTTATGAATATTTTTTGGTGGGGCAAAAAAATAGCGCGGGAACTCTCTGAGCGGCAGGGGAATGGCTGTCCTGATTATTGGTCGAGGTCCGGGAGAAGAGTTTTACGGGCCAATGAAATACGGTGGGGAACTCGGCCGCGCGGTCCGATCCGGGGGCTCGGGGATAGGGTCCAAAAGTAGAATGGGCGGTCGGACTGGAATCACCAAGGACGGTCTTGGTGGACGGCCCCCGGCGACCAAAGGACATCTACAACTCGATGCTGACAGTGGCTCGGGGACACAAGAGTCCCCATCGCCTCACCCTTCCGTCCCGAGCTGCTTGAGGAAGTTGCGGTGGGCCCGCAACGCATCCAAAAATGTCCGGTAGGTGCGGTAGGGCACGCCGTATTTCTCCGCAGTGGCCTGCACGATCTTTGAGATCTGCGGGTAGTGGTAGTGGCTGATGTTCGGGAACAAGTGGTGCTCAATTTGGTAATTGAGTCCCCCCACAAACCAGGAGAAACGGGGACCGTTCAGCGCGTAATTGCAAGTGGTTTCCATCTGATGCACCGCCCAGCTCGACTCGATGCGGTTGGCTTCATCGGGGATGGGAAAGGCGCATTCGGGCATGGCGTGGGCGGTTTGGAAAATGATCCCCATGATGGTACTCGCCACCAAGTGCATGATCAGTACCGCCAGCAAGGCTGGTCCCAAGGTAACCCCAAAGAGCAACACGGGAATGATCCAGATGTACAGGTGATAGCTCAGTTTCCAGCCGGCGAGCTGGAGGACTTTTTTGCCGTAGTCGGGCTGAGGATCCTCGCGCTGATTTTTGCGTAAGCGGACAAAGTCCCCGATGGTGGCCCAACGCAAGGTGATCAATGAGTACAAAAACCATGCGTAGACGTGTTGCAGTCGGTGGATGCCGAGGCGCTTTTGCTCGGTGGAAAACCGCAAAATGATCGGCACTGAGATGTCGGTGTCGTGCCCGGGAATATTGGTAAAGGTGTGGTGTTCTACGTTGTGCTCTTGCTGCCAGGTAGCTTTGTCCACTCCGATCAGATAAAGCAGTGAGCCCAGCAGCCGGTTCACGCGGCGATTCCGGGAAAGTGAACCGTGATTGGCGTCGTGGGTGACATTCATCCCGATGCCGGCCATGCCCAACCCCATCAGCACAAACATGAGGATGTACAGGATAGGCGAATCGGCGAAAAACACCTGGGCGGCCACAAACGGCAAGACGTACAGCGAGATCATGACGGCAGTTTTCAGCCAGACGATCCGGGGCGCATTTTTGGAGAGGCCCTTGCCTTTGAAATATTGATTGACTCGTTCGCGGAGTTCCCGGTGAAAATCCATGCCTTCCCGGGAAGTAAATTTAATTGTTCGTTGTTGCATGTTTGCAATCGTATTTGCTTGAGACGAAAAAGAACCGGGTTACTGTTGAGAAATGCTTCTGCCAGAAAAACAATAACGCCGCAAATAGAAAATCGAACTGTTTACTAAGACAAGACGGAATCCGCACCGAAAGTTCATATCAAATTCAGAATAATTTAGTACGAATATAGGGCAAACAAAAACGGCCGGCGGAGAATTTACCCCGCCATCGGGGAAATTGCGCACCCCGGCGGGTGTTTACCGGACTTGGGCCGGGGAAACGGGGAAACGGGGAAACGGGGAAAGGTAAGTCTGCACCGGAAATTGAGCCATCGGAAATTCCCTTTCAATCGAAAAATCTCCAAGTCTTGCATGATTGCCATTCCCACCGAAAATCCCGATCTTCCCTTGGGGAACTCAACGTACGAATGACAATGAAAAACTTGCTGCGCCTGGCGAGCTGCATTTTTGTGTTGCTCTCCGCCGTCTCTGCATTTTCCCAGACTACGTTTTGTCCGGACGATCCGCCCCGAAACAGCTTCCTCGCTGATTCCCCGTGGCCGACCTACCACCGCAACAACTACGCCCAATCCTCCACCTGCATTCCGGGCCCCCGGCCTGGGGACAGCTTGATCATCGGGGCGAAAACGAATATCCGTGGGGGAACTTCGCCCTGGGTATACCTCTCAGACCGCTACCCGAATGGACAGCGGGTGCTCTACTACTCCAATTCCACCCACGTCTTCAAATTCGTCGATAACGGTACTGACCTCGTAACCGCCGACAGCTTGCGGATCGACTTTGACCCGATCACGAGCTTTGGGTGGAATTTCCTGCTCACCAACCACAAGGTCTGGTACACCTACGACCCCAAGTACGATCCTTCTCAGGGCGAATATCCCCGCCTCTTCAAGCTCACCGACGCCGATACCACCGATCCTCTGTCGGATATCATCGTGCTCGACACGCTCAATTTGCAGGGGTTTACCCCGGAAAATATCCAGGGCTTCAACCTCAATTACCTGGGACAAATCATGTACAACAGCACGGCCAATGACTCGTTGGGGTACGCCACGGTGGGGGTGATCGACGCCAATTTTAACATTTTGGATACGCTGAACTACCCCACGGCACCGGGTGAAATCGTCCACCACAACGCGTTTCCCATCGACGAGGACAATTCCATGTACGTGGTTACGACCCACCGCTTGATCAAATTTGCCTGGGACGGCACCGATCTGAGCCGGGAATGGCAAGCGAATTACGATTTTGTGCTGGACGGTCCCACGGGTTCATTTGCCGAAGGCAGCGGCACCACACCGACCTTGATGGGATTCGGCCTGGGCAATGATCAACTGATCGTCGTGGCCGACGGCCACGCGGACAACAATCTGGTGGCATTTTGGCGGGAGTTGCCTCCGGGCTGGACCGGAGTTCCGGGGATGGACCTTCGCTTTGCCGATTCGATCCGGATTCCGCTGGCCAGTTCCTTTTCTAATATCTTTCAATCCATCGAAAATTCGCCGACGGTTCGGGGTTACGATGTCGGCATTGCCCAGTTCAATGGCTTTCTCGGCTACGATTGCAACAACATCAAAGGGGTCCAGAAAATCACCTGGGACACCGCGGCGGATTCTTTCTTCGTGGCCTGGACGAATGGTCAGGTCAATATGAACGGGGTGCTCAACTACTCCGCCGGGAGCAATCTGGTCTACTGCAGTGGCAAAGAGGCGGATTGCAATTATTATTATTACGGCGTGAACTGGACCACCGGCAACCTGGATTTTCGGGTGTTGCTCGGCCCGGAAGGCACCTTTACTGATGATCCCTACTACGACGCGGGCAACAACAACCTCATCGACGAAGACGGCAGTATTTACTTCTCCGGGGGCGCTTCCTTGGTCAAAGTCGAGGTTGCCCAGCGGGCGGTCGCTGCGACCGCACCGGAAGAATTCCACCTTCATTTATACCCCAATCCGGCGCGGGATGTGCTCCGCTTCACGGTCGAAGGGGCGGCAGTGGAGTCGGTGCGCCTCTACGACCTACAGGGCCAGGAACGGGGGCAATTCGGACCGGGGACAGAGGCGATTTCGGTAGGGGCCTTGGCGGCGGGGATGTACCTGTTGCGGATCGAGACGGACCGCGGGAGTGTGACGCGGCGCTGGGTGCGGGGGTAGTGGGGCTGGTGGTTTGACGGTTTGAGGATTGGATCGATTCATCCCGAGACTTAATTTCATCCCGCTTTTTCCTATTTTTGCTCTGGATGCAGATGCGACTATGAATTCCAATACACTTGATCGGGTAGAATTTCGGAAGCTGTTTGAAGCCCACGCGCAGCACATCCGCAATTTTATCTATTACAAATGCGGAAATGTGGAACAGGCCGAAGACATCATGCAGGAAACTTTCCTGCGGCTGTGGCGTGAGCGGGAAAAGATCGACCTCGAAAAGGTCAAATCTTTTCTCTTTACCGTCGCCAATAACCTCTTCTTGGACTCCACCCGCCGGCAGAAGGTTGCGCTGAAGTACCAGCAAGAGCCGGTCAATGACCGCGATCACGAAAGCCCCGAACATGTATTGGAGCAAAAGGAATTCCGCGCCCGGCTCGAAGGGGTCATCAATGCGCTACCCGAGACGCAAAGGGAAGTATTTCTCCTGAACCGGATCGAAAAACTGACCTACCGCGAGATCGCCGAACGTCTAGGGATTAGCGTCAAAGCGGTAGAAAAACGCATGGGCAAAGCATTGAAACGGCTGCGAACGGTTTCCGCACGAATATGAGGCAAGCGCATGCGCCGCGCCCAAAGCAAAAATTTGGGCCCGGATGTTACAAGGGGTAGGGTGTCGCCCCCCGAGCGCGTACCAAGACAAAGAAATAGCCTATGAATGGTAAAGATACTTATGATCAACTCTGGGAATACGAGGTCCCCGATGAACTGATCGCCCGGTGGCTCAGCGATGACCTCTCGGCCGATGAGCTCGCCGAACTCGAAGCCCAAGTTGGTAAAGCTGCGCTGGCGGACCTGAAGCGAAATGTTGAGGCGGCTCAACCACTTGCTCCCCCGAAATTTGATGCGGAAGCATCCTGGGCCCGGCTCGAAGCCGAACTCGAAGTAGAAACCACCGCGCCGGCCGCCGAGCCGGAAGCGGAAGTCATTGCAATGCGTACGGCCCCGGCGCGCAAGCGGGGCGGCTGGGTGCCGGTGATCGGAATTGCGGCCTCAGTCGCCGCGATTTTGCTCATTTACTTCGCGCAATCGTCGGGCGGTGCGGCTGGTGATGGGTGGGTAGTGGTCACCGCGGAGGCCGGAAGCATGCAGACCGTGGACTTGCCGGATGGTTCTCAGGTGGATCTGCGTCCCAATGCCACGCTGAAGTACCCCAAGGAGGGCTGGACTGCCAGCCGCAAAGTCGAGCTCGCGGGCGAAGCCTACTTCAAGGTCGCCAAAGGGAAAACCTTCCGGGTGGAAACCGCCGCGGGCAGCGTGGAAGTCCTCGGCACCCGCTTTGAAGTGCGCCAAAGCGAAAACAACTTCGCGGTGGACTGCTATAGCGGCAAGGTGCAGCTTGCTGACCCGGGCGCGAAACAAACCGCTACGATCACTTCGGGGCAGTCGGTCACGCTGGAGCAAGGTAAATTTTCCCGGGGAACCGTCTCCGGCGGATTGCCGACCTGGGCCGTGCGCGATTTGCGCTACGAAGACGTCGCATTGGAGGCGGTGGTGGCCGAAATCGAGCGGGAATTTGATGTAGAAATCGCCTGTCGCAATTGCGCCGGTGAGATTTACGCGGGCAGTTTCAGCAACAAAAGCCTGTCGCAGGCCTTGATTGCGGTGACGGCTCCGTTTGGGTTGGGCTGGCAACAACTGCCCGACGGCAGCTTCGAAATCAAGTAGCGTTGGGCGGTCGCGGACCGACAAGCGGCTGACCCCGAGAAAAATCCTTTTGCGGGCAAATCGGAATTCGTATTTTCAAAGTGTGAAAAAACCACGGACGATTGCATTTTTCCTGATGCCAATCTTCTTCGCCCTGGCCTTCCCGGTCAGGGCACAGTCGTCTTGTAAGCTCACCTTTGCTTGTTCGGACTGCAATCTGGTAAACGTTCTGGATGCGATTGCGGTCGACTGTGGGGTCAAACTTTCCTACGATGCGGCCCGGTGCCGGTCCATTCGTCTGACTGAGGTGCAGATTGAGCAGCAGCCCTGGTCGGCAGCGCTGCGGGAAATATTGGCCGAGCACCCCTTTAAAATCCAAGAAATCGGGACGAACCGCTTTGCGTTGGTTCCCGTCAAAGCTGCCCCGAACCCACCCACCGCGCAAATGCGCCAACTCCGCGGGCAAGTGCTCGATGGGGAGACGGGGGAGCCGCTCCCGGGGGCGGCGGTGGTGGCGACCTACGGACCCGCCGGTCCCACCGTGGGCGTTCTCGCGGATGAGGAAGGGAAATTTACCCTTGAAATTGCCGCGCAAACCACTCCCTTGAAGTTGAATGGTCGCTTCCTCGGCTACGTGGCCCCGCCGGTAGTGATCGGTTCGGGAAAATCCGGACCGGTGCGCCTGTTGTTGCGGCCGAAAGCTTTGGAATTGGAATCGGTGATCGTCACCGGCCGGAGCGATCAGTTGGTGAGTCGGGGCGAGGACGGGGAAATGCTGGCGGTCTCCCCGCGGCAGGTGAGTGCGATATCCGTGCTGGGAGAGCAAGACGTCTTTCGTACACTGCAGTTTTTGCCCGGCGTCAGTGGCACCGAAGAAAGCGCCAACGGTCTCTACATCCGCGGCAGCACCCCCGACCAAAATCTGGTGCTGATCGACGGGGTACCGATTTACAATACCGGCCACTTTTTCGGGATGTTTCACGCCTTCAATGCCGAGGCCCTGGGCAAAGTCGATATCTCCCGGGGAGGATTCGGCGTTGCGCGGGGAGGAGCTGCCGCCGGCCTGATCGACATTGAGTCGCGGCCCCGGCCGGGCGATTCCCTCAGTGGCAGCCTGACCGCCAATCTCGCGGCGACCAGCGCCCACCTCACCTTGCCTTTCCTGCAGCACAAAGCGGCCGTCATGGTGGCGGGGCGGCGTTCCTATTCGGACATTGTCCAAAGCCCCCTCTACCGCAAGATTTCCGGCAATGTCTTCCAGACCGGCTCCATTTTTGAGGATGCCAGCAATGTACAAGACACGGATTCCACCGGTTACGAACTGGATCCGATTTCCAATTTTCACGATGTCCACGCCAAGGTGGTGATCGGCCAGGGGGCAAAGGGGCAGCTTTCGGCGAACTTCTACAATGGCCGTGATATTGTCCGTTACTCATTTGCCACGCCCGAAGAGTCGACTGATTTTCAGCGCACCTCCGAAGAGAGCTTGAGCCTCGCTAACAATGCCGGGGGCATCCACTACCACCGGCAGTTGCGGCCCAATCTGGAACTGGACGCCAGCGCCTACCTGACCTCTTACCGGGGGTTTTTCTTCAACGATCAATTCATTTCTGAGCAGGACGATTCCCTGGGCCGGGATACCATCGATTACCAAAGTGAGCAACGCAACGCGGTCACGACCGGAGCCTTCCGCGGAAACTTCCGCTGGCAAATCCGCCCGGAGCACAACTTGGAATTTGGGATCCAGGCGCGCCGGACCCAGACCGTATTCGAAATCAGTGCCACCGAGCAAGATGAGGTGGATCGGGTCGATTCCGTCTCCCTCGCAGCCAATATTTACAGCCTGTGGGCGGGCTATACCTGGAACCGGGACGAGAAACTGCAAATCTCACCCGGGGTCAGGATCAATTACTACGGGATGGAGGACGAAATCTCGTTGGAGCCGCGGCTGCAAGCGTCCTGGAAGCTGCCCAAAGGCTGGCGCGTTAACGGCAACATCGGTCGGTACGAGCAATTTCTCAATCCGGTACAGGTGAACAATTCGCTCAAACTGGGCACCGATTTTCTCGCCCTGGCGAGTGCGGACAATGGGATTTCTTCTACGGTCAGCTACCAGGGAGGGCTTGGTGTCTCCTGGATGCGGCCCGGAATCTGGGTGGACGTCCAGGCGTACTACAAGCGCCTGCTCGGCTTGGAGCGCTACACCCGTGAGTTTGACGCAAATACCAATGCGACCGAGTTCGGCGAATTGCTCAGCGATTGTGACGGTGATGTAGTGGGGCTGGATGTGTTGGTGCGGGGTCACCGGGGCCCCTGGACCGGCTGGATGGCCTATACCATCGGTCAGGTGCGGCACCTGTTTCCACTCCTCAATTTTGGGGATCCTTTTCCCGCTGACAATGACCACCGCCACGAATTGAAGGTGGTCAACATGGTAAATGTCAAGCGCTGGGAATTTTCCTTGACCTGGATTTTTGCCAGCGGTAAGCCTTATTCCGTGCCGTCGAGCTTGGATTCGATTTCCGGAAGCAATGGCGAAACCTTTCTGGAATTGGAATTTGAGAGCTTGAACACGGCCCGTCTGCCGTCCTATCACCGCCTGGACGCCAATGTCGCCTACGTATTTCCCATCCGCAATTGGGCCCAGGGCCGGGTAGGCGTTTCTTTTTTCAACATCTACGACCGCCAAAACATTCGGGACCGCAATTATACCGTCCAGTATGCGGACGAAGACGAAGACCCCCTGGAGATTGTGGCCGTCGACCGGGAGCTGCTCGGCTTCAGCCCCAATGTGTTTCTGCGCATCCGCTTTTAAACATTTGCCCCCTTCCTTCCCTTACTGAATTCCCTCCTTCCCTCAAAAAACCACCGGGTTCACCACGTATTTTTTTGGGAATCCCGGCCATTGGGCTAATTGAGGCTTCTCAACAATCACACATAACCTTCTCATCCAATTTTTAAGCCTTATGAAAATCAAACTGAGTACAATGCTCCGAACCACGATTGCATGCTTGTCCTGCCTGTTTGCCTGGCAATCGGCTTCGGCGCAGTTTGGGTACTGCCAGGAAAGAATCAACAATGCAATTGACATCCGAACCCAAAATATCCGCAAGAACCGGTCGCTGGACCAGTTCATTGTGGGAAAAACCTCTTCTTCCTCGAATGGGGACGACGCTTATTTCGGGATTTTTGGCCGCAACGGCACCGAGCGCATCAGCGGGGCGATTTCGGTGACTCCGGAAGACGATGCCTTCATGAGCGCCACCCGGGCGATTGACAATTCGATGATCGCGGTCGGGTACGCTGGCCACCGGTACACCTACGGCGAACGTGTGAGCAAAGGCCTGCCCCTCTGCACGAACGAATCCAAGGTCTACGTCGCCAAAATCAGCGACATGGGCAACCTCGTCTGGCAACGGACGCTGAACAAGGGTTGCGACGACTACGGCTACGATGTGGTGAGCGACGGCACCGACCGCTACTGGATCCTCGGTAACCACTACGCTTCGAGTCGCCAAGTGTACGACATCTACCTGATTCGCATTACCGATGCGGGTTCAGCCCAAACCGAAAAGTCAATCAGTAGCCCCAATGCTGGCGGTAGCTACCTCTCGAAACGCATCGTCCGCACCAATGACGGTGGTTACGCAATTCTCGCCCAGGAGCGGTCCAGCAACTTCCATCCCTACAGCCGCACGACCTTCTACCCGAATTACAACGCGAATTCGCTGGTGCTGATTAAGCTCAATTCCGCGATGAATGTCACCTTTGCCCGCTCGATTACCTATCCGGCGAGCTTCGGGCCGGTAGGGATCGATGGCACGGACCTCATGGAAATGCCGAATGGTGACTTGGTGGTCATCGGGACGCTGGACTTTGCTGGGGCCTTTGACCTGGGTTTGGTGGTCAAGTTTGATGCCGCCGGGACGCGGATTACCGATGCGCTGATCGACCTCGATCTCAACGCCAATATTTCCACCGTGCCGCAAGCTCTCAACCGCAAAGGGGCCAATCAGATTTTCATCACTGGTTACACGATGGATGCATTTGACCCGTTTCCGAACACTTTCCTCCTGGAATTGGATGCGAATCTGAATCTGATCACGGCGAGTGGTTTTGGTCCGGGCGAACTCTACGGCGCGATCAAGCACACTGCTCCCTCGGGCTTGCGCATCTTCATGGCGGGCCGCCGGAACGGAACCCGACAGCGCATCAACATGGTCAAAAAGCCCATCGGGGTGCTCAATTGCTGTGAAAACACCCCGACGCCTTGGTTTGACCGGAACCGGGCCATCGTAACCAACACCAGCGTCATCGAGTCGGGCTTCGTCACCACTGACCCGCAGACGCCGACTGCTCCGATCAACACCTTCACCACGAGCAACCAGAACAATTGTCCCGCGTCCAGCAAGCGCATCGACGACACCGAACTGCCTGCCGTCCGCGAAGTCCGCCTCTACCCCAATCCCGCCGCCAATCAAGTGACTTTGCGGGTACCGGCCGATCAGGAAGGCGCGGCCCTCCAACTGTTTGACGGGCAGGGCCGCAGCATCCTGAACCGCACTCTGGGGCTCAGTGAGGAAGTATTTGACCTGAGTGGGCTTGTGGACGGGGTCTACTTCTTTCGCATCCAAAAGGGCACCCAAATCCAGACGGAAAAGCTGGTGGTGCGCCACTGACGCCGGGAACGGCAAAAGCCATTTCGATCAACTTTTACCAACTGACGATTTCCACGCACCGGATTGCCGCGCAAGGGGCAATCCGGTCGTGGTTTTTCTCGCGGCGATTCGTGTAACGGTACCGGAAGAACGTACTGCGGATAATCCCTACCGCTTCATTCAGGTTGACCCCGGAAAAATTTAAACAGCCTCCTAGCGGCCCGTTTATAGCCGACTGCCACGATCAATTCTCATCTCACTCAATTCCTTCCGCCGAGCCGAACCGAATGCGAACCGGCCTTGCCCCTGAGGGAAGGCCGGTTCGGCTGGTTGGGTGGTATGCAGTAGACCTCTGGGCTTCCGAGACCCACCGCCCAACCAGGACACCAAAGAACGTTTTACAGTTTGAGCAGTAGGGCGGGGACATCGAGGTTGGGACCATCGCCCTTGCCGTGGATTGTCTTTGGGAAGCGGGACCTTGTATTTCCGCTGGGGTAAAGGTGCTACCCGACCGGCGAAATTGACAATACCGATTCGGCAAAGAGTTGGGTGGGGTATGCTAATTTTAGATTGATTTGGGGATTTAAATGCGTGATTTCGAGGAAAAAGTTATATTCCGGCGGAGGTATGTATTCCCCCAAAGTCAATTTTTAAAACCCAGACCATGGCGAAAGCGGGCAGCTCTCGGGGCAAAAAGCTCCTGTATTACCTCCGGCAGATGAACCCGGAGGAACTCCGCCAATTCTCCCACTGGCTGGCCTCACCGCTGCACGAAAACAGCCCGCAGTTGGCGGCGATGCTGGAAATATTGGCCCATCACCTCGCCCACACCCCGGATGCGCCTCTGGTGGCGTCTACGTTTGCCCCGGCGCTGAGTTCGGACGAGCCTTTTGCCCCCGAAAAGGCCTCCTACATCTGGATCCGGCTGGCCGCGCTGCAAAGTGCCCTTTACGATTTCCTGGCCTGGGAGCAAGCGCAAACCGACACCCAGCTTCGCCACCGCAACCTGTTCGCGGCATTGCGGCGGCGGGGCTGGGACCGCTATCTCCCACAGATCTACAAAACTGCTCTCCGGGAACTGCCCGCCCCCCCGCAGGCCCTGCGCTTCGAGGCGGAGTTGGGCTTGGAAACGGAGATGAGCGCCTACCTGGCCAGCGAGGCGGCCCACGGCGAAGACAAGCACCTGGACCGGGTCCACCGATCTCTGGACTACTATTTTCTCCTGCAAAAAGTCAAATACGCCTGTGGGGGCATTCTGGAGGGGGATCCCGGGGCCGATCCCTCGCAGTCGGCGATGCTCAAGGCGGTACTTGCCTATACCGGCGAGCACCTGAATGAGCTGCCGGGAGTATTGGTGGCGTACTGGAATGTCTTCGAAATGCTCCACCACGAAATCCGGGGGGACAAGGAATGGGCGGCGGAGTTGTTTCTGCAGTTTGACGCGCTGTTCCGCAATCCTACCGATTTTTCCCCGGAAGAGGCGGTCGATTTGTTTATTCACGGGCAAAATTTCTGCATTCTGCGCTACCGGCAGGGCGATGGTCGCTTTGTCGATCACCTGCTGAGCTTGTATGAGCGGGTTCTGGACAGCCGGGCCATCTTCAAGGACGGCCAGCTCTCGGGGCAGTTTTACAAGAATACCGTGGAATTGATGGCGCGCTTGGGGCGGCTGACCTGGGCCGAACAGTTTGTGGAAACCTACCGCAATGCGATTCGGCACGATTCCGAGGCGGTCATTTACCGCTACAATCTGGCCGTGATTCGCTTTTTTCAGCAGGATTACCGGGCGGCGGTCAATCGGCTGTACAACATCATCAGTGCACTCGACCGGTTCAATATGGGGGTGGGGGCCCGGGTTTACTTCTGCCGTTCACTTTGGGAGGCAGGCGAATACGACTGGCTCAACTCGGGGCTGCGGGCCTTTGACCAACATCTGCGGCGCAATCGAAATACAAAGGCGGGCGACCCCGGATTTTACCGGGAATTTGTGGCGTTTTTGCGCCGGGCCAGCAATGCGGTAACCGGAAATCCGAGCAAAAAAGTCCCGAAACTGGAGGCACTGCAGGAGGAACTGGCGGAAGCCGGTTCCCAAAATCACTTCCGCTGGATTCGGCAGAAGGTCAGCGAGCAACTGGCGGGTGAGACACGCTCCTGAGCGAGGAGGGTGATGGCAATTGGGGCGCTGCCGGTGACGTGATGGTGGTATAGATAAATGGTTCTGAAACCCAATCGCATCCGTATCCGGCCCCCAAGCCCAGCGCTGGGCAAAGTCGGTATACTTGATTGGAGTGAAATAATCGGGGGAAACCTGCGCCAGCAAGTTCCCCCCATAAGGCTCAAACCGCGGTTTACCAATCGCAATTGAAGTTCGCGGCGCTGTCCGTGATCGTGACGGTGTTTCCCTGCTTAATCGCCCGGATGTTTTGCATGGCAATGCTGATCTGCTCGTCCGGCATGGCATCGCCCACCACCATGATGAGGCCGCCGGTGGGCCGGATCGTAGCCTCGGGACAAGCGATCCCCGCAAATTCAATGCTGCTGGGAATAGTGACGGTGCCATCACCGATATTTATGGCCGGGGTGCCGTGGTTAATCACGTAAAATGGTTCACCACCGCAGAGGGCCGGATCACTGTAGCCAAAGTCCGGCAGCGGATTATCCGGCATGCCCACAAAAGACGTGACCACCAGGTCAAATTCAATGAGATCGACGACTTCGTTGATCGGAATCCCCAAGTCGCCGCCGTCGAAATTGGAGGAGAACACGAAGCACAAGTCACTCGGAATGCGGTATCCGTTTTCAATTGCGAGCGCCTTGCGGATCTTGGGCTGGCACCGGGCATAGATGACGTGCGCATCGCTGGTGGCACCGCCATCCGCTTGGGTGATGGCGGGGAGATTATTGGATATTTTTTTGGCCGGGGATCCATTTTGGCAGCTCGGTAGCAGCAGTATCGCAAATAGCGTCACGGCCAGGCCGAAAAAGCCGAGTTTCAATAGATATTTCATAATCCTTGTCTTAGTAGTTTACATTCTGTTGAAGCCCAATCAATGCATTTTGGGGCGATAATGCAAACGGTTGTGGGGCTTCGGGGAAAATGGACGGGATAGCCGTACCACCGATGGAGCCCGCACTCGGGCGGACTCCATTTTTACGACAATTCAGTCAATTTATTGATAAATCGAAGTGAACTTGGGAGGGCATTGACGGTTAAATTTCGTCCAGAATCAGCATGGTTCCTGCTCCGTCGGTGGTGATTTGGTAGGTGTGGACTTCGCCGCACCCGTCGTCTTCGACGGTGATAAGGGCGATTTCGGCATTGCTGGGCAGCGTGGAGTGGGGGCCGTTCAAGGAAAAGTGCAACTCTGTACCGCTGGGGCCAAAGTCGGTGGACGAGGCGAAGCCGTCGCAGCCCGGCTGTCCGAGGAACAAATCGAGGGTGGTGACGGTGGCCGAGCCCGCCGGACAACTCAGTGTGACTTCCGCAGTGAAGGTGGAGAAACTCAGGGCGGAGAACGCCGGGTTCGGCCGGGCATTTTTGAGTGTATCCGGTTGAGCGGCGCGCAAAGCGGGCGGGGCAATGAGGAGTACAAACAGGGCCAGGGAAGCGAAAATGCGAGAAAAGTTAGTAGACGTGGACACTTGTCCATTTTCAAAAGTAGTCATGATGTAAAGATTTTTTGTTGGTTTTTAAATGATTGATCCTGAAAAGGATGGATAGGTTGGTTGGTCGGTGGTCAGCCGAGGGGATTTTTGGGCAAGGACCGAGCGGTCCCGTTTCCCAATTGGGAAGCACTACTGAATCGGTAACGGTAAGGGGGATTTTGGCGGTGGGAAAGGGCAGGACCGGCCGTCACCGGCCCTTGCCGTACCCGCCAGTGCGGGATTCTTCACCAAAGCCTCCGGAAGGAAGATGTGGTGAATTTGGGAGGGGAAATTTAGGGTTTGGTTGCTGAACGTGATGCCTGGATCGGAGGTGGTGCGGGAATCCGCGTGAAGTGATCCGCCGGTGGGGGGACGTTGTTTTGCGCCACCACAGAAGCGAGGGATCGGTCGGGGCAAAGGTCAAGGATCGGATCCGGATGATTGGCGCCGGGTGAATCACCGGTGGGGGTTCGGAGGCAAAGTAGGGCAACTTGTTCGGTGGTCTGCCGGGGACGATAGCCGGTAAGTATCCGGGAAGCTGATGGGTTAAAATCGCGGTCGGTCGGGTGAAAGCGTAGATTCCTTTGCATGATTGATTTCTTTTCGTGAAGAATTTTGGGTACGGCTCAAAGGAAGCGCTTTTGCTTAGGGATAAAAATGACAATATTCTAGTTTGTAAGAAAAAATAATTCAGTAAAACTCATTTAAAGGAATTTGAGATTTGTTTATTGGGTTTCTTTGTAAGAAAAAATATGGCTATTTATCGCTGTTACCGACTGGCTGCCGCCCTTTCCCGAAAGCATTGGCACGCATTTTTGCGGGAGGTGGGCCGTGAGGTTTACGGGCGGCACCGCGAAACCCGGCAGTTGATCGAAGCTTTGCGTTCGCATCACCCGGACTTTGCGGTGCCGGACGCGCAAGTGTTTGCTGCAGCCTTTCCGGGAAAAGCTTTCTCGGAGGGGCGTTTTCGGCTTTTGCGCAGTTACATGTCGGGGATGCTCGAAGAATTTATCGTGCGGATGGCGCTGCGGGAGCGGCCTCAGGAACGCACTCGGCTTTTGGTCGCGGGCCTCTACGAACTCGGGGAGTTACGGGAAGCGGGCAAGGTGATTCGGGATGGTCGTCGGGCCATGGCTTCCCCACTCATGGAGATCGAGGACTTGCGCCACGATTTTCAATTGGAGCTGCTGGAGCTGGACCTCTACATCCGGCAGCGGCAGAAGCAGGTTGCTTTTGATTGGGCGAATCTCATTTCCAAGTTGGAGCAGCAATCGCTCGCCGATCAGTTGCGTCTGCTCTGCGCCATGGTCAATGCGGCGGGTTTTCGGGGCAATCGCGATCCCCGTATGCAAGCAATGGTGGCACGGGGGCTGGCCACCGCGGGCGCAATGCGTACTGAACTCCACCCGCTGGCCGCGATTTATTTTCACCTTTTGAGTCTGCTGGATGGGGGCGATCTGCAGATTCACTTTGCCGAATTGGAGCAACTGTTTCGGGAGCACGACCGCTCCTTGAGCCGCACCGAACGCATGAATTTGTTTGCCGGGCTGATCAATTTCTTGCTTTGTTTGGATCGTAAGGGGACACCGCGCAGTCTGCAAGCGGTCTACCGCTCCTTGCGGGAGATGCACCGCCAGGATTTGATTTTTGGGGCGGGGGCTTTCTCGGTGAGTTTTGCCCGGAATCTAGCCTCGGTTGCAGCGCGGATGCAGGCCTTTGATTTTGCCCAGGAATTTTTGGAGGAACTGCGTGAACGCTTGGATTCACCGGCGAATGAGCATGTCTACCATTATGGCGCGGCGTATTTGCATTTTGCCCAGAAAAACTATTCCTCCGCCCGCAAGCACCTGCACCAAGCTGATTTCTCGAACCCCTTTTTCCGCATTGCGAACGACAATCTGATGCTGCGGATCGCTTACGAAAGCAACGCCGACGATACGTTTTTCTCCACCCATTCAACCCTGAGCCGACACCTGTACCGCAAAGAAGAACTGACCGCGGCCTTTCGAAATGCCCTGCGGAACTTGTTGCGCTTGCTGACGGTGATGTATGACCTGCGCTGGGGACCGCGCAACCCCGAAAAGATGGGGAAGCTCCAGGAAATGTTGGCTGCGACCGACGACGTCTTCAATCGGGACTGGATTCTGGCCAGTATCCGGGAAATTGAGGCCCGCTAGCGCTTATCTTGCTGAATTCAGTGCGGTGCTGGTTTGTGTTTTGGGCCGGGGAGAAGTGAAATTGCTATTCGTCCATTTCCATCTGGGGCAATTCCGCGCCTTCAAGCCGATTGGGCCGGTAGACTCGGATATTTGACCCTTCGGCGAAGATGCGGTGTACGGGTTCGGACGTATTCAGGAACTCCCATTCGGGTCCGTAGAGTGCCCCAAAGTCGTAATCGAGGTTCAGATCAGTGACCTTCCGCGTCGCCCAGACTGGATGTTCGACGAGGTAATAGAGCGTATCGCCTTTCTTTTCCTTGCCAAAACCCACACTGTGCTCTTTGAAATAGTGGTCGGGCGTGTCGTCGGAAGGGACAAAAGTTTCGGGACTCACCTGGACTTCAAGCTTGTACTTGTCGCGTTCCTTCCAGATCCGGTAGGTGGAGCGGTGCCCACCATCGGCGAGGTTTTCCTGCTTGCTTTCCATCGGGAAAGATGTGTAGGGCTCGTTGTAGAAGCGATTGGCGATGAAGGCGATACAGTGTTTCGGGACATATTCCTTGATGAAAACCACGCCGCGCCGGCCCTTGTGCTTCACATAATAGCGGAGATTGACCTCGGGAAAATTGATGTGAAAAGGAACTTTGACGCCGCGGACGCGGGTGTTGAGGAAGTCAAATGCGACCAAACTCACATAGGCCGAACCTTCGATGACATCGAGCTCTAAACCTTGGGGGACGTGGGGAAGGAGCAATTTAGGGGGAACCTTATACGTCAGGTTGATGAGGTGCCGCCACTCGGCGGTCAGGAATAATTTCATGTATTGATATCGAGAGTCTTGGAACAAGAAAATACGGAAAAAGTCCCTGAAATACAAGGGAGTAGGGGGAGGAATTCTGATTGGACGCTTCGCTCAATTTCTGATTTCTGCCAGAAAATTTTCAATTGCTTGATTTCCAATTGGCGCGTTCGGAACGTGCAGCCTACAATCAACGAAAACGGTTCCCAACCCCGATTCTTCCCGTAGCCGCATTCAAATTTACCAATTTGAGCACCGTGCGGTGAAGGATTTGCTCTTGAAAATCTCCAATTCCTTGACTTCCGATTTTCGATGCAGCACCTAGCGCTCCGCCTTGATCGATGAGAAAACCCCTTATCGGCGCAGGAAGCCTTGTGCCACGAGTTGTCCAAACCCCAAGCACCGCAGCGCCCCGGTACACCGTGGTGCCCCCAGGATATTATAAGACTGTGATCAATGTTGATTGTGGTTTCTTCTTCTCGATGTCCGTTGAATCAATCAATCCTGCCTAAGCGGCGGTTTAAATTTAATCCTGTGATTTTGCTATGGCATCTTTTTCCGCCTCTCTTCAGCTATGGACTCCAAAATGAGCTTTGAGAGACAAAAAAATCTGCGCTAGCAAATTTCACAAACCAATTTTAAATAGCCTCTAAGCGATCATTGCCCGCAATCAAAGCATAAGCATTTCGAATATCACCAACAAACCAAAAATGACCGAAGCGACCCCGTTGGTGGTGAAGAAGGCGAGATTGACCTTGCTCAAATCGTTGGGCTTGACCAGATAATGCTGGTAAAAGAGCAGCACGATGAAAATGGCCGCCGCCAACCAGGATAGGTAATCCCCGCCGATGATGTAGGTAAATGAGGCGATGGCACTCGCGGTCATCAGGTGCAAAAAACTACTCAGATACAACGCCCGGTGCTTCCCAAAGAGGGCGGGAATGCTGTGCAGGTCGTGTTCTCGGTCAAATTGCTCGTCCTGAAGCGCATAGATGATGTCGAATCCGCTCACCCAGGTCAGTACCGCTACCCCCAATACAATCGGGGCCACGTCAAAAAAGCCGGTAATCGCGATGAATGCACCCACCGGAGCCAGCGAAAGCCCCAAGCCCAATACGAGGTGGCAAAGGGCGGTGATCCGTTTTGTCAGGGAATAGCCCAAAACGACCAGCAATGCGACGGGGGAGAGGTAAAAGCACAGTGGATTGATGAGCCAGGTAGCCGCGATGAACAAAGCGCAATTGAAGATGACAAAAATCAAGGCTTGCCGTGGTTTGACCTTGCCCGCGGGAATCTCGCGGACCCGCGTGCGGTCATTGTCGGCATCGATGTCGCGGTCGGCCCAGCGATTGAACGCCATGGCCGCATTTCGCGCAAATACCATACAAAGTATCACCAAGCCGAGCAATTTCCACTCAAAGTTCTCCGGGGTACGCAAGTAGCCGAGAAAAAAGCCGGTGAGCGCAAACGGCATCGCAAAGATGGTATGCGAAAACTTGACGAGGGAAAGGTATTTTTTGAGCAAACTGGTTGCGTTTTGTTTGAAGCAAAGTTACTGAAATAACTGAATCCAAAGAAATAAGTTCGGGCCGTTACGGAGCATCTGTCGGGTCCCAGCCCGTTACCAGATCCTCGTTCAGCGCGGCCAGTTTTACCATGTCTTCCGGCCGGATCTCAAAATCAAATACCTCGGAATTTTGTTGAATGCGGCCGGGATTTGTCGATTTGGGGAGTACGACGAAGCCCTCCTGCAGGGCCCAGCGGATCAAAATTTGGGCCGTGGTTTTGCCGTATTGGTTGGCGATCTCGATCAGCGGTGGATCGTCGAGCTTGCGCGCCTTGGTGAGCGGACTGTAGGCTTCCAAAACAATATTCTTCGCTCGGCACAACTCCACAATTTCCTTGCGATAGCCAAAGATATAAGGACTCAGTTCGAGCTGGTTGACCGCCGGGGGGACATTGCAATTGGCCAGGAGTTCGTTCAGGTGCCGGGGCATGTAATTGCTCACCCCAATTGCCCGGGCCCGACCTGATTCCAGGATGCGTTCCATGGCCTTCCAGGTCTCCAAGCGGGGACCAAAGACCGGATAGTGCACCAAGTAAAGGTCGACCTGCTCGACTCCCAGCCGCTCCAGGCTGCCGTCAATCGCCCGCAAAGTCGCATCGTAACCGTGGTCACTGTTCCAAAGCTTCGTGGTCAGGAAAATTTCGTCCCTTTGCCCGCCACTTTCCCGGATCGCCCGTCCCACTTGCGCCTCATTGCGGTAAATCATTGCAGTATCGATGTGCCGGTAGCCAACTGCAAATGCTGCCAGAATAGCATCTACCGTGATCGGATCGGCAGGAGCGCGGAATACACCCAGGCCGAGCACCGGAATTTCCACGCCATTATTGAGCGTGACGGTCGACTGCAAAGTGAGGGGAGAAGAAATGGCCATGCGCAAAATTTTGTTGCCAAGTTAGGCAATGAAACCGCAAAGTCGCAGGAGAAAGTATCAACCGCCTTGCAAAGATTGTGCCCTACTCAAAGCCGAAACCCAGGTCTTCCGCTCCGCAATTGGCAATGCACTTCCCGGTCCGGTCGATCTCGATCCAGTATTCTTCCCGCATGACGCGGGCTTTGCCTTCAAAAAACGGCTTGCTGCGCTCATAAATCGGTTCGATGACGATTTGCCCTTCTGCGTTTAGGAAGCCCCAGTGTTGGTCCAGGGCAAACTGCCCCAGCCCCTCGTGCAGCGGCCGGGCATCTTGGTACGGACCGCGAATCACCGTATCCCCGTCCATCCCAAGGTAGCCCCAGCCATTGTCAAACAGGGCCGGAGCGATGCCGTCAGAAAATTCTTTGACCTCCATGTATTGCGGGGATATGGCGATTTTTCCCGTTGGGTCAATGAAACCCCACCGACCGTCGATGAGGGCAGCGGCCCGCCCCTCGCGAAAGCGCCCGGAGGACTCATATTGCGGCGCGATGACCTCGCGCCCCGACCGGTCGACGTAGCCAAAGCCGTCTCGGGTATTGATTTTTGCCAGTCCCTCGCTGAAGGAAAAGGCGAGGTGGTACTTGGCGGGAATGGCGATCCGATCCTCTGCATCGAGGTAGCCGTACAATACGCCAGAACGATAGACCGTAAATCCTTCCGCCGTTTTGCCCCGGTAATCGATGGTCGGCGCGGCCTCCGTTTGGGTTGGGGGAGAGGAAGCATCGGTAGCGGACTGAGTTTGCGAATTGCTGCAACCCGGAGTCCCAAGCAACAGGCCGATCAGCAGGAGAGAAGGAGCCAGGCATCGCATGGGGCCAAATTATTGCAGGTTGGTTTCTACGAGCCGTTCGTGGAACACCCGCGATTCAGCAACCGGCACGAAGGGATCTTGCTCCAGATAATACTTAGAATAGCGCTCGATTTTTCCGATCCCCGGGGCGTAGATCTCGTAGGCGTGTTCGATCAGGAAAAAGCCGCCTCGTTCGGGGACTGGCTGGCGGAAAGGCACTTGCTCTACGTAGACGCAGTTTTCGTAAGTGGTTCCGAAAAGCGTGACCGCCGTGTCGATGCTGAGGTAATTGTAAGTTTGGACCTCGCCCGAATTGAAAAGGTTGCCATTCCAGGTCGAACCCACGTAGGGGGGAATGCGCAGCACGAGATAGCGGGTGTTGCCCTCAATGCGTTCTGCGTATTCGCCGTCTTGGATAGTGGTCCACAGCTCGGAAAAGCCCCAATCGTAGATGGGGGCGTCTGTGGTGCCGAGGGTATCCGTCGAGGTTGAAATCCAGAGTTGCCGGGTTTCCCGGTCCAACAAATCGGTTTCAATCCCGCCGACTTCTTCCCGCTTGAAATACGTGCGGGCGTCAAGAAAATTTTGTGATTCGTAAGAGGTATCGATGACGTGGTAGATCCGGTAGCCTCCTTCGTCCAGCGGAAAGATGCGGTCAAGGTAGTCCGGTGTCGGATCCAGTTCGCGGTTGCAGGACACCGCTAGGATGACCAGAGTGAAGAGCAACGCGGTTTGAATAAAGGAGGAAATCGGTTTCATTCTGAATTCCAAATAACTACGCATCTCAAATATAACAATTTCGCGGGTCCGGTTATAGGGGGGCGAATATTTTGCCCGGATCCGTAAGCCTCAACTTTGCTTTTGCTCATAAAAAATATGCTAAACCCGCTGCGGTGTCATCCAGATGACTGGAAGAGTAGGGCTGGTCGGGCTAGTCAGCGCAATTGCGCGAGAAAAATAAAAATGGAATAGCCGCGCGAATCACGCACGGCTACTCTTTATCAATAATGGCAAATTGTCTATTTGGATGGCTCGGTGCGGGAAATTGCCCTAAGTATCACGCATCGGCGGGGACAGCTTCCTCTGCCTCGCGCACACCTTTGGCTACCAAGATGGCGTCTTCCAGTTCATCCATCAGTTCGGGATTGTCCATCAAGAGGTTTTTGACGGTATCCCGGCCTTGTCCCAGTTTGTCGTCTTTGTAGCTGAACCAGGATCCAGACTTTTTCACCAGCCCGATGTCTACAGCGAGGTCGAGAATTTCTCCGGCTTTGGAGATTCCTTTTCCGTACATGATGTCAAACTCAGCGAGTTTGAACGGCGGGGCCACTTTGTTCTTCGCGACTTTGGTCTTTACGCGGTTGCCGATCACATCGGTACCGTTTTTGATCTGCCCGATGCGTCGAATGTCGATCCGGACCGATGCATAAAATTTCAGCGCATTGCCCCCGGTTGTTGTTTCCGGATTGCCGAACATCACCCCAATTTTTTCGCGGAGCTGATTGATAAATATGCAAACGCAGTTGGTTTTTGCGATTGCGCTGGTGAGTTTCCGCATGGCTTGCGACATGAGGCGCGCTTGCAGCCCGAGCTTGGAATCACCCATTTCCCCTTCGATTTCGGCCCGGGGTACCAAGGCAGCCACCGAGTCGACCACAATTACGTCAATCGCGCCGGAGCGGATCAGGTTTTCCGTGATTTCCAGGGCTTGTTCCCCGTTGTCCGGTTGGGAAATGAGGAGATTTTCCGTATCACAGCCGAGTCTTTCGGCGTAGAAGCGGTCAAAGGCGTGCTCTGCGTCGATGAAAGCGGCCATTCCGCCCAGCTTTTGGGCCTCCGCGATAACGTGTAGCGCCAAAGTCGTTTTACCCGAGGATTCCGGACCGTAAATTTCTACGATCCGACCGCGGGGAAATCCCCCCACTCCCAGGGCAATGTCCAGGGTCAGTGATCCGGTGGGCACCACCGGAATGTCTTCTATATTTTCCTCGCTCAACTTCATCACGACTCCTTTGCCGTAGGACTTCTCCAGCCGGTCCATGGTGAGTTGCAGCGCTTTCAGCTTGTCTGATTTTAAATCTTTACCTTTTCCTTTCGCAGCCATAATGGTTCCTTGTAATATTCTCATTTCAAATTTATTGTATTCACTTCGACACGTTTGCCAAAAGTTTTGCACATCTGCAGCAATTCTGAGGACATTCGCATGTGCAGCCCGAATGTCCGAAACAATTATGCCCGCGGGTTTTGACATCTCGTGTCAAGGTTCGGGAATAATTTTGTAAATCTAAATATTTTGGCGAAAAATTGAAAATTAATCCCAATAATTTTGGAATTGCTAAAAAAGTGGTCATATTTGTGCTGTGGGGAACCGAATCCGAAGCAGAAAGCGTAAGTGTCCGCCCAGCGGCAAATGCCATTTGGGCCGTCCAAGTGAGAAATTCAGACCGCTACTTGTAGTTGTCTGCCGTTGGTTCGATGCGTATCTTCTTCCTCGATACTATAGTAATATGAAGATGAACTCGCAGACGCCATTTTGGACTGCGCTTTTGCTTACCCTTTTTCCGTTGTTTTCTTTGGGTCAGGGCGAATGGGTTCCCTCCGGAGCCGATTTTAGCCACCCCCGTACCCTGTTGCAGGCGCCCGAAATTCCTGCGGTGCAAAACTATTTGAGTCACCCGGAGATTTGGCCCCTTTACCAATCGATCTACAACCAAGCGAAAAATTATGTTCCGAGTGACATGACGGTAAATGGCCACCGCCGAACCGCAGCCCACGTCGCAAAAAACAGTGCGTTTATCCTTTTGCTTGATCGCAAGCCGGTCGGCAATCTGAGCCTGGATACCCTTAGCGACGCCGAAACGGATCTTTTTCGGGCCCGGGCCGTCTCGCTCTTGAACATCATCAATACTTCGGTGGAAGCCTATCCGGACATTGTAAACTATTTGTGGCGCTCGAACGAAATTATCGACAACGCCATCGCTTATGATCTGCTCAAAGGTGCGGGCGTCCCCCAGGACAGCCTCAATGTCGGGCGGGACCTCATTCAGGAAATGGCGGGCAATCTTTATGAGGAGATTGAGTTCAATTTGTTCGGGCTGGGATTTTTTGGTTTTCACGTGGACAATCACGCCCTGCGCAGTGCGGGTGCTTTGGGGGTCGCGGCCATTGCGTTGAATGATGTAGGCAGCGCTGATCCTACCGAACGGCCCATCAACTGGATCAATCTGGCGATGTACAACATTGACAATGTCTTGTTTACGGACAACGACCGGCAGTCGGAGCGGGGGGTGCTCGGCGGATACAGCGAGGGGACGCATTACCTCCGATTCGGCATGAAACACGTGCTGCCATTCGTCCATGCGTTGGGGAATTTCTTGCCGGATGGGACAGCCAACTACACCTTTGACGGGACGACGCGCGCGATCCGTAACCCGTGGTACGATCCCGATTTTCGCCGAATTTTTTCCTGGGTGGTCAAAATCCGCCAACCCGACGGCACCATGCCCCCCTTGGAAGACAGCAACGTGATGGTGGCTTATCCGGAAACGGCGATTCTGGAAGATCCGACTCTGGCCTTTCCCGTCGATTACTCCCGGTTTCATTTTGATCAGCCGAATTCATTGTGGAAGCAATTGCACTACAGTTCCGATGACGTTGTGGCTGACTACATCGCCGCGATGACGCAGCCGGCTCCACTTGCTGATTCATTGTTCCAGGTTCTTCCCGAGAGCGGCAACCTCGTGTTTCGATCTGGGTGGGATCCTGCCGACCTTTACTGGCACTTTACCGGCAAAAATGGCCGGGCCCGCGATGCGGCCAAAGGCCACAACCAGGCCGATGCCAGCAGCTTCGTTTTGTATGGCTTGGGGCAGACCCTCGCCTTGGATGCAGGGTACTTAAAATGGGACCGCCGCGACGAAGTCGCAAATGCTGAGAACCACAACATGATTCTGGTCGATGGCGCCGGCCCGGTCAACGGGAGCACCCTCAATGGTGGTGATGCGGATGCATTTATCGAGCACGATTTTGATTTGTTGCGACTCGATCACGCACAGGTGCGCACGAGTTACCAAGGGGCAGATATCTTCCGCAATCCGCTCTTTGTCCGCCGGAGTTATTTCCTACTCAGTGATCAGTGCCGGAGCCCGCAGCACCATACCTATCAATGGCGCCTGCACGGGTACGGGCGAGAAAATGGTGATTCGATCCCTGGAAACTACACGCATTTTCCCGGTCAAAACCGGGGCATCTGGACCCGCAACGGAGTCAGCCTGCTGGCCCAAGTGACGGCTGCAGGTGGAGTGGACGCTTTCGGGAAGGAAACCAACATCCATGAGCTGCGCTATGACTCGATGGAAGAGCACACCACGCTTCTCGCCGATAAAATGGGCTCGGATGCGACCTTTAATATTGCGTTGATCCCCTTCGCCACCGACACGCCACAGGTCCAAAAGCTGTGTGCATCCGACTGTGGAACCTTGCTCATCGAAATGGGCGGCTACAAAGATATTGCCTTTTCCCAAGGCCCTGTCGCCGCGGCTGCCACCGGACTGGCGGGCGACCTCTATTCCGACGGGAATTTTACGTTTTATTCTCAGGACAGCCTTGGGGATTTGGCCCAGTATTTCATTGATGCGGGTCGCTATCTCCGTCTTGGAGCAGATACCTTGACCCAAAGTTCCGTCGTGATGGACGTAGCACTTTCCGTGCTCGATCCCGAAAATTACGAAGGGCATGTATCCGAAGGCGGGACGGTTCGTTTTTGGAATCTGAACTTCGTTCCGGGAAGTGTCTTGGGAGTAGGCGTTGCGAATTGGTCTTACGATGCAAGCGACGGTGGATTGACGGTGCAGTTTTCCCAAGCGGGGTACTTTACGATCCACCAAGACGTAATCATCGGCGTGGGGGGACCACAATCCACATCGGTGCGGGTTTATCCCAATCCCACCCAAGGTCGGGTCACGATTGCTGCGCCCGAGGCGGATGCGGTTCAGGTCTGGGATCTGCAAGGTCGATTTTTGCGGGCAGTCAAACTGAACAACGGTCGGGCAACTTTGGAGTTAGATCATTTGCCACCGGGAACCTATCTCCTGGGGATATATCGGAATCGGAAGCTCTTGAAATCTGAACGATTGGTGGTGCAATAGCCCGTTTGACCTATGAATTGTAGGCAATTTGCGGTAATTTCTTACCTACCTGCTATAATTTTCATCGTTTGGCCGGCAATTTGCGTAGGCTTCAGTATGAAAATGTCAAACGAACTATCCAACTTGCTCATTACTGCATCAGGAATGTTGATCCTGCTCGCTCCGACCATTGACGACCTCGATTTCGAGATCCTGGGCGTGCGTGAATCGGACGGCGATCTCAATTTCAAGCTCAGAAAATGAGGACTTTTTGGGCATATTCGCAGTCACTTTTGAACGGGATGGTTTCCGGTTCATGGGCGGGGATTTCCACTTCTGGTTCGGTGGGGTCGATGTCGGCTTCCACCAATCCGGCGGGAGATCAATCCGGCCATCACCGTGACCTTGATTGCTCACCCGAGGCAACCGAACCTCAGGGTGTGAACCATTCGCTGCGCGTGTGCGGCAAGTCTAAACAAACCGCTTGATCTTAGAGGCTGTTTAAATTTAATTCTGCGATTTTGCTATGGCATCTTTTTCCGCCCCTCTTCAGCTATTTTCTCGCCCATAGCTCGGGCTATGGACTCCAAAATGAGCTTCGATGGACAAAAAAATCTGCACTAGCAAATTTCACAAACCAATTTTAAACAGCCTCTTAAATAGTCGCGAAGACACACAAAAAATTACTTAATATTCCCGGCCTTGCGCGGCCGGGATTTTTCGTCGGTCGGGGTCGGAGGGAGCAATCCGATGAGGAATCTACGTGGTAGTATCCCCAGATTTTGACTTGCCTGACTGGACGAGCCTGCGCGCTAGGAGGCGGTTCAAATTTAATTTTGCTAGGGCATCCTTTTCCGCCCCTCTTCAGCTATTTTCTCACCCATAGCTCGGGCTATGGACTCCAAAATGAGCTTCGATGGACAAAAAAATCTGCGCTCGCAAATTTCACCAACCAATTTTAAACCGCCTCTAATTCCCGAGGCAAAATTGTCGTCCGCCCCCCGGACATTTTGGCCGAGGATGCTTGTGGCATCCTCACCGTGATTCTCTCCTTCCTCGGTGGTCAAGCGGTGAGTTATCCCCGGCAAAGTCTTTTCTTCCTCGCCAATTCCCGGCCCGCTTTCCCCAAACACAACAAGCTCAGAAACAAAGGATACCTCACCGCATCGATTGTTCACCTAGACGGCTCAGAATGGGCTACTTGTGGACTCAATGACGGAACTGACACGGAAATATCGTCAATAATAAATCCTTTTAGTTGACAAGTGGCAACCGGATTTATTAATTTGGAAACCCTATGGCGGCATTTAAATATCGGGTCATGTACCGTCTTCGGGAGCATCCGGATCGAAAGTTTCGCATCGTGGAATTCCAATACGAGCGGTTTTCCCAAGCAAAGGCAAATTACAAAGCCATCCTGTTGGAGTTTTACCGAAGGCGGATCCCGGTGGACTGGGAGATATGTTTGAACCGCATCGATGATCCCCAATGGGGAAATGCGATCTTTTACGACGCGGACCTCGGTGGATGAGTTTGGGCGAGGATTTCTTCTTGGCTAGATCTTACCCGGAGGGCCAAATAGGAAATGCCCGGCCACTTTGCTATTTTTAGTTCAAGCGACCAAGAGTCGATCATCGATCAACAATTCATGAGAAATCCACTCGGCCGCCGGGCCGTTTTGACGCTTGTTCTACTGCTAACGCTAGGATCCCTTAAGGGACAAATCCTCTTTTCCGAAGATTTCCAAGGCGGAGTATTGCCGACCGGTTGGACCACTTTTGACGGCGATCTTCAAACCCCCAATGCAAACGTCAGCTACTTCACCGATCCCTGGATCGTGCGGGCCGATTTTGACATCATGGGCGACACTGCGGCCATGTCGACCTCCTGGTATTTTCCCCTTCAGGGGCCTTCCGACGATTGGTTGATTTCCCCGGCGATCACCCTCAATGGCAATGCGGAATTGCGTTGGGAGGGCGAATCCCAGGATGTATTTTTTCCCGAATCTTATGAAGTCCTTGCCTCAACTGCAGCCAGCCCCCTTCCCGTTTCCAATTTTAGTGCGACGCTGACCCAGGTAACCGGTGAATCCGGGGGGGTTCGTACCCTGCGCTCCGTGCCCCTGACCTCGGTGACGGGCAATGTCTATTTCGCCTGGCGCAACATTTCCTTCGACCAGTTCATCCTGGTCATTGACAACATCGAGGTCCGGAATCTGCTGTCCGAAGATGTCGCCCTGACCGACGGCAACCGGCCTGAATTTACCATATTGCCCGAATCTCAAGCGACCGCCATCCCGGTGGAGGGGGAGATTTCCAATGTCGGCTCGAATGCGGCCACCAACGTGTCCCTTACTGTAAACGTTTACAATGGCGGGTTTACCCAGGTTTACACCTCGACGGCGAATCCGCAGAGCATTCCCTCCGGCAATGCCGCCAACTTTGCCTTGCCCGATTTCATGCCACCCAATCCCGATCTGTACACCTTTGAATTCATCGCGGATTTCACCGGGGATTTGGACCGCAGCAATGACACCTTGTACTGGTCGATTTTGGTGAGTGACAGCGTCATGGCCCGCGACAATGGTGTCGTCAATGGCACCTTGGGCATCGGAGCGGGCAATGGGGGCACGCTCGGACAGACCTTTTACCTCAACAGTCCCGATTTCATTTCCTCGGTGGATTGCTACATGGAAGTGACTGCGGGGGAGTCCTACTTCGCGGAAATCTACAATTTCAATGGGCGGCCCAACAGCGTCGTCGCCCGCACCGATACCTTTATCGCGACCGTGGACACCGCTTTGACCTTGAACTTTCCGATCATTGGCGGAGCCTACCAACTGCCGGCCGATACCTTTTTCGTGGGGCTGGCCGAGCCGGATTCGGCGCTTGCGGTGGGGTACTCGTTTGACATTTACACCCCGGGAACGACCTGGCTCGATTGGCCGACCAACCCTTTTAATACCTGGGCCAACAATGAGGACTTCGGTTTCGATGCCTCTTACATCCTGCGGGCAAACATCGAAAAGCCGTGTCCCGATTACGTGCTGGCACCGACGGTACAAAACGCCAGTTGCAACGCCAATGACGGCGTCGCCAACGTGGCGGTAACCGGGGGACCGGGACCATTTTCCTACCAATGGAGCGCCAATGCCGGGGGACAAACTACCCCGACCGCTTTTAACCTTTCCGCGGGCCAATACACCGTCGTGGTTACCGATACGCTGGGCTGTAGCGACTCGGTGCAGGTCATCGTCAACAACCTCGGAGGACCGTCGATCACGAACATCCTCGTCAACTCCATCCTCTGCAACGGCGACAGCACCGGCTCGGCCATCGTCAATCCTTCCGGCGGCACGCCACCCTACAGCTACGTGTGGAGCAACAGCGATACCACCCAGTCGATCCAAAACCTGCCGGCCGGGCAGTACACGGTAACCGTGGTGGATGCAAATCAGTGCCAGGCGATTCAGAGCGCTACCCTGAACCAGCCTGCGGCGATTCTCCCCAATGTGGTGACCAGCAGTGCGACCTGTGCTACGTGTAGTGACGGAACCGCCAGCGCCACGCCGAGTGGCGGGATGCCGCCCTATACCTACAACTGGAGTGGGGGATCGAACAATTCGGCGGTCACCAACCTCGCGCCGGGCAACCACGCGGTGACGGTCACCGATGCCAATGGCTGCACCGGCCAGCAGATTTTCAGTGTGGGATTTGTCGTTGGGATTGATCCGGTGGTGAGCTTGCAGGTCGAGGTATTTCCGAATCCCAGCGACGGCCATTTTCGCCTGCGGATAGCGAGCGGACAGCCGGAGGAAATCAGCATTGAGATCTACAATCAGCGGGGGCAATTGGCTTGGCGGCACCGAATCGTGGGCCAAAACGAATTTGTGCGGACGTTTGATCCGTTCGAGCTGGCGGCGGGGAGCTACCTCATTCGGGTTGCTGCGGGTGATCAGGAGACGGTTCGCCGCTTGCAGATTCAGTGACCAGCGCCTTGCCAAAGTTCAATCCTTCTGCCCCCAGTTTCGCTTGTCTACTCGCATCCAGGGGCAAGAAATGCGCCCCTGGCTGGGCAAGATCTTGCGGACACTGCAGGCGCATTTTCTGGCTCAAATGACAACGAAGCAAATATTTTTCGGTGAGCGGGAGATTACCCCAGGGTAAGATCAAGCAAGTCTTGATTGGCAAAGTTGCCGGAGGACATCATCAGGAATACATTGTCGGAAGGCTGGCGCATACCGCCGAGTTCGCGGCGCAAGTCTTCTACGCTGGTCGCGTAGACAATTCCCTCATCCTGAAAGGCTTCCACCAATTCTCGGCGGCTGATTGGCGGATAGTTTTTGCTCTTGAGGGTGTGCTCATTGACAAAAACGATTTTGTGCTTCATCGCTTTGAGCGTCTTGCGGTACTGCGAGAGGAAGCGCTTGTTGAGGCTGCTGAAGGTGTGCAGCTCCAGGCAAGCGACGACATTTTTTTTGCTGAACATGTCGCGGATCGCTTCCACGGTCGCCCGGACCTTACTCGGTGAGTGAGCAAAATCTTTGAAGACAATGTTATTGTGGGCGTCTTCGTAAATCTTTTCCAGACGGCGGGAAGCCCCCCGAAAGGTCGCGATGTGGGTCAGAAAATCGGGCAGGTCTACCGCAAGCAGCCGGCATACTTCCCAAGCTCCGGAAATGTTCGACATGTTGTGCTTGCCGATCAATTCCACGGCGGCGCGTTCCCCTTTGATCTTGATTTCGTATTTGCCATTGCGGATGCGGTTGTCCGCAGTCGCGTAGGGATGGAGATAATGTTCCTCGGGCCGGGCAAACTGCTTGATCGTCTTGCGGATCTGCTTGTCTTCGTCGTTGTAGACCAATCCGGCGCCTTTGGGCAGGCCGTCGACCAGCTTCTCGAACTGTTGTACGTATTCGGCCTCGGTCGGGAAGACATTGATGTGGTCCCAGGCGATTCCGGAAACAAGGGCGACGTGGGGCTGGTAGATGTGGAATTTGGGGCGCAGGTCCAGGGGGGAAGCAAGGTATTCATCCCCTTCCAAGATGATGACCGGCGCCTCGTGGGTGAGTTGTACCATCGTCTCAAAACCTTGGACCTGACCACCGACGAGGTAGTCAAACTCACGCCCAAGGCCGCGCAAGACGTGCATCACCATGCTGGTGATCGTGGTTTTGCCGTGGCTACCACAAATGGCGACACGCTGCTTGTGTCGACTTTGTTCATAGATGAATTCGGGAAAGGAGTACACGCGGACACCGATTTCCTGGGCGCGCCGGAGTTCCGGATTGTCTTTTTTGGCGTGCATACCCAAAATGACCGCATCCAAATCCGGCGTGATCCGGGTCGCCTGCCAGCCGTTTTCGGACGGAAGCAAACCGAGCTTTTCTAAACGCGTGTGCGCAGGATCGTAGATTTCATCGTCCGATCCGGTGACCACGTGACCCATTTTGTGTAGGGCGATGGCGAGGTTGTGCATGACGCTCCCGCCGATCGCAATGAAATGTATTTTCATTTGCAGCCTCTACTATTGCCGCAAAAATACTGTCTTTTTAGTGGATTTTAAAATGGCGGTCGTGGAAAACCTGAAGTGGGTACGATTTCTCGCGCGCTAGATTCGGGGTTTTGGGCTTTGGGGAAGGATAGCGGGCAGTTTTGCTTCGTTTACTCCGGGGGCTTTTGGGGGAGCGGGGTCCAGGCCGGGTACCCGCTCCGCTGGTATCCCGTTGCGAACCCGGTTACGCTGCTTCTCCGCCATCCGGCTCAACCTTTTCTATGGGGGCGGAAAAAGATGCCATAGCAAAATCACAGGATTAAATTTAAACCGCCTCTTAGTTCTACTATGTCAAGTTAACAAAACACCAATCCGTCTTCGCCAACGCGCTAGGGCGCATTGAAGAGATCGCGATGACAATTGGGGAGGCTTGTCATGGCGACGACCAGCGGGAGGAGGCATCTTTTACGTCGTGGGTTTCTTGATTTGGAATTGCACTGGGAAATCACAGTGGGCAATGGCAGCGGGAAGCCGCACGGGGAAAGATCACTGCGTATTCCTCGCGATCTCCTTCTTCCTCCTTCTTCGGTTGTCGCGAAGACACAGATGAGGAAGATTGGGCAGAAATACAACCCTGACAAAGTAGAATTAGACGCCTTCACGATTTTCCCGCCCTACAATTCCCGGGGCAAGGTTGTCGTTCACCCCGCATGCATTTATTTGACTCTTAGCAAACAAATTTTTGATAACTTACTGCGGCTTGCGAAAGCTTATATTACCCCTTTAATTTGACAACCATGAACCTGGACAAAACCTTTCTCCGATTTCCCAAATTCGCCCTCATCGCCATTCTGCTAATTGCCTTCACGGGCTGCGGGGAGGAAGGCAGTTCTTCGCTGAATCCCGAGGATTGGCGGCTCGCGGTGGAGTTGGACGACAAATGGGGCGCCATCGACCGCGAGGGCAACTACGTCCTGAATCCTATTTACCCTGATCAGCCTTATTACTGGGAAGAACATTTCACCGTGTTTGACGGCGGCACCACTCGCTATTTCGATAAGGACGGAAATGAGCTTGCCGTCGGTGCGGTCAAGCAGGGGGGCTTGCTCAGTGGAGGTTTGCTTTCCTTTTCCGATTCCGAAACCGGTCTGCTGGGCTTCATGGATGCCCAAGGCGAGGTGAAAATCAAGCCGGCGTTCCAGTCTGCGTTGCCGTTTACCAGTGGCCGGGCGGCCGTAACCACCACCGACGATAAACTCGGGGTGATCAACCAAGCCGGAAAATTCGAAATCGAGCCAGAATACGACGCGGAGAGCAGCATCGTATTTTTCGGAGACTACGGAGTGTTGGTCCAGGACGCAAAATCGGGCTATCTCGACCGCAAGGGCAAAGTCCTGATCCCGGTGCAATTTGATTTGGCATTTGCTTTTGCCAATGAACGCGCAGTCGTGTCCCTCGGGGATGGGTTTGGGGTGATCGATACGCGGGGCAAGTTTGTCGTCAATCCCATTTACCGCCTGATTTACCCCTTCATAGACGAAGTGGCCATCGCAGCGAACGACCAACGGCAATTCCTCGCCCTCGGTCCGGATGGCAAAGTGATCGAGGAATATTCTCGGTACTATCCCGAATTGATGCCCTACCGGGAAGGCAAGATTCCCTTTGAGAACAAAGAAGGCAAGTGGGGCTACCTGGATTTGGCGGGGGAAGAGGTGATCGCGCCGCAGTTTCGCCAGGCGTATCCATTCCTCGCTGGGGTTGCACTGGTCGAGATTGATCGAAAATACGGACTGATCGGAGAAGACGGAAAGGTGACGGTGACGCCGCAGTTTTCCGACATCGACGAGGACGCGGCGGTAATCGGATACGGACCCAATTATTTCCTCGTAAACCTCGATAAGTTTATCTCCTTCGGAACCATCGGCCAAAATGTGAAGTTGGTGGCGGAGACTTTCCTAGTGGCCCTGGCAAAAGGGGACTACGCCAAGGCCAAACGCTATGCGACCAAGGAAGCACAGGCCTCCCTCGAAATACTGGCGGGCATGAGTGAGGGTAAACAACCACAACCGGGTGCCGGTGAGAAGATTGTGATCCGATCCGTCGAAGTCGACGGGGATAGCGCGGTTGTGACCTACACGGATGAAGGCAAGGAGATGACCCTGAACATGGTCCGCGAATACGGGGAATGGCGGGCGGCTTGGAGCAAGTAGTGCCGGGGGGGAGAATTACCGTGAAGGATCGATCACCGCATCGTATTTGGGCGCAAACGTGTAGCAGAGGGCCAGTCCCGGAATGAATCCTCGGGCTTTGTACGTTCCCCCAAAGTTCAATTCTTGGTTGATGTCGGTGCGCTCTTGTGCTTCGACCCAGGAAAGGCTCGCGTCGATCCGCAAGCGTCCCAAGTGGTAGCTGGCACCCGCATTCAGACCGATTTTGTCTGAATCCGGCGTTTCTGGGGTGGTAAATCCGTCCGGAACCGGGGTCATGTCGTAGTAGGCTCCCGCGCGCACCTGAAAATCGTCGGTGAGGTCTTTTTGCCAGCCCGCCCGGAAGATAAATGCATTGGTGTAATTGCGGGGCGAGGCCAAATCATCCAGCAGACTGGTGTTTTGCACAAAATCAAAGTCCAGGCTCTGGTACACACTCCAACCGACGTAGTTGATGTCCACCGAAACGAGGTTCTTGCCGGGAAACCGGTAGGCCGCGCCGACGGTCAGCGTCCAGGGAAGGTCGATTTGCGCGGAGAAGGTCGTGTTCGGAAAGGAATCGGCAAGGGAGGCCGGAACCGCGAATTCAGCGGTGCCATCATCGGCATTGAAACCGACACTTGAGCGGAAACTTACGCCGGCGGAAAAGTCTTTTTGGTCGGATTGGTAATAGATTCCGGCGTTGAAGCCAAACCCACGGCCCGCTCCACTGAGGAGGACTTCGCCGTAATTGCCGTTGGTGAACTGGGCGGGGACGGCGCGGCGTAGACTCACGCTACCCGTGGCAAATACGGGCCCGAAACCCACGGAAAATCGCTCGCCGAAATTGACCGCAATGGTGGGCTGGATGAATATCGTCTGCAGGGAGATTTCTCGCAGAGCAAATTGCCCTTTCCAATCGTCAGCGTAAAGGACGCGGCTGCCAAATGGGGTATATACGCCCACGCCGAAAACCACGGGGGTATTGTCGAAGATATTGGTGCGCACAGCTCCGTACCCGGCAAAAGGTGTTGAAATCGTTGCTTCATTGTTGGTGGTATAGACCCCAGGCGCGGGTTCGCGGTAGGCGACCCGGGCAAAAATCGGCGTTGTGCCCAGGGAGAGGCCGGTTTGGACCATACCCAAGGCTCCCGGATTGAAGAACTGAGCCGAAGGGTCAAACGCGAGTGCCGCGCCCACGTGCCCCATGCCCGCATTGGGAACCGCTTGAAGATTGACCTGGAATCCGCCCGCCGTCACTGAACCGAGTGCACAAAGCCAAGCCCCCACGAAGAGAATGATCCGTTTCCGCATATTGTAATCGTTAAAGGATCAAACTATAAATTTTCGAGAAAAGCCAAAGCAACGGGGGGAAATTTCTGGTAGGCTTACAATTTCCGGGTGATTGATTTCTGCCATTTGCTGGTGCGCGTTGGCGACGCGCCCTTGGTAAGATCCGAAGGGCCGTGCGGCTACGATCCCTTTGCGACAGGCGTTTTGGGTTGCTTTTTCACCGCGGTTTGCGCATTCGGGACGTACCCAATGGAAATTGGAAATTTTCTCGTTGGTAATTCTCAACCTCAGAGGCGGTTTAAAATTGGTTTGTGAAATTTGCTAGTGCAGATTTTTTTGTCCGTCGAAGCTCATTTTGGAGTCCATAGCCAAAGCTAGGGGCGAGAAAATAGCGGAAGAGGGGCAGAAAAAGGTGCCATAACAAAATCGCAGTATTAAATTTAAACCGCCTCTTAGCTGACTGCTTCCACTTCTTTGACTTCGGGGACCATGCGGGTGAGGAGGCCTTCAATGCCCATTTTGAGGGTCATAGTAGAGGAGGGGCAGCCGGAGCAAGCACCCTGGAGGCGCAGTTTAACTTTGCCTTCATCGAAACTTTCGAAAATCACATCGCCCCCGTCCATGGCCACCGCCGGGCGGATGTTTTCTTCGAGCAACTGCTTGATCCGGCGGATGGTCGGATCGTCCTCGCTTTCTACAACTGGTTCGGGAGTTTCCTGATTGAGCAGGATGGGTTCTCCACTTTCCAGATATGCTTTGAGGGTGGACTTGAGCAGCGGGATGACAGCTTCCCATTCTTTGTCGTCGGCCTTGGTGACCGAAACGAAATTGTAGCCGATGAAGACACCTTTTACGAAGGCAAGTTCAAACAGCTTTTGTGCCAGGGGGGAATCGGCGGTACTGTCGGCGCTCGGAAAATCGGCCGAGCCACTGGTCAAAAGAATTTTGTCGGTGACAAATTTCAGCGTGGCCGGGTTCGGGGTAATTTCAGTGTATATCGTCATTGTTATTTGCGTTTTTGGGGGGTAGGGCAGTTGGATAAACAGTCCTACGCACAAATGTAACACCTGAAATCCAAAAGAGTTTTCACAATGTGGCTTGCCCATTGGGCATGTATTTGTTGACTTTTGTGTGGGGAGGGGACGGAACAAATGACGTTTACCGGCGGAATCGGGCGACTTCTGTGGTGCGTTTAAAAATATTGCTATCTTGAGAAGAATTTTTATTTTTGTCAGGAGTTAATCAAAACACTGAGGAGCAAGTCGTGGATAATCACAACAACAGTCGGTCTGAAGTTTATTCGACGAAAATTAGAGCGGGAAAGCGAACATACTTTTTCGATGTGAAAGAGACGCGTTCGCAGGACTACTACATCACGATTACGGAAAGTAAGCGTCGCTTTAGCGGTGATGGGTACGACAAGCACAAAATCTTCCTGTACAAAGAAGACTTCAACAAATTTTACAATTGTCTGGGGGAAACCATCGACTACGTGAAGACGTCGTTGCTCCCGGATTACGATTACGACGAGTTTGACCGTGAGCCGATCCACATGGATGATGAAAACGGCAAGAACGGTCGCTACAATATGGCAGCGGAAAATCAAGCCAGTTACGGCGATGATGATTACACTGCCAAAGAAGACGACGTGGCCACCACCTGGGACGACTGATCGGCGCAGGTGATCCGATTGAAATGTGCAATCTTCTGACAAAGATTGCACATTTTTTCTATTTTTGCCCCCGAATAAATTTGGCGGAGCGACCGGCGCAATGACGGCCCCGCGAACCGGCACCAATTAATGCAACACCGCAAAAATGGGATTTAAATGTGGCATCGTCGGGCTACCCAACGTCGGGAAGTCCACACTTTTTAACTCGCTTTCGGAGGCGCGCGCTGAAGCCGCCAATTATCCTTTCTGCACCATCGAGCCGAACATCGGCATGGTTACAGTGCCGGATAGCCGCCTGTTTACCCTCGCCGACCTGGTCAATCCGCAGAATGTGGTACCGACCGTCGTTAAAATCGTCGACATTGCCGGCCTGGTCAAGGGGGCCAGCAAAGGCGAAGGGCTCGGCAATCAATTCCTCGGCAATATCCAGGAATGCGACGCCATCCTCCATGTCCTGCGTTGCTTTGACGACGAAAACGTCGTCCACGTCGAAGGCGGCGTCGATCCGATTCGCGACAAGGACATCATCGATACTGAATTGCAGTTCAAGGACCTGGAATACCTTGAGCGCAAGCTGGAAAAGGCAAAAAAGATGACCAAGGGGGGGAGCAAAGACGCCAAGAAACTGGTCGGTATCGTTGAGCAGGTCATTGCCCACATTGAACAGGGCCAAAATGCCCGCACACTGGACCTGTACCCGGAGGAATGGCAGATGCTCGACATGGCGCTGCTCACCCGTAAACCGGTCCTCTACGTCTGCAACGTCGACGACGATAGCCTCCCCGACGGCAACGCTTATGTCGAGCAGGTACACGAGGCGATCAAAAACGAAAATGCCGAATCGATGATCATTTCCGCCGGTTTTGAGGCCGAATTGATGACCCTGGACGACGAAGCGGATCGCCGTGAGTTCATGGAAGATGCCGGGTTAAAAGAGCCGGGACTGCACTTGCTGGTCCGCAAGGCGTACGATCTGTTGCGCCTGCGCACCTACTTCACGGCCGGGGAAAAAGAGGTGCGGGCCTGGACGATCACCCAAGGCATGAAAGCGCCCCAGGCGGCCGGTGTGATCCACACCGATTTCGAGCGGGGATTCATCCGGGCGCAAGTCATCAAATACGACGATTTCGTAAATTACAAGTCGGAAGCGGCGGTCAAAGACGCCGGCAAGATGAGCGTAGAGGGAAAGGAATACGTGGTCGAGGACGGCGACGTGATGCATTTCCTCTTCAATGTTTGATCCCACTTTACCACGATAAGGAATCATGAAAGAAATTTCGGTACAAGAATTGAAAGCCCGGATGGATGCCGGCACGTCCCCCCGCGTCGTTGATGTACGCGAGGAATTTGAATTGGAAAATGGCACCATCACCGAAGTCCACATACCCTTAGGACAAATTGCGGTGCGCACCGATGAATTTGGTGCCAAAGACGAAGAGATCGTCGTGACCTGTCGCTCCGGCGGGCGCAGTGGACAAGCGGTCATGTACCTGCAATCGCAGGGTTACACAAATGTCATCAACCTGACCGGCGGCATGCTGGCCTGGGCCCGGGAGATCGATCCCTCATTCAACGAATACTGAGCCGCATGCGGCGTCTATTGCGGACAATGGTGATTTTGCTCCTGCTCGGAGGGGGAGCCGTGGGAGTTGTGGTCTGGCACCAAGCTTGGCGCGACAACATCAATCCCGCTCTCGCGGATGATTATCAGTTGTTGATTCCGCGCCAAGCGGATTTTGCTTACGTGATGCAGACGCTTGCGGCGGACCAAGTGCTGCGGGATCCGGCGGCTTTTCGCCGCATTTCGCAAGTCCGAAAGTACGACCGCCTGGTGAAGCCGGGACGCTACGCCATCAAAAAAGGGATGAGCAATTGGAAGCTCGTACAGAAGTTGCGGGCGGGTGACCAGGACCAGATGAAGTTGCTGTTTCGCAGCCACCGCACGCTAGATGAGTTGGCGGGCGAAATTTCGGGGCAATTGGCCTTTAGCAAAGAAGATTTATTGGCAAAGATGCGCGACGACGGCTTTCTCCAACCTTACGGATTCAACACAACCAACGTCCGCAACCTTTTCCTGCCCAATACCTACTTCGTGTATTGGACGATCACGCCCGAGGCGTTGTTTGACAAGATGAGCCAGCAGTACCAGGATTTCTGGAATTCCGGGCGCAAAGCGAAGGCCGAGCAACTGGGCCTGACCATCCACGAGGTGATCACCCTTGCGAGCATTGTGCAGGCGGAAACCTATATGGCGCAGGAGCGGCCCACGGTGGCGGGACTGTATTTGAATCGATTGCGCGATAACATTCCCCTGCAGGCCGATCCGACGGTGATTTTTGCCGTGGGTGATTTTTCCATTCGGCGTGTGCTCAAGAAGCACTTGCAGTTTGATTCCCCCTACAATACCTACAAGTACGCTGGATTGCCTCCGGGGCCAATTAACAATCCGGAGCGATCAGCCGTCGAAGGTGTCCTCAATCCCGAATCGCACAACTATTATTATATGTGCGCCAAAGCCGATTTCTCCGGCTACCACAATTTTTCTTCGACGCTCTCTCAGCACAACCGCTACGCCCGCGAATACCAGCGCGCCCTGAACAAGCAGAAAGTCTATCAGTGAGAGAATTTCCAATTATTCGATTTCCAATTTCCAATTGGCGCGTTCCGCACGCGCAAACAGCGATGCACAAATGATGTAAAACCCCGCTACAAGACGCGGATCGTAGCCGCACGGCACGCCGTGCGGCCCCCGAGGATTTTCCGTTGAGAATTTCCAATTGGCGCGTTCCGCACGCGCAAAGCGCGATGAACAAGTAACCCAAAACCCGCTACCGCACGCGGATCGTACCCGCACGGCGTGCCGTGCGGTCCCCAGGATTTTACAATGCGAGAATTATCAACGCCACGCCGCCATGCGGAACGATTGAAAATTGAGTACGGAAAGTTCTCCCTAGAAGTTGAGCGTAAACACGGTGCCTTCGCCGACGGCGGTTTGCATCGAGATGGTGCCTTTGTGGAGACGCATGATCTGGCGGGAAAGACTCAGGCCAATGCCGCTCCCTTCTTGCTTGGTGGTGAAAAACGGCACAAATATCTGTTCGATGTGCTCATCTTCGATGCCGGGGCCGTTGTCGCGGACCTGAAGGATGACTTCGTGGGCCTTGCGCTGTGTCGCCTGGATCGTAATTTTCCCGTCTACTTGGTCGCTGAGGGCTTCTTTTACATTTTTGATCAGATTGATTAGAACCTGCTCTACCAAATCGCTGTCGGCCTGAATCACCAGTTCTTCCCGTGGCAATTCCAGTTCCATGCGGATGTTTTGCGCGTTCAAGTCGAAGTACAGCAGGGTTTTGATGCGCTGCAGCATGTCCTGCACCACTACCTCCCGGAAAACCGGCTTGGGAATCTTATACAAGCTCCGGTAGGCCTGGACAAACTTGAGCAGGCCCCGGGACCGGCTTTCGATGGAATCCAGACCGGTCATCAGGTCTTCCAGATCCTCCGCCGTGAACGATTCCGGAGGCCGCAACTGCTGATCTTCGTCGCGCAACAGTCCGGCCATCACTCCCGAAAGCGTGGACACCGGAGTGATCGAATTCATGATCTCGTGGGTCAGCACCCGGATCAACTTTTGCCAGGCCTCAACTTCACGCCCGTCGAGTTCGGGGCGGATGTCCTGCAAACTGAGCAATTTGTAGGCGCGTTCCATCAATTTGAACTCGGTGGCGTGGACCGCGACTTGCCGCAATTCGCCGTTGACGAGGACTTTGACCAGCGTGCGTTCTCCGGAGCGGAGCCCTTGCACAGCTTTCAGCAGTTTTTCATCGACGCGTTCCAGCGCCGCGATTTTTTTCATGTAGGGTTTGGCCAACAGTTCTTTGGCCGCCTTGTTCATCAGCAGTACCTCCCCGCCGGACGCATAACAGATCAGCGCAACTCCGATGTGCTCGATCACGGTTTGCAAATAGTGGTAGTGGCTTTCTTTTTCTGCCTCCAGGCTGCGAAATTCCTGAATGATGTTGTTAAAACCTTCTTTGAGGGCATCGTAGGAAGCGCCACGCTGTCCTGAGGCAAATCCGGCGGTGAAGTCATGGTGGCGGATGGATTCTAGGAAATTGGCGAGGTCCCGGTTGGTTTTGTTGACATAGCGGATCAGGTCAAAGGTTACGATCACGATCAGCGCGCCCAGGGTCACCGCCGAAGCGATCCAGGCCATTTCTAGGATCACGTAAGCTTCCAAGCAGACCAAGGCCAGCAGGAGGAGGACCCGCAAGACGACCAGAGTTCTGAAGCGTTTAAAGACCATACTTGGACATCTTGCGGTACAAAGTGGTACGCCCTAAGCCGAGTTCTTTGGCCGCGCGGCTCAGGTTGCCGTTGTGCTTGAGGATGGCGTTGCGGATGGCGGTTCGTTCCACATCTTCCAGGTTGAGCGTCGCCGAGGTGGGGGTTGTCGCACTGGGCGATCCGTCTGGTTCCTGCAGCAAAAAGTCTTCCGGTTGCAAGGTGACCGCATCGCTCATGATCACTGCGCGCTCCAGGGCGTGCTGTAGTTCGCGGATATTTCCCGGCCAATGGTAGCGCTGTAGCTTTTCCAGCGTAGACGGGGCAATTGCCATTTTCCCTTTGTGGTACTTGCGTGCGTAGAGATCCAAATAGTGGTCGGCCAACTGCCCAATGTCCTCGCCCCGTTCCCGCAATGGGGGCAGCTTCAGCTCGACGGTATTGATCCGGTACAGGAGGTCTTGCCGGAAGGTATTTTCCCGGACCATTTGGTAGAGGGGCATGTTGGTGGCGCAGACCAGGCGGATGTCCACCGGGATGGGCTGATTGGTACCTACCCGGACGATCTGCCGGCTCTGCAGAGCGGTCAGCAATTTTGCTTGCAACGGCAGCGAGAGGTTGCCGATCTCGTCGAGGAACAGAGTACCTTTTTGGGCGTGTTCGAAGCGGCCCGAGCGGTCCTCGTGGGCATCGGTAAAGGCGCCCTTCTTGTGCCCAAACAGTTCCGGTTCGAAAAGGGTTTCGGGGATCGCACCCAGGTCCACGTTGACGAAGACTTCGTTGCGGCGGGGCGAAGCATTGTGCAGAGCCCGGGCCACGAGTTCCTTGCCCGTGCCGTTTTCGCCGAGTATGAGCACGTTGACGTCGGTTTGGGCGACCTTGCGGATGGTGCTGAAGACGGTCTGCATGGCCGGGCTGCGGCCTAGGATGTCGCGCGTGGGATCAGAGATCGACCGAGGCAAAGGGACTTGTGGAGGTGTCGGCGCGGAAGACGCATTTGCCTTGGAAGCTTTGACGGCCAGGTCAATGCTTTCGTGGAGGCGGTCATTTTCCCAGGGCTTGACCACAAAGTCATTGGCGCCCTCTTTCATCGCCTGCACCGCCAGATCAATGTCACCGTACGCGGTCATCAGGATGACTTCGGTGCCGGGCGATTGGCGGAGGATTTTTTTCATCCAGCGGATGCCTTCTTGCCCCCGGTTTGAACCGGCACGAAAGTTCATGTCGAGCAGTACGACATCGAAGTGGTCATTTTTCAGCAGGGTGTTGAGCCGGTAGGGATCATTTTCGGTATGGATGCTGGGGTACTGCTTCTTGAGCAGTAACCGAGCAGCGATCAATACATCAGGGTCGTCATCGATGATGAGTAATCGGGTAGCGTTAGCGATCATGTATCCAAGTTTGGATGGTGGTTGGATTGTCCTGTAATACGCAATTCAGGAGCTCAGGTTATCCACAAAGGGAAACTTCTGGGGAAATTGTGGTTGGGGTAGCGGTGGCAAGGATATCGGTTCGGAGGGGATAGCCGGATTGCGGCAGGATGGGGGATACCGGGTGAGAGGGGGCACCGGCCATCCCATTTAAGCAGCCGTTTAGCTTTGCAGCTGTTGGGAAACCAAAGGACCGCCGTCGCTCGCGGGGCATTTTGCCGGAAGAAGGCCAGGAGGGATCCATTGAGCACAGGCAAGTTCCATCCTTACCGGCCCGCCAAGCGTAAATTTTCGAAGCCCGATCTGACTACTTTGTGAAGCCCAAAGCTCCCCCAAATTTTTCGCCAAAGTTCCCACAGCATAAATTGAATTTCTCGCCATCATCCATTAATTTGTTGTAACTCGATCTAAGAAAATATGAGTTATGGACGTGATTGTAGTTATCATTTCTGGAGCCGTAGCCATTGCCGCCTTGGTGTTTGTGTTTACCCAGCGGCAGCAGTTGCAAAGCCACGCTCAGGAGATTAAATCTCTGAACGCGGCCCGGGGCGACCTGCAAAAATCCAAAAAAGAACAAGATACCCGGATCCAATACCAGGATGCTACCATCGCGGACCAGATCAGTGTTATCTCGTCTTTGCAAGAAAAGTTTGCCGAGCAACATGCCGAACTCCAGCAAAAAACGGGGGAGATCGCCGAACGTGATCGGCAACTTGCGGAAAAAAATCAGCTTCTCACCGAATCGCGCCTTGAGAAGCTCAACTTTGAACTCAGCCCCCATGCTTTTAAAAACACCTTGAACACAATCAAGGGCATGGCGCTGCGGATGAACATGGCGACGGAAATGCTCACCGAGTTGCTCAATTACATGCTCTACGAAACGAAAAAGAAGCGGGTGTCTCTCGCCGAAGAAATCCAATTCATCGACCGCTACATTTCCATGAATGAACTGATGATCCCCGGTTGGGTGAAAATTGAGCGGGACTTTTCTGAGGTCCAGGGTCAATGGGCCGAACAGATGGGCATCGCCCCTTTGATTACCATTTACTTCGCCGAAAATGCATTTAAACACGCCCGCCAGGACGACAAAGATTGCTTCATCAAGTTTAGGATCCACAGAACCGGGGACGATGAGATCGTGTACACGGTCACCAACAAACGGTATCTAAATACCCACCAAGACCAACGAAGTGGCATTGGCTCCAGCAACCTCAATGAACGACTCGCCTTGCTGTACGCTGAGCGCTATACCCTGGAAGCACGTCCTTTGGGCGAAATGTTTGTTTCAGAATTGACCCTCAAACTTGAATCCCATGAAAATCCGGTGCCTGATCGCGGATGACAATCCCGAAAATCTCGCTTACCTCAAAGCGATGTGCGCTTCCTTTCCCGAGTTGGAGATTGTAGCCGCATTTACCAATGGCAATGACCTCTTTGCTCAACAGGACGCCATCGCTTATGACGCCTGTTTTTTGGACATCGATATGCCGGGGTTTGATGGCATCGAACTCGCCAATTTGCTGGCGGACAAACCCGTCATCTTCGTCTCCGCACGCACGGACCGCGCCATCGAAACTTACGACGTCGACGCGGTCGATTTTATCCCCAAACCGATCAAGCGTACCCGGTTCGAAAAGGCCGTCCAGCGCTTGATAAATCAGGTTGCCGCCCCCCAACTGACGACAGAATCGCCGACCCGCATGGCCCTTTTCCCAACTGCCCAGGGCAAAATGATGATCAATTTTGGCGACATCGTGGCCATCCAATCCGGTGAATGCATCAATGCTGATCCGCGCGATAAATGCATGGTGATGATGAGCGGCGAACAAATCCACCTCAAAAACCTCACGATTGCCCGGCTCCTGGAGGACTATCTAGGCGCCAGTGACTTTGTCCAAATCGAGCGCAGCACCCTCTTGAATCTGCACGCGTCCTATACAATTGTCGACCGCGACACCCTCCAAATCTCTTTGGGACCTACCCAGCGCTTGGAACTCCGCATCGGACGCCGTTACGAATCAGATTTCCGGGAACGGATTTCCCACCGCTGATCCCCTGACGACAAACCGCCATTTCATTACAAAGAACCTGTTGTTCGTTGCATCCCTTCATCGGAACGGTGAGCACCGCCGTATCCCCAATCACAAATCCCAGAGCACTTCGCCGCGGGATCCACAACCGTAAATTTCATGTAAGACAATGTCAAAGTCAGACAAGACCCGCTCGGGCAACGATCAGCGTTCGGACACAAAGAACCCGAACAACAACGAACACAAGCAGGCCCAGGACAACCGGGCCAATCAGAGAAATCCCAATCATTCCAAGAGCAAAGGGTAATCTGCCCCGCTCTTCCAACCTCATTTTTAAACTTAAATTCTTTGTATCATGAATACGAATTCCAAACCCAAGCCGGCTCCCAAGCCTAAACCCAGTCCCAACTGGCCCAGCAAAAAACCGGGTAATCCCAGTGGGCCGCGCCGGGGTAACAATCCTCCGAAAAGGAAGTAAATTTTTACCCCCATTGCGCACCGCCGGCCATTGACTTGGTCGGCGGTGCCTTAATTTTCGGAAACGGTGGATATCGTGTCGCAAAGATGTTGGGAGGGCTTGGGCAACGGCAACCAGCACAATGGCGATTCCCAACACGAAAAGCCCTCACTGCAAAAGCAGTCATACGACGTTGGAAGGATGAAAAGGAATTTTGGGAATAGGGTAGACGGCAGTAACCATAGCAAGTGGCCGAATTGCTGATCGCGTCGCGGATCACTTAGGTTTGCCTTTCCCCCACACCACTTACATTGTATTCGCGGAGCCATATTTGGATGAGTTGGATTCGGGTGATGCGGATGTGCCTGAACCTGATGCGTCTGAACCTACTGGAGTAGCGACAGGCGTAATTCTGGAGAATCCGGAGGGGCAGGTGCCGTTGGGATCGCCGTTTTATGTGGAGCGATCGCCTATCGAAACTGACTGCTATGCGGAGGTGGAAAAGCCGGGGGCGCTGATTCGGATCAAGGCGGCGCGGCAGATGGGTAAGTCGTCGCTAATGTCGCGGATATTGTCGCAGGGCGAAAAGCTAGGCTACCGCAGCGTGCCGATCTATTTTCAGGAAGCGGACGGGGAGGTGTTTGAGGACCTGGAGAAGTTCTTGCGCTGGTTCTGTGCGATCGTGGCGGAGGAGCTGGAGCTAGAGATTTCGCTTGATAGCATATGGCAGGCGAGTGCGCTGGGAAATAAGCGCAAATGTACGAA
>JBCCQH010000049.1:0-51988 GCA_039024435.1 Bacteroidota bacterium
ATCCTGAGCCAGGATCAAACTCTCCATTGTATAATTTGCTTTTCAGCTTTTTTAACCACAGCATAAAACTATGGCCCCACAACGAAGATTCAAGAAACCCGAACTTTCGATGACTTTATCTCTTCAGTTACTCAAAGAACTAACTGTTTCGTTTTTGACCCTCGCGTTTGCGAGGGGATGGCAAAGATCGAAAACTTTTTTAATTCTGCAAAAACTATTTATTCTTTTCGAACCCTTCATTTTTGCCGTCCCAAAGGACGTTGTGTTTTCGCTCAATGCGGATGCAAAGGTAGGGCATTCTTTACGTAAAGCAAGTCTGAAGGCGAAAAAAAAATCATTTATTTTTCCACTTCATTAAAAGATATTTCATCCGGTTTGGGCTTTCAACTTGAGGCTCAATTCTTTGACGGCTTTCTCCGCATCTCGGAATTGCGGGTTGATCCGTACCGCTTGCCGGTAATTTTCCAGGGCACTGACCATATCTCCCTGTACTTCCTGAATGCTGGCCTTCATAAAAAAAGCCCGATCATTGAAGGCATCCAGCTCAATCACCGTGGAAAAGTCGTTGAGCGCCGGCCCAAACTGGTTCAACAAGAAGAAGCAGTAGCCCCGATTGTAGTACGCTTCCACGTAGTTCGGATCGACTTCAAGGCAGCGGTTGTACTCCGAGATCGCGATCTTGATCAACACTTGAAACTCCACCAGCTCCTCCTCTTCGGTCAGGATATTGGCCCGGGCCATGAAGAAGTTGCCTTGGTTGAAACGCGCGACCGGTTGGGTGGAGTCCACCAGGATCACCCGCTCATTGAACGCAAATGCCTGGTCAGCATCTTTTTTGACATTCAGATAAATGTCGTGCAAGGCCAGCAGTACCTTCACAAAGGTGGGATCGCGCTGCAAGGCCACCCGGTATATCTCAATTGCCTCATCAAAGCGCTCTTGCGTCTGGGCCAGATACCCCTTCGCAAAATAATAGGTCGGCTGCATGCTGTCGAGGCTGATCGCCGTATTGTACCAATTGTCCGCCCCCGTGTAATCCTTGGCCAGATACCGCAATTGCCCCAGCAGGTAGTAGGTCTCCGGATCCTCCGACCCCAAGTCCACCGCCTTCCGCAACTGCCGCGTGGCCTCCGAATCCTGGCGCTGAGCGTAATAATAAAAGCCCTTCAAATAATAATTCTCCGGGCCCATGATGTGATTCTCAATCGCCCGGTCAATGTCCGCCATGGCCTGGGGAATATTGCCCGCCTCATACCACAACTTGGATCTCTCCATGTACAACTCCCAATTCGTCTTGCTGAACCTCAACTGTTCCGTAAGGTTGCGAATCCGGTTTTCCACCGAAGCCGAGTCGCCCAGGCTGTCATTGGTGACCACATCTACGGTCCCATCGGCAGTCTCACCCCCTGACTTTTCCCCGCATCCCCAAAAGAGAATTGCGAACAAACCCAAGCTGAAGCTGATCATCCGCCATTTGTGCTGCATTGTCTTCATAACGGGACAAAGTTCGCTTATCCGGAGCGACCAATCAAATCTACCGCACGCATTTGGTTACTCAGTTTCTTCGGGAGCCCGAATTGCAATGCGCACCACCCGCTCAGTATCCGGCCGCAACTTGACCCGTTCGGCGATCCGGAAACCGTCCAGCAACACGATGCCTTCGGTGTCTTCCACCACCAAGGCGCGCTGCTTCCCAAAGCGGTCGTAGCGCTCATCCACAAAGATGTCACTCAATTTCTTGTGCCCTTTCATTCCCAGCGGACGCATCCGGTCCCCTTCCTGCCAGGGCCGCAGGTGCAAGTCCCCCGCCAAGGTCCGCACGTCCAGCAGGTGGACATTTACCTCCACTTCGATCTTCGCGGTGGTGCTCCAGTTTTCCCGGGAAATGCACACTTCTCGCTCCCCCACCCGGAACCACTGCCCATCGACCACCGCAAGGCGCACCGTCACCGCATCAAACGAGCCGCCAGCCGCCGGTTCCCGCCGCAAAATCAAATATTCGCGGTCCCGCAGCAGTTCCCCCGCTTCGCTGACAAAGCGCGCCCCCGTATTTGCCGCCAACAGACGACGGGCTTCGCGCGCATCACTGCTCCGAAATCCTTGCTGTTCCAGCCACCAGGAAAGAAAGAGCGGTAGGAAATGGCTCGGCCACTGCCGGGCAAATGCCGGCAGGTCCACCCGGCTCTCTCCCCCCAGGTCCTCTACGATTTGCGCACTCACCGCCAAAAATACTTCTTCGATCAGGCCAAATTGCAGCTCCTGCTCCCGGTAGTGCTCCCGAAAGCGGTCCCGAAAAGATGGGTTCAAAGCCTCCAGCGCCGGCAGCAATTGATTCCGGACCTGATTGCGCTGATAATTGTTCTTGAAGTTGCTGGAATCTAGGCTGTACGGCACCTCGTGCGCCGCCGCAAAGGCCAGGATCTCCGCCTTGCGGGCAAACAGCAAAGGCCGCACGTACTGGTCCCGCCGAAGCGGAATGCCCCACAATAAGCGCGACTGCCGGCCCCGGAAAAATGACATCAGCAGGGTTTCGTCCTGGTCATCCTGGTGGTGAGCGGTGGCAATGCATCCGTACCCGTTTTCGCGACATAGTGCTTCAAAAAATGCATAGCGCAGCCTCCGGGCCGCCATCTGGGTTGATTCTCCGGGTTGCCGATCCCGCTCCAAGTCAAATCGCACCGCGTGCAAAGCCAATCCGTATTGTGCAGCGTATTCCCGCACCAAGGCTTCCTCCGCGTCCGCTTCGGGTCGCAAACCGTAATTGCAGTGGGCCAAGGCCGGGGGCGTAAATTCCATTCGGATCAGCGCCGCCAATACCATCGAATCGGGTCCCCCACTGCAGGCCACCAGTACCCGTCCCTCCGCCGGGAGCAGCGATTCCGCAGTGACGAAGTTGCGCCAGCGTTGCAGGAAATTTGGCATTGTTATTGTAGTTTTTGTCGGAGAATCCTCCGCCATTGTCTGATTGAATCATAAAGCTACGTATTTAGGGGCGGTTTAAAATTGATTTGTGAAATTTGCACCGCCGTTCGCAATTGAAACAATATTTGTCTGGGCTGGGGAGTTTGTTGGACGAGTCAAAGCTTTTCCTCAACTTTACGCTTGGATAGCAGCAATATGTCCGTACAAAAATTTACGCATTGGGGCCGATATCTTGTGTTGGTGGGAGTGTTTTTCCTGCTGAGCGTGACCGCGTTTGCCCAGACGGACAGCACGGCGCAGGATACGCTGGTCCCAGATACGGCCCCCACGGCTGCGCCAGTAGCCCCACCGTCCCGACCGGTACCGCCCATTGTGCAGGAATCCGACGAAGCAGAGGACAATGAAGAAGAGGACGGGGGCACTACCTTTAATGTCACTGGCTCCGCTCCTTCCAGCGCCGATCCGCCCGGTAAAGACCCGAATAACCGCCTGGAAATCATCAAAACCGACGTTTTTGAGTTTGGGACATTTGGGGAAGACAGCATCAAAATCCGAAAATTGATCGGCAATGTGCACCTCCGGCAGGACACGACCGACATGCTCTGCGATAGTGCGTACCAATACGTCGACAGCAATTATGTCATCGCCTGGTCCAATGTACGCATCCTCATGGGCGGCGGGCGGCGCACCATCGACGCCGATAAGCTCACCTACGACGGGCAGTTAAAAATTCTCGATTTGTACAACAATATCGTCATGCAGGACAGCAACATTACCCTGTATACCGACCGCATGACCTACTACCGCAACGAGGATTTCGGCAAATATTTTGGCGGGGGCCGCATTGTCAGTGAAGAAAATGTCCTCACCAGTGAGCTGGGCTATTATTACCCCCAGGAAGACCTCGCCCGGTTCCGCGATTCGGTGGTGCTCGACAATCCGGATTACCACCTCACCACCGATACCCTGGGCTACAACACCGAAACGAAAGTCGCCTTCTTCCTGGCCCCAACCTACGTCGTAAATGACTCCATGAACACCATGTACACGGAGGATGGCTTCTACGACACGGAAAATGACTTTGCCTTCCTCAACAAAAACGCCAATGTCGGCGATACCAGCTACACGCTCTACGCAGACACGATTTCCTTTGATCAGCGGATGGACATCGGCAAGGCCAAGGGGCACATTCGGGTAGTCGAGAAAGACTCGGGCTTGACGGTCTTTGGGAAATACGGGGAATTTTACTCCAAAACCGAGCAGACCTTCATCACGGACAGTGCCTTTGCGGTGCAGGTATTGGAGGGCGATACGCTGTTCCTGTTTGCCGACACCCTGGCTTCCTACCAGGACACAATTGAAGACAAAAAATACTTTCAGGCCTACCGCAATGCCTCGGTATTCATGCGCGACGTGCAAGCGCTGTGCGATTCGCTGTCTTACTGGTACGACGATTCGCTGCTGTATTTCTACTACGATCCGGTCTTGTGGTCAGAGGAAAGCCAACTGACGGGCGACACGATTATGATTGGGATGCGCGAAGGGGACATCGATACCATGTCGATTCCGTTGAACGCATTCATTGCCAGCGAAGAGGATACAGTGGGCTACAACCAGATCAAGGGCAAACGCATGCAGGCGAAGTTTATCAACGGCGATCTGGATATGATGTGGATGCAGGGCAACAGCGAAAGCATTTATTACTCCAAAAACGAGGAGAAAGGGCAGTACATCGGCATGAACAAGGCCACCTGCACTGATATGCGCATCCGCTTTCAGGACAACAAGCCAGCGATCATCCGTTTTGAGCAGAATCCCGAAGGCACTTTTTTCCCGATGCACATGGTGCTCTTCAAGACCAATGCCCTGGATGGGTTCAACTGGCGGGGCCCGGAGCGGCCGGATTATCCGGAATGGACCTATCCGGTCATCTGGCCGGAGGCGGTTGGGGTGGATTCGCTTTCCCTGATCATGGGATCGGTGAAATCGGACCTCGATTCGGTAGACATCTTACTCAATGGCCTGTTCCGCAAGCAGATTTCCGAAGCGGATCTGGAATTGCTCGACCGGGACGACGAGGAAATGGAGACCGACAGCACGGATATTTTCCCGGCGGATACTACCCAGACGGATTCTACGGTTACGGCCAGTACCGATCCCGAGATCGCGCCTTCCGAAAACGATTCTCTGCCTGACTTGGGGGGAGACAGTCTGGCTCAGGACAGTGCAGTCGTTGCGGTGGACAGCAGTGGCAAGGGGGCTTTGAAGGTGGATCGCAGCGGCAAACCGGATAAGATCAAGCAAAAAAAGCGCTCGCTCAAGGAATGGTGGAAGGACTTTGTGACCGGTCCTACTGTGGAAGAAAAGCGGCAGAAAATGGCGCAGCGGGTGCAACGAAAATCGGAGCGTTACTTGCGTAAAATGCAACGGAAGCGAGAGCGGCGGGGCTTGGACTTGCCGGTTGAGCCGCCGAAATCGGATAGCCTGGCGGAAGAAGGGATTGCGGAGAATGAAAACCGAACCGCACCCCCGACACCCAAGGAAAGCGAGGTGATCAAATCGGCGCCGGACACGACGGCCCTCGCTCAGCTCGACGTGAAGGAGGAAGAGGAATTTGCGGCGGTGGCGCGGGAAAAGGCGGAGCGGGAAGCGCGGGAGAAAGCGGCGCAGGAGCAAGCGGCCCGAGAAGCAAAGGATAAGGCGGAGGAGGAAGCTCGGGAGAAAGCGGCGCGGGAACAAGCAGCCCGAGAAGCAAAAGAAAAGGCGGAGCGGGAAGTGAATGCGCTGGCCGATCAATTGGCTCGGGAAAAGGCGGCCCGAGAAGCAAAGGAAAAGGCGGAGCGGGAAGCGAATGCGCTGGCCGATCAATTGGCGCGGGAAAAGGCGGAGGAGGAAGCTCGGGAGAAAGCGGCGCGGGAAAAGGCGGCCCGAGAAGCAAAGGAAAAGGCGGAGCGGGAAGCGAATGCGCTGGCCAATCAATTGGCGCAGGAAAAGGCGGAGCGGGAAGCGCAGGAGAAAGCGGCACTGGACGAGAAAGAAAAGGCTGCCCAAGCCCGGGCCGCGCAGATTGCCCGGGAGAAAGCCGACCGCGAGGCCCGCGAAAAAGCCGAACGGGAAGCCAAAGCGCAAGCGACCCGTGAACGCGCCGCGCGGATTGCCCAGGAGAAAGCCGAACAAGCCGCCCGCGAAAAAGCCGAGCAAATCGCCAAAGAGCAAGCGGTTCGCGAACGCGCCGCGCAAGCAGAACGCGAAAAGGCCGAGCAAGAAGCCCGCGAAAAAGCCCAGCAAGCTGCCCAGGAGAAGGCCGCCCAAGAACGTGCTGTGCAAATCGAGCGCGAGAAAGCCGAACAAGCCGCCCAAGAAAAAGCCGCCCAGGAACGCGCGAGAGAAGCCCAAAACGCGCAACTCGAAGGGGTACAAATGGTCACCCGCCAGCAATCCGAACAAGAGCAAAAAGACCGAATCGAACGGGAACGCCTGTTGCAGATCGAAAAAGAGCGGCTCAAGCGCGAAGAAGCGGCCCGCCAGCAACGTGAACTGGCGGAACAGCTCGCATCCGAATCGGAGGTTGCCCCCTCAGATGCGGCTGCCCGCCGGGCATTGCGCAAGCGGAAGCGCCGCATCCGCCGGGAAATGAAGCGCCGCCGACGCGGCCAGCGCTTTGATCAAAAGCTGCCCCCACGCAAGGGTGAGTTCTGGGAGTAAACAATTTTCAATTGTCCCCGTGCGAATTTTATTTCCCTAGCAATCAGAAAGCTTACCCCACACGTGATCCCGACCGAATGCGTGGGGAATTGGATTTTTGGATCACTTTTCTTTCATCAATGGTTACGCGTTCCAAACGCGCCAATTGGAAATCGAGCAATTGGAAATTCTTACGCATCGGCTGGCTCAATGAGCTGGGCTTGCTTCGTCCTCGTCGACCAGGCAAACAAGACAATTCCACTCAGCATCAGTACCGTGGCGATAATTTCCGCCTGGGTAAGGTTCATGCCGAGAATCGAGTGGACCTCATTGACCCGGATGGATTCGACGAGGAAGCGCTCCAATCCGTTGAAGAAAAGGTAAATCCCCGCAATTTGCCCGGCGAATTTCAAGCGTTTGCGCAGCCCCCACAACAAGCCGAAAATAAGGGTTCCCATCATCGTCTCGTAAAACGGCGTGGGATACACCGGCGTAGCGAGTTTCGTACAGTATTCGCCCGTACACCCAGCAATCTGTACCGCCTCGTTGCAGACACCTTGAGCACAATCCAACTTGAAACCCGCCAGGGGATACGCGACATTGTGGGGATAGTCAAAGGACCAGGTCCAGGCCGGCAGGAAACTGAGCCATTCTGGTTGCGGATCGGGATTCATGATGCCCCAATCGCCGTCCCCCGACATTTGGCAGCCGATCCGGCCCACGGCGTAGGCGATGATCAAACAAGGGGCAAATGCATCCATGCTATTCAGCAAACCAAATTTTTTGCGCTGCAAAAACCAGATGATCAAGCCTCCCGCACAAATCAGTCCACCGTAAAAAGAAAGCCCATTGAAACTCAGGAGGTCGGCAATGGGATCGCGCCAGAAATTGGAGCCCGGATCCAACATCGCAAACAGCTTGGAACCGAGGATGCCCGCGACGAACGCCATGGTGACAATCGTCCCGATGTAATGCGCCGGCCCGGCCAGCACTTCTTCGAACTTATCCTCCTCGTCTTTGTGCTTGAGGTAATCGCGGTATTTGAGTCCCCCACCGATGCCCACTCCCAGCAATCCGGTCAGCCAAAAGCCTTTGAGGGAAAGGAGCACCCCTTCGGTATCGTTGTTGAATTCCGCCGCATCGACGAAGTAGTAACCGATTTTGTAAAGAACTACCCCCCAGAGCAGGGCTTGAATGACCACATCGCGGATCGGGGTAGGCCCTTGCAACTTGACCTTGACCTTGTGGCGCCGGAAATGTCCGAGTTTCTCCCGGCGCACGAGTTCGGACTTGAGGACCAGGTAGGCCACGATAAAAGCTGCCGCCAGGAAGAAGCCAAAGGTCTTTGCCGGCAGGATGATGTCGGTGCCAAAGAGGTCATTGATGAGGTCGGAAATGCGTGGGTACATGGTAAACAGATCGGGTTGCCGGAGTCATAAATCCGCGGCAAAGTTAAGGATTTTGTGGAGTTGGGGTTCGGGCGGTGCCGAATTGCCCTAGATTGAACCGGTAGCCATTAACGGCAAATCCCCCCTCCTCGATTGGGTAAACGATCAACCGTTACCAAGATTGGGACGGAGAGCATAATTTTCCGGGAAAGACCACTTCACGCCCAGTTTTTCCCAATCCAAAATTGTTTTGCGCACGCCAACATTTTGTAATAATTTTATCCCGTTCTCACAAAACCACATCCACAGAAAATGAGCATTCTCGTCAATCAGGATTCCAAGATCATCGTGCAGGGCTTTACCGGAAAAGAAGGTACTTTCCACGCTTCGCAGATGATCAAGTATGGTACCCAGGTCGTCGGGGGAGTCACCCCCGGCAAGGGCGGCCAGACCCACCTCGAACGTCCGGTCTTCAACTCGGTTGAAGATGCGGTCAAAACGACCGGCGCCAATGTTTCCATCATCTTTGTGCCGCCCCGGTTTGCCGCGGATGCCATCATGGAAGCCGCCGATGCAGGAGTCGACCTGATCATCACCATCACCGAAGGTATCCCTACCAAAGACATGATCTACGCCAAGGAGTTCATCGACGACCGGGGAGTCCGCATGATCGGTCCTAACTGTCCCGGTGTCATTACCCCGGGGGAATGCAAAGTGGGCATCATGCCCGGATTCATCCACAATCCCGGCAAAATCGGCATCATCAGCCGCTCGGGTACCCTCACCTACGAAGCCGTCGACCAGGTGACCAAACAAGGGCTGGGCCAATCCACTTGTGTGGGCATCGGCGGCGACCCCATCATCGGATCGCCCCACCTCGACATCGCCCAACTGTTCAATGAGGATCCCGATACTGAGGGCATCATCCTCATCGGAGAGATCGGCGGCAACAATGAAGAAATTGCTTCGGAGTGGCTGCGAGACAATGCGAAAAAGCCCGTCGTCGGCTTCATTGCCGGTCAGACCGCGCCTCCCGGGCGCCGCATGGGCCACGCCGGTGCCATCATTGCCGGCGGCAAGGGCACCGCGGACGAAAAAATGCGCGTGATGGAAGCTTGTGGAATCCACGTCGTGGAATCGCCCGCCGACATCGGGGTGACCATGGTCAAAGCCCTAGAAGCGTGGAATAAGCAGCATGCTTCCGCTTAATTGGGGGCAATGATGATCCAGTGAGAGGCGGGAATTTGCGGCCGCCGGGTTTCATCCTGCCTTTCCCCTCGCGCGAAAAACCACAAACGCCATGTCCACCTTTTGGCTGGGACATGGCGTTAAATTGTTTCGGCCGGTCCGGGTCACTTGCGACCCGAGCCCCGCGTCTGGGCTGATCGCTAGACCTGCTCCCCGCGAATAATGCGTTCCTGGGATTCGATGGCAAAATCGATTCCCCCAACCGCTTGGGAAAACCGCTCACTCCATTCCGGCTGTCCCAGGGTAGCCGTTGCCGCCGCATAATGCGTAAGGCCGGCCTTTGCGTAATAGGAATGGCGTACCATCCGGGAAGCAATGATGCGATCTTTCAGAGCGCCACTGGGAATGGAGGATACATCGACTTGCGACCACTCATCCGCCACCGGCTTGAGGGCGTTGCAGGCTTCCGCTTGGGCTTCCCCACCATGCTGGGCGAGGTAGGCTTGCATCAGCTCCATGCCCATGTCCATTTGCATCACGCAGTTGTTGAGGATTTCGGTTATTCCCTTCCCGGTGGCATCCTCCCGCATGATTTTTGCTGTGTCGCGCGAGGCACTGCAACCGCCGACCATCTCGCGAATATCTTGTACCAAACTGGTTTGGAGAGCCGCTTGCTCTTCCGAGGTAATTGTGATTGTATTCATTCTATCAGACGTTTATTTAATGTTTTCACAACCAAGACCAGAAGTTTTTTGTTGTAGCCTGCGGCTTATTTTTGATCGCAAAGATGGGATTATTGCCGAGATGGATGAGGCACCAAGCAAAAACCCGAACCGGCGGAAGCTGCCAGTTCGGGAAGGGAAGGTTGTTCTACCGGAAAACGGGGCAAAGTAAAGTTGCAATGAAGAATGGTTGATTTCTACTTGTTGGTTAGGTCAAGGTTGGCTTGGGGTTAGTCAGTGGTGGTTTGCTTGGTCAAGGTCGGTTCGTGGTCAGTCAGTGGTGGTTTGCTTAGTCAAGGTCGGTTCGTGGTCAGTCAGGTGCGGTTTGTTTGGGTTATCAATCAAAGGTTGTTTGTTTGGTCAAGGTCGGTTCGTGGTCAGTTAGGTGCGGTTTGTTTGGGTTATCAATCAAAGGTTGTTTGTTTGGTCAAGGTCGGTTCGTGGTCAGTCAGATACGGTTTGTTTGGTTCGTCGGTTGGGCCGCCCGGAAGGCCGATCCTTCCGGGGTGTATAAGTGTCCCGTCGCAATGCGGGATGTATAAATAAGAGGCTGGTTTGTTACGGTGAAGGCTGGTTCGTTATGGTACAGGTCATAGGGTTTGTCTGGGGTCAGTTTGCCGCCTCAAAATGCATCTCGTAAGTCAATGAGCGAAGGATATATCTCCTTGTTGCTTATATATAAATATACGTGGGGGCATTGACACCTCATGTCAAAAAAAGTCAATGAAAAAATCTTTTTAATATACTGATAATCAATGATTTAAAAGCTCAAAGATACACCTTGCATCTCCACTTTGAGATGCCCCCAAATCGGGCAATGAAGCCCTAGAAAAGAGAACGCGCACCCCATCCAATGGAAGTGAGGTGCGCGCCGAATATGAAGAAAGCAATTGTCGGACCGTGACCGGTCAATCACCCCCGGTCAGGGAAGCATCACAAAGTTGCGGATCCCGAATGCGGTCTGCGCCACAAAGCGAGGGCCGACGCCCATTGGGGCCCGCTCACGACACGCCTGGCGGCCCGTATCCGGTATGGTAAACCGCCGAAGCGGGAGAAAAGAAGGGAAAGTAGGTTTGTTCGCAATGGTCAATCAATTTGCCGCCCGTACAATCGGGAAGATGGAGTTAAGGTTTGTTTTGCTTTTCGTTTCTATTCAAATATACGCGGTGGCCTTGACATCCCGTGTCAAGGCCAGCCAAAATATAAAAAAATTAAATTGCTGATTTATAGCCCTTTAAATCGAGGTCAACCCTCCAAAACACTGCCCAATTTCACCGCCCAGACCTTCTTCTTCTTGTTGCCGAAGGCCTTTTTTTCCCGGACAACCCAAAAGTTGATTTTTCCGGCAATTCGATGCACGCACACAGCTTCGTCCTCGCGGGCCGCAGTACTGACCGCGGAGAAGCCCAAGGTTCCCCGGTAGCGCCCCTCCCCTTCCAATACCGCCGGCTCCGCTACCCACACACTGTCCACTTGGTGCCGCAGGCTTTTGCCGTCTGCCTTCTCCGCCAATTCCGCCACGTAGCCCCCAATCTCCCGCAACGCGTGGCCCGCGCAGTCGGAACTCACAAACCAAAAACGCTCCTTCTGATCCAGAAACATAGCGACCGCAATCCGTCCGGCCTCCTTGCGCATTGCCGTGTCGTATTGGTCCTCCGCAATCACCTCCAAGTAGCTGCTGACGTCAATCAGCTTTTGCCGGGCCCGATCAGAAAACGCGGCGATTTCCGCTGGTTGCAGGTTTTCCTTCGTGAATTGATATCCCAGCACACCGTATGCGTCCTCGTGCATCGCGGATTGGGCCCAACTGCTCCCTACCACGGCCATACCCAGCATCCATATCAGAAAGTGCTTCATTGTGTTGTTTCCTCCTTTTGAACAAATCGCATGCCGCTTATCTTCCCTTCGCGGTCGTACACCGTCTCGATCACCTCGACGTTGCGCAAACTCTTGACTGGCATGGTCATTTTATTGATGAATTCTGCCTTGTTGTACATTTCCATGCCCCGTACTTTCCCGGGTTCCAACTGAAAGATCTCCGCATCATCGGCAATCATCTGGTCGAGTTGCTGCCGGCGGCGCTGCCAGTCTTCAATTTTCGACGTGGAAAACAGATGGATCATCAGCGCATAATCGTCGACCTTGAGGGGAATTTCCTCACGCAGATCCTCCCCGTTCAGGTTGCGGAGTATGGTGTCCGATTGGAAGTAAGGCGCCTCGACCACCAGCCGAATGACCGGCGCATCGGTCTCCAAACTCAGGCACCCCCCTTGCGCGCCTTCGATGTATCGCGGGGATTCCCCCTCGGGCAACAGCTTCAAGCTCAAGCCCGCATCCGGCAGTGACTCCCCCGAATCAGCGTCTACAAAGCAGAACGTCACCTGACTCGGGCGTCGATGCGACGCCACCACCAAGGCCAAACTGCTGCCCAGTACCACCAGCGCAACGAGCATCGCCACACGCCGCCCCCAAGACCGCCCAGAACGTACTTGGGGAAGCGGCACTTCGGCATGCACTTCTTCCTCGGTGACGGCAGCGGTCGCGTGGAGAAACGCCCGCCAATCGCGAAAACCCGCGTAGCGGCTCAACAGATTCAGCATATCGATGCGCGGCAACTTCTCGTTGCGCTCAACCTTTATGTGGGTGTAAAACCACTTCTCACTGATCCGCCCCTGCACGGTTTCCATCAGGTCCTCCTGAAAGTCCACGATCTGCTGGCCCTTCCACTCCCGGATGGGAAACGCCGCACCAGGATAGCGCTCCCAAAAGCGCTTTTCCACCGCCTGCTTAAGCATCTGAAAATGGTCCGTATCGGTCGTGGACATGGAACGAAGATAAATAATTCAGCGCACTGTGCTTTGTAAAACACTTGTAAATTGATTTCTGACGATAGGCAACGCACCATCAAATACAAGGGAGAACAATTGGAAATCGCAAATCAGGCAATTGGAAATTTTCTTCATCCTCCAAAGTGAATGACGGCGTCGCCAGCATGGACGACGGGGTGGTTGTTCAGCCCGATGATGAAACCGGCCGAAGGTGCCTTGATTTCGCGGACCACTTCGCCGTAGGGATCGCCCAGAGTAGCGAGAACTTGACCGGCTTTCACCTCCGCTCCGTAAGGAACCACGGGGACAAACATGCCCCCAAAACTGGCCCGCAACCATTGACTTTCCTCCAGCTCCTGTGACGCTTGCGGGGCGACCCGCTCCGGAATCATGCCCAGGTGCGCCATGACCCGCTCGATGCCCGATATCCCCTCCTTAATCGCCACTTCATCGATGCGATTGGCTTCACCTCCCTCAAAAACAATAATATTTTTGCCCAGATTGCCGCCGGCCTTGCGAAAAGAACCCGCAATCTCCCGACTGTGCAACAACAGGGGGGCCCCAAAGGCCCGCGCCAAATCGAGGCTTTCCCGCCGCGTGAAGTCACACCGCACCTGGGGAAAATTTGAGCGGCTCGAACCGCCGGTATGCAAATCGATGCCGCAATCGACGTGGACCACCACCTCATTGAGCAGCAGATGGGCCAACTGCCGCGCCAAGGAACCCCGCTTGCTACCAGGAAATGAGCGGTTGAGGTCTTTGCCATCGGGTAGATCCCGGCTTTGGTGCAAAAAGCCGTAGACATTGACGATGGGCATGGCGATGACGGTACCCGCTTCCGGGACCAAGCGGTCCGTGCGCATCATCCGGCGAATCGTCTCGGTACCATTGACCTCATCCCCGTGCAGGCCCGCCGTGAGCAAAAGCACCGGACCATCGGCGGTTCCACGGTATACGAACAAAGGCAGGAGAATCTGGGTGTGCGTCGGCAGCATCGCCACCGGGAGATTGAGTTCGGTCACCTCCCCCGCCGGAATCGCCTGGCCGTGTATGGTCAGTGATCGCATTTCAGCGGCGTTTTTTGGATGCTGTAATTCTTCGCCGGGCCACCGAGCTTTCGATGTACCTGATGATGTGCCCAGCGACATCGACTTGGGTAGCCGCTTCGATGCCTTCCAATCCAGGCGACGAATTGACTTCGATGACCAAGGGGCCCCGCCGGGAAGGCAGCATGTCCACTCCGGCCACTCCCAGCCCCAAGGCCCGGGCGGCTTTGATCGCGGTATTGCGTTCTTCGCGGGTCAATTGAACGGCGCGGGCCGTCCCTCCCCGGTGCAAATTGGAACGAAAATCGTCCTCGCTCCCCTTCCGAATCATGGCCCCAACCACTTCGCCCCCTACCACAAAAGCCCGGATGTCCTGAGAGCGGGCTTCGGCAATAAATTCCTGGACGAGGATATTCGCGTCCAAGGCGTGGAAGGCCTCAATGACTGACTTCGCGGCGGTATCGGTTTCGGCGAGGACCACCCCCAAGCCCTGGGTACCTTCCAACAGTTTGATCACCACCGGCGGCCCCCCCACGTAACGGATCATATCTTTCGCGTCGGTATTCTGCCGGGTAAAGGTCGTTTTGGGCATCCCCACCCCCGCCATCGAGAGCAACTGCACCGTACGCAATTTGTCCCGCGAACGCTGGATGGCATCGGAATGCACCGTGGAAAACACCCGCATCATTTCAAATTGGCGGACAATCGAGCAACCGTAAAAGGTCACCGAAGTCCCGATGCGCGGGATGATCGCGTCGACATTTTCCAGTAATTTTCCCTGGTAGCGCACCGCCGGTCGGCCTTCTTCCACCAGCACCATGCAGCGCAGGTGATCGACGACTTCCACTTCATGGCCGCGGGCCAGGGCTGTGTCCATGAGTCGCCGCGTCGAGTAGATATTGACCGAACGAGAAAGAATGACAATTTTCATCCTTGCACTGTCTGCTTGAGTTTCTGCTGATAAGATAGGTCTTTTTGCGAAACATCCACGACGAATCTCCGGTAGAGCACTTTGCGGCCGAGCAGCACCGGGCACTCCAGCTTGGCGCGGTTGGTGAGGGAAAACTCGACTTTGTAGCTTTTGCCAAACAGCCGAATCGGGGTGCGGATTGTGTACCGTTCTTCGATTTTGCCAAAAGAATTGCGCACGGTTTTCTCGTCGACAACGGGAAATTCGTGCACCTTATCACTGTACAAAGGGTTTGAGGGATGGCGCAGCCGGAAGCGCACCCAGGTCACTCCATCGCGTTTGAAGGCCCGGATTTTCTGCACGTGCAATGCTGAGGTGTAGGCACCGGTATCAACCTTGGCCTCGACCGCAATCAATTCCAGTTCGGGGATGTCGATCCGGTCGCGGCGCCCGATGAGCCGCAAAGTTTTCTTTTTCCGTTTCTTTTTTCCCATACCGATGTCCTGCGGTAAAAATAAGCCAATGGTACCGGCTCGGGCGAAAAAAGTTTGTGTGCGATCCGGGGCATCCGGCGGTGAGAATTTCAATAACTTTGCCGCATGGACCGAAAGAGAAGGTTTTTCAAGCGGATATTGCTGGTGGTCGGCAGTTCGGCGGTGCTGTTTTTCGCGGTGTACGTCATTTATATGAAGCGCAGCAGCCGGCACTATCACCTGCCCGAGAAATTCTCCGGTTGGGTAACCATTCGCTTTGAAACCGAAGGAGCGCCGCCGTTGGAAGAAAAAGATGGGGTCTATCACCTTTACATTCCGGAATCGGGCGTCCTCGAAACTTCGACCCGCTTTCAGACCGGGTGGGCCCGCGATGCCTTTTTTCGCCGGGAAAATGGGCAGAACGTGGAGCTACCGATGAATGTAAAAGTCGGCGCGGAAAATCGCTGCTTCATCCACGACCGCCAGGATGCTGAACCGGATCATTTGGCTTTGGTCAAAAGCTTGCCCGACGGCGTGGACACCGTGCTCTGGGATGGCACCCGCATCAGCAAGTCGGGCACCGTCGCCGACGTGCGCACCGGACGCAAACTGCTGGAGCATTTCTGGGTCAGCCGCGAACCCGAACCCTATTTTTATCCCCACGACAGTTTGCCGGCGGATCGCAACGTATGGCCCCACGAGCCGCCCGGTCGCTAATTTGGGCGAAAAATCGCCGATTGAAGCAAGAAAAGAGCGGTAAACTTTTGCAAAGTCACGGGGGAAAGTTATCTTTGCAACTCTTTAAAAACTAATATTTACAGGTTAAAATTTATGCCGGTAAGACTGAGACTAAGAAGACTGGGCCGCAAAGGCCGTCCCTACTACCAGATCGTAGCCGCTGACTCGCGCGCACGTCGCGATGGACGCTTTCTGGAGAAGGTCGGTACTTACAACCCGATCGCCGATCCCGCAGAGATCACTGTGGACCACGATCTGGCCATCAAGTGGTTGAAAAACGGAGCGCAACCCAGCAAAACCGTAAAAGCTATATTGCGATATACGGGAGTAAATCTGAAGTACGCCTTGATCAAGCAAGGCAAATCTGAAGAGGAGATCGCACGTATCTACGGCAAATGGCTGGAAGAGAAAGAAGCGAAAATCAGTGCCAAGAAATCGAAGATCCGCGATACCGCGGCGGCACAGAAAGCAGAAGCTCTCAAGCACGAAGCCGAAGTACGCAAGACCAAGGCAGCGGAGATCGCCAAAAAGCGCGGAGCCGATGAGCCTCCCGTCGAAGAAAGCGAAGCTCCCGCCGAGGCTGAAGCGCCCCCCGCCGAAGCCGAAGCACCTGCCGCTGAAGCCGAAGCACCCGCCGCCGAGGCTGCGGAAGAATCTCCTGCAGCCGAAGCACCCGCCGCTGAATAAGTTGTCCCATGAAAATCGATGATTGCTATTACGTTGGCGTCATCCGCAAAACCCATGGCATCTACGGCGAGGTTCGGGTCTACTTTGATGTAGACGATATTTACGAGTACCAAGATATGGAATCAACTTATCTCCATCAGCGAGGCAAGTTGATTCCTTTTTTTATCGATACAATCCGGATTCAAGGTCCGGGAATGGCCCTGGTGCGGTTTCGAGACATCACCAGCCGCGATAATGCCGAGGGCCTCCTGGGCTGCGAACTCTACTTGCCGCTCGACTTGCTGCCAGCCCTCGAAGGGGATCAGTTTTACTACCACGAAATTGTGGGTTACACCGTCCGGGACGAAGTGCGCGGCGATCTCGGGCCGGCGCTCCGGGTCGAAGAGATGCCCGGCCATGACCTACTGGTAATCGACTGGCACGGGCGAGAGGCACTGATTCCGATCACACGGGACTTCATCCACTACGCTGACCACGAAAACCGGCGTCTGATTGCGCGGATTCCGGAGGGCCTGCTGGAGATCTACTCCGCGGACGACGGCGAGGATTGATCCTCCGACCTACGCAAAACCCCCAGCGGAATGGATGAATTTATTCCGCTGGGGGTTTTGCATTTTCACGCGCTCCGATCTACGGAACGGCCAGTTCAAAAGGTGATCTCAATGTCCCTTAGGATCTCGGCGATCTCCTGGGCCTTTTCCGGCTTGTCATTGCGATCATAGTCCACCGCGAGCTGCTCCAGCAGGCGCAGAATGATGTAGATGTTCGAGGTGGGTTTGAAGAAACTCGCATTTTCCTCTACGTTGACTTGCTTCAGATAGCCCTTCAGGCGCGCCTTGTTGAACGTCTTTCCGCCGTTGTAAACGTCAATGAAAAACTCCTGTCGCTCATCTTTGTACATCAGGATAAAGTAGCCCGGCAAGAGCACTCCGTAAACCGGCAGATCCAACTGTCGACAAATCAGGAGGTACAACAAAGCGAGCGACATCACGTTGCCCTCTTGCTGGTCGATCAGGTAGTTCAGGTAACTGTTGTTCGGAAACTTGGGGCGGCTGCTGTTGGGACCGTAGCCCTCCATTTTGAAGAGGATATGGTTCACCACGCGCAGCTTTTGGTTCGCGTCCATGCGGCCGTTCAGTTCCAGCCAGGTCTTGTTCACAAGGCGGTTGACCTCATTGCGGTACTTTTGGTACTCCAATTCGGGAAACTGGTACCGACTGACGAGGTACCATCCCCGCAGCAGGTCTTTCCCGCCTCCTTTGCGCCAATCGAGCAGCTCGCGCCCCACTTCCTTGAGGTGCAGCTTTGCGATAGCATCCTCGAGCCGGGCCTGCATCGCGGGATCTTCTTGCACTTCCCAGGCGGCTTCCAGGCGGTCGAGGCCTTCCTGCCCCATCGCGGAGAGGCGGGTCCAAACGTGCTCGGAAACTTCGGGATCCTCATCGTCAAGCAAGGTGATCAAGGCATTGAATTGCTTTTCGTCGAGTTGTTTTTTTTGCGCTTCCATAACTTAAAATAAGTGTTTTGAGCCTATTGGAAAGGTTTGTTTCGGGAGGGTTATGCACAACCACTCCTTAAAGCAAACGGCACCTTTCGGGGCTTTGTTTCACCCCCTCGAAACCAGTGCCGCAGGAGATAACTCCGGGCATGGGGTTTTGTTTCATCGGGAAAGGCTTCCGGACCGGATGGCCCGGTTGCGGGCAAAATCGGCCTGTTTAGGATAAAAACGGAGGTTTTGGGGGAGTGGGCAATGAGAAGGCAGCGGGATACCGCCGAATCTGGTGCCGCCGTTCCCACACCCTTCTGCCCCGTGATTGGCGTAAGCATTTGGGCAAGATTGTCGAGCAGGACATTGTGCCGGCGCCTGTTGATAATTCAATCGGGAGATCACGCGGAGGCGATTTGAAATCAATTTGTAGGATGTGCGAACGCCGAGCTTTTGTCCGGCAAAGCCCGATTAGGGTTTATCGCCGATGCCAGCGACGAGAAGAGATCTGACCAGCGGCGGAAAGGGGGATCACCACAAAATCACCTGCGGCAATCCCAGCCGCCGCTCAACTCTGGATCACCCCGACATTGTAGGGCCTCAATTCGGGGACATTGGCGGCCATTTCGATTCCGGTGGAGATGATGCTGCGGGTGGCAGTCGGGTCGATGATCCCATCGACCCACAGGCGCGCGGCCGCGTAGTAGGGCGAAATCTGGCGGTTGTAGCTGTCGGTGATTTCCTTGAGCAGTTTCTGTTCCGCTTCCGGATCGATTTCCTCGCCCCGCTTCTTGAGCGCCGATACCTGAATCTGCAGCAGGGTCTTCGCCGCCGATGCCCCACTCATGACGGCAATTGCCGCACTCGGCCAGGCAAAGATCAACCGGGGATCGTAGGCTTTGCCGCACATGGCGTAATTGCCCGCGCCGTAGCTGTTTCCGATGATGAAAGTAAATTTGGGGACCACTGAATTCGCCATGGCGTTGACCATTTTGGCGCCGTCTTTGATGATGCCGCCGTGCTCGGCCCGACTGCCAACCATGAATCCAGAAACATCCTGAAAGAATACCAAGGGGATGCGCTTCTGATTGCAATTCATGATGAAGCGCGCCGCCTTGTCCGCTGAATCCGAGTAAATGACCCCGCCGAACTGCATCTCCCCTTTCTTCGATTTGACGATCAAGCGCTGATTGGCCACGATCCCGACCGCCCAGCCGTCGATGTAGGCATAGCCCGTGATGATCGTTTTGCCGTAGCCCGCCTTGTATTCATCGAAAGAGTCCCGGTCGATCACCCGCTCGATGATTTCCATGGTGTCATACGGTTTGGTGCGGTCGCTGGGCAAAATGCCCATGATCTCACGTGGCTCAAACCGCGGCGGAACCGGATCGGTTCGGGTAAACTTCACACCGGGTCGTGGCCCCATTTTGGCGACCAGTGAACGGATTTTGTCCAAGGCCGCCTTGTCATTGGGCATCTTGTAGTCGGTCACACCGGAGATCTCGCTGTGGGTCGTCGCGCCACCGAGGGTTTCATTGTCGATTTCTTCCCCAATGGCCGATTTCACCAGATATGAACCCGCCAGGAACACGGAGCCGGTGCCATCCACGATCAATGCTTCGTCACTCATGATCGGCAAGTAGGCCCCTCCGGCAACGCACGGTCCCATGATCGCCGCAACCTGCGGAATCCCCATGCTGCTCATGACCGCATTGTTCCGAAATATCCGTCCGAAATGCTCCTTGTCCGGGAAAATTTCGTCTTGCAACGGTAAAAATACCCCTGCGCTGTCGACCAAGTAGATGATCGGCAAGTGGTTTTCCATGGCAATTTCCTGGGCCCGTAGGTTCTTTTTCCCTGCCATCGGGAACCAGGCACCGGCCTTTACCGTGGCATCGTTCGCGACGATCATGCAGAGGATCCCGCTCACCCGACCGATTCCGGTCACCACACCCGCCGAGGGGCAGCCGCCGTACTCCTCGTACATGCCATCGGCGGTGAAGGCGCCAACTTCCAGAAACGCATACTTGTCATCGAGGAGGTAAGCGACCCGATCCCGGGCGGGCATTTTGCCCTTTTTTCGGTGCTTTTCCATGGAGCGCTCTCCCCCACCGAGTTTGATGACGTCCAGCCGATTTTCCAGGTGCCGCATCAATTCCCGGTTGTGGTCCTCATTCTTGTTGAACTCGATATCGGTGTCGGCATACGCCCGTTCGTATTTGTAGTCCTGCATGTGCGTTGTCTGTGTTTGCGGAAACGGAAGAACACCGAAGTTAAACAATGAAGTGAAGAACCAAAAGGCGATTTCGGGAGCTTTTTTGGGGGTAGCGCCGATAAATTGCGATGCTCAAGGCTTCGTTATCAGGGGATTCCGCTGGCAAAGCAAACTCAATGCTGATTTTCCTTGGATAATTTTTCGAACCGGATTACCTTTGCTGGCGACGGTGGAGTGCGACCAGGTCCTGTTGAACTTGGTCAGGCCTTGACGGGAGCAGCCATAGACGGTTGACCGGTGTGATACTCCTACCGTCTTTTTTTTGTCCCGACTTTTCCAACCGAGGCGCCATTTCCGGCCTATATTTGCGCCATGCAAATTTCCGATCCCTTCCTGCAACGTTGCCTCGAACTGGCCCGCATCCCGGGAGCGGCGGTTGAACCCAACCCTCGGGTGGGTGCGGTGGTCGTCCACCAGAACCGAATCATCGGCGAGGGATTTCACCGGCGATACGGAGGCCCCCACGCCGAGGTCAATGCCGTCCGGTCCGTGACCGACCTTTCTTTGCTCCCCGAATCGACCCTGTACGTCAGCCTGGAGCCTTGCAACCACCACGGAAAAACGCCGCCTTGCACTGAACTGATCCTCAAGCACGGAATTCGGAAGGTGGTCATCGGTGGGCTCGACCCCAACCCGCAAATGGCCGGCCGCAGTGTGGCCTTTCTGCGCGAACGGGGCGTGGAGGTTAAAGTTTCGGTGGAAACGGCGGCATTTGCCCAAGTCATTCAGCATTTTGCCGTCAACTACTCCCAAAAACGGCCCTTCGTGACCCTCAAATGGGCGGAAAGCCGCGACGGCTTCATTGCCGGGCACAATGCACAATTTGAACCCATACGCACGGCAATTTCGACCCCGGCGATTTCCCGCTTCGTCCACTTCCAGCGGGCGCAGCACCAGGCGATTTTGGTGGGCCAGCGTACGGTACACATCGATTCGCCCCGCCTGACCACCCGTCGGTGGCCGGGGCCGGACCCGATCAAGATCGTCTTTGATCCGCAGCTTGATTTGGGTAAGCAACCCACCTTGTACGGCGACCCCCGCACGATTGTGCTGAATGAGCAGGAGCATGCGCCCGACGGCCGGCCCCGTCGCATCCGGGTAGACGGCAGGTCGCTGTCGGAAACATTGGTGTACCTCTATCGGGAGATGAAGATCGGGAGCATCCTGGTCGAAGGAGGACGAGTGACGCTGGAACACTTCCTGCGGCAGGGCTGTTGGGACGAAGCCTGGCGCAACCTCGGCGACCAATCGCTCGACTCAGGGGTCCCGGCTCCAGCGGGATTGGCGGACCGGGAGCCAGCGGCGGTGCACACCATCGATGGGCAGCAATTGTGGCACTATTGCCGGGATACACCCGCTAACCAATAAAAAAAACGGTCCGAAGAGTGCTCTTGCGGACCGTTTGCTTTTCTTCTCCGATTGGTACAGATCGGATCATGTGTGTAGGTTGCGTCCGCCTAGTAGCGGACCGGTTTGCTGCGATGGTTCGTTCGTCCAACTAACTTTAGGTCTTGTCGCGTATTGGAGTTGAGTTGCATCCGATGAATGGATGGGGTCTGATCGCCAGGATAGATATTTAGTCAATCGTGTTTGTGTATTTTATCAAGGTTCTTTTCGTTGTATTCTTTAAAAACGCAGGTTAACAATATGCGTTCGTTTGGTCAGGGTCTGTTAATCATCGCTAAGTTGCCGCCTTCAAGATTTTCGGGGCATTTGCGCAATGCCCGCTTGATTTGATGGTTACAATCTCGCTGACGAGAATCGTATTTCCTGGAACGAAATTTGGCGGTTCATACAATGATCAACGTAGCTTTACAGGTACTTTTCAGCTTTCTTTCGATTTTTTTGACATTTAGCATAATTTTATTCTTACAATCAGGCTTGCCGTCAAGGTGAAAATTAATCTTTGCGCTTGGGAGGGGCACCGGTCAGGAGGGCTACCTCCTGTGACCGACGCAAACACTCCAACGGCATAAAAAGATCAATAGGTATCGTCTGTAGCGGCCGAAATAGTTTGCGTTGAGGGTAAATATAGACGCGTTGGGTTCGCATTGACATGGCACGCAAGTCTACCTCACCGGGCTATTTGACTTGGGTTTTTGTCTGGTGTAAGGATCGTTCCGCGTTTCAGCGGCACAGATTCCAGGCTGTTTTCACTGATAGTTCCCACAATTCAAAGACCTGACCTTCTGTGCGTGCCGAGTGGTTTCAGTCGCACTTCCCGGTTGATGACGATTCAAAGAAACGCCGCCTGATGCGGAAAACCCTGAACGAAAAATCGGGATTCATACAATGGATATAAAGGCTTAATTTGATTTTAGGCCAAATTTAGCCACTTTCACGCTAATATTCATACAATCAGCAATTCAACTAATTTGTGGAAGTTGCCATGCAGGACCGAAAATTGACCCGTATTTTGAGGAAAATGCTGCCGGAGGAGCGGCTTGAGTTTGCGGAATATCTGCGTTCCCCCCTTCATTCGCGGCGTCCCAAACTCGCGGAAATGGTCCAAAAAATGGAAGCAATGCTGTTTTCGGAGCCAGCTGGATCGGTCAGCCACGTGGAGTTCTATCATGCAGTATACCCGGGCAAGCGCTACGATGCGAATGATCTCAACCGTTCGGTTTCGGTGATTCTCCGCGAACTGAAAGGTTATTTTGCCCTGCTCCAATACCGCAAAGACCGCGCGGCGCAATACGTCTACACGCTACGCGAATACGCGGACCGCCGCTGGGCCGACCTCACCGCGGCCGGCATTCGGGAAGTGCGTAAGCGGCTCGACTCCGAAATTGAAGAAGGCGAGGACTACTATTATCAGCACTACCAGGTCGGGAAGGTCGAAGGCCAGTACTGGGTCGAAAACATGCCGAAAAATCCGGGATTGATTTATCAGAATGCGCTGGATCGCGTGGACGAATTTTTTGCCCTGGCCAAAACGAAATATATGGTGCTCGCCATCAACCACGATCTGATTCACGATACCGAACACCAACCGCGGTTTACAAAAATGATCGCCGAAGACATCCCCACTTCCAATATTTCGGGGCTACTGATCCGGCTGTTCAACCAGATATATCAGTGTCGCGCCAACCCCGAATCGGAAGAACTGATCCTGGCCTACATCGATACCCTAAAAACGGAGATCCCTTACTACGACCCCGAGGAAAAGCAGATTGATGAGGGGCCTTTGATCTCGAAAGATGACGCTGAATTGCTCTACGGCATGGGGTTCAATCGCGCGGTCGAGTTTCGGCATTTGCGGGGGAACAGTTGGGTGCCGACAATCAATGACTTACTGCGCGAAGCCATTGAAAAAGGTGTATTCCTCATCAAAGGAAAGCTGTACGATGGACTTTACACGAATCAAATCAAACTACTTTCCGTGACCGGATATACCGAACTCGCGTATCAATTTTTTGAAGACTACAAGAATCGGTTACAAAGCAATCCCAACAATACAACGGTCATGTACAATGAAGGCTTTATATCCTATCTGGCCAAGGATTACCGCTTTGCTTTGAAGTGTTTTCTCAAATTCAAAAACTACTATGGAGAATACTACAGTTCGGCAGTAGACAATGACGTACGCATGATGCGTTGCGTATCCTGGTATCAAACTGGAGAAATCGACCAGATGATCCACGAGATCAATGCTTTCCGAGCTTATCTCAGAAGATCAAAAACGATCCCCCAGGAACGCATAAACAGCTATAAAGCATTCTGCAGCTTGATGCTGCGGTTTGAAAAAATCATCCATGGGAGACCGGAAAAAATATCGGCAAAACTTGTCGAGTTGAAAGAAACCTTGCAACAGAAACGGGTAAATGGTAAAACGTTAATTTTGGCCATTATCAAGGATCTCCAAGGCCAGTAAAACAAAACGTGGTAGCCGCATGGGATCCCATGCGGCTACCAACCAGATTTTCAACTGCTTAGATTTGGAAATCGATCAAATCGGGGATCTGCCTTACAGCTCCACTTCAATCACTTCCCAATTTCCGTCTACAGCCTGCAGGCTGTACCGTGCGGCGACGGTACCATCCATCCCAATTGCGGTAATATCCGCAACTTCCAGGTTGGAAGTTGGAACGCAACCATCTTGGGGCAAGGTCACAATGATCCTGGAGTTGTCCAGGATCAGTCCCACACTAATTCCACATGTTGGGAAATCGCGTGTGAAAGCTGGATTCATGTTCAGCGCAACCGTACCGCCGGTTCCGAGGGCATTGTCCAGGACAATAACCAGCGTACCGCCAACGGGAGCCGCTTCGATCCGCAATGGCGCTGCCTTTGCATGCGCCAAATTTGCAACTGGAGCCGCAAAAACGGCCAGTGCGCAGATCAGGAGTACGATCTTTTGAGCAAGGGTTTGGTTTGTCGTACGGGTCAGCCGACCCAATGCAAGCTGTAAAAAACGTGTCATGGTAGTATGGTTTATTCAGGTTATAATTGCAACAGGCTGAGCTTCACGCGTACGTACACGCGATCCGCCGATCAAATCGGTTAGAATTTTGAAATTGCCGGTACAGATTGGGGACCTGAATGGGTTGTTGTTATGGTCAGATCTCTCCAATTTCTTACCTGGCCGCTTAAAAAAGCGACATCGTGGTAACTGACACGATATAAATTAAGAGCGAGTTATTAGGACGCTGTATTTTGCACGTAGGTTTGGTTTATTAATGGTGTTAGCGCAAAACATTTACTTTATTATACGTGCAAAGGTAAAAAAAGTTGCGTTTTTACCCCATTTTTCCGCAATATTTTTTGCCCATCGGTCACTTTCACAGCGCCAACCGGCCGTTTACCCGGGCCATCAGATCGGGAACATCCCAAAACAGGCACTTCCACTGCCGGTCATCAAGGCAAACGTCGCCCCGCTGGCATAAAAACTGGCCTTCAAACGGGCAATTTCTGGATAGCGGGCAAACACCGGCCCCTCCAAATCATTGCGCACCCGGTCCTTCCACTCGGGTATTGGACATTGCAGGGATTCCCTGAGCGAACCTCCCGCCGGCAGCGCTGCCAAATCGAGTCCCCGAAACGCCTCCGGGGTCGATGAGTGTACCGGAAGGGTTTCTACCTCCACTTTGTAACGCCCGAGATCAAGCGGAATCTCCTCGAATCGGGTTCCGATACCGGTCGCGTACAACGGCCGGTTATAAATAAAAAACGGGACATCTGCCCCCCAGTGGTTCCGCCAATGAAGCCAGCATATCGTTGCTGACCTCCGGCAGGTACAAATCGCGCAAGCCCCGGAGGACCGCCGCCGCATTTGAGGATCCACCCGCAAGGCCCGCTCCCGCCGGTATGCGCTTGCGCACCCGGATGTGGACCCCCGGCATGCCCCAAGGATGAACTTCCGCCAAGGCCTTGAAGGCCCGGTAGCACAGATTCTTCTCCATCGGAATCACCTCTTCCATCCCGATCATTTCCACTGAGCATTCATTGTCCTGCCGTGCCTCCAGTTCAACCTCGTCGTACAATTCGTGCACCGGATAATACAGCGTTTCCATCAGGTGATAGCCATCGTCCCGGCGGCCGGTGATATGCAATCCCAGATTGACTTTGGCGTTGGCGCGGAGGGTAAGAATTGAAGCCAAAAGATCAAAATTTGAAGCGGAAGAAACCAAAAGCGACCGATAAATTCGGGCTGTTTTGGGTAAAAAAGGTCACCAAGTCGCGCGACGCAATCCCCACCTCGTAGACCTGCAAGGGAGCACTGAAATAAATTCCGACCGGAATGCTGAAGTCGTATTCGGCACCGGTGGAAATACCCGTGCTAAAGCGGAAAAACGGCGCTGGCTGCACATCGACACCCAGAGCAAAAATGGCATTGTCAAAGGAGGCGACGCTTTCGTTGAAGGGGACGATCAGGTCCGCGCCGACCTGCAACTGATCCACGATGCGGAAACTTGCGCCCAACCGCATCAGGGTGGGCAGCGAGACCTGAATCTCCTGCGCGCCTTCCCAGGAAAAGTAATTCGAATCGGCAGAGAAATTTTCCAGCTCGTCGATGAGGTTATAAGAATTGACGCCTTCGGTGCCGATGCTCTGCACCAGCGTATCGTCGGCCCGGTAGACATTGCCGTCCCAAGTCATCTGCCCGATGTCGGTGATCGACGCGCCGATTTTGAGCCGTTCATCTTCCAGCAAAGAAACCGTAATTCCCGCATCAAAGCCCAATCCGTTGCCCACCAGGCCGTTCGTGACCGCCGAAGGGGTAAGATTGTTCCCGTAGTCGACATTGAAAACCGGCCCCAAAGCGGTAAACGCATCGAACCCATCCCGCACGTCCACATCCATGTAGCCCAAGCCCATGAGGTACTTTGCCCCTACCCCCGCGTAGAGTTTGAACGCTTCCTGATCGACCAGCACCCGGCCGTAGGCCAGGTGAATCTCCCGGTACCAATTGAGGGTAAAGCGGCTCCCGCCGAACAAATCAGAAAGCAGCACCGGCTGGGTGGCAAATCCTGTAGTATCGTCATTGATCACCACCAGCGAGTCGAAGTAGGCGCTGTTGTAGCCATTGAAAAGAATGTCCGCCGCCGATCCATTGAACTGGAAGGAACTGCTGAAACGGTCACGCACACCCAAGGCAAAGCCCCCGACCTTCCGGGAAGGGGTGATCGCCAAACCAATCGACATTACATCCGCATTCAATTCGATGCCCGAATTGGCGAAGGTCAGGGCCGCCTCGGCCTTTTCCTGGGTAGTCAGGGAATCGCCCCCCTGGGCCGCATTGAGGGAAAAAAGGTTGCGGGCGAGGTCGGATTTGCTCAGAGCATCCGAGTGCACCGAAATAGCCGTTTCCGCGAGGCCCAAGGAGATGATTTGCGGCTTTTCCAAGGCTTCCCCGGTGCTATTGATCATGCCCAGATTAGCCGGGTTGATGCCCAAGGACTGGTAATCGGTCGCCAGCGTAGTCGAAACACCCGCCCGGCCGGTTGCAGTAAAGGCGCTCATTTCGTGCTGGGCCGACACGGCCCCGGCCACCAACAGCCAGGACAACAAGACGATCACTTTCAATTTCATTCTTTTCGGTATTGGGTTCGCAGACAATATACAAAGAACCCACAAAAGGATTGAGCCGGTACGGTGAACAGCGCGAATAGACGGGGCGCGGGGATAGAGCAATTAGACGGGGCGACGAAACGGTACGGGGAAGAAACCTACGGGATGGGGTGGAGCAGTCGGGGGGGCGCGGGGAGAGTGACACATTGATACCGAGGGCCCGGATTTGCGGTTGAATTCGCAGGCTTCCCGAACCGTTAATCCAAGGTTGATAGTGGGATTGGATTCCTTGCCCACGTTCGTATATTTGATCTGAACGAGTGCAATTAGTTATGCAGGGATCCAATCGCATCAACGTACTGGAAGAGTCAGAAACGCTGGCCATCACCAAACAAGTACGTGCCCTCCGGGCGCAAGGCCACGACATCGTGGGCCTCACCCTCGGGGAGCCAGATTTTGACACCCCGGACCACATCCGGGAAGCCGCCAAAGCCGCCATCGACGAAGGCTTTACCCATTATCCACCGGTCGCAGGCATCCCCGCATTGCGGCAAGCCATTGCGGACAAATACCAGCGGCAATACGGCGTATCCATTGGCCCCAAGAACACCATGGTGTCTACTGGGGCCAAGCAATCCCTGCTCAACGTGATCAAGGTGCTGGTCAATCCCCGGGACGAAGTGATCATCTGCTCGCCGTTTTGGGTTTCTTACCGCCAGATGCTCAAAATGGCCGAAGCCGAGGTCATTGACCTGCAAACCCAACTCGAAAACGATTACAAGCCCAGCATCGTGGCCCTCCGCCAGGCCATTACCCCCCGCACCAAAATGCTAGTGCTCAACAGCCCCTCGAATCCCACCGGATCCATGTACTCCCGGGCCGAACTGCAAGCCCTGGCCGACTTGCTCATCGAGCACCCTCAGGTATACCTCCTCTCCGATGAAATCTACGAGCACATTACCTACGGCGAGGAAATGGTGAGCATGATTGAATTTCCGGAGATCCGCGACCGCACCATCGTCGTCAACGGCGTTTCGAAGGGATTTGCGATGACCGGCTGGCGCATCGGGTACGCGGTCGCCGCCGAATGGATCATTCAGCTCTGCGACAAGTACCAAGGCCAGGTCACCTCCGGTGCGTCGAGCATTTCTCAGCGGGCCGCCCTGGCCGCCCTGAACGGACCTCTGGCACCAACCGAGCGCATGCGGGATGAATTCCGCCGCCGCCGGGACTGGATGGCCCAAGAACTCCAGGCGATTCCCGGCCTGAAAAGCAATCACCCCCCGGGAGCCTTTTATTTTTACCCGGATTTTTCCGGCTTCTTCGGAAAAACGACCCCCACTGGGACCACGATCACCACGATTGTCCAGCTCTGCAAGTACCTTTTGTTCGAAGGCAATGTCGCCATCATTCCCGGGACCGCCTTTGGAACCGACAACCACGCCCGTATTTCCTACGCTTACAGCATGGAAATCCTGGAAGCGGGCATCCAAAACCTCCGCACCGCGCTGCTGGCGCTTCGTTAATGGCTCCTGCTCCGATGAATGTCTCCGCCTACGTTCCTGCCTTCCGCGATCAACTGGCCGACCTGCGCATCTTAGTGGTGGGGGATCTCATGCTCGACCGCTACCTATGGGGCCGCGTCACGCGCATTTCCCCGGAAGCGCCCGTCCCCATCGTCGACGTGGAAGCCCGCGACAATCGGCCGGGGGGCGCCGCCAATGTCGCATTGAACATCGCAGGCCTCGGCGCCCAGGTGTCCCTCGCCGGCACCGTCGGCCAGGATGACGAAGGCGAAATCCTCCTGCATTTACTGGAAGACGCCGGATTCGCAACCGAACTGATTCTCCGCACCCACCCCCGCCCCACGACCACCAAAACGCGGGTCATCGGCAACAACCAGCAAATTCTCCGGGTCGACCGCGAGGTGCGCGATCCCTTGCCCGATGCCGACCGAGCGCAACTCTACGCCCAAATCACCGCGCAGATCGGGGACTGCGATGCCATCATCTTCGAAGATTACGACAAGGGTGTGCTCACTCCCGAACTCATCGGGCAACTCACCGAGCGGGCGCGGGCGCAGGCCATTCCCACGGTGGTGGACCCCAAATACCGCAATTTCCTCGCTTACCGGGGGGTTACCGTCTTCAAACCCAATCTGAAAGAACTGAACGAAGCCTTGAGTCTGCGTCTGGACAAGGCGGATCTGGAAGGAATCCGGCGGGCCATTGGAGAGCTGCGCGACAAGATGCCCCACCACGGCACCCTCATCACCCTGAGTGAAAATGGCGTGCTGGCGGTGGATGAACACCTCCGCGCCCACCACGTTCCGGCCCACTACCGCAAAATCGCCGATGTCTCCGGCGCCGGGGACACGGTCGTCGCGCTGATGGGCATTGCGATGGCCCGGAAGATTCCGCTGGCCGAAGCCGCCGCCATCGCCAATCTTGCGGGCGGATTGGTCTGCGAAGAAGTCGGTGTGGTGCCGATCAACAAAGCGCGCCTGCTGGAAGAAATGCAAGATCTGTAACGCTTCCGCCGAACCACGGGGCAAAAGCGCAAAGAATTCAGCCGCCCAACGCCAGCGCAAAAATTTTTAATAACTTCACGGCATGCATTTAACATGGCGCTCCTTCCCCCTCGGGCTACTGTTTTTCAATCTTACCGTTTCTTCCACTTTCTGCCAGGTCAATCCGACCGATATCACCATCCACCGCGACGAGTGGGGGGTGCCCCACATCATGGGCAAAACCGATGCGGACGCGATTTACGGACTCGCCTGGGCCAATTCGGAGGATGATTTTTACAACCTGCAATTGAACCTGCTCATGGCCCGCGGTCGGCAAGGAGAAGTGCTGGGCAAAAACGGCGCCATCGTAGACTACGCGACCCAGTTGTTGCGCGCCCGCGAACAGGTCGAATCCCGCATCGCCACGGACATTTCGCCCAGCTACCGTCCCATCCTGGAAGCCTACGTACAGGGCATCAATGATTATGCCGCCGCCCATCCCGAGGAAGTCCTGCTGGACGGAGTATTCCCCGTTTCCATCACCGATGCCCTGGTCGGCTACGTCATGTCCACCGCCTTTCTGAGCGGAATCGCCGCCAATATCGTCAACATCTTTGACGACGCGCCCGATGCGCCTACGCCCTGGTCCCTGCGCCCGGACGATACCCGCGGCTCCAACGGATTTGCCTTCAATTCCCGCCGAACCGCCGACGGCCAAGTCTACTTCGTCAGCAATTCCCACCAACCGGTAGAAGGACCGACCGCGTGGTACGAGGCCCACATCATGAGCGAAGAGGGCCTGAACTGTCACGGAGCGCTGTTTCCCGGCGGAGCGTCCATCTTTGCCGGGGCCAATCCCAACCTGGCCTGGATGCACACGGTAAATTTCCCCGACCTCGTAGATGTGTACGAATTGGAGATGAATCCAGAGAACAAGTTGCAGTACCGCTTCGATGGTGAATGGAAAACGCTGGAAGTGCGCAAGGTCAAACTGAAGGTCAAAGTCGGGCCAGTTAAAATCGGCGTCAAACGCAAAGCGCATTGGAGTGTATACGGCCCAACCCTGGAACACAAGGGAAAATTTTACAGCTTTCGGACGCCGGCATTGCACACGATCAAAGCCGCCGAACAGTGGTTCACGATGAACAAAGCCCGGAACTACACCGAGTTCTACGACGCATTACGGATCGGAGGCTTGCCCAGCCTCAACGTGATCTACGCCGACCGGCGCGACACCCTGTTTTACGCCAGCAACGGCCTCTATCCCGTCCGCAACTCCGATTTTGACTGGAGCCGCATCCTCAAGGGCAATACTTCCAACAATCGGTGGACGGAATTTTACCCCTTGGAGGAAGTCCCGCAAGTGCTTTGCCCGCCTTCGGGCTACGTCTTCAACATGAACAACACCCCGTTCAATTCGACCGGACCCGGGGACAATCCGCGGCGGAGCGACTTCCCGATGAGCCGGCACAACTACCAGTTTGACAACAACCGCAGCCTCCGGTTCCAGGAAATGGTAGCGGAAAAGGCGCAAATCACCTGGGATGACCTGTTGCGGTTCAAGTACGACGACCGCTACCCAGACAGCGTCTTCATTTACTTCATCGCCAATGCTCAGGACCTCTTTGACCTTTCGGAGACGGACTATCCGGACATTGCGGAGCCGATCCGGATGCTGCGGGAGTGGGACCGGCGGGGAACCCCGGACAGCGAGGCGGCCGCGATTTTTGCCCTGACCTTTTACCGCATTGCGGAGCGGGCCCGGGAAGCCCACGCCTACTTCGTCAATCGGGAATATCCCCACGCGGAGTTTGCCGAGGCCATTCGCTACGCGAAAAAGCAACTTGAGCGGAAATTTGGTTCGTACCGGGTGCCGCTCGGCGAGTTGCAGCGCCTGGTGCGGGGGGACCACGATTATCCAGTGGGGGGCCTGCCGGACCAAATCCGCACGATGTACTGCAAACCCTGGAAAGAGGGCAAGCTTCGGGCCGATGCCGGTGACTGCTACATTCAGTTCGTGCGCTTCAGCGAAAACGGGGTGGACATGTACACCACAAATGTCTTTGGGGCGAGCAACCACTCGGAAAGTCCGCATTACAAAGACCAAATGGAAAAGTTATTTTTGCCGGGAAAAACCCGCCATTGCCGACTGGAAAAGGCGTGGGTCCGGGAGCACGCCGTCCGGAGCTATCATCCGGGGGAGTAATGCGATAGCCCCAATTGAACTTGCCGGGGCACCCGGCAAATGAAGGGCCACGAAAAAATCCTCCGAAATCGATAACTTGCTCCAAACCTTTACAAATGAAACAAACACGTAGATTTCTCCCGCTGACCGGGTTGCTGGCCGTTTACCTGCTGGGCCTGACTTCCTGTGGCTCTGCACCCGCCGACCCGTCGGACTACGCGGCCTTCCCCCCGATCACTGAGGTTGCCGAGTGGTTCAAGAAAAATGTCAACCGCTTCCCGGAGGCGCGTGCCCAATTCGAAGTCCACAAAAAGCCTACGGGCTATTTTGTGGCCCACCTCCGGTACGAAAACGATGCCGAGCCGGTCGAAATCGATCCGCCGCTCCAAGTCTGGTCCCTAGATTCAGCGACCTACCTCAAGATTTCCGCGGCACAAATTGAGAAATTTGGCGTTCCGGAAAAGCAATCGGGCTACCGCGACCCACTCGCCCTCGCGGTCACCGGCAGGCATTCCTACGACGAAAACCTCTTTTACGGCTACAAAGGCTGGCAGGACGACGTGGTCGACGCCCTTGAGGGAAAAGACCTGCCAACGGCAAAACTGTGGTATGCGCTGGGCCGCGCCGCGGGCTCCAAGTCCATGGACATCATCGATCCCCGACACCGGGGAGGCGAGTTGCATCCCTACGAAAAGACACTGGACCCCGGAGTATTTTCCGACGGTGACCTGGACGAAATGGTCAGGTACGCCGAGCAGGCGCAGGACGCTTACCGCAAAGCCATCGAACTGGATCCGGATATGCCGATCATGATCGGGACGCCCCGGGTGAAGCTCGGACACGAAGCGATGGCCGCCTGGCTGGAACTGACGATCATCGGGCAAGATGGACGCGCCGCTCCGTTTCTGGAAGGCGATATCTACCCGGCGGCCAGCATTTCCTTTGCTAAAAATCTGCTGAATTCGTGCGAAGAGAATGCCCTCCTCTTTTCCAACGGCGATGGCGACACCTACCCGCTGCTCTACGTTCAGGCCAAAGAAAACTTCCGCACCGACGTTACCGTGTTGAATCTGAGCCTGCTCAACCTCGCCCGCTACATCCATTTCAACAAGGCCCTACTTCCACCCGGGCGGCGCGCCCCAATTTCAATGGAGACCGACGACTACCGCGGCGACACCAACTCCGTAAAACGAGTGGAGGGACGCTACTACCAGTTTGACTTGCCCGACCCGACCGGCAAAGTTGCCGCCTTGCCGGGGGACGAATTGCTGAAGGACATCGTGCTCAAGGTCCGCCCCGGTGACCTGCTCTACAAACAGGACCAAGTCGTGCTCGACATCATCGCAACCAATGCTTGGGAACGCCCGATCTACTTCACCAATGGGGTGCCGCCGTCGTCCTTGCTGGGCATGAACGTCTTGCAACGGGAAGCCGGTTTGACCCGGCAAGTCGTCCCCTACTCCACCCAACTGCTGAAAAACGAGGTCAGTTCGCTAATGGGGAGCATGGTCGGCGCCGTGCGGACCGAACCGCTGTACACGAATCTGACGGAGGAGTTTACCTACGAGGGCATCGGCGGGCCAGAACCGGACCTTGGAGCCGTCTCGGTGGCGTTTTACAGCCAGTTGCAAAATGCTTGGGATGTGTTGCTCGCTCAACTGGCGCAGGCGGGCGATACCGCGCGCTTCCGCAAGGCGATTGCACAGTACCTTGAAGTCCTTCCGCCGGAAAGCAAAGGCCCTAAGTCCTTGTTTACCGCTTCGGTAGGGCATTTTGCTGAAGATATGGGCGAAATGGCGGCGGCAGAACGGCTCACGCAGATGGCAAAAAATCACATCGCGGACATTCGCCGAGCGTTGGATCAGCAGAAATCGGTTCCGGAAAAGGACGTTCGGACCGCGACTTTCTACGCGATGTCGTTTTCGAACCGGGCCGAGTCGCGGGGGGACGCAGCGGAGGAGGCGCGCTGGCGCGACCTCTACCTGAGCTTGAGCGCGGCAAGCGAGCGTTGAGCCCAACCGCGAATGCCCATTTTACATTGCGATTTCGCACCGGCCCACCGGCATGCTGGGACTGGACTTTGCGCTGAACGCACCGCCCGGATGAGTTCAGCGGACACCCCGGCCCGATCGCCCCTGCGGCAGCAAAAGAACCTTGCCAAAAAAAATTTGGCTGGCTTGGGAATGATTCCCGGATTTGGATTGTCCAAAGGATAGAGACAGCGTTAAACTTTGTTAAACTCAGTGCGTTATGCTGTCGGGATGCGGTCAGCACGGCAGCAAAGTGTATATTGGCCGCCGACATCCCGATCCATCTGCCCGGAAATGAATCCAACCATGAAACAGTTTTTCACATTTTTTCTGCTCGCATTGCCGCTCACGATCCTGGCCCAGAACAACGAAGGCGTGATCACTTACGAGCAAGTAATCAAGATCAAAATCGACAAAAGCCAGATCCCCGAAGGCATGGGCGACATGGCCAAGCTCATTCCCAAAGAGCAACGCTACCAGAAGCGACTCGTCTTTTCCCCCGACGCTACCCTCTACACCGCCATCGAGAGTGAAGAGGCCGAAACCGAAATTGCCGGTCCGGGAGGCCGAATGCGGGTGTGGATGGAACGGGCCGATGATGTCACTTACGCCGACCTCAAGAAGAACCGCCTGGTCGAGCAAAAGGATTTTTTCGGCCGCACTTTCCTGGTCAAAGACGATATGGAAAAGCTCAAGTGGAAGATGACCGGACAGACCAAGGAAATCCTCGGGCACGTGTGCCTCGAAGCGACCTCGCGATTGGATACGATTCCAATGACGGCCTGGTTTGCCCAGACGATTCCGGTTGCGAGTGGACCGGAGACCGCCGGGGGACAATTGCCTGGTATGGTCCTGGAACTCACGATGCGGGACGGCATGGTGACCTACACGGCGACCAACCTTGAGTTCCGCAAAGTCAAGAAGGGAGAACTGGCTGAGCCCAAAAAAGGCAAAGAGGTCACCCGGGAGGAGTTCCGGGAGATTGCCCGCAAAAAAATGGAAGAAATGCGCGAACAATGGGGCGGCCGTGGGGGGCGCGGGCCCCGGATGATGATTGCCCGTTGATCGGTTTTTCTCTTTCTCCAATTACCTGATTCATCCAGCATGTACAAGCATCTGATCATTGTGCTGTTGTGCGCCCTCGGGAGCGCCCAATTGTACGCCCAGGGATCGGTCAGCGGCCGTATCATCGACGAAAACGGGGATCCCCTCCCCTCGGCTACGGTCATGCTCACCGCCAAATCCGATTCGGTATTGGCGGCCTTTGCGATGAGCAACTCCGAAGGCAACTTTAAACTGTCCACCGTGGACCAGGGAGCTTATTTCCTGCAGGTGACCTTCCTGGAATACGAGCAGTTCAACCGCGACATCGAGGTGGGAAAAAAGGCCGGGGAACTGGCCCTCGGCGACCTCACCATGCTCGAAAAAAGTACCACCCTCGATGACGTAGAAATCACCGACGAGCGCATCCCCATCCGGATCAAGGGCGACACGGTGGAGTACGACGCTAAGGCGTTTACCACCCGCCCCAATTCCAATGTCGAGGACTTGCTCAAGCGCCTGCCCGGCGTCGAGGTGGATCAGGACGGAAACATCAAGGCCCAGGGCGAAAGCGTGACCAAAATCCTGGTCGACGGCAAGGAATTCTTCGGGGACGACCCCAAAGTGGCCAGCAAGAATCTGCCCGCCGAAGCGGTAGACAAGGTCCAGGTCTTCGACAAAATGTCGGAAATCGCAGAATTTACCGGGATCGACGACGGCGAACGCAACCGTACGATCAATCTGGCCCTCAAGGAGGACTACAAGACGGGCTATTTCGGCAATGTCATGGGCGGCTACGGCACCCAAGAGCGCTTTGAAGCCAAGGCCAATATCAACCGCTTTTCGGAAACTTCGCAGTTGTCCTTTCTCGGGATGGCCAACAACATCAACGAGCAACCGTTTTCGATTCAGGATTACATCACCTTCATGGGCGGGCTGAACCGGGTCTTGCAGTCGGGCACCCTGCGCGGTGGGGGCATGTTCCGGGGCGGAGGTGCGGGCAACATCGGGGTGCTGAGTGGCACCGGCCAGCTCGGCAGCGGCATCAACACCGTCGGGGCGGGTGGACTGAACTTCAACCAGGACTTTGGCAAGAAGACGACCCTGCAGAGCAGCTATTTCTACAACTATTTGCGCAATGATCTCACCCAACGCAGCACGCGGGAAAACATCCTGGAGGGCAGCAGCTTCCTCACCAATGATACCACCAGTAGCCAGGACATCAACCACAATCACCGCCTGAACTTGCGCCTGAACCACAAAATCGATTCCCTTTCGGAGTTGCTCCTGATCGGAAGTGGGCGCTACAACCTGACCGATGGGGTTTCGAGCAACGATATCAACTCACTTACAGGGGCAGAATTGCAGAACCGCAGCCGCCGCGACGAGCTGACCGCGGGAGATCTCACCAATCTCGACTCACGCCTGCAGTACCGCCGCAAGTTCCGCAAGCGGGGGCGGGCTCTGGTGGTGGAGGGTACCGCCGCTTTCAACGGCACCGATCAGGAAATCGACCTGCAAGCCGTAAATACGATTCTGCTCGACACCTTTGGTACATTTATCGACACCCTGCGCCAGGACCAGCAAGCGGATCAGTCCCAACTGGATCTAGGGGGAAAGATCTCCTACACCGAACCCATCGGAAAGCGCAAGTACCTCGAATTTAACTACACCCACCAGGAGAGCTTCATCGACCTGAACAAAGACTTTTTCAATGTTGCAGAAAATGGCGCAGCGAGTCTGGATTCATTGCTCAGCAATCGGTATGATGGACGGTGGCGCTACGACCAAGCGGGAGCCAACTTTCGCCTTGTGAAGAAGAAATTCAATCTGAACCTGGGCCTGAACGTGCAGCGCTCGGCTTTGGACGGCACCATCGGGCTTCAAGATACGTCATTGAACAAAACCTTTTTCAATGTGCTGCCCTCCCTGCGCTGGCGGTGGTCGCCGAGCAAAGCCAGCCGGATGCGCTTCAACTACACCGCCCGCGTGAATGCGCCCACCATCGAAGAATTGCAACCGGTGCTCGACAACTCCAATCCTTTCAATCTGTACATCGGGAATCCCGATTTGGAGGCGGAGACGGCCCACAACTTGCGCCTCAATTACTTCTTCTTTGACATGTTTTCCTTCACGGGATTCTTCGCTTCGCTGAATGCCACCTACACGCAAAACAAAATCAGCCAGGCAACGACGGTGGACAGCAGTTTCCGGCAGTTGACCACCCCAATCAACGTCGACAATGACCTGCGCATCAATTTCAACGCCAACTTCAATACCCCGATCCGGGCACTTGGCGTCAAGATTGGCCTCACGCCCACCGTGACTTACAACCGGGCCATCACCTTTATCAATGATGTCGAGAATCCCACGAATCGCCTGGTTTCGGGCGGAGAAGCCCGCATCGAAAACCGGAAAAAGAATTGGCTGGATGCCGTGGGTGGGGTGCGCCTGTCGCACAACCTCACGACCTACGCGATTGACGCGGACATGAACCAGACTTTTCTGAACACGACCTACTTTGCCGATGTCACCGCAACTTTCCTTAAAAATACCAATCTCAATACGCGCTTCGACTACACGGTGTACTCCGGCGGCGGATTCAACGACAACGTTTCGGTCCCGCTTTGGCGGGCGTCCCTGAGCAAAACTTTCCTGGGCAACGACCGCGCCGAACTCAAGGCGTCGGTCTTTGACTTATTGAACTTGAACCGAGGCATCAGCCGAACCACCGAAATCAACTACCTGGAAGAGACCCGTGCCAATGCGCTCGGCCGGTATTACATGCTCAGTTTCACTTACAAGATTATCAGTGTCGGCAAAAAGCGATGAGTGGGAGAATTTTACATTCAAATGGGGCAGTTTTCAATGAACTGGGCAACTTCAGTTTTGCCGGGCAGTTGCATTGAAAATTGCCCCATTCGGGAATTCTCGCCTTAGAAAGCAAACTTAGTCCGCTTCTGACTTCAGTTTTTCCATGAATTCGGTGGCGGTGATGGTCTCTTCAACCGGGGGATTTTCTTGAGCAACATGGGCAAAAACGCGATCTTCCAGGACTTCGTCGAAGATCTCTTGCACGATTTTTTCTTCCCGCAGGTAGTAGCTCACAAATGAGTCCAGGCGCTCTTGGTCTTCCCCGATCATGGCGCCAAACTGAGCCATAACCTTTTCTTCGGCGCGCTCGCGCAGGTCTTCTTCGGCCACTTTTACAGTGTCGTCGGCTTTCTGCATCTTCTCGACGATGAGTCGCCAACGTAGGGAACGCAGGTAGCTCTCCATGATCTCACCGACATTTTCTTCGGTCAATTGCTCACGGCTCTGCACCAGGTAGGATTGCAGGAACTCTTCCGGCAGGGGAAGCTCAATGCCTTCAATCAGGGATTTGATCGTATTGCTGCGGTAGTAGCGGGTGGCTTCGTTGTTAAAGAAACCGTCCATATCATTGGAAACCCGATCCCGGAAATCCGCTTCCTCGGTGATTTCGCCTTCACCAAATGCTTTTTCAAACAGTTCTGGCCCGATTTCCATCGGTTCAATGCGGTTGATGCGCTTGAGTTCAAAACGGAAGGTTTTGCCTTTGATTTCTTCAAGCAGTTCATCGTTCACGTTGCGGACCTTCTCGTTCTGGGCATTGCTTTCCCAGAACCGGCGCAAATCTGCGTTTCGGGGGAAGATTTGCTCCATTTTAACGTCAAAGGTATCCTCCGGTTTTTTCGGTTGGCCCATGATTTCCTTGAGCGCTTCGTCCTCGACGCGGTCGGGATTGAGCGCCGCCATTCGGGCCAGACCATCCTCAACGAGGTTGCCTTCAGCGTCGAGTTCGCTGACCTTCCCGAACAAAATATCCCCTTCCTGGGACTCCTCGGGATTGGTCATGGGACCAAAGCGCTTCTGCATGTCCTGCACTTCCTTGTTCAGAATTTCTTCGTCGATGTTGACCAGATACAGCGGCGTTTGGCCCGCCAGGCCATAGTCGATCTCAAAATCGGGCGCCAGGCCGATTTCGTAGGAGAGGGAATACGACTTGTCGAGTTCAGATTCCAGTTCCAGATTCGTGGTCTTGGGCATCGGCTCACCGACGATGACCAGATCCTGCTCTTGCACGTAGGACTCCAGGGCCTGGGAAATGATTTTGTTGAGTTCATCGACGATCACGCCTTTGCCGTACATCTTCTTCATGACACTCAGCGGGACTTTTCCCTGGCGAAAGCCTTTGATGTTGACTCGCTTGCTGTAGTCCTTCAATATTCTTTTGACCTCATCCTGATAATCTTCCGGGGCCACGTTGATGGTTACCGTGGTCAAGAGGTCGCCGGTGTTTTCTCGCGTAATTTCCAAAGTGGATACAAGTTTAATGTCCGTTATTCAGTGCGGATGAAGGGACTCGAACCCCCACACCTTGCGGTACCAGATCCTAAATCTGGCGCGTCTACCAATTCCGCCACATCCGCAAAATTAAATGAAGCTAGAATGTAAAAATCCCCGCAAAATTACTTGAAAATTCGCTTGAATCAAAACCGTGAACGAGGTTTGCGCGCCGCCGGAATTCCGGTTTCCACCATCGGGATTCGCCGCGATCATCCGGTTGCGAACAAATACCAAAGCAGAAAATCTGAGCTCCCTCCCTCCCCGAACGCCATTGAGGAAAAACGGTATTGGCATTTCCTCCTTAGGGTCCGTATCTTTAGGTATTGAGGATGGATGCCGTAGGCACTCCGCGTAATCTAGACGGATGACACAAGTAACTGAAGTAAGAGTTTCCCAGGACGAGGACCGCCGATTGATTCTGAATGCCTACCGCAGCCTCATGCGGGCTTGCCAGGACGTCACAGAAAAAGCCGAGCGCAAAGAGATCCGCCAAGCCTTTGAGTATGCCCTCAATGCCCACGAAGGCGCGCGCCGGAAAAGCGGCGAGCCCTACATCTTGCACCCGATTGCGGTGGCACGAATCGTGGTGAAGGAAATCGGTCTCGGCGCGACCTCGGTGGTCTGCGCCCTGTTGCACGACGTGGTTGAAGATACATTTGCCGAGATCCAGGACATCCGCAATGAATTCGGCAACGAAGTCGCGACCATCATCGACGGACTCACCAAAATTTCTGGGGTTTTTGACCACAAAAGTTCGGCACAGGCGGAGAACTTCCGCAAGATGCTGCTCACCCTCGGCGACGATGTCCGGGTCATCCTGATCAAACTCTCCGACCGCTTGCACAACATGCGGACCTTGCAGTACATGAAAAAGGAAGGCCAGCTCAAAATCGCTTCCGAGACGCTTTACCTCTACGCCCCGCTCGCCAATCGCCTCGGACTCCACACCGTCAAAACGGAACTGGAAGACCTCGCGCTCAAGTACACCGAGCCGTCCATCTACCTGCAACTCAACGCCAAACTGCAACGGGTTCGCCGCGAGAGCAAGCACTACATCCAGAACTTCATGCGCTCCATTCGCGCCAAACTCAAGGAAAGTGGCCTGGAGTTCACGACCGTGCATCGATACAAGTCCATCTACTCGATCTACTCGAAGATCGTCCGGCAAGAAATCAAATTCGAAGAAGTCTACGATCTGTTTGCCGTCCGCATCATTCTGAAAAGCGAACGAAAAAATGAAAAATCCGATTGCTGGCGGGCGTATTCTTTGATTACGGAGCTGTACAACCACAACCCAGAGCGGTTCCGCGACTGGGTGACCCTGCCCAAGTCAAACGGCTACGAAGCCCTGCACGCTACGGTAATGGGCAAAGGCGGCCGCTGGATCGAAGTCCAGATTCGCACCGAGCGGATGAATGAGGTCGCTGAACGGGGCATGGCGGCCCACTGGAAGTACAAGGACGGACACACCATGCACGACGAGGGCTTCGTGGAGTGGCTCGGGCGGGTACGCGAACTCCTGGACAATTCCAGCCTCAATGCGGTCGAAGTCGTCAAAGAATTCAAAACCAGCCTGGTCACTGACGAGGTGTTTGTCTTTACGCCCAAGGGCGATTTGATCAAGCTGCCAACCAAATCCACCGTGCTCGATTTTGCCTACGAAATTCACTCGGGGGTCGGCAATACCTGCATCGGCGCGAAGGTCAACAGCAAGGTCGTGCCTCTCTCCTATGAGCTCCACAGCGGCGATCAGGTGGAAATCATCACTTCGAAAAAGCAGCATCCCAAAGAGGAATGGCTGGAATACGTCCGCACTTCCAAAGCCGCCCATCGGATCAAAGAAGCACTCAAAAAGGAGAGAAAGCGCATCGCGGAAAAAGGCATCGAATTGTTCCGCCGGAAGGCCCAAAACTACCCGCTGGACAACAAAGACGTGATTCGCGAACTGCTCGCCTTTTTCAAGATCCCCAACGAAAATGAGTTCTTTTACCGGCTGGGGATGCACCGACTGGACTCCGAGAAGATCCTGGAATTTATCCGCATCAAAGAGCAGGGCGGTAAGATCAACATCGACGGAACGACCGATGAAGCGCGCAAACGCATGGAGAGTCGGGAGGAATTCGAAGCCTGGCTGCGCCAAAACAAAGGGTTGAACTCCGATATGCTCATGATCGGGCAGGACATGGCGATCTCAGATTACCGCTTTGCGGCCTGTTGCCAGCCGATCCCCGGCGACGACATCCTCGCCTTTTTCGATCCGGAAGAGGGCGTGGTGATTCACCGCCCCAACTGCTCAGAAGCCATTTCTCTCATGTCGAACTGGGGCAAAAACATCATCAAAGCGAAATGGACGGAGATGATGGACATCAGCTTTCTGGCCGGAGTGCGAATCATCGGCGAAGACCGGCAGGGCATTGTCAACCGCCTCATCAAGGTCATCTCCGACGACATGGCCCTCAACATGCGCAGCATTACAATCGACTCCAACGACGGCATGTTTGAAGGGGTCTTCAAAATCTTCGTGCGCAATACCCGGGAGCTCGAAAAGCTCAAAAATCGACTTGGTAAGGTCGACGGCGTATTTACCGTCACCCGGGTCGAATAGCCCCTCTTTTACTTCAGCAATCACGGCAATCCACTTTGGGAAAGTTCAAAACCATCTTTATCTGCACCAACTGCGGCGCTCAATATCCGAAATGGCAGGGCAAATGCAAAGACTGCGGGGAATGGAACTCGCTGGTCGAAGACGTGGTCGAAAAAGCCACCCTCAAGGCAGCCAAAAAATCAGTTCCAGCCGCTCAAGCAGCCCGCCGGCCCCGGCGCCTGGAGGAAATCGACAGCATCCAGGAACGCCGCATGGTCACACCGGACGCGGAAATGAACCGGGTCCTCGGGAGTGGCATCGTCGAAGGCTCGGTGGTGCTCCTCGGCGGTGAACCGGGCATCGGGAAATCGACCTTGTTGTTACAATTGGCTTTGCAGTTGGCGCCAATGAAGGTGCTGTATGTTTCGGGCGAGGAAAGCGAGAAGCAAATCAAGATGCGGGCGGGGCGCATTCCCCACGAAAATCCCAATATGCTGCTGGCTGCGGAGACGCATTTGGAGCAGATCCTCCGCTACCAGAAGGAATACGCGCCCGAAATCATGGTTGTGGATTCCATCCAAACGGTGTTTTCGGAAAATTTGGAATCGGCACCGGGATCGGTTTCCCAGGTGCGCGAGTGCGCCCAGCGGCTCATGCGCCTCGCGAAGGAATCGCAGGTGCCGGTCTTCCTGGTCGGACACATTACGAAAGAAGGGATGCTCGCCGGTCCCAAAGTACTCGAACACATGGTGGACGTGGTGCTGACCTTTGAAGGGGACCGCCACAATTCCTACCGCATCGTGCGCACGAATAAAAATCGCTTCGGCTCGACCCTGGAACTGGGGATTTACGAAATGAACGAGCGCGGACTGCGCCAGGTCAACAATCCTTCCGAGATCTTTTTGAGTTCGGGGGATCCGTCCCTGAGTGGGGTGGCGATTTCGGCAACCTTGGAAGGGTTGCGCCCGTTGTTGCTGGAGACCCAGGCGCTGGTGACGCCTCTGGCCTACGGTACGGCACAGCGCTCGGCGACGGGATTTGATTTGCGGCGGCTGAATATGCTCCTGGCCGTGCTCGAGAAGCGGTGTTCCTTCAAAATGGGGCAAAAAGACGTCTTTGTCAACATCGCCGGGGGCTTGCGGGTGGACGATCCGGCGCTCGATTTGGGGCTGATTTGCGCAGTGGTTTCGTCGTTGCTGGATATGCCATTGGCCCGCACCACGGTGTTTGCCGCCGAGGTGGGCCTCACCGGCGAAATTCGCGCCGTATCGCGGATCGAACAGCGGATCGCCGAAGCCGAAAAGCTTGGTTTCAAGGAGATCTACATCTCCGGGACCCAGCTCAAGGGCCTGGAGAAACAGTCCTGGACCATCAAAGTCAAAGGCCACCGCCGACTGGACGAGGTGTTTCGGGAGGTTTTTTCCTGAGAGGCGGTTTAAATTTAATCCTGCGATTTTGCTATGGCACCTTTTTCTGCCCCGCTTCAGCTATTTTCTCGTCCATTTGTGGAGCGAACTGGCGCAGCTCAGAACTTGGGCTACGCACTCCAAAATGAGCTTCGATTGACAAAAAGATCTGCGTGAGCAAATTTCACAAACCAATTTTAAACCGCCTCTGAGGCTTAGTTTTGCGTTTGTCACAGTTTGGACAAGGGCAATCTCGCACAAAACAGTACCCACCAAAAGTCGAGCATCCAAAATCCTCCTCACCCTACTCCACCAAAAATCGCCCCGTCAAGCGCCGCTCCTCCCCTACCCAAATCTCGTAGACGTACACCCCCGACGGCAATTCCGCCGCCGAAACGGCCGTGCGATTTCCGCCCACAACCGATTCCCGCTGCACCCGCCGCCCCGCTACGTCGTAGACCCGCCATTCAAATCCAGCATCGCCGATCACCCCGCTGGGATCCACCGTCGAGATCCCCGTTACCGGCACCGGGTAAATCGGAGCGCCCTCCACCGGTAACTCCTCCAAAAACAGATCGATCTGCCCTTCCGCCGTGACCCGTACGAGGTACAGGTCCTGCTCTCCCTGCCCAAAGCTCCGCGTCGCCCCCACCAGCAGGCAACCACCCTCGGGCAAAGCCCGCACTTGGTAGCCATAATCCGAGCGCGCCCCGCCAATCGTCAGTCCCCAAAGTACATTGCCCTCCGCATCCGCTTTTTGCAACCAGATATCGGGAGAACCCGTCGGACCCTCGCTGTTTGTCGTCCCCAAGAGATAAAGATTCCCTTCGGAATCCCGGGCGATCGAGTTTCCGTAGTCCCATTCCGGTCCGCCGTAAGTGCGCGACCACAATGAGTCACCGTTCGCATCCAGCCTGAGGAGCCACTGGTCAAAACTCCCCGCACCCGCACTTTGGGTACTGCCAAACAAGTACCAACCGCCATCGGCCGCCGGGCACATGCTCCGCCCCAATTCGTGCTTGGCCCCCCCGTAGGTCTTGTACCAAACTTCATTGCCCACACTGTCGGTCCGGATCAGCACCATGTCGGCGTGGGAGCGCCACTGATCGAGCTCCGTCGGGTAGTAAAATCCGGACTCCGACCCCAAAATCAGAAAGCCCCCATCGGGCAGCACCTCGACCTCGTGCCCGTAATCGACGAAGGGCGTACCGTAATCGCCCGCCCAAAGTTCAGTACCGGCGGAATCGGTCCCCACCAGGTAAATGTCCCCCCAGGTGCCGACCGAGCGGCTGTAGCCCAAGAGCACGTATCCGCCCGTACGGGTCGGCTTGACGCAGAAACCGATCTCGCGGTTGACTGCGCCGTAAAGTTGTTGCCATTCGATATTGCCGAGAGCATCCAGCTTGATCAGCAGGAAATCGTGCCGACCGCCCCGTCCCGGAAGCCCATTGGAAAAGCCTAAGACCACCATGCCTCCATCCGCGGTCGGCTCCACCCAGTGCGCATGTTCCAAATTGCTCGACCCCAACGTCCGGGCCCACAGCAAACGGCCCGTCGGCGCCACCTTCAAAATCCAGGCGTCGTCCGCCCCCGCGCCCTGACTTCGGGTCCGGCCCACGATTCCGTAGTTGCCATCGGTCAGAAGCGCAAGGGAATACCCCTCCTCATTTTGCGTACCCCCAAAGGTTTTTCCGGGATTTTGCCCAAAGACTGCGCCCATACTGAGCGCAAATAAGAGCCAACTCAGCCGGATCAGTCGCCCAATCCGCTGCCCTATTTGAGCCCGCTGGAATTCAGTCATTCGGTTCACGCAATTTCCTCCGCAAGATCTTTCCGACATTTGACTTGGGCAATTCCTCCCGGAACTCCACTACTTTGGGCACTTTGTAGCCGGTGAGGCGCTCGCGGCAAAACGCGACGATTTCTTCCCGGGTGAGGCTCGGGTCTTTCTTGACAATGTAGGCCGCGACGCATTCCCCGCTTTTTTCGTGGGGGGCCGCCGTAACGCCAACTTCGAGCACCTTGGGGTTTTCCACGATGACGCCTTCGACCTCATTCGGGAACACGTTGAAGCCCGAAACCAGGATCATTTCCTTTTTGCGGTCGACGATTTTGAAAAAGCCATCTTCCGACATGATTGCAATATCGCCGGTGCGCAGATAACCGTTGACGAATACCTTTTCGTTTTCTTCCGGCTTGTGCCAATACCCCTGCATGACCTGCGGACCATTCACGAGGAGTTCTCCCCGCTCTCCCGCAGGCAGCGGTTCGCCCGCCTCCGTCGCTACGATCACCTCCGTGGAAGGCAGCGGAACCCCAACTGTACCAATGCGCGCGGCATCGGTAAGCGGATTGGCCGTAACCCCAGGCGAGGCTTCCGACAATCCGTAGGCCTCCGCGAGGCGGCTCTGGGTGAGTTTTTCCCAACGACGCACCACAACATCCTGGAGCGCCATCCCACCCCCAAGGGAGAGCTTCAAGGAACGGAAATCGATGGAGGAAAACTCCGCGTGGTTCATCAGCGCGGCAAACAGGGTATTGATCCCGGTGAAGACGGAAAATTTATGTTTGCGCAGTTCTTTGATGAAGCCGGGGATGTCCCGGGGATTTGTAATGAGGACATTTTTGCCGCCCACACTGAAGAAAGCAAGGCAGTTAACCGTCAGCGCAAATATGTGGTAGAGCGGCAGAGCGGTGATGATAATCTCGGCGGTTTTCCCGCCGTCGGTCAGTGGTGAGACCCAGGCAAATATCTGCTCCATGTTCGCGAGAATATTGCGGTGGGTGAGGGAAGCCCCTTTGGAGAGCCCCGTCGTGCCACCAGTATACTGCAAAAACGCGAGGTCCTGATTGCTCACTTCCGGCCGGGAGTAGGTGTAACCGCCGGCTTCGTTCAGTACTTGCTTGAGCTTGTGGTGCCCGGGGAGCGAATAATTGGGCACCATTTTGCGCACACGCTTCACGACAAAGTTCACGATGGCCCCTTTCATGCCGCCAAGCATATCCCCGATCTGGCTGACGATAACCGTTTTGATATTCGTCTTGGCGATGACCTGATCGAGTTTATCGGCAAAATTGGCGAGGATGACGATGGCCACGGCGCCCGAATCGCGAAATTGGTGCTCCATCTCCCGCGGAGTGTAAAGCGGATTGGTATTGACGACGATGAGTCCCGCGCGGAGCGCGCCGAACATCACGACCGGAAACTGAAGCAAATTCGGCATCTGAATGGCGATGCGGTCCCCTTTTTTCAGCCCTTTGGCTTGCAACCACGCGGCAAAATTTCGGCTCTGTACCTCCAACTCGCGGTAGGTGATGGTTTTGCCCATATTGTAGAAAGCCACCCGGTCAGCGTAGTCGCGGAAGCCCGATTCCAGCAGGTCCAGCACCGAGTGGTACTTGTCCGGATCGATGGTCGTAGGTACGCCTTGGGGGTAGTGTTGCAGCCAGGGGTAAGCAGGAGCAGTATTTGCAGGATTCATGGGCAGGAAAATTTGATCAGAATACAACGGAAACGAAAAAGTCGGACGCGCGGTCCCACATCAACGTGACAAGGTGGCGGGACGGTAATCGCCGGAAAGTTTGCGCCAGCGCCATTCTTTGTCGCCTTGGCTCACTTGCAAGACCAGGCCTCCGCCGGTCTCACGGATTTGAATTTGGACTTCGTGGCGCGTATCGTGCCATTGGTCTTGGGCAATGCGGGTAAACCGCAACGTTTTTCCTTTGGGTGTTTTGACCCGGAGATTGCCTTCTTCCTCATTCACCGTGACAATATCCGCTTCGAAAGGCACCTCGCTCTCGTGGGAAGGATCTTCCAGAGCGTAGCGGCCCGCGTACTTGTCGTCCTGTACGGGGGGCGCCTGGTCGAGGCCGTTCATAAACACCACCCGGCTGATGTTGCCGCAGATTTCCATGGGATTGGAATTTTCCAGATTGCTCAGGACAATCACCGACAGGGTATCCTCAGGATAGAAAAATACGTAGGAGTTCCAGCCGGGGAGGTAGCCCCCGTGGGAATATTGCGACCGGCCAAAGACATCGTATACGTGCCAGCCGTAAGCGTAATTGTGCAAGGCGGGCGTGAACATTTGCTTTTTGGAGGCTTCCGATAAAATCAGGGTGTCGGAGAAAGACATCAGCCACTTATTGAGGTCGTGCGTGGTCGAATAAATTTCGCCCATGCCGTAGATCCACTCACTTTTAAAGTTGTCGATCTGCTTCTTTTTTGCGCTGGTACCTTTGAAGGCCACCGCCCGGTTGCCGATTTTGTCGAAGTCCCCCATGCCAGTGTTGTCCATCCCAAGTGGTTCCAGGATGTGACGGGCGACGTACTTTTCGTAGTCCATTCCGCTCACGTTTTCCACGATGCGCGCCAGCAGGACGTAGCCGGAATTCGAGTATTTGAAATCTTCTCCGGGAAAGAAATTGAGGGGACGATTCTGAAACGAGGCGATCAGTTCTTTGCGGGCCGGCGTCCAGCCGGTAAACTGCTTGAGCTTGAACTTGAGGGGAAAGTCATTGATATAGTCCGGAATGCCCGAGGTATGGGTCAAGAGGTGGTGAATCTGGATGTTTTCACTCGCCCATGCTGGGTATTCGGGAAGGTGCTGCTGGATGAAGTCGTTCACGGAGAGCAGCCCTTTTTCTTGCAACTGCAGAATGGACGCAGCGACAAAAGCTTTGGAAACCGAAGCGATCATGAAGCGCTTTGACTCGGTATTGCGCACCCCGATGAAGGGATCGGCCCAGCCAAAGCCTTCGTTGAGCAGGATGCGGTCCCCTTTGGCCACCAGAACTACCCCGGAAAACTTCCCGTCATGCTCGGCCTGCAATAAACGGGCGCGCACGCGCCCGATGACCGAGCCCAGCCGTTCTTGCGCGAAGCTATCACTCGCGGTCAGCAAGCAAAAAACGAGGCCGATTGCCTTGAAGAGTCCGTTCCTAAAGCGCGTAGACATTCGTCTTCCAGAAGTTCGCATATTGCCGATTTCGGGGCGTAGTTGTGGAAAATGCAAGGGAAGGTACGAAGATTTCAGGAAAAAGCCAGCCGCCGTATTTGGGTAAAAAGTGCCGAAACGTTTCCCGAGCGACTGCGGGAAAATGAACACATCGCATACTTATCCACATTTATCGTTTTCAAGAAGAAACCGTTTCAATTTAATTTTGGTCTTTGTACCGAACTTTATCGAAGAGCAATATGCACCGCACCAATTCATTGATCCTTCTTCTCGCATTGATCGCCCTCTACGCACCCGTTTCCGGGCAAAAGCTGCTCTGGCAAAAAGCCATTGGGTCCTCCGGCTACGACAATGGCATGAAAATGATCCCCGTGGACCGCAATTGCTTCCTCATGGGGGGGCAGACGTCTTCCAATGAAGGCTTCGGGGAGGGCAACCACAGCCTCGGCATTTACGATTTGGTGGTTGCGCGGGTCTCGGCCGAAGGCCAAGTGATTTGGCAGACACTGATCGGAGGCTCGGGCAAGGAAACCTTTTCCGATATGCAAGCTACTCCGGATGGCGGCGCGGTCCTCATTGGTACAACGGAAAGCAAAGACGGCGATGCCACCAGTACCCACGGCAAAATGGACTACCTCGTCGCCAAGGTCGACCGCATGGGAAATCTCGAATGGTCACGCTGCTACGGCGGCACCGGAAACGACAAAGGATTGTCGATCATTGCCCTGGAAAATGGCCATTACATCATCGGCGGGGAATCAGGATCGCGCAATGGAACCATGACTTATTCCCGTGGCGGATTGGATGCCTGGGTGGCGATGCTGGATCCCCTGGGCGATATCATCCTGGAAAAATCGTTCGGCGGTACGGGCAACGAAAAAATCACCCGGCTCTTCGAAATCAAAAAGGAGCGCTACCTCGCCCTGTGCACGACCAATTCGGCCAATGGCGACGTCAAGGATCCGCTTGGGGCAAAAGATGTTTGGGCGGTTTGTCTGAGCAAAAACTTCGATATCATTTGGCAGCGCACTTTCGGCGGGACCGACTTTGACGAAGCTCACGGGATTGTCCGGGCGCAAAATGGCGATCTGGTCATTGCGGGCACCACCTTTTCCGAGGATGAAGACCTGTCCCTGGCGACCTATCACGGTCTCGGCGACAGTTGGATGTTCCAAATCACCTACGACGGCAATCTACGTTGGAGCCAAACTTACGGAGGGGCGAAATCGGAAGGCGGCAACAGCGTCGCCCCGACGCCCGACGGCGGCTACATCATGGTGGGTACGACGAACAGCAGAGCCAAAATCATCAACAAAGGTCTCTACGATGGTTGGATGGTCCGCACCGACAGCCTGGGGCGGCAGATCTGGGCCGGCACCTTTGGCGGGGAAGACTTTGAAAATTTGTACGACGTGATGGCCCTCGAAGGCGGTAACTATCTCGCCCTGGGCTTCGCCGAGAGTGTGCGGGGCGATCTGGCTCCGCTACAAAAAGACATCGGCAACGATTTCTGGTTCATCCGCTTTACCGACCCCGACGATCCCATCGACAATGCGCTGCGCAATGTGCCCTACCTCGCGGGAACTGTAAAAAGCGAAACTTCCGAGATGCCCATTCCGGCGGAAGTCACGGTCACCGAAAACAGGACCCTCAAGCAGTTCTCCCGCACCCGCAACGAGGCCCAAAAAGGTATGTACACCCTGGATCTGCCGGAAAAAGGTGGCACCTACTCGGTCATGTTCTCCTCGCCCGGCTATATGTTTTACGGGCAGGACCTCGACTTTGATCTGCTGAAAATCAGTCCGGAAATCCGCATTGATGTGGCCTTGCAACCGATCCTAGTCGGAAGCAAGGTCGTCCTGAACAACATCAACTTCGACATTGGAAAAGCGGAGATCCGCGACGATTCGGAACCGGAATTGCGGCGTTTGGAGCGCTTCCTCAAGGCAAATCCGGACGTAAAAGTCGAAATCAGCGGCCACACTGACAATACCGGGGTAGCAGATCGGGTAAAATCGCTGTCGGAGCGGCGGGCCACCCGCGTACGGGACTGGCTGCTCAAAGCCGGCGTCGCTGGGCGGCAGATGCAGGTTGCGGGCTACGGCATGGAACATCCGATTGCCTCCAATGAAACCGAGGAAGGCCGGCAAAAAAACCGCCGGGTTGAGGTCGAAGTGGTCGAACTGCTGTAATCAATCGAGGCCATGAAAATCCTTCGCATCAAAGAAACCTGCCTTTACGTAGCCGATCTTGACCGGACGGTTGCGTTTTACAAGGGCAAACTGGGACTGGAGCATTTCTCGCTCGTCAAGGACCGCCACGCCTTTTTTCGGGCCGGACAGTCGGTGCTGCTGTGCTTTATCCCGGAAGTCACCCGCAAGGACGAGCGCCTTCCCCCTCACTTTGGTTCGGGGAAATTGCACTTGGCATTTGAGGTGTCCCGCGACGCTTATCAAGACTGGAAAGCCAAGGTAGCGGCGGCCGGAATTCCGATCCTTCACGAGGAAAAATGGCCGGGGGATATGTTTTCGTTTTACTTCGAAGATCCTGACGGTCACGTCCTGGAAATCATCGAAGAGGGACTTTGGGGGGATTGAGTGGGGCAAGGTGGCCCGACACCGGAGCGGGACCAAACACGCCTTGTAGAAGCCGATGCCGAGTGAACTCGCCGAGCAAATCGCACACGAAGGGAGAAAAGGATCTGAATCACGGTCTTTCTTCAGCCGCAGAATTTCCGCGGCTCGAAACGACTGCTTCCTCGTTGTCCTCATTATCGCGTCGGCCCATGAATGATGCCAAAGAAAGCAACCCCATACGGGCATTCGTCTTCTTTTTCGCTTTTTCCGCTTGCCGGGCTTCACGGCCCAACAATCCATCCAAACTCAGGCGAGGTTGTTCCTCGTCTGGCATTACAGAGCGGATCGGCATCAAAGAATTAAAACTGATCATGTAGTCAGATAACTTTGTCGATCTGAATATACGGCTTTTACCAGAAACATTCGTGCAAAAACGCACGAAACCTGTCACCGGCGCTATGAAACCCGTGCCTAATGGATCATTAACCGTCCCCCAAGGTGAGGGCTATATCGCTGATTCATTGATGCTTAACTTAGAAGTGTACAAAGATGAAAGCGCTCAACGGGCAAATTGTTCATATTTTTTATTTTCCGGCAAGATGTCGAAATATCGTGACCGTTTGTTGCGGAGAAACCGGCCTTGAACGGGAATATTCAGTGGACTTTCCGGGTCTGCGCATGCGGGGCAGGGATCATGCGGAGCCGGGACTTATTTGCGGAATGACTGTTTCGGGAAAAAGATCCTGCCATTGCCCTTGTGGGTCTTTGGAGCTGAGTTCATCGTACCACTGATTTGCCACTTTAGCGCATATTTTCGTGCTTGATGCAAATGGGAAGTGGCCCTATCGCAAATGACTATCCGCTTCTTTGCCACACGTGGTATTTGTTCCAATGCCGGAGCGAATTGCCCAGGATGGTCGCAAATCGGGTTTCCCCTTCGTAACGTCGGTTCAGCTTGTAGCAGAATTCGTCC